>LNBW01000018.1 GCA_001567255.1 Bacteroidetes bacterium OLB9 | reverse complement strand
CGAAGGTTATTTTGAAATACTCACCAATATCTAATAAGGAAAAAGATATGAACAACGAAGGTTTACCACGAATAATGGAATCAATAAGCATTAAAATTTAATCATTTGAGCAATTATTAATCTTACCTTTTTCTTTTGTCTTGACACAAAAGAAACAAAAAGTCAAGGCTGTACCGACTCAGCCTAAAATCACTACGCAAAAACTAAATCTGACCCAAATTACCCATTAGAAATTGACTACATGAAAATGCTACTTCATATCTATTTCGGTACTCGTTTTTCTGTCCTTGACATAGTAAAACTATGCCTGCGGAATAAAAATTCCGAGCCTCGTATCTATTTTGTATCATTTCCCTTCGTCACAAAGTCAAATGAGTAATATGGGTTTTATCTATGATTGGAATTGCAAATGAATAGCAACGCACAACATTCGTAATCATTAAACAACTACCCTTTTCAAAATATACAGCACAATAACAAGCTTTTTACACAGAACTTATGCGGTGCTAAATCTTTCCTTTGCATAAAGCCATATGCACCTTTTTTATATGGACATACTATAAATGATCCATTTTGCAGTGTTGTTTTCAATGTTTCTCTTAATTTTGTTACCTATTGTGCAATAGGCACAATGGTTTGACAAAATGGAGGACATCACGACTTCCCTGCCTGATGGAAGAAAGCAATTAGACTTTTGTATAAGTTTTAACTTCTACTGATTGAACTTATTGCTAAAAATCCCCCATTTTGGGCAATACCTAAACCGATGTGTTTTATGCATTATCAACAGAACAACTTCAAATCGACAACTGACCATTATAAATTTGTTTAATTCAAAATAAAATAAAATGCAATTCTCACTACCACACACAATTGAAAGCGGCCTTGGTGAAACAATGATTTTCAAAGAAATAATTCAAGAGCCAGATGGAGACAAAGTGATAATTGAAGGCCGGTGTAAACCGAAAGCTGGACCGACCATGCACATTCATTTCAAGCAAGACGAAGCAATCACTGTAGTAAAAGGAAAGATGGGTTGTCAGATTTTAGGTCAAGAACCCGAATATTATGGTGTTGGACAGACAGCTACATTTTTAAGAAATGTTCCGCACCGATTTTGGAATGCAGGCGAGGATGAACTTGTAATTAGCAGTTGGGTGAAGCCAGTAAACAGCCTAATTTTCTTTTTAACCACTTTATATGCTGCGCAAAAAAAGTCGGGAAGTGGGCGACCTGAGATGTTCGATGCTGCCTATTTAATGACAAAATATAAACATGAATACGATATGCCCGAACTCCCTTTCTTTGTTAAAAAAGTTATTATGCCTGTAACATATTTAATTGGGAGCTTTCTCGGCAAGTATAGAAAATTTTATGGTGCTCCAGAACCATTAAAATAAACAGCAATGTTGAGTAATTTTAAGAAAATATTTAACCAGCTTTAAGTAATCATATAAAATACCTGACTTTAATAAGAATGGATTCACCTTTTTTTAAAGAAACGGTGTAAAATATTAAGCTAAAAAATCCCACTCATGCTGATGCAAAACTAATTTTGAGTTCAAGCATTTAAAAGTAAAATTTGTGTAAAAGCGTGTTCTTTCAGCGCTATTCACTATAAAGCTTAAGTGAAGTTTAGTGTTTTTTTTAAAAATATTGGTCATTTTTTCAAAAAAAATTAGCTTTGTAATATCGAAATGATAATCTGACTGCACGAATAGGACATTTGATATCAATAAGCCTTAATAATCTGCATGAGTATGTTTTTAATGAAGAGATTAATTTTAAAATTTTATACATAATATCAACTCATACCAGCGCCTAAAAATGCCTGCTATCACTACGACATTCTGGGAGGCAAGGGCGTTATGGTTTATGCAAAAACAATGACATATTGGGTTTTCTAACTAATTCTTCGACAATAGAGAATGAAAAGACTGGGGTTTATAGTTTACATATTTTGTACAGTAATAATAATTTCAATTTTTGCAAAACTAGGAGTCTTAATGGCAAAAGCGAAGGTTACTCAATCTTGGAATTCTTATCCACCAAAAAGTGATGATGCAAAATTGACGTCTGAATGAATAATAAACCGACACAAAAATATATAGAATTTGCTCAGATAACTTGCGGAGACACCCATGGTAAATGGAGCTTAGTGCAGATTACTAAAAAAGTTTATGAAATTGGAGTAGATCGAATTATCATAATTGGGAATGCAGAAACTTCAAGTATTGGAATTCCGATAGGTACTTCAACTTATGTTGTGTGTGAAGGTTACGGAATGACTGCTGGGGCTATAAAGTACAAGTAGTATTATGAATTTTCAAACTTTGATCTTAATATTAGTGGCATTCGTCATTTGGCTATTTAAGCGCTGGATTTTTAACATAAGGCGTAAAAAAAGGCGAGATTATTATAGAAATACCTACTTGAAATCAGATGATTGGAGGCGAAAAAGATATGTTGTTCTCAAAAGAGACAATTGGACATGTGTCTATTGTGGTGGACGAGCAACACAAGTTCATCATACAAGATATGCAAAAAGAAACATTGGAAAAGAACCAATCAAATGGCTTGTTTCAGTTTGTAAAGATTGTCATGATAAACTACATTGAAAAAACAAAAGTGGAACGCACAATAAACGGACACATTACACATTGCACCACTTCCCTTCTCAAAAAAATAGCTAAAAACCAACCTTTTCAGAGGTGATTTTTAGCCATTTTTCTGACTTGTACCCTTTAGTGCGGTGAGAAATTTGAGCAATGAAATGGCTCCTCTACTTTAGGTAAGCCAGTAATAGTATTTGGACGAGCAAAGCTGCTTTTTCACACACTTTAACATCATCGCATTAATATTACCTTCTGTATGCCCTTGATGTGGCCATTTTCACGAAGAACCAAAATATAATTTCCAGGAGCTAGACTTACATCAATACTTTTAGAATGTCCTGTGTATTTTGTAGTGTACACACATTGTCCCATATAGTTGATAATCTCAATCTCTGCACTTGACAATTCTTCATGTTCGATCACGATTTTTCCCACAGAAGGGTTTGGATATACTTTAAAGGCTGTTTGTACCGGCATTTCCATTGCTGTCAGCGTAACGCCACAACCGTCGGTGCCATGATTGTTGATGACCGCCTCTGATAAGCAGTGTAGATAACACTCCAGGTTTGTATAACCTTCTATTCCAGTTATATCTTGAGATAATTGAAGACCATTATGATCCTGTACATTAGGGTTGAGCCCATGAATAACTTCCCAGTAGTCTGGCATCCCATCTTCGTCCGTATCTTGTGGAGCAGATGGTGGATTTGGATTCACGTCATGGCCATCATGATAATAATCTACGCCATCTACCGGTGCTGGATCGATGGTAAGGCTTCGAATAGGTGCCATTAATCTTATATCCATATGATCCCGTGGAAAAGCACCACAATTATTGACCATATACTCAGGCAAAGACGATGTAGGATGATATTGAACCATCGGAAAATTATGTCTTGAATTGAGTTTTTGAGCCACACCTAAATCTTGATTAGGATGACTACCTGGTAAGTAAAAATCATTACAGCAATAGCATAGTTGATAATCCGAATAATTAGGGTAAATATTCATCTTATTACCTGAAGCATAAATGTTATTTTGAGGATATTGTAGCAAACTAATTTCCATCATAGCAAATGGAAATGAAGGTCTGACAAACATATAATTATTAACCCAGTTGAGATCAACAAAAAAATTATGCTCTTCACCACCAGGATCAATGATGGCATTATACCATATATAAAACTGAGGATCCCAAATCAAATTATTTGATAATTCGAGTTGAAGTGGTGCTTCGGCACAGTAGGGCGATTCGCAGATAAATTCCGGCAATCGAGCTGCAATTCTGTTCCAGGTGTTGTGATGAATACTGATTCTGTCTTGTGGGTGCTCTTGTGTAGAGTAATTTAATAATAACCCACCTCGATCAAAATGCCCTCCGATGGTCTCTGCCAGTTGGCAATTCTGAAGGGTCACATCATGTGATTGTGAAATCTGAACACACTCATCTATTGCATTGGCAAAGGAACAATGATCCACTATAACATTGCTAGCGCCATCTAGCCGTAAAGCATCATCCAGAATATAATGACCTGTAGGAACCTGTTCAGGATCGTGGGGTCTAGATCTCAAATGCCTTAAAATTATATTATCTCCTGATCCACCAGATTCATAAACCTGATCTACTAAAAAACCACGGGTGATAATGCCTCCCGGCGAGGTCTGTCCGGCTATCGTCACATCGCCCTCTCTCAGTTCAGCTGCGGCATCAATCAGTCCACTCACCTTAAATAAGATATACCTGGGACCACTCTGAGACAAGGCATCATTTAAACTACCCGGACCGCTGGCATTAAGATTGGTCACATAGATCACTCTTCCACCACGACCACCTGTGGCTTGGGCACCGAAACCCTCAGCACCGGGAAAGGATGGTATCGATTGAGCACTTAAATCAGGACAATACACTCCAAAACAAAAAACCAAGAAGGTAAAAATGAATCTCAACATAAGTAAGTGTTTTTTAAGTTTTAAATAATAGTTTACTGTTGCATTGCTAACTTTTTATATGAATCGATTTTACAACTTTTTTCAATTGGGCCTTTTTAATAAATCAATAGGTGAATATCAAATTCCAAACTGCTTTTATAACTCCTAAAAAATAATTTTCCCTAATTCATAATAATATTTTTGAATGCAAAATTGATGATGATAAATTGCAATCAACAAAATCACAAAGCCTACATTATTTTTGTGCCAATTATTATCTGTAGATTTTTCTATAATACTTTATCATCTAGCTGATACATCGTATCTTTACCATTATAGTCATCACTAAAAAATGGAAATAAGATGGATGTAGTCTTGCGTAAAGTTACGGTTGAAGATATGGAAGATGTCCACCAGCTAGTCATTGGGCTTGCCATTTATGAAAATGAACCCGAGGCTGTCACAGCTACACTAGACGATTACAAAGCAGCTTTTGAAGAAGGTATTTTTGATGCAATCGTGGCGATCTTGGATAGTAAAATCGTCGGCATGGTACTGTATTACATGACCTTTTCTACCTGGAAGGGAAAATGTATGTACCTCGAAGACTTTTATGTAGTGCCGGAATACAGGAATATGGGTATCGGTCAGCAGCTTTTTCAAGCCTATATTGACGAAACTAAAAAAGCAGGCGCAAAACAAGCCAAATGGCAAATCCTAGACTGGAACGAACCAGCACTAGGCTTTTATCACAAAAATGAAGCAATCATAGAAAAAAAACTGGTGGAATGGCAAACTTTATTTTTAAATGATTATACCTTACATGCATCCGACATCCAGTCGGCAAATGGATTATGACGACAAGGCAACACCAGGTAAGGGTATTTGATCTCAAATAGATGCAGCCCCTGAGGATAAGCTACAACAGGATAAGGCAAAGCATCATCACCCTTGATAATGGCTTGAAAACGCTCAATGCTCAATCTTCCAGCGGCCAGTTCTATAAGCCTTCCTACCATCATTCTCACCATATATTTTAAAAATCGATTAGCTGTAAACTTAAATATCACTTCATCCCCATTGCTTCCAGTATAAAGGCTTGCTTCTGAAAGCGAGCACATCGTATCGGCCATTTTATCGGGACTGCCACAGAGATGCCTAAAATCTGTAAGACCCTTTAATAATTCAAGACCGTCGTTGATAAGGGTGAGGTCGATTTTATCTAGTTCATAATATGCGCTAAATGGCCAAAGATAGGCATTACGACGAGTATGAAAATGATAGATATAACTTCTGCCCAGTGCATCATTTCTACTGTGGGCTTGTGGATCCATAGGCATTATGTCAAACACAGTGATATCCGGAGGGAGCATCTTATTGATTCGCATCACAGGATCAAATCGCCACTCCTCGTCATAATCAAAATGTCCAAAATACTGCATGGCGTGCACTCCAGCATCTGTACGTCCACACCCACATACAAATATTGACTTACCCAACATTAGAGACAATGCAGTCTCGAGTTTCTGCTGGATAGTCTCAGAGGTCGTCGCTTGGCGCTGCCACCCCGAATAGGCAGTACCTAAGTAGGCTAGATGAATAAAGTAGCGCATCAGCAACTAGATAAAATTAGATTTTATTAAAAAATCGATTCATGTCTACACTGATGGTTATATGATTGGCAGCACCGGCTAGATGATGATAACCTACACCATAATCCAGCCTAAAAGCATTAACTTTAATCCCAAAACCTAAACTAAAGCCGGCTAGACTGCGAAATGTGCTCAACGATAATTCTTTCCGCCGCAAGTGATTATAGCCGGCTCTAATTCGCAGGTTTTCATTCTTACCTAACAAAAACTCACCATTAAAAACGAGATGCCTGAAAACATTATCTACTGCATTTTTTATCGGATTTTCCTTGATGGGCTCACCAAATATATCTGTTGTTTGCTTTTGGTCAGGGTCATCATATCGTACATCAAACTTATGCAATTGATGCGCTATGATAGAAAACCTGAATGGCAAATGCTTAAGTCTTTTTGTTATGCCGATCTGGACATCCATAGGTGTGCTGTATCGATCATTGACATAGGTAGTCAACTGTGTACCTAAATTTTTAACAACAAGTGAAACCACAAAATCAGACGAATCATTAACATAATTTAATCCAAGATCTGCTGCAATCCCAGTAGAACTGTAGGTATCAAAATGACTAAATACGCCCTTCAGATTGGCACCCGCATAAAGTCGATCAGCTATTTTTTTTGAAACACCTAATACCAGCGCCGTCTCTGCCGCTCCGAAGCTGCCATCCTGATTGCCTAGCACATCTGACCTGATAAAATCTCCATAATTGATATACTGTGCGCCTATATGCGTATTTATATTCCACTTGTCCCATTTTCTGGCATAGCTGACATATCCGTTTTGTACGCCTTCAAAAAAGAAGTCATGTGCAAAGGATAGGTGATTGTGCATTCGATCATTGAGCGAAGCCGGGTTGCCAAGCGCAAGACTGACATCATCATCCATCACTCCTATGACCTGACCTCCTAGCCCGGTGATTCGGGCAGATGCAGGCATAGAAAGAAATTCATATACATGCTTACCTCCTAACTGGGCAAAACAATGAGTGCCATAAAAAAAACTAAATGCCAGTATGTATAATGGTTTCAAGTGACTATGGTTTATATGGATGTTCTTTAAAATAAGGATTGATCTTCGTCGAATCCTGGTGCCAGAAAGTACGACAAATAGCAAATGAATCACACAACATCTTTTTAATAGGTGTCCCTAGAGAGTCCCACTCTTCCAGCAATCCAAATTCATTATCTCCATTTAAGTAAGTTCCCTTCCATTGTACCTGACCATTTTCAAAATACTCTGTAAACGGCCCGTTCTCATTATTATGGCGCATCGTCACCTCTTCTTTTATTTTTCCTGATGGATAATAGACTTTTAACAACCCTGTCAATTCGTTATTTTCATAATTTTTTACGATTTGAACCTGCCCATCCTTATAAAACACCTTCTGCTCTCCATTCAATATACCGCCATCTGTATATTTTTCTTCAATTTCTACATTGCCATTTTCAAAGTATAAATAACGAGTGCCTACTAACAAATCACCTTTATAAGTTGATAGTTCTCGTATCTTGCCAGACTCATAATATGATTTATAGGTGCCTTCTTTTTTCCCCTCACTATCTACCTCATATTCTTCCATTATACTCCCATTATCGTAACTGGTTCTCACTTTTTTTGTTTCCGCAATTCAATAAGAATAAGCAGCTAAACACCATAATCAAAATCCTATACATCTTTTCTATTTACAAATTGAAACGTAAAAGTAAAAATTTTCGTATAAAAAACGGGTTGATCCTGAATAGAACCAACCCGCCAATATTATTACGTATAATCTATGTTAGAAAAATTTCGCTCTTTGGTCCTTTACATCTGCGGCTTTCTTTAGCGATTCAATAAAATTATAACTAACCTGTAATCTGCGACCTTGGGTTAGTTGTAGTTTTTGGCTAAATGATCCTGATTCAGTATTAGCCGGGTTCTTAGTATTAAGTTTAGCTACATAAACACCATACTGGCCTTCTACCGGACCAACAAAAGCACCATGCTAGCTGCAAAATCTTAGCAACAAACATATGCTCCTGGCCTTGAGTCAACATCGCTGAGCCAAAGGTTACATTATTAGCATGTTCCACTTCCACACCATATTTTGATGCAATAGCATTTAAGTCAGTACCACTGATTTGTGACTTAATGTACTCTGCTTTCTTTTTCTTCATCACCTCATCGGTAATCTGAGCCTTTACAGAGGATACAGATGCAATCCCCGGTTTGTCTATTGATGCCAGTCCTATGATTATATATTTACTAGGTACATAAAAATTAGGATCATTGATGGTATATAAATGAGGTGAAACTTGTCCGACTTCAGTATCTTCATCAAAAGCCCACTTTACCATATCTCTTGTCACTTCACTTGCGGCTAGATTGCCAAAGGTATAATCATTAATCTTCAGCCCTCCTGCAAATTCCATTTGAGTATTATCGTTTACAAGTTTTTTCATGTCATCAATTGTTTTGGTAGCATCTAAACTTGCAAAAACCTTATCTTCTATACTATTGATTGTTGAATCTGAAGGAATGATAGGCTCTCCTACATACGCAAACTGGTACTTCATCTCATTTGTTTTATATATCAATTTCTCTACGAAAATGAGATGAACTCCAAACTGGGTAGTCACTGTGTATAATTCACCTTCCTTTCCACCAAAAACAGCATTGTTAAACTGTGGAACCATCATACCAGGTGCAAAAGTACCTAATTCTCCGCCTTTTGCGGCAGAACCAGGGTCCTGGCTGTTGGCTGTTGCAGCATCAGCAAATGATATTTTTTTGCTTTGAATTTCCTTCTTTAAGCTATCAATATATTTTTGAGCAGCTGCCAGTTGTATAGGATCTCCATTCTCAACTGTTCTCAATATGTGTGAAGCTTTTGCAGAGTCTGCCTCTATCTTTTTACTTACAAGTTTTGCCAGAGTATAAATACCATTATCAATATAAGGTCCATATACTTCACCAACACCAATCTGACCTACCTCTTCTTTCAATGGTCCTGTCAAGTCTGACATTTTAGCGTAGGTATTCATCATAAAACCCTTCTTGGTGGCAGCATATAAAGAATCATTTTCAGCATTTTTAAAAGCTTCAACCATATTTGTTAATCGCTGAGCGATTGCTGCTGAATCTTGTTTTGATGCTCTAACATCAAATGTCAAATAATCTAAGTTTCTAACTTCTTCTTTGTTTGTAAACCTACTCTCATGTTCCTTAATGTAAGCAGCAAAATCTTCGTCAGTTAATTTAATACTGCTATCAGCAATTGAATCAAAAGGTATGCTTACATAATCAAATTCTGCCGTTTCATTATTGAGTTTATCCATAGTTTCGGCATACCATGTCGGTGTATAAATAGCCTTAGCTACCAAATTACTTAATTTAGTCTGCTTTTGAGTTTTAATCACCTGCTTTCTCAATTCATTAAATCTATTAGCAAATTCAGGATTAGTGACAGTTCCATTCTCAATCGCAGTTTTCACTTCATTAAGCTGATTCCTATCCACCTGGCCAGTCTGCGGATTTCTGAAGTATGATTGCATGATTGGGCTAAGATTATTTCCAAATTCCAATTCATTTAATTCATCTGCACCTACAGCAATTCCATTTGAAGAGGTTATATCATCAACAATGGCTTTTTCAACAAAATAATTCCACAATGATTCTCGTCGGCCATATACTTCGCCAGATCCACTGTAAAGCGCTTCTTCAGCTCTTTGAAATTCTATAAAATCAATTTCTTCACCTTTAACTTCACCAAGTGTAGTTTGTGAACCAAAACCGCCTCCACTTTTTGCGCTTGTCATATCCATGAAAATAAAACCAGCGAGAGCCAGCGCCAGAAGGATCACCACCAGCCACATGTTATTTCTTATTTTACCTAATAGTGCCATAATATACTTATAATATTTTTGTCCTTTTTATATATACAGATAATAGCTTTCCACATCACTTTCGTGAAAAGCGGCACAAAGGTAATTTATTTACAAGTATTTCCAAACAAGATTTATGAAATTACTCAATATTTATATGGATTTTTTTACTGTAATGCATTGAATCTCTAAAAATTGTGTTACAACACCCTACCGTATGTGGGTTAAATTATTTCAAATTACAATACATTAATTTTATCTTTTCTTTAAACTTTCCCTTCTCTATATCTAGCCATAAAAGACTTGAACTTCTCTTTTGAACGACTCAATTTTTTAATTATATATTTTTATTTATGGCTAATAATTATTCTTAGTTCATAAAATAAAATCACATTTTAAATATATTGTAAAATTCTATATTTTGGTTAAGTAAGTGTAATCTAGTAAATTATATAATCAATTTTTTATCAAATTTTTATAATAAAATACATTATTAAAAATAATATGCCAAAATTAACCCAGATAATTTTCACATCAAAGTGATTTTCCATCATACCTTTGCGTCATTCCCACCCAAAGTAAATCTTATTTAAATCTGATCTGCGCCCGGTCTTCGGGCATTGAACTCATTTTTTTATAACCAAAAACTTTTTACCCATGGTAAAGAAAGATTTACTTATCCGAAGTAAGGAGATTCCGGTATTGCGATTATCACTGTTGAGTCTCCTATTTACACTACTTTTCTACACTAATGGTACAAGTCAGATCAGACAAATCGTATGTAACGACAATGTACAGATTTCCGTAAATGACAGTTGTGAAGCCCATATCAGACCTGATATGATACTCGAAGGCCCAATTGGCCAGTATGGACCTCCATTCACAATTACTGTAGGGACAACTAATGTTATTAATAATAACACTAACCACCCTATTGTGACAAAACCTGGTCACTACAATGTTACTGTAACCAATTCACAAGGTAACTTCTGCTGGGGCACTATCACTGTCGAGGACAAATTACCTCCTGTAGTAGATTGTGATTGTCCTGTAGGTAATACCGATCCTAGATGTGAAATCCTTTGTACAGACGAAGGTGCATTTATAGCTGGCACATTCACTAATTATCCACAACCTACAGCTGCAGATGCTTGTACTAGTATTACTTCATACTACAATGATGAGGTTGTGGTGCATGGTCATAACGGTTGTAATGGCAAAACCATATTCCGTACTTGGACATTTACTGATGCATATGGTAATTCAGCATCATGTACTTCAGAGTTCAGAGTCTTACCTGGAGACCTAAATGATGTGACTCTTGATGCTCCATATAACAGTCCGCACCTGACTTGTGGCTCAGATGTTTCTATGGAAGGCATCTTTGAGTTTTACAAGGCTAAATTATTTGATATTTACAAGGCCAATTACAGAGCATTAGTACCTGGAACTTATCCTACTATCGCAGCGGCTGACGCTGCTGCTTTAAATGATGCTATCTCTGAAGCATACAAATATGCTTATCCTGTAATACATGGAAAACCTATTACAGGTAAGGTATGTAATATTCTGGCTGCTAAATCAGATACTGACCTGCCAGTTTGTAATCCTGCATGTAGCAATAGTAAAAAAGTGATTAGAGTATGGACTATTCTGGACTGGTGTAACAGCACTACCAGAACATTCACTCAAATTGTTATTGCTGTTGACGAAGAAGCACCTACTGTCTCTGCCAAAGATGTAACCATCAGCGTTGATCCATGGTCATGTGAAGGCACTGTTGTTCTTCCATATCCAGAAATCTTGCATGATAATTGTGATGCAAATCCTTCTTATACAGTTAGAGGTCCTCTAGGTGTAACCATCAGAAAAGATATTCCAAGCAATAGATACATCGCAACAGGCATTGCCAAAGGCTCACATACATTTACTTATGTAGCAACAGACTGTTGTGGTAATGAAGGAACAGATAATATTACAGTAACTGTCATAGACAAAACTCCGCCTATTGCAGTGGCAAAACAACACATCATAATTTCATTAACTACTGATGGAAATCATGGTACTGCTAAACTGTACGCATCTTCAGTTGATAACGGTTCTTATGATAGCTGTACTCCTGTTCACCTAGAAATACGAAGAGAAAAGGATGAAAACCGAGACAATGATGGTTGTAATTACACAGGTAATTTCACCTACAATGCTGATGGCCACCCTAATGATGGCTCCACCAATCCAAATAGTCCAAATTATGACCCAGACAATGGTGAGTATGTCAAATTCTGCTGTGAGGATATCACATTCACAGATGGCCCAGTACCTTATGGCATTGTAAAAGTATGGATGAGAGTATGGGATGATGGCGATATGAACGGAGTATTCGGTTCAGCAGGTGACAACTACAATGAAACGTGGGTTGAAGTACGTGTAGAAGATAAACTTCCTCCTCAGATTATATGCCCTCCAACGGTTACTATTGAGTGTGATGATGACATCAATGACCTCAACCTTACGGGCAAAGCACGTGCCTTCTCTAACTGTCTGGACCTTGAAGTAGAATATATAGACAGAGAATTCCTTAATACTTGTAATGTAGGTTATGTACAACGTACATGGAGAATTAAGAATAGACCTGAGACGGTTTGCTCTCAAACTATCTACTTATCACCTCAACCTAATACATTTACAGAACAAAGTATTGTATGGCCTGCAGATATTACCACTGATTGTACAAATGATGCTACATCAGCTAAACCAACTTGGTCTTCTGGATCTTGTGATATTATAGGATATACGCTTCATAGTGACACTTTTTACTTTGAAGGTAATGCATGTATGAAAATATTAAATAGATGGACAGTATTGAATTGGTGTACATATGATCCTAATGACCTCGATCCAGAAGGAATTTATTCTCATACACAGGTTGTTAAAATCATTGACAATGAAAAACCTACTCTGGGTAGTTGCAATGATAAAGCCTATGAGATCAATGACCATAATGACGAAGATGGTGATGGTAATAAGTGCGAAACAAGAAATCTTGCTCTTACCATGACAGCCACAGATCAAGGTCAATGTTCATCTGACTGGTTAAAATGGATTGTATTTGTTGACTTATGGGGAGATGGAACTTATGAGTATGAATACTCATCATTCCTACCTGCTACAGATGGAACATTCAATGATACTAATGGTAACGGAATTCCTGACAGATATGTAGCTCCTACCGGACAAGGACAGGAAGTTAGAATTATTATACCTGAAGATATTGTAGGTAGTCTGTCAAGACACAAAGTTTTATGGAAAGTGGTTGATGGCTGTGGTAATGTAACATCATGTACTCAGAACTTTACAGTTGAAGATAAAAAGAAGCCAACTCCATATTGTTTGAACATTAGCTCCGCACTTATGGTCAATGGTCAGGTAGAATTATGGGCGGCTGATTTTAACGTAAACTCATTCGATAACTGTACTGCTAAGCAAAATCTGCTTTATACCTTTAACGAAGCATTTCCAATTCAGTCTAGACTCAACGAAACTCACTACTTTAAAGGAAATGGATTGAGTGCTACTGAAGCTGAATATTTTGCCGGAAAAGCACAAAAGTGGTTACCAAGCATGAAGAGTTCAGGAAAAATTTTCACATGTGATGATTATCCTTCCGTTGATATCAAGATGACTGTTTGGGATGAAAGAGGCAATAGTGACTTCTGTACAGTAAAATTAAGTCTAGCTGACAACCAGGGAGCATGTGGAGGTAGCCTTACATCAAATGTATCAGGAAGACTTGTAGCACAGAATGGTAAAGTAGTAGCAAATGCTAATATGTCACTGGATAATGGTTTCTCTCAAATGCTTAGATCTACAACTTCTACTTCAGCAGGTTATAATTTCTACAATGCTATCATGCATTATGATTATACCGTCTCAGGACAGAAGAATGATGATTATCTAAATGGAGTTACTACACTAGACCTAGTTTATATCCAGAGACATATACTCGGACTATCTAAGTTTACAAATCCATATGACATTATTGCGGCTGATGCTAATAATGACGGAAAGGTAACTTCTGCAGACTTAACAGAATTGAGAAAACTGATTCTTGGATTAAATGCATCATTGCCAAATAACAATAGTTGGAGATTTATCAACAGCTCTGTACCTTTTGCTAATCCAAATAATCCATTCCCATTCAATGAAGTGATTCAGATTAGTAACTTATCAAGCAATATTAACAATCAAGACTTTATTGCTGTAAAAGTTGGTGATGTCAATGGTTCTGCATCTGCAAATTCTGAAGACATTGTATCTGAAACTAGAAGTGCTGTGGTATTGAATGCTCAAGATGAAAAAGTACTTGCTAATGAGTCAGTTGCGGTTTCATTTAATGCTGAAATAGACAATATTTATGGATTACAGTTTACCCTACAAATCAATAATGCCGATCTTACTGAAATCTATGTAGGTGGTCAAAAACTGTCTGAAAGTAATATTGCTAAGTTATCTGACAAAGTCTATACAGTGAGCTGGAACGAACTCAATGGTGTAAATGGTCACGACTTGATCACACTTCATTTGACAGCTAAGACTAATGCAAATATCTCAGATATGGTTACAATCAATTCTACAGTTACTAACGCAGAAATGTATTCAGGTGACAACCTTCAAGCCAGTAAATTATCCCTAAGATTTGCTGAAAAAGAAAGTGCTGAATTCGTATTGTATCAAAACGAACCAAACCCATTCTCTGATAAAACACAGATCTCATTCACGCTGCCTGAAGCAGGTGAAGTCACTCTGAAAGTTTTTGATGTAAATGGTAAAATAGTATATACTAAATCATCCTCTTTTGGTAAAGGTATAAATGCATTTACTCTTCATAAGAGTGATCTTCCATCTTCTGGTGTGATGATCTATCAAATTGAAAGTGGTGCAAATACTGCTACCAGGAAAATGATCGGCCTCGAGTAATTAACAATTTGCTTAAATTAATTCCTGGAGGGATGTGTCTGCGGACACATCCCTTTTTGTGTATGAGGTTTGACGGAAATCATTAACTTTGTACCTTCAACCCATATTACACATTAGGCTTTGTTACAAAAAGAAATGATACAAAATAGCTATGAGACTCGGTGCTTTTATTACGCAGATATAGTTTTACTATGTCGAGGACAGAAAAACGAGTACCGCAATAGATATGACGTAGCATTTTCATGTAGTAAATTTCAAATGCGCTTTTTGGGTTTAAACGCTATCAATCCACTTATTTATGTCTGAAAAGAAACTTTTCCTCCTGGATGGACACGCTCTGGTATATCGTGCTCATTTTGCCTTTATCGCTAGGCCTTTAATCAATTCTAAAGGTGTTAATACTTCAGCTATTTCCGGATTCGTCCGAACACTTTGGGATTTAATAAACCATCAGAAACCAACACATATTGCTGTTGTCTTTGATCCTAAGGGCAATACTTTCAGGCACGATTTCTATCCAGAATACAAAGCCAATAGAGATGCAACTCCTGAAGATATCATCACTGCCATGCAGTACATACCTTCTATTATTGAAGCATTTAATATTCCTGCCATCACCGTCCCTCATTATGAAGCAGATGATATCATAGGTACCCTTGCTAAAAAAGCCGAAAAGCAAGGCTATACTGTATTTATGGTCACGCCTGACAAGGACTATGCACAGCTGGTTTCTGAAAATATCTATATATACAAACCAGGTCGTCAGGGAAACGAGGTAGAAATTATGGGCGTCAGTGAAGTCCTTGAAAAATGGGACATACAAAATGTAAATCAGGTCATTGATGTACTTGGATTACAAGGTGATAGTGTTGATAATATTCCTGGTATTCCAGGTATCGGTCCTAAAACAGCAGTTGCTCTGCTTAAAAACTTTGACTCTGTAGAAAATATCATAGCCAATGCAGATCAGCTAAAAGGAAAACAAAAGGAAAATGTCATCAAATATGCTGATCAGGCCTTACTTTCAAAAAGACTGGCAACAATCGATATCCATTCACCAGTTGATTTTAATGAAAAGAATTTCCTGCTCGAACCAATGAACCGTGAAATACTCAAGGAAATATTTCTCGAACTAGAGTTTAGAACACTTGCACAACAAGTTTTGACCAATGAAAATACACCTAATACTGTGCAATCAATTGGTGTGCAGCAATCACTGTTTGACTCCACCGATACTGTTGTCAACCTTGGCTCAGATGCCACTCCAAATCATTACGAAATTGCAAAGAAAAATATTGAAAACACACCTCATCAATACATTCTAGTAGATTCTGATACAGCATTAGAATCCATGGTTGCTGATCTGGCAAATTTTTCAAAAATTAGTTTCGATACTGAGACAACCGGAATCGATCCACATCAAGCAACGCTTGTCGGTTTGTCCTTTTCGGCCCAACCTCATAAAGCTTATTATATTCCAGTGCCCGATAATCGCGACAAAGCATTGCAACTACTCATTAAATTAAAACCGATTCTTGAAAATGAAGCTATTGAAAAAGTTGGACAAAACATCAAATATGATATGACCCTACTCAAATGGTATGGTATAGAACTCAAAGGGTTTTTATACGACACCATGATCGTCCACTATCTGAGTGAGCCTGATATCCGGCATAAACTCGACTATCTTACTGAGACTTATCTGGATTACAAAATGGTACCTATCACTGACTTGATCGGTAAAAAGGGTAAAAATCAACTTTCCATGAGAGATATCAGTATAGAAAAAGTGAGTGAATATGCCGGCGAAGATGCCGACCTGACGCTCCAACTCGTACCGGTACTTCAGAAAATGATGGACGAGAATCATCTCACGCAACTTTATCATCAGATCGAAGCACCACTGATTAGAGTACTATGCGATATGGAATTTGAAGGTATCAGATTAGACACCCATTTTCTAAAAGAATATTCAAAGGAACTTGATAAAATCATCATAGAAAAAGAAAAGGAAATATACACCAATGCCGGTGTGCGTTTCAATATTTCATCTCCCAAACAAGTAGGTGAAGTACTTTTTGATAAGCTCAAAATTCCCTACCGTTGGAAAAAAACATCGTCAGGCCAATACTCTACAGACGTGGATAAGCTAACCGAATTGGCTGGAGAGCACATCGTCATCGACACCATACTCGAATATCGAAAATATACCAAACTAAAGTCCACTTATGTAGATGCATTACCACTGCTTGTAAATCCCAAAACCGGTCGTATCCACAGTAATTTTAATCAAGCTAGAGCGGCAACCGGCAGGCTGAGTTCAGAAAATCCTAACTTGCAAAACATACCTATTCGTGATGAAGCCGGTAGAGAAATCAGAAAAGCATTTGTCCCTAGAAATGAAGATTATCTGATCCTCGCTGCTGACTACTCACAGATAGAATTGAGAATTATCGCTGATATGAGCGGTGACGAATCCATGCTGGAGGCGTTCTATGAAGGAAACGATTTCCATCGGGCTACAGCTGCTAAAGTGTATAATATTCCTTATGATAGTGTCTCTTCACAACAACGAAGAAATGCAAAAACTGTCAATTTTTCCATTATTTATGGTGCAGGCGCTACTAATTTATCACGTCAACTCAACATACCAAGATCTGAGGCTGCTACACTCATCGAAAGCTATTTTAGAGAATTTAAAGGTCTGAAAAAATATATGGATGATACGGTCCGATTTGCCCGTGAACATGGGTATGTACAGACTTTATTAGGAAGAAGGCGCAACTTAAGAGATATTAATTCCAGGAATTCACTCACAGCATCCAATGCAGAACGAATGGCCATCAACACACCTATTCAGGGAACTGCCGCCGATATGATAAAACTTGCTATGATTGATATACATAAAGCATTTCAAGATGCAGGTCTAAAATCTAAAATGGTCTCTCAGGTACATGACGAACTTGTATTTGATGTACTTAAAACGGAACTTGAGGAGGTCAAAAAATTAATAATTGATAAAATGACCCACGCCATTCCACAACTGAAAGTGCCTATTATTGTTGAAATTGGCGTCGGTGAAAATTGGCTTGAAGCCCATTAATCCATGCTTTTGTAGGAAATATAGGCCCAGAATAATTGTGCCTATTAATTGATGAGTGTTCTAATGATGTCTCTATTCTTCAATGCCGGTTAGCTTCATTCTTTCACCACATTGATTGCAATATTGAGCATCAAAATCATTTTCATGATTGCAACTAAGACATTTTTTACCAGGCTTTTTATCCCTTTCTTGGTATTTAAACATCTCCATCGAAATAATACCCGTAGGCACCGCTATGATAGCATATCCTAGTAACATCATGATTGAAGCCAGTAGTTTTCCCAAATCTGATTTGGGCGTAATATCACCAAAACCCACGGTAGTCACTGTCACTATAGCCCAATATATACTATCCGGTATTGAATTAAATCCTGTCTTATTTTCATGCTCCACAATAAACATAAATCCTCCCATGATAATAGCTATCAAAACGACAAAGAACATAAAAACAGATATCTTATATACACTTGCAGTCAGGGAATAATACAATGAATATGCCTCTCGAGTAAACTTATTGATTCTGAATATCTTAAAGATTCTTATAAGCCGTAGTACCCGTATGATTCTAAAATATTGAGTAGAATCAGAAAATGCCAGAAATAATATCGGTAATACAGAGAGTAAATCTATGATGCCCCATATACTTAAAATATATCTGATTGGCTTCGGACTGACGTATATCCTAAGAATATATTCAATAGCAAATGTGATGGAAATGATCCATTCTATGATGTAAAAGATCAACTTGGCAGTAGGCGAGAGCGTCGGAAGACTCTCAATCATAAGAATCAGTAACGCAAAACAGATCAACCCTAACAAATAGATATCAAACTTCCTGCCTTGGGGCGTTGATGTTTCAAATAGGATAGTATAAATCCTTTTTTTGAAATCTTCCCTCGAAGCATTTCGCTCATCACGGGACTTATTCTTGGCTTGGCTAATCATTTTAAATTATCTTGATAATTGTATAAAGCACTTTAATATTACAAGGTTTCAAAAAAAATCTCTATTAGTACCTAATTGTTATTGATAACAATAATTATGGAGCAAATGTAATCATTTAGTACAATCGCACTAGTTCATTTACATTTTTTTCATCTCCAGGATTTTACAAATACATTGAAACTATAGCTTTGATAGTGCTCTCAAACAAGGTCGATCGCAAAAATGATAGATAAGGTTAGCTATAAATTATATCGAAATATAGCATACATTCTAATTACAAAAAGTTAAACCCATATTATTCATTAGTCTTTCCTATTTAAAAATTGCTATGAGGCACCGAGTTTTTATACTGCAGACATAGTTTTAGAAAAACGCGTACCGAAATAGATATGAAGTAGCATTTTTATGTAGTAAATTTTTAATGCGTATTTATGGTTAAAATACATAGTCCCTTAATGTAGCATTCGTGTTACTAATCAGGTCGTCAGAGCGGGTTAACAATAATTCAATTATACAACAACAAAAGGGCAAACTTTACTAAGTTTTACCCTAATCTTTATTATATACTTTTAAGTAAATTAATCTTGCTGGCTTCCGAATTTCTTCAGGCGATATGCAGCAGAAAGAACCTCATTTCTTCTGATTACTGATGGCTTGACAAAGTTTTTTCTGCCTCTCAGCTCTTTCATTAAACCCACAGCCTGAAATTTCTTCTTGTATCTCTTCAGCGCTCTATCGATGGATTCGTCTTCTTTAACATTAATTATAAGCATATATAAGTTTAAATTTACAACTTTTCTAAAAAGGAAC
>LNBW01000017.1 GCA_001567255.1 Bacteroidetes bacterium OLB9 | reverse complement strand
GGGTAACAGACTTGTCGCTATACTCTATGGGAAGATTAACCATAATGGTGAAATTAAAATAATGAATTAAACAAAACAAAAATAAGCAATTAGATACGAAATTTAAATTCTATTGCATAATTCAGGTTAAAATGCACTTATAACCTCCAGTAAGCCATCACTCCGTTTGTTATCGAACGATTGTTTCATTGCTTATTGTTTTGATTGCGTCTATTATTTGTCAACAGTGGGTTCAGGCCATTCGATCGTGGAAATCAGTGGATAATGGTCTGAAAAATCTTTTCGGATGACATCAAAAGTTGCTACCTGAAGAGCATTGTCCACAAAAATATAATCTATGCGCAGTAAAGGAATAACACCTCCAAATGTTGTTCCCAATCCTACTCCGCGCTCTCTAAAAGCATCTTTTCCCAGCCTAGAAAGGGTATGGTAGGTGTAGGATTGTGGCGAATCATTCATATCACCAGCGAGAATCAATTTGTTATCTGTTTGCTCAGCATGAGCGACAATTTTTTCTGCTTGACGAGAGCGTTGGATGTGCCGGTTCTTGAATTTTCTTAAAATACCTTTGATGTCATACCATGCTTCCTTTTGAACCAAATCTTTATCACTGGCCAGTTTCTCGGCATCTTTTGTGATCTGATTAGATTGAAGATGAAAGCTATACACCCTTATAATATCGTGTTTAAGTTGGATATCAGCCCAAAGACAAGAATTGGTAATCGTGCCAAAATCAATTTCACCCTTTTTAATAAACGGATATTTTGACAATATAATAGCGCCCTTATTCTTTCTATAATAATGATGCTTAGGAAACGTTTTTTTTTAAAATTTCAAAAGCATAATCACCCACTTCTTGAATACAAAGTATATCTACATCCTTAAATTGATCTAAAAACTCTACTAAGGCTTTTTTCTTGATGGCCCTGTTTTTCTTTTTAGCATCATATCCATGAAGGGCATTACTGATATTATAAGTCATAACAGTGATGGTCTCATCAGAAGTCTCTGGTCTTGGGCTGTTAAAATTAATAAAACCTTTCACCTGATTCCACCCCAAAAGAATACAGAACAAAGAAAACAAAGCATATTTTGGTTTTTTAAATAACCAGAATAAGACAAATAGAATGTTTAATACCAATAAAATCGGATAAAATAAGCCAAAAAACGAAATTGTCCATGTAAATTCCGGATCAATAGTTGGAGCCAGATACGCCAGCAAGGTAGCTACTATCACCCCAAAATTGACTAATAAGAATGTACGATTAATAAACTTCACAAATTAGCTTTTACTTGCTTTATATAGAACTTCCTTTTCTTCATCAGTAAGACTTTCATATCCTTGTCGCTTGATCTTTTCAAGAATTCTGTCCACTTCCGATATTGAATCCGATGTCTTAGTTTGGCTTTGAGCCTTCTTATTATTTTCTGACTTATGGGCTATTCGCAAATTTGGATTCTTCCTCCTGGATGAGGTATCCTTTTTATAAAATATTGCCGACAAATCTGTTCCATTTCTCAACAACCCAACGAAAAGCAGTCCAAACAATGTACCTCCTAAATGAGCAAGGTGGCCTCCAGCATTAGCACTACCAGCACTACCAATAATGTCAAGAAGAAAGATGGCCAACCCAATATACTTGATCTTGACTGCGCCTACAAGAATCAGATGAACGATGTAATCAGGAGCAATTGCAACGGCCATAAATGTTACAGCAAGTGCCGCCGCTGATGCACCAAGAGCATAACTTCCTATAGAAGGCATGAGTTGATATGAAATCAAATAAAAGATGGCTCCTACTAATCCGCCCAGTATATACACGGGCAAAATCTTTCTATCACCCAGCAAATCTCCTGCAATATTACCCATCCAGTACAAAATTATCATATTTCCGGCTAAATGCCATACGCCTTGATGCAGAAACATGTGGGTCAAAAGTGTCCACGGTCGGTACATTAAAGTACTTACATCTCCAGGCAATGCAAGGTATGGCAATATAGAAGTATGATAAAATCCAGGAGCAAAAGCACCTATCAATGCAGTCACAACAAACACACTGATATTAATAATCAGCAGTTTGACAACCATATTGCCATAATTAAATGCGGATCTGATATCTTGACTTATTGATCTAAACATAGTGATGACCTCATTTATTTTATTGCAGATTGTCCATTTTCCAGTACTTTACTATAATGAATCCTAGTATAGCACCACCGATATGGGCAAAATGTCCGATTCCTGCCTGAGCACCACTCACCCCATTGTAAAGACCAAGGACGATCAATCCTATGGCCAGGTACTTTGCCTTGATGGGTATAGGTGGAAAAAGCAACATAAGCTTAACATTAGGAAACATCGTTGCAAATGCAGCCAACACACCATAAACAGCTCCAGATGCACCTACGATAGCACCTTGAGTTATAAACGTCTGAACCAGAGACGCAAACAATCCACAAAGCAAGTACAATATCAAAAATCTTTTCGCTCCTAAAGCAGATTCTACCCAGGGTCCTAAAAAGTAGAGACCCAGCATATTAAACAATAAGTGCATTTCATTTCCATGCATAAACATATGCGTGATGATTTGCACCGGTTCAAATTTGTATAGAATACCGCCATCCATAAACTGCTCCCCTGGTGTGACCAGTACAAAAAACCTTTCAATTCCAGGAATTGGAATCAAATATCTCACTGCGAAAAATACAATGACATTGATAATAATTATATTCTTTACGACTTCTGTGATATTTAGCATCAGTGATAATTTATGATGTAAAACGTTTTGTTAGTTCATCCAGTTCGATAATAATAAAGCAATTCTTGCCAGAAGGACTCTTAAAAGGCAACTGACAAGCAAAGAGGTGATCAATCAAAACCACCATTTCCTCTTTCTGAACTTTTGTTCCTTTCTTAATACTTGCTGAATAAGCCATTGATCTGGCTAAGTTTTCATCTATACCTAGCTGAAATTCGAGGTTGTCCACATACTGTTGAATTACACTAGTGATAAGCTGGGAAATATCTGTTTTTTCGTCCAGTCCAGCAGGCGTGCCATGGATAATATATGAATGGTGACCAAAATCTTCAATCTCAAAACCCAGTCTATTGATTTTAGGAAGAATACTTTTCATCACCTCGCTTTTAGCAACATCCAGCTCAATGGTGCGTGGAAATAACTCCTTTTGAGTAGCTGAAATTTCATTTTTTAATGCCGCTAAATACCGCTCATAAAGTATCCTCTCGTGTGCTGCCTGTTGATCTATCAGCATCATTCCTGATTTAACCTGATATACAATATATTGATTATGAAGCTGATATGGTTCAATGTTTACCGCTTGGGCAAATTTGCTCTCAGCATCAGAATGGCCAAAAGCTTCCCGCTCTAGAAGCTGACCATCCTTACTTCCATGATGCTCATCTGGTACACTTATTTGCTGAAGTCCTTTATAAATCTCTGTCCAGTTTTTAAGGGTAGCTTTATCCTCCTTCTGCCTAAAAAAATTGGGAAATTGGGATGGATTATAGCCTACAGGATTTCCTGGTTGATTTCCAGTATTTGGCGACGAATATTTTGAAGTGAAATTTGAATCAACATCAAAATCCAGCATAGGTGCAACACTATACTGTCCCAAACTATGCTTTACACTCACTCGCAAATAATTATAAATCAGTCGCTCGTCTTCAAATTTTATCTCTGTCTTAGTTGGGTGGACATTAATATCAATATTAGCCGGATCGATTTCCAGAAATAAAATGTAAGTCGGATACATTTCTTTGGTGATGAGATCTTCGTAAGCAGAGCGGATAGCATGATTCAGATAATTACTTTTGATAAATCGTCGATTGACAAAAATATACTGATCACCCGGTGTTTTTCTGGCGGCATCCGGCTTTCCAATGAATCCTGCAAAGGAAGCTACTTCTGTTTCCTCATTGACCGGTACTAATTTCTCATTGAAATTTTTACCTAAAATACCAATAATTCGCTGTTTTTGATTGGCTTTTGGTAGGTGGTACAATTCATTGCCATTATGGTACATAACAAAATGAACCTCAGGATATGCCAGACTCACCCGATGAAATTCATCTAGAATGTGTTTTAACTCCACCGGATCAGATTTTAGAAATTTTCTTCTGGCCGGTACATTATAAAAGAGGTTTTTTACTGTGACAGAAGTACCCGGATTAGCTTGCACTTTTTCACTCTTGGTAATATTACTGCCTTCGATCACAATGCGATGACCAACACTTTCGTGCTCTTGTCTAGTGATGAGTTCAACCTGAGCAATAGCAGCTATAGAGGCCATTGCCTCGCCTCTGAATCCCATCGTTCTGATGTGAAACAAATCATTGGCATTAGAAATCTTAGATGTAGCATGCCGTTCAAATGCCATCCTCGCATCTGTCTCTGACATCCCTTTTCCATTATCTACTACCTGAATACTGGTCTTTCCCGAATCCTTAATGATCAGCTGAATATGAGTACTGCCGGCATCAATTGAGTTTTCCAGCAATTCTTTAACAACAGAAGCCGGTCGCTGCACTACTTCTCCTGCCGCAATTTGATTGGCTATGCTGTCCGGCAATAACTGAATGATATCGGGCATTTCTCTGGAAAAAGACGCTTATTAATGGCTTATTTAAAATCGAAAGTACTGCTCAGAAGCAAGCTATAACTATGCATCAATATTAGCATAATTAGCATTTTCTTCTATAAATTGTCTTCTAGGTGGTACTTCATCACCCATCAGCATACTAAATATTCTATCTGCTTCTATAGCATCATTTATCGTAACTTGACGCAGGATTCTGTTATCTGGATCCATGGTTGTTTCCCATAGCTGCTCTGCATTCATCTCACCTAGACCTTTATAACGTTGTATCTTGATGGAACTGTCATCCTCCTTTCCATTCGAATAATTTTTAACGGCTTCCTTCCTTTCTGCTTCGTCCCAGCAATATACGGAATTTTTACCTTTTCGGACTTGATACAGCGGTGGTGCAGCAATATAGATATAACCTTGTTCAATCAATGGTCGCATATATCTAAAAAAGAAAGTCATGATCAGTGTTGATATATGACTACCATCCACATCGGCATCACACATAATTACTATTTTATGATAGCGAAGTTTGTCAATGTTCAGCACTTTCTCCCCATCTTTCTCCTCGATACTGACACCGAGAGCAGTAAACATATTTTTGATTTCCTCATTTTCATAAATCTTATATTCCATAGCCTTCTCCACATTGAGAATTTTACCTCTCAACGGTAAAATAGCCTGAAAATTTCTGTCGCGTCCTTGCTTTGCTGTACCACCTGCGGAATCTCCCTCGACGAGGAAAATCTCTGACTCGGCAGGGTCCTGAGAGGAACAGTCTGACAGCTTACCAGGCAATCCTGTTCCTGTCAGTACATTTTTCCGTTGCACCATTTCACGTGCTTTACGCGCAGCATGCCGTGCAGTAGCGGCAAGAATAACTTTGTCAATGATACGGCGTGCCATCATTGGGTTCTCTTCAAGATAAGCCTTCAACACATCACCGACGCAACGTGATACGATACCAGTCACTTCTGTATTACCGAGTTCTCCTTTAGTCTGTCCCTTAAACTGTGGTTCCGGCACTTTAACCGAAACGACAGCTGTCAAGCCTTCTTTAAAGTCATCGCCCGAAATCTCGATCTTCAATTTAGAAAATAAGCCATTATCGTCCCCATATTGTTTAAACAGTCGGGTGATAGCTCGCCTGAATCCTGCTACGTGGGTTCCTCCTTCCTTTGTGTTGATGTTATTTACATAAGAAAATATATTTTCCTGAAAGCCGGTGTTATACTGCATAGCCACTTCAACCTCTACATTCTCTTCCTTTCCTGTAACATAAATCGGCTCTTCAATCAGTGGTGTTCGGCTTTCATCAAGATATTTCACAAATTCCTTAAGCCCTCCTTCCGAATGGAATTTGGCAAATTTATATGCCCCATTTTCATCAGTTTCCCGCTCATCTGTCAAGGTCAGATATAGACCTTTATTCAAATAAGCCAGCTCACGAATTCTTGTAGCCAGTACATTATAACTGTACTCTGTAGTCTCAAAAATAGTGTCATCAGGAACAAAAGTAACTTGAGTACCGGTTTTGTCTGAATCACCAATCACTTTGACAGGTCCAACAGGTATCCCTCTTTTGTATTCCTGTTCAAATACCTTGCCCTCTCTGTGCACTTCTGCCCTTAAATAATTAGATAAAGCATTTACACATGAAACACCGACACCATGAAGACCTCCGGATACCTTATAGGTATTTTTGTCAAACTTACCTCCGGCATGAAGTACCGTCATGACCACCTCTAAAGCTGATTTTTTTAGCTTTTCGTGTATCCCGGTAGGAATACCACGACCATTATCCTTAACTGTGATAGAGTTATCTTTATGAATAATAGTATCTATCTGAGTACAGTATCCTGCAAGATGTTCGTCAATCGAGTTATCAATCACCTCCCATACTAAGTGATGCAATCCTTTTGGTCCAGTGGTACCGATGTACATCCCGGGTCTTTTTCTCACTGCTTCCAGGCCTTCAAGTGCCTGAATATTATCCGCGCCGTAATTGTTTTCAGCTACTTTTTTATTGTCGCTCATATATTTTAATCGTTACAATTTACACCTTAAATTTAAGATGGCAAAGATAGTGATTTTTTCGTACAAATGCAAAGATTATGAGCATTTTATATCTAATATAAAATACCAAATTAAAGAATTTTACAGCAAAATTCAATAGGCTTTTTGCTTCCTGAAAAAATGAATGAAATCCTTGACGAATAGGGAAGGCCTAATTTAATTTTTGACCTTATCCATCAGTGTTACTGAACCAGAATAATCGATCTCTTTGTTGTCTATAAATCGTGCTTTTGCGTAGTACACAAAAACACCAGGGTCTAATTTCCTACCATTAAATGAACCATCCCAACCGTCACTTCCTGCAGGATCCGGTACATAATTTTCTTTCAGGAATACCATATTGCCCCATCTGTCATAAATAGCAAAGGTAAGTATTCTGTCCACTCCAGGCCCGGTGACTGCTTGAAAATAATCGTTAAAGCCATCACCGTTAGGGCTGAATGCATTGGCAAAATAGACATTTCGCACATCACGTACCTTAACCGTAATTTCATCCACACCTGTGCATCCATTTAAATCCGTTACTGTCAGTGTATAGGTCGTAGTAAAGGAAGGTGCCACTTCTATAGAACTACAGTCATCTGTCAGGCAAGTAATATTTTCATTCGGACTCCAATCAAGATGACCAATACCAACAGGAGCATTGATAAATGGCGTTATCACCGGCGAAGGTAATCCCAACTGCGATTCTTTATCATCACCCAGTTCTACAACGATTTGGTCAGGCTGTCCTATGGTGATGATCGTATCGATCGTACAACCGGCTGAATCAATCAAATTGATAAAATACTGACCGGCAAAGACTGTAACGCAAGAATCTATAGGGTAACGAGTGCCGTTATTAATCTGAAAAGTGTATTTATTGCCGGTACCACCGGTGAGATAATCTACTGAGATACAGGTTGTACCTCCAAAACATAGCGGCTCTTCGGGTGTCCTAATTTTTCCACTCAACGGCACTGGAGCAATTAGAGTGTAGCAGAATGTATCTAGACAACCTAAATTATCAGAAATAGATGCGCAATAAGTGCCAGGTCCCAGATTGACAGCGACAGGACCTTCTGTCTCAATACCTAAATCCCAGGTTACGGTTTTCACACCTGGATTGCCACCAGTGGTCAATAAAGCTATTCGACCTCTGTCTTGATTATTACAATCCAGCTCTACTGATTTTACTTTATCCAGATAGGCTTCTAGTTTATCAGGCTGAGTCAAAGTGAAGGTATCTCTTTGAATACAGTTTTTGTCGTCAGATATCTCAACAATATATTGCCCAACACCTAAATTGGTAATAGTATTGCCAACGGTATTATTGCTCCACTGATATTGATAACCTATCCCACTACCACCTGTGGCTTCTACCTTAATAGATCCATTCGTATCACCATAGCAAGTTGGATTGACTATTACTGTTTTAGACGCATCTACTTCAATTTTAGGAAAAGAAGATATCGTAAAAAACAGTGTATCTGAAACACAATTGCCCTTGGTGGCTACTACCCATGCCTCACCTTGAGGTAAATCTATTGCAAACAGCCCTTTTGAACCATTACTCCATTGATAATCCTGTCCAGCTGGTCCATTTAAAATAGCGGCTTGACCGTCGCTTTTCCCAAAGCAAGTGACATTCCTAACTTCAGGCTGAGGAACAATCAACTCATCAGGTTGAGTGATGGTCACTTCAGTTTCTTTTACACATCCATTACCATTAGTGATGCTTAAAACGTAAGTACCTGCTCCAGCTACTAAAATATGATTATTACCGACAGTAACGCCTGTTGATTTATCAATCCATTGAAAACTGTATCCAGTGGTTTGACCATTAGCTGCAGCCTCTACTTTACCATCTTCACCATAGCAAAGCGCATTGGTTATTTGAGTATTAATAGTAAAATCTTCACCATCCAAAATGATGAATGACCTTTCACCACTCTTACAGCCGTCTATGGTTACTACTTCTACTGTATAACTACCCGCAGCAAGATTGGAAATTGTGGTAGTTTTCACTGGAATTTCATTACCGGCACTATCACGCCAGAAAATAGTAAACATCGGAACAGTACCTGTGGATGACAATACTTCTACAGTTGCACTACCATCGGTTCTGCCCACACAACTTACATTGATAGTCGTAATATTGATATTGAGCGCTCCATAATCATTGAGCACAAACTGACTTGTAACTGTACAACCATTAGCATCACTAACGGTTACATTGTAAGTACCACCATCTAGATTGGTGAGTTCATTGACATTACCATAGCCACCTTCCCATGTGTAGGTATAGGCACCGGTACCTCCTGAAGGTGTTAAGAGAATAGAGCCTTTCACCGCACAATCCGGTTGTACAACTGCCGGATTAATGACTAAGGCTTCTGGTTCGTGAATTTCAAAATTCAAACTCGACATGCATCCATCTTGGTCTCTGGCAGTAACTGAATATTGCCCAGCTCCCAGACCTTCTGCTACAAAAGTACCGCCTTGGTTTGTACCACCACCCGGTATATTGCCGCTTGGTACATATGAATAGGCTCCATCAGGCTTTGCCCTTAATCTTACAAGTCCATCATTTGCACCAAAACACGAAATGTCCCTGAGTTCGATGGTGTCAATTTCGACGACTTTAGCAAAAGGCATATTAATTAGTCTTTCTGCAGAACAACCCAGCGAGTCAATAACCAAAACCTTCACAATGCCTGCTCCTATCCCTGATATATTGATCAATGTTCCAAAAGGTTTTGACCTTCCTGTATTATTAATTATATAATCATATAGATGATTCTGATTGCCTATATGCGGTGTCCCACCAGTAACATTTTGTATAGTAATCACTCCGGTTTTTGCAGTTTCACATGCGGTGCTATCCTTAATGGCCACATCAAATTTGAGTGTGTCAGCCCTCAGCGTAAAGTTTTGCACCTTCTGAC
The DNA here is from genome assembly GCA_001567255.1 of Bacteroidetes bacterium OLB9. Lineage (GTDB taxonomy): Bacteria > Bacteroidota > Bacteroidia > Chitinophagales > Saprospiraceae > OLB9. Next base: position 94,676 of record LNBW01000017.1, on the reverse strand, counting down.
AACCGTTAAAATCAGTAATCGTCACTTGATACAATCCTGCATAGAGGTCATTGATGGAATCTCTCCCTGAAACGAGATTAGACCATTCGTACTGATAGGGTGGCAATCCTCCTGAAACATCGACACTTATTGAACCGTTTCTTCGTGAAAAACAAGTAGGATCCTTTACCACCTCCTGAACGGTTATGGGTATATTATCACTAATATTAAAGGTTTTGCTAGATTTAAGTCCAGCTGAATCTGTGATTTCAATTGTATAATTGCCCGGAGGGATACCGGTTACTGTTTCTCTCACACCGGCATCAGTAAGTGTGCCAGTATATCCTCCTGGAGTAATCGTGTATGTATAAGGAGGTGTGCCGCCTGCACCATAGAAAGTAGCTGTACCGCCTGCTCCGATATTTCCCGAATCAGCATCACATCTGCCCACAAAAACTTGCAGTGTATTGGAAATGATGGTGATTGTACCTGTTTGAGAAATGACCTCATTTCTACACGTGGTTTCGCCATCAAAAACCTGACAAACCTCCAGATCAAGCAATAAACTGTTAACATAGACAGGGGAAATATTACCCGGATTTCCTACTAACTCAAAACAAACAGTAAACAAGATAGAGCCGTCCGGCAAAGACAATGGTGGCGTGTTTTCCCAAACAAATTTTATAAAGCCATTATCTTTATCTTTACAATTGAAGTTGTTTTGATCGATATTACCAGCTAGAGCTGAACTAGTCAAATCAATAGGACACTCTGGCGTCACGATCGCTCCATTGTAGGAAATATTAAACTGCATTGATTCTACATCAGTAAAATTATTTACTTTAAAATCTATACATACTCTATCACCCTTCATTCCCTGCTTCATATCTGCAATAAATTCTACCAAAGGCTGACTGAATAAACCTGTTTGCACAATAGCAAGTAAAAGCAAAGTAAATAACGTAGATCTTCGAAACAACATATATTTAATACAATTTACACAATACAACTTCTCTAAAAAAGTGCAAAATTACGGAATATTCGGTAAAGCGGCACTTTATAAAGATAATAAATTAATTTTTTTTAAAATTCTAAATCTCACATAATCAATGAGTTAATAGCAAAAGTCTAAAATTCAGAATTTGGTGTATTTGTTAGGAGGGCAACTGTTGCATTTCAAACGCAAAGATAAAATAATATGTTGTATGGAATTGTTAATAATTTTCAATTTTATTAAATACAAAAAGGGCAATAGTTTTGACCTACTGCCCTCAGTACCGTTTCTTTTCATTTGATCTTTTAAAACTTGAATCCCAAGGTGAGATTTCCTCTGGTTCTTTCGGTTTCTATATTCGCAAGAGGATTGTTTTTGGCTCCATCGATGTAATAAGGATAATATCCTTCATTGTATTGAGCAATTCTAATACCCAGATCCATAAAGAAACGATCTGCTCTGAAGCCCAATCCAAAGGACACCTTATTATTGTAAAAATCATCCGCATTATAAGCTGTTCTTTCTATACTATATCCACCACGAAGCCTGAGCCCCTTATAACCAAACTCACCACCAAGTCTGATATTTGTAGCGGTGCCCAGTTTAGTGAGAATTTCTTGATTTACACTCTGAGTCCATTGTTGCTCAGATGGTGTATCAAGATATGCTGTTCCATTGTATCTGGCATTAGTGTAGTCCACAAATTCTATATCACCATTGATAAATCCACGAATTTCGCCCAACCTAAGGGTAGTCCCAATACTACCAATAGCCCTCCATGGTGTAGTAATCTTATACTCAAACACACCTCCAGGAGAATCATAACTGGTCCGTTCGGTACCAATGGCATCAGTAAATACATATTCTAATGATGTGCCATAATCATCCGTAAACTTATACCACGTAGGTGAATGAAAAGCTCCTGCAATTCTCACCACATTTTGGATTTTGTAAGTAAATCCCGTTTTAAAATTAAAACCCACACCTGACGTATGTAAACGCTCCGTAAAAGTAAGATCGTCAAAATATTCAATGTCATCATTTGGATCTGATTCTTTGTAGGTCTTAAGTTGTTCAAATGAAGGAAATGGTACGCCAACACTTACTCCAAAATTTAGTTGGTTATCATATTCTCCAGCCCAACCCATAGTCAGTTCATTGATGCCACCACTATGATAAACATCTTGCACGGTAGCTACTTTAACCTTATCATTAGGAAAATCAGTTGAATATTCATTGTTGTCTCCCTTAAAGATTGCTCCTGTATAGTAAGCCGGATAACCAATAAAATCATCAAGATCATCAATTGATTTACCCTGAGCTTCATTAGCAAAATGGTACGTTATGGATCCAGCTTTATTGCCTGCTAATCTGAATGACTGATTGAGATCCGCTATTCTAGAATATCCAAAAGCAAAATTAGAACTAGTCAATGTCCCACCCGGATTAGAAGCCAGAACAAATCCAATGTTATCAAGTCCGAGTTTGCTGGATTTTCCAGCTGATATGTTCAAGGAATCCTGCGTAAACCATGCGGAGGACTTGCTTCCTCTCAATGATGGTGTCAGTGTAAATTCCGAAATTCTGTAATCTCCTATTCCGGCAGGATTGATATTGATGACGGAAAAATCTCCACCCATTGCACCAAAGGAGCTACCTGAACCTAACACACGCGCTGTCCCTAAATAGTCGATACTCGACCATCTGACCACGTCTGTGATATTTTGAGCATTGACATAAATCGCAGTCAGAATAATAATCGGAATGATTAAAAGCTTTCGCATTTGACAAAGTTTAATGGTTTTGATTCTATCGCCAAAGTTGATAAAATCTCAAATAAAAAGGCTGATCTAATTTATATTATACCAGCCTTTTATGATTTCTTACGATCAATTTAAATTTGATTTTCCTAGCCTCGTCGAGCGCCACCGGAACTTGAACGGGAAGTACTTCCTGAAGAACTTCTTGAACTACCCAAATTACTACTTCCAAAACTGCTGTCGTTTCTTCTAGATCCAGAATCAAAAGTCCTTGATGGCGTTGACTGCTGTTGCCTTGGAGTAGGCGTCGATTGCATCCTATCAAAAGATCTACCTGAGCGAATATCTGAATTTTGTCTTGGAGACGATGATCTTTGCATAGAACTCCTATCTGTAGGCCTACTTTCATTCTGTCTAATACTACTGTTGTTACCTGAAGACCGTCGTGACTCACGTACAGCATCTGGATTCCTTCTGTTCATATCGTTTTCTCTTCCATCATTTAACCCTTCTCGATCTGTTCTATTATATATTCTATTTCTGGTCACCTCAGTGTCTTTGATAGTTTCAGATGATTTTTTAATATCACCTTTTAGTGTGCGTCGAGATGCATCATTATCTGATCGAGTGTCAACTGTCTCCTTAACTGCATCTGTGGTCAAAGTCCTACCGTCACTGCCACCACTAACCACTCTTCGTGGACTGGCTTCACGACCTCGGGCTGCTGAACTTACTGATCCATTTTTACGGCTACCATAGATAGTCTTCGAATTACTACCATTGTTATTATCATTAGAATTATACCAGCCATTACCATAATATACATTACCATAATAGATGTTTGAGCCATAACTCCAAGGATTGTAATAATTGTAACCCCATGGACTATAATGGTGATGGCCCCATGAGTTATAATATCCTGAGTAACACCAAGGAGAGTTCCATCCATAATAATAACTGTATCTGAATGGATTATGATAATAATAATTCCAACCCCATGGTCTATTCCAGCTATTCCAGCCCCATCCATTACCAATATAGACATTTACACTGCTGCCATATCCACCATAGTATGGTTCATAGTAGTCATTATACCACCAGTTATCAAAAGAGTTATAGTAATATGAATTACCTGAAGGATGATGAAAACGACTGATTCTACTAGCATATGAATATTCGTCATAATTTGCATATTCTTCTGAGTCATATTCATAATTATCGTTATACTCAGCATTATCATAATATGCCTCACTAGGATCAGAATACTCTGTTTGTTCAGTCATTGTTACCACTTCCTTGTCTTTCGAGTAGTCATAATATAAATCGTCAAACTGGGCATTCAAGGCCGTTGCTGAGAGCAGCATGGTCATGACTAGTGATTGAAATAAATACCGTGTGTTCATGATTTAATTTTTAAATTTATGATGATTAAGTTAGCAATAAGCTGATCTTTTCTTTTAATTAGAGTGCAATTTACTACTTTTGCATCAAATTTTCGTTAAAAAGAACTTAAAGTTTCAATTTCTGATGATTATTAACTTTTTGACAATCAAAGGAAATTTGCTTTGCTATCATTAGGACGGCCAAAAGCATGGATAAGTTCGAAACTTTCAAAAATTAAATTTATTTTAACTAAAATAGAACAATAACTCAACCCACTGATATGGCAAAAGAAATCACGTCCAGAGCTGAAAACTATTCACAATGGTATAATGACATCGTAAAAAAAGCAGGGCTGGCCGAAAATTCAGCTGTTCGGGGCTGTATGGTCATCAAACCTTATGGTTATGCGATCTGGGAAAAAATGCGAGATCAGCTAGATAAAATGTTTAAAGAAACCGGACATACCAATGCTTATTTTCCACTTTTCGTGCCTAAGAGCCTCTTTGAAGCCGAAGAAAAAAACGCTGAAGGATTTGCAAAAGAATGTGCCGTTGTCACCCACTATAGATTGAAGAACAATCCTGACCAACCTGGCAAACTCATGATAGATCCTGATGCTAAGCTAGAAGAAGAATTAGTTGTGAGACCTACCAGTGAAGCCATCATATGGAATACCTATCGCGACTGGATTCAATCCTACAGAGATTTGCCTATTCTCATTAATCAGTGGGCCAATGTGGTGCGGTGGGAAATGCGGACGCGTCCTTTTTTGCGTACTGCTGAGTTTTTGTGGCAGGAAGGTCACACTGCCCATGCTACTAGAGACGAGGCCATCAGCGAAGCTCGTAAAATGCACGATGTTTATGCTGTTTTTGCAGAAACATTTATGGCTATGCCGGTAATCAAAGGGTTTAAGACAGAATCTGAGCGTTTTGCCGGTGCTGACGACACCTACACTATTGAAGCATTGATGCAAGATGGCAAGGCACTGCAGGCCGGAACATCCCACTTCCTGGGGCAAAATTTTGCTAAAGCATTTAATGTTACTTTCTCTAACGAAAATAATGAAAATGAGTTTGTTTGGGCGACTTCATGGGGCGTTTCCACAAGGCTCATCGGCGGTCTTATTATGACTCACTCTGATGACGATGGATTAGTTTTGCCACCTAAATTGGCTCCTATTCAGGTCGTCATTGTACCCATACCTAAACCAGACAGCGCATTGATCGAAAAAGCAGAAGAAATAGCTGATGGTCTAAAATCACTCGGAATAAGTGTTAAAATCGACCGAGATGAAACTAAAAGACCCGGATTTAAGTTTGCAGAATATGAGATGCAAGGCATACCAGTAAGGCTAGGACTAGGAAAACGTGACTTGGAGCAAAACACTATAGAAGTAGCAAGGAGAGACACCAAAGCAAAAATGTCTATCGGACTGGAGGTGGTAGTTCCGTATGTAGAACAGTTGCTAGAAGATATTCAGCAAAATTTGTACATTAGGGCGAAAGCGTACAGAGACGAACACATTACTGAAGTCAATAGCTTTGAGGAATTTAAAGAAGTGATAGAAACCAAAGGCGGGTTTGTATCGGCACATTGGGATGGAACACCAGAAACAGAAGAAAAAATCAAGGAAGAAACCAAAGCCACTATCCGCTGCATTCCTTTAAATGCAAAGGAAGAAGCCGGAAAATGCGTTTACACTGGTAAACCATCAACTAAAAGAGTTATATTTGCAAAAGCGTATTAACAACTAAATAATTACATACTATGGCATTTGAGATATCAGGCGTTTTACACAAAATATTTGACATAGAAAAGAAAACCGATACTTTTCAAACCAGAGAATTTGTCATCAAAACCGAGGAAACCTATCCACAATTTGTTAAATTTCAAGCAGTACAAGATAGGTGTAACATTATAGACGGATACAATGAAGGTGATAAAATAAAAGTATCATTTGATTTAAGAGGTAGAGAGTGGCAAGATAAGTATTTTACTAATCTCAATGCATGGAAGGTTGAAAGAGCTGGGGCTCAGCAGTCTCAGGAAGTCGATACTCCTCCATTTAATCAAAATCCGTTTTCTGATGAACCATCAAGTCCGGATGGAGGCCTACCGGAAGACTTCGATGATCTACCTTTCTAAGATGGCACCTCAATTTAAAATGAATAAAGCCAGCTTAAGTGTTGGTTTTATTCATTTTATGATAAACTAGTAGAAAATATACTATTTTTCTAGAGTTAAATAAATCAAGGGGTTGCTGAATTTTATTCTGAAAAGTGTTTACTTTGCACGGAGTAAAAATAGTTATTATGAGAATCTTTTTGACCTTATTATTTGCTTTAGGAATACTTATCCATCTCAATGCTCAGTATTCTACACCTAATACAGGTGTTAGATGGACACTTGACTCCATTGTAGTACATGCTCCTGAAGCGATAACGGTAACTGCTGACACCTTTAGTATGATACAAGAAATCGAACTATCCGAAACGGATTCACTAATTATTGACGACAACATCGTTTTAGCGATAGCGGAAGGAATAGAGTTTAAAGTGCGAGGTTATTTTCATTGTGATGCAGATAGTATTCTCATCACAGCCATTGATACAACAAAGCCTTACAAAGGATTCTGGTTTTACGACACAGCAGAAGTTTATTTCAATCATACCTCGGTAGAATATGGCGGCGGTCTTCGGGTCATCACACCGAATTTTGTTATTGAAAATTCCAATATTTCCAACAATCAAAATGAAAGAGGATCATCTACAGGTGGTGCAATATCTTTTTCAAAAGGTAGCCCTGTGGTTAGAAATTGTGTGTTTAAAAACAATGTTCATCCTGCATTGTCATCAGCAGCCAATGCCTCCGTCGCTATTCAGATTACTGACAGCTACTTTGAAGCCAATAATCTCAAAAACAATAATCGGCCTCAAATCAATATGGGACCCAGTGGAGATGTTGATTCTACTCGTATTATCAATTGTAATGTGATCGGTGATAGGCGTCTTACAGTCGTTGGTGGAATTTCTGTATCCAGTCTAACCGGAGTGCCAAATCAGTTCCTAATTAAGGATAACATCATCAGAGATAATCGATATGGTTTTACTACTTTTGGTAGTTCGGTAGGTGCCATTATTAATAACATCATAGAAGATAACAATACTGAAACCAACCCACTTAATGGTGGCAGCGGTATCTCTTTGTATGGAAGCCAATACGTTTATGTTAGTGGTAATAAAATAAGAAGAAATCTTTGGGGCGTGACCATCATTAATGGTGCAATAGCAAATTTTGGGAGTGACGATCCTGAAGATTTTAATCCTGGCGGCAATGTATTTAGCGATAACAAAAACAACGAGAAAGTATATGCTATATACAACAATACTCCTAATACCATTAAAGCACTTCACAATTGCTGGATTGAAGGAAAAAAAGCTACCAAGGAAGAAGTAGAAGATGTCATTTTCCACCTGCCCGATGATAGTACCCTGGGAGAAATACTGTACGATCCTTTTGACTGTGGTATTCCTAGTGGAGTTGTAGATGCAAACTTAACAGATATCAAAATTGTGCCTAATCCTACGCACACATATTTTACACTTACTGCACCTGAAAATGGTAGCATTTCAATCTACACGCTTAATGGAAATGTCGTTCATTCGGAGGAAGTAACGATGGGTGATTCGCATATAGAGATTGATCTTCCTGCTGGCGTTTACGTCGTCAGTTTTAAAAGGTCATAAAAATACATCGCCATCGTAAGCTGGTGGTATTTTAATCAAGATAAATTCACTGAGTATGTTATACAATATCGATCCTACATCGACTCCTGCTTGGCGAAAGTTAGAGCGACATTTTAAAGCTAATAAAAACCGGCAAATCAAAGATTTATTTCAGGCCGATGCCAAAAGATTTGATCGTTTTTCGCTTTGGATGGATGACATACTGGTAGATTATTCTAAAAACAATATCACAGACGAAACCTTACAAATCTTATTGCAACTAGCACGCAACACAAAACTAAAAGATGCCATTCGAGCTATGTTTGCAGGTGAGAAAATCAATGTAACAGAAAGTAGAGCAGTACTACACACTGCACTGCGCAACAAATCCGGTCAGCCAGTCTATGTAGATGGTAAAAATGTAATGCCTGAAGTAAAGGCAGTAAAAGCAAAGATGAAGCGTTTTTGCCACCAGATTATTTCTGGTCAATGGAAGGGCTACTCTGGCAAAGCTATTCAAGATGTCGTCAATATCGGTATAGGTGGTTCTGATTTGGGTCCTGTCATGGTCACAGAAGCGCTGAAGCCGTACAAAACGCGGCTCAATGTCCATTTTGTATCCAATGTAGATGCTACCCATATCACTGAAGTGACACGTGGTCTCAATATGGAGACGACCTTATTCCTGATTGCTTCAAAAACATTTACTACACAAGAAACGATGGCCAATGCCTATACAGCTCGCGAGATGTTTCTAGCTGTCGCCAAAGATGAAAATCATATCAAAAAGCATTTTGTTGCACTTTCTACCAATAAGGAAAAAGTAGAACTATTTGGCATTGATACTGCCAATATGTTTGAATTTTGGGATTGGGTCGGTGGCAGATATTCGCTTACATCAGCTATTGGCCTTTCTATTGCGCTAGCTATTGGATATGACCACTTTGAAGAGTTGCTGACCGGATTTTATAGGATGGATAGACATTTTCAAAAAACACCCTTTGAGCGGAATATTCCGGTATTGTTAGCATTAATTGGCATCTGGAATACAAATTTTTGGGGTGCTGCTTCCGAAGCTATTTTGCCTTATGATCAGTATTTACACCGTTTTGCAGCCTATTTCCAACAAGGCAATATGGAAAGTAATGGCAAAGCTGTAAATCGCAATGGTGAACCTATAAAATATACCACAGGACCCATTATCTGGGGAGAACCAGGCACCAATGGCCAACACGCCTTTTATCAACTCATCCACCAAGGTACTCAATTGATACCCTGTGACTTTATCGGTGCGGCCTTATCTCACCATCCAGTGGGCAAACACCATACCTTGTTGATGTCCAATTTTTTTGCCCAGACGCAAGCCCTCATGCAAGGTAAATCACGAGAAGAAGTCATAGCTGAATTTGAAAATGCAGGTAAAACCCCCGAAGAATACATGCCACTTGTGCCATTTAAAGTTTTTGAAGGCAATCGTCCTACTAACTCTATATTAGTGCGGAAAATTGATCCATCCACACTTGGAAAACTCATTGCCATGTATGAGCACAAGATCTTCGTGCAAGGTATCATCTGGAATATCTATAGCTTCGACCAGTGGGGCGTCGAACTGGGCAAACAGTTGGCATCAGGTATTATCCCTGAATTAGAGCAACCTGGCAGAACTACTTCTTTTGATAGTTCAACAAACGGATTGATCAATGCTTATAAGAATATGAATGGTTTAGCTAAGTGGTAGTAGAAATACAAAACAAATCCATTAGGGTTATTTGAATCTATGCCGTTCTTTTTAGGTAAAATACCTTCAGAACAATCCTCTTTTTTATTAAGAGAGTTACTTCGAGGTTTATATTTATTTAACTAATCAGGGTAAGTGCCTTTATTGTTAAGCTTATTATTAAAATAACCATCCATTTTTTCAACTATAATACAAATTTATAATGCAAATTAAACTTTTTAATATCTGTATAGTCAAAGAAAAATAATTGGAAGTAATTCAATAAAGATAATACACTTGTTACATATCTGGTATATACAAAATTAATCAAATTATGGCCTCATTTAATAAATACTCAGGAATATGGAATGCTAATTTGGCAGCCCACCTACTGCGTCGATCTACTTTTGGAGTTGCCTTAGATACTATTCAGGATTTTGGCAAAAAGACACTAGATGAGTGTATGGATATTATATTTCAAAAATTGCCTACGCCTGATCCGCCTATCAACTATATTTACACTAAAGATCCAGATACGCCGATAGGTGAAACGTGGACCAATAAAGCACCCAACAGCACATTTAATTCTTACAGAAATCGGTCACTGGTAGTATGGTCATTTGATTTAATGATGTCCGGTCAACCTAATATCAGGGAAAAAATGACAATATTCTGGCACAACCATTTTGTCACCTCCTTTATTAGAGATGCCGGATATAATTATAAATACATGTCGCTGTTAAGAGCTTATGCTCTGGGCAATTTTAGAGATCTGGCCAAAGCAATAACCATCGATCCTGCTATGCTGGAATATCTAAATGGCAAGGACAGCACTAAAAAAGCTCCTAATGAAAACTTTGGCAGAGAGCTTTTGGAGCTCTTTACAATCGGAAAAGGAGATCTGGCGGGGCCAGGAGATTATACTAATTATACCGAGGAAGATGTAAAACAAATGGCCAGAGGTTTTACTGGCTGGATCAATGTTCGTAATGCTGTACCTGCACAATCTAAATTCGAAATCACAAGACATGATACTGGTACTAAAACATTATCACATAGATTTGACTATGCAGTCGTCAACAATGAAGGTGAAAATGAATACAAGGTATTAATTGATATCATCTTCCAAAAAGAGGCCGTTTCTGAATTCATTGCCACCAAACTATACAGATGGTTTGTACACTACGAAATCAATGATGACATAAAACAAAATATCATCAAACCAATGGCCGAAATGATTAGAAATTCAGACTACGAAGTAGCTCCGGCAATTCGAGCACTATTATCAAGCGAGCATTTTTATGAAAGTTGCGTTATCGGTCGGATGATAAAAAACCCTATGGATTTTATATTCAATGCGATGAACCAGTTTCAAGTAGCATTACCCACAGAAAACCTTCCTAAAGTGAGACTCAATACTACTTTGTATGGTCTAACTCAGCAGATGCAAATGGCGATATTAAATATTCTATCTGTAGGTGGGTGGCCGCCTTTTTATCAGGAACCTTCCTACAATAGGCTTTGGTTGAATGCCGTAGGACTAACCAACAGAAAAATATTTACTGAAGCCATTGTAATCACAGGATACAAAGCAGCCAACTATAAAACCATTATTAATCAACTAGAAATGCTTTCTAGATTTGACAATCCGGCTGATGTAGCCTCAATTTTAAATCAGTATATGCTCTTACTGTTTCCAAACCCATTAAAACCTAATCAAGTCAACGTTCTGGAAGGCATTCTTAATTCAGGATCAGAAGGTGACTGGGCAAAAGTATATGCTGATTATTTAATTAATCCGGGTAATCAACGTTTGGTAGAAGTACTCAATGCCCGGCTTAAAAATTTAACGCTTTACATGATGCAAATGCCTGAATATCAACTTAGCTAAAAAACCTATTCTTTTATTCTTAAAATTCATTCAGTATGAAACGAAGACAATTTATACAATCAGGAGCCATAATGTCTATTCCTGTTTTGCTGGGCGGAATAAAAGTCTCGGCAATAGCTTCATCACCATTGTTCAATTGCATCAGTCAGGGTAGTGACAGAGTATTAGTTTTGATTCAACTGAATGGAGGAAACGATGGCCTCAATATGGTGATACCTATAGATCAATATAGTGGACTAAGTCAGGTGCGATCAAACATTCTGATTCCTGAAGCATCAGTGTTAAAATTAACAGATTATACCGGCTTACATCCGGCGATGAGTGGCTTACAAAACCTATACAAAGAGGGAAGTTTGGGCATCATCCAAAGTGTAGGCTACCCTAATCAAAATAGATCACACTTCAGATCTACTGACATCTGGACCAGCGCTTCTGATGCTAATGTTCAACTTTCTACAGGATGGATAGGAAGATATCTCAATCTAAATTTTCCTGACTATCCGGAAAATTTTCCTAACCCAGATTATCCGGATCCTCTAGCCATCACTCTAGGCAATTTAGTTTCTTCCACATGTCAAGGTACAGCTACTAATTACAGCTATGCGCTGAATACAAGCTTGACCATCAAATCTATGGAAGAAACCGAACAAGCACCTCAAGAAAATTCATGTTATTATGATGAATTGTCATTTATAAAGACAACGATTGACCAATCTAATCATTACGCAGAAAGATTGCTTGAATCAATAGACAAAGGGAATAACCTAGTTGAATATCCATCTGAAAATAGGCTTGCAGACCAATTGAAAATTGTAGCTAAATTAATTTCCGGAGGCCTACAAACCCAGATCTATATTGTCAATCTTGGAGGATTTGACACGCATTCACAACAAGTGGAAAGTGATGAACACGACAAAGGAGAACATGCTACACTACTAGGGCTTCTTTCAGATGCAATAAGTAGTTTTAGCGCAGATCTTAAGGCTTTAGGCATAACAGAACGAGTAGCTGGTATGACATTTTCTGAATTTGGCAGGCAAATACGGTCAAATAATAGTATTGGTACTGACCATGGAACTGCTGCACCAGTTATTGTTTTTGGCGATTGCATCAAAGCAGATATCTATGGCCAAAATCCTGAAATTTCTGGTGATTCAGAACCCCAAGAAGGAGTACCTATGTTGTATGATTTCAGATCGGTTTATGCTACGTTTTTGATCGACTGGTTAGGAGCTGCACCCGATCAAGTGAATCAGGTATTATTTAATGATTTTCAGAAATTGTCTTTCATCAAAAATTGTCAAACCACCTCAACAAATCAGCAGCATGAAGCTATATCGCAACTCAGTTGCTACCCAAATCCTTGCGGCTCTGAAACAACCATATCATTCAATAACCAGGGTAAATACGTTCATCTTTCAGTGTATGACATTCTAGGCAGCCAGCTCAAAGTGATTGTTAATAAACAGATTGAAACCGGACAGCACGATATACGTCTAGATATGAGTGGATATCCATCTGGTACTTATTTTATAAGAGTTGCCATCGACAATCTGGTGAATACCGTACGATTAATCAAACTATAGACCAGACCTTGATTTTTGAAATCCATCATTGATCTTATTATACATCTGATAAAGGCTGTATTACTGAATTTTTCCAAAATTCTGATTGTGCAATTGATAAAAACCGACTAAATGTCGTAAATTCGCAAAATCTAAAAATTTTGAATCATGTCAGATACAGTAAGGCAATTATCTCCAACCAAATTATGGAATCACTTTGCCGACCTTAATCAAGTACCTCGTGGCTCTAAAAAAGAAGAAAGAGTCATTGAGTTTATGGTTAATTACGGAAAAAGCCTTGGATTAGATACACACAAAGACGAAACCGGCAATGTCATCATCCGCAAACCGGCAACAGCTGGTATGGAAAATCGTCAACCGGTGATTCTACAGTCACATCTGGATATGGTTCACCAAAAAAACAATGATACTGTATTTGATTTTGATAAAGATGGAATCAAAATGTATATCGATGGTGACTGGGTAAAAGCCCATGGCACCACACTTGGTGCTGACAATGGTATAGGCGTATCCACAATCATGACCATACTAGCAGCAGATGATATACAACATCCTGATCTGGAAGCCCTATTTACCATTGATGAAGAAACGGGGATGACTGGTGCATTTGGACTCAAAGGTGGTGTGTTGAATGGGAAAATCTTACTCAATCTGGACACTGAAAATGATACAGAAATAGATATAGGATGCGCAGGAGGTCTTGATGTGACTGCTACTCGAACGTACAAACCGGAGAAACTCGATCATTCAGACTGTATCGGGTTGCAGATCGGTATAAAAGGCTTGCAGGGTGGACATTCAGGAGTAGATATTCATCTCGGCAGAGGTAATGCCAATAAATTACTCAACCGCATACTTTACAATGCTACGTCAGCAGGTATGCGATTAGCTTCATTTGATGGCGGCAGTCTGCGCAATGCCATACCACGCGAGGCCTCGGCTATAGCTGCAGTCACAACAGAAAACAAAGAAAAAGTACTGGCACAAATTCATAAAGATATGGACTATATCCGTAAGGAATATCAATCCATTGAGTCACATATCGAGCTTTATGTCAACGAAACGACTGTACCAGAACAAGTACTTTCAGTAGCAGATCAGCAACAAATGCTCGCTGCTATTTACACTGCACATAACGGTGTGTTCCGTATGAGCCCTGACATCGAGGATCTAGTAGAAGCTTCCAACAATGTAGCTCGGGTACTGATCAAGGATGGTGAATTAAAGGTCATGTGCCTGTCGCGATCATCTGTAGAATCATCAAAACTCGATGTCGCTCATAGTCTGGAAGCTGCATTCGGACTGGCTGGTTTCGAAACCACTTTTACCAATGGCTATCCCGGATGGACACCTAATCCCAACTCTCCCATACTCAATGTTTTGACCAGTTTGTATGAAAAGATGTATGGTGAAAAAGCAGATGTTGTAGCATGCCATGCAGGATTGGAATGCGGAATTCTGGGTATCAATTATCCGGAGTTAGACATGATTTCCTATGGTCCAACCATTATCGGTGCGCACTCTCCTGACGAAAGAGTCAGTATTTCATCTGTACAAAAATTCTGGAAATTCACGCAAGAGATTCTGAAGAATATTCCTGAAAAAGGATAGTCTAATCTAAAAGGTATTTAACTTTTTAGCTTTCTTGCGAATCTATCAGCAAGAAGTTTGATATCATCCTTTCGTGCAAGTTGTTTTACCCATTCGATAGGAATGTCCTCAAATCCGTAGCAAATTCCAGCTAAACCACCGACAATAGCTGCAGAAGTATCTGTATCGTGGCCTAAATTGATGATAGATAGGACGGTGTCTCTATAGCTATCCTTTTGCATAAAAAACCAAAAGCACGACTCAAGGCTTTCTATAACATAGCCTCCTGTTTTAATATCATACAATTGGGTGTCCCGAATATCATTTTGAATCACTTTAGCAAAATGTTTCTTTTCATCCTCAGGAAATCCATGGTCACCCCAAAACGCACTTATCTCTTTTCGCGTCTCTATATACGCAACTTCTTTCTCTACTCCGGACATAAGTTTTTCGGCCATTTTTAGATAAATAAAACAACTCATGGATGCCCTTATGTGTGGATGGGTTAATGATGATACAGTGGAAATAATATCAAACTGTTCTGCATCCGACAGACCTCTTATATAAAATACAAGTGGCAAAATTCGCATCAACGAGCCATTGCCGTTGTCCCGATCATTACCGGAATGTTTTAATGCTATCAGTGGTAAGTCATCTGTTGCACTATTGAGTATTTGACGTAATCGATGAATAGCTTGACTCGTTGTGATTCCGATATCAAAGACATGACCGTAGGGTGTCCACCATGCTTGATAGCACCATCTTGTAAAATATTGAGCGATCGTCCTAAGATTATAACCATCATCAGTCAATGCTTCTGCTAGACAAAAGGTCAGAGAACTATCATCCGACCAACTGCCCGGTGGCAAGTCATAGGTGCCATAGCCTACCATGTCAGTAGCAGGATGTAACCGCATCTGCTCTCTCGACCTAAACTCGTAAGGAACACCGACTGCATCACCGGTTGCTACGCCAAAAAGAACAGCTTTTACAAAATCATATATTTCTTGAGTTGTATCTATCATCTATCTTCGTTTATTTGGTTACAAAGATTGCCAATAAAATTGGTCACATTAAATCACACTTGGTCATTCATCAGACAGAACACAAAACACTTATCACTAACACAACAAACTACATCAAATTCATTTGTTCGTTAAGCTCATCAAGAGCGATCAATAAACCAGTCAAGAAATCAATGAAGCTAAAATATTACTTACATTTGAAATCGTATATTTTTTGTGCGCTCATTATTCTGCCTTTGATGGCTACCTCTAGATCCTGACAAGCTTTGTCCGGTTGCTGCAAATTAAAAAATACATTTGACCGATAAAAGTATATCAAGGGGTCATCAGGGTTGATTGCCATTGATTTATTCAAATCTGCAAGTGCTCCTTCATTATCATTGAAATTTGTTTTGACCATTGCTCTATATCTATAACTGTCTGCATTATCAGGGCTTATATTTACCAAAACATTAAAGTCCTCAAGAGCACCCTGATAGTCCTCCATTTCAAATTTGCAAAGACCACGATTTCTTAAGGCCATGGTATCTGTCGGATCTATTGAAAGAACAGCACTATAATCTGAAACGGCAGCAGCATACTCTCTAATAAACCCAAGAGCATATCCTCTGACGATCAAGGCGTCAACGTCATTCGGCTGCATATCCAGCGATTTGCTCAAATCAGCAATACTTCCATGATAATATCCTAGATTAAATTTTACAAGACCTCTTCTGCGCCAGGCATCTACAAGCTCAGTATTCAATGCAACCGCCCGATTGAGGTCTTCAAGCGCACTAAGATCGTCTTTTACTCCAATCTTTTTTACGGCGAGCTCAAGATAAGTCATAGCATCCAGTAGGACATTGCTGTCTTTGTCTAAATTTTCTTTCAGTTTTAATATTCCTTCTTTTGCTTCGGATAGAAGTGAGACATAGAGTTCATCTTCTTGATATTCAGGGAATTTATTTTTAAACTTGTTTAAGTCTTCCAGTCCACCCTGAAAGTCACCGGCATTGATTAGGATGTTAGCTGCCCATAATGCAACTTCAGTATGGTCGGGATTCAAATATATACAAGTAGACAAATCTTCATAAGCCTCGTAATGTTTTTCGAGTTGCTCAAAGGTAATACCCCTAAAATAATGCGCTTCCATATTATCAGGATCTAGCTCCAGGCAATTATTAAAATCAAATATAGCATCTTCAAATTCTTCAAGTAGCATTTCAGATTCTCCCCGC
Organism: Bacteroidetes bacterium OLB9; assembly: GCA_001567255.1. Classification (GTDB taxonomy): domain Bacteria; phylum Bacteroidota; class Bacteroidia; order Chitinophagales; family Saprospiraceae; genus OLB9. Next base: position 77,803 of record LNBW01000017.1, on the reverse strand, counting down.
ATTAAGTAATAAGTCGGATCATCAGGGTTTCGTTCTATTGCCAAACTAAAATCCATCTTTGCTTCTTCATATTTTTTATTGTGAAAATGCAGCGTGCCCCTGTTAAAATAAACTAAATAGCTATCCGGTTCTAATTCTGCAGCTGTGTTATAATCCTTCATTGCTCCGTCAAAATCATCTAAAATTTGCTTAGTATAGGCACGAAATATAAAAGCAAATGAAATAGACGAATCAATGGCAATAGCTCTGTCAAATTCTATCAAAGCACCTTTAAAATCACCAGCCTGTGATTTGACATATCCTCTAAAAACCATAACATCTGCATTTTGTGGATCCACCTGAAGTACACTGTCTATCAGATTGAGGGCTTCATCAAAATTTTTATTACTAACAAAAGCCATTAAATGATCAGTAAAATTTTCAGGGGTCTGGCAATGAAGCTTCGTAATACTAAAGGAGATGAAAACAAAGAAGCAGAGGATGGATTTCATAATAGGTAGTTGACTGGATTTTATAAATTTTAATTTGTTAGATTAAAAACTTTTAGATTCAATACTTAGAACAGAAATGTATATACTGATATTATTAATAAAGGCAATTATTTTTTTATAAACCACTTATACTAATCTTTAGCAGCTCTAATAATTGCTGTAAATCGCTCATTTCTACCTTATTCATACCTATCGCTTATTGTTCTCAAAATACACTACTCCTTGAGGTCAAACACTGAAAAATACAAGTCAAATACTAAAAAATAAGGTCGGCTTTGGATCTAAAAAGCTTCAGATTTTCGATCCAAAATTGTAAATCCATATCTTTCTTTCTTTGTAGTTTCCTCTCTTATAACTATAATTGCACCAAATTTAAAACACTTAATTCTGTTTACAGCAAATTAATAATCTTACTATATCCAATAAAATTTATTTCGGACGAAGATTATTCTTTAAAAAACTTAGCTAACTAACAAAACTGATAAGTTTTAATTGCACCTTATCATAGTATAAAACAAGGATCATGAACAATGGATTAATTATTCCTTCAGATTATAAACCGCTGATGGATGTTAAAAAAACAGAAAAAGCCATCAAAATGGTTAAAGATACGTTTCAGCAAAACTTGTCATCCGAGCTAAAACTACGACGCGTGACTGCGCCTTTATTTGTAATGCAAGGTATGGGTATCAATGACGATCTAAGTGGCACTGAGCGTGCAGTTACCTTTCCAGTAAAGTACCTGAACGATGCACGTGCAGAAGTGGTGCACTCTCTTGCAAAGTGGAAACGTATGATGCTGGCTGATTTAGACATACCGCTTGGATATGGATTATACACCGATATGAATGCCATCAGAGCAGATGAAGAGCTGGACAACCTCCACTCGCTTTATGTCGATCAATGGGACTGGGAGTTACATATTTCAGAATCTGATAGGAGCCTGAACTTTCTCAAGCAAACTGTGCGCAAAATCTATGAAGCCATGAAACGCACCGAATACCTGATACATGAATCCTACCCTAAAATCCTACCCGAGTTGCCTGATGAAATTACCTTCCTGCATACCGAAGATCTCCTCTCTATGTACCCCGATTTGTCACCATCTGAAAGAGAGCACGCAGCCGCTCGAGCACATGGAGCAGTCTTTCTCATAGGAATCGGTGGCCAACTATCTAACGGAGAAAAACACGATGGTCGTGCACCAGATTACGATGACTGGACAACAGAAACGGAAAATGGTTATAAGGGCATCAACGGTGATTTAATTGTTTGGAACAACATCTTGAACCGTTCTTTTGAATTATCCTCTATGGGTATCCGAGTGGACAAGGCTGCACTGGTACGACAATTAGATTTAGAGCAGTGTTCAGACCGAAAACACCTATATTGGCATCAACGTTTACTCAACGATGAAATGCCGCTTTCTATCGGTGGTGGAATAGGTCAGTCTAGACTTTGCATGTTCTTCCTTAAAAAAGCACACATTGGTGAAGTACAGGCTTCAGTTTGGGGACAAGAGATGATAAAAACCTGTCGCAAAGCCAATATATTCTTATTGTAGATTTCTTTGGTAGTGCTGATAACATTTGAGGCTCTGCTTTTTATTTAGCAGGCATAATTTTACTCTGTCGAGGGCTGAAAAACGAGTACCAAAATAAATATGAATTAACCTTTTCATGTAGCAAATTTCTGATGTGAAATTAGGGTTAAAATCAGTTATAAGAAAGGTTCGTATTGCTGCAATTATGAATTGTCCACTAATGAGTTTTTGCCTTTCATCTTACGAAGGTTTGACAGCGTATCTTAAAATTGCAGATATTGACATCAACTATTTCTTGCTTTGTAGGTTTTGAAATAATCTTAATCATCAGACTTCCTACTAGCATTAAGTTTGAATTATTCTAAAACTGTACAACCTGGCACAGACTATTATAAGTCCATGAATAAGGTAATCGGATCTTCAAGTAGTTCTTTCACTCTCACTAAGAAGGTAACTGAAGTACTACCATCAATAATCCTGTGATCATAAGACAGCGCAAGGTACATCATAGGTCTGACCACTATCTGTCCATCTACAACCATCGGTCTATCTTTAATATCATGCATACCTAATATTGCCGATTGAGGCTCATTAATAATCGGTGTACTCAGTAGTGAGCCAAAAATACCACCATTGGTAATGGTAAAGGTACCACCTTTCATTTCATCTAGAGTCAATTCACCATTCCTAGCTTTAGCAGCTAACTCTTTGAGCTTGATTTCGATTTCGTGATAGCCTAGAGATTCCACATTATGAATAGGAGGAACCACCAATCCTGTCGGTGTAGAAATCGCAAACGAAATATCTACATAATCATGATAGAGAATATTGTTTTCGTCAATCTGTGCATTGACATCCGGCATCTCCATCAGTGCTTTGGCGCAAGCCTTAGCAAAAATAGACATGTATCCCAGTTTTACTCCGTATTTAGCTACAAATTTTTCCTGATATTTTTTCCTTAGTGCAATAACTTCAGTCAGATCCACCTCATTGAAGGTAGTCAGCATTGCGGTACTATTTTTTGCTGATACTAATCTAGCAGCGATCGTCCTACGCATCCGACTCATTTTTTCTGAACGCGTATTTCTACTGCCAGGCACTATCGGGGTTGTTGCATTTTGTGTTGTATTAGATGGCGTGGTAGGTGTAGATGCCGGCGCTGAAGTTTTATTTTCTACAGCTTTTTGAGCATCTTCTTTAGTGATACGACCATCTTTGCCTGTACCCTGAACATCTGCAGGATTCACCTCACCTTCTCTAAGTATTTTACCAGCTGCCGGTGATGGATGACCTGTTGCATAGGAATCACTAGTAGCAGTAGGTTGGGCCTGTGGTTTTGTTTCTTTAGGTGGTGCTTCCGATGTCGTCGTAGTAGCAGGTGCTTCAGGAGCAGAAGGAGCGGCCCCGGCAGTAACAGAGGTGTCAATTTTAGCGACCAATGCACCGATAGGCAAATCATCACCTTCACTGGCTACATATATTAATTTACCTGAAGCTTCCGCAGGAAATTCCAGTGTCGCTTTATCTGACTCAAATTCACATATTGGCTCGTCCACATTGACAAACTCACCGTCCTTTTTCAGCCACTGTGATAGTGTAACTTCTGTTATTGACTCGCCTATAGTAGGCACCTTCATTTCTACAATACTCATATTTCAAATCTTTGGGTCAAAGATATGGAGATTTTGACAAAAATTATAAATCCTAGCCTTGTATTGGACTACACAACCGAATTAAGACCATTTTACATTCTTAATATAACCAACAATTCTAATAATTGTTGGCTATGTAATTTAATATCGATACTGTGGCATTTTTAGCCGCAGACACTTTGCTCCCGAAGTTATTATTCATAAACGAATAGGCCAGCGTTTTACCTGATTTAGTCTTGATAAATCCACTATTGTTGTAAATGCCAGACATCGAACCACTTTTGTAATATATCACCGGTAGGCTTGCTCTGAGTAAAGTCCGCTTACGGATCGTCGGAAATAACGCAGTCCACCTAGCTTCAGGAAATTCCTTGTATATTTTTTTGAGCACAAAAAGTATTGATTCCGGGGTAAACCGATTGTATCGAGACAGACCAGACCCATCCATCCAATACAATTGTTGAGGTATGCCCTGTAATAATGTATCTTTAGCCCACATCACTACTTGTTTAAAATCCAGTGTATCTGCCACTTCCATACCGGCACAAAGTAGTAGGTGTTCTGCCAACATGTTGTCGCTCTTACTCATCATTCTTTGCAAGACAGTATCGACAGGCCATGAATACATAGTCGATGCCTCATAAAGCAATCGTATTGACACCGTGTCAATATGTACTCCCAACAATTCCTCCAACTGCCTATGATTAATCCAAGCTGCATTTTGATACGGCACTTCCTGATAGAAACGCATCCACTCAGACAATCCTGCCGGAAAATCAAAATGATTACTGTCCCTCTTCCGCTGCACCACAGACAATGTAGCATCGCGGCCCGTATCGCTCATGAGTAGTTGTGGCTTGATGGTTAGCGAACCCATACTTTTATCCACCGTGAGTACATTTCCATGCACTGGCAGAGCAGTAATCTCAGGTTGATAACTTTCATTGTAATCATCCCACATCCATCCTGTTCCATATGGCAAAAGACGGTCATTCAGCGCATGAATCATGCGTTTCATTTTAGCTTTTTCCTTCAATTTTTTAATGACGGTACTATCTTGAAAATATGGATGATCAAGAGTAGGATCTGCTGTTCCCCAGAAGATAAATGATGAGTCGTTTTCTACATACCTGAGTGCAGGTATTGAATCTCTGAAAGCGTGGAGACAGGTATATAGTGTAAAAAGCTTTGTATTAGAGGCAGCAACAAAATATTTATCTTGATTGTAACTATAAATCAATGTATCTGTATTCAAATCATAAAGGATAAGACCTGAGAATCCTGTCTTCAATATAGGATCAGACTGAATAAGTACGCCCAGTTTTTGATTAAAACTCAATGGCTTGCCTGTTATCGATGGAGGAATGGACGGACTGGTTACTTCGGTGGTATCTTCTGACACCTGATCAAAACCTCTGACTTTCTGCCCGGTGGCGGCAATGCTAATACAGACTATAAAAACTATAAATATTATTTTTTTCAAAAATATATGTAAATCGATTTTCTTGTAAAAATGGTTAAACTGCAACATTATATTCACGCAGAGCATCATTGAGAGAAACCTTAGTATCAGTAGAGGGCTTGCGCTGACCGATTATCAATGCACAAGGCACTTGATATTCGCCTGCAGGAAATCGTTTGGTGTAGCTTCCAGGAATGACAACTGACCTTTCTGGCACTTCTCCTTTGTAAGTCACTGGTTCATCACCGGATACATCGATAATATGTGTCGATTGGGTCAACACTACATTTGCTCCTAATACTGCCTCCTTTCGCACTCTGACACCTTCGACTACGATACAACGGCTACCAATAAAGCAATCATCTTCGATGATGGTTGGACTCGCTTGTGGTGGTTCTAATACACCTCCTATCCCTACACCTCCGGATAAATGAACATTTCTACCTATTTGTGCACATGAACCCACTGTTGCCCATGTATCTACCATTGTACCTCTACCTACCCAGGCACCGATATTTACATAGGATGGCATCAGGATTGCACCTGACTCTATAAAAGAACCAAATCTTGCAATCGCATGTGGTACAACCCGCACTCCCTGATTAGCAAACCCTTTTTTAAGCGGAATTTTATCGTGAAATTCAAAAGGACCAATCTCAATGGTTTCCATCTTTTGTATAGGGAAATAAAGAACGATGGCCTTCTTTACCCAGTCATTAACCTTCCATTTATTGCCATCCGGCTCTGCAACTCTGAGCTGACCCTTATCTACCATATCTACCACCTGAATCACCGCATCTCTAGCTTCTTCTGATGATAAAAAACTGCGATCTTCCCAAAGAAACTCAATGGTATTTTTCAACTTCTCCATTTATTAAAAATATTATTATTTTAAAAGAAAATACGATATGCTACCAGCTGTGAGAAAATCCCTATAAGGTAGCCTAAATAAATTTCATCCTTTAAATGTGATTTGAGGTATAAACGCGCAGTACCTGTCACTCCGGCCAACAACGAAACAATTACCAAAATCATACGGTCACTCAATCGAAATTCAAAACCTAGGAAAGCTACCGGAAAATCTACAAATCCATAGGTCACATCATACACAAGTATTAGCATCGCCATCAGAAACCCACCGGCTGCAATCGTATGTAAACTGATTTTGATAAAACTATTGATGATCAATGCCATAAACACAGCAATCGTACTACCTAGCATAAAAAACGAAAATGCTAGAGGAATATTATCGTTATTGCGAATATTGACATATAACCACAAATAAAAAAAGACCTGTCACTATCAGAGGTCCGATGCGCTCTTTTTTGTCAGGCATCTCTATAGAAGAAATCAATCCCAGCGCTTTCATAAGCAAAATTGCTATCATTGGAAATAAAATAGCAATGGTAAAAACAGAAATCAGTACTAGCCCTTTGGCTTTAGCATCGGAAAATCCAAAAATATAAGGATTAGCTTGAATGAGAAATAACAACATGTATCCAACCATAAATAGCGGATGCATGATATAAGAAACCATCTGTGCTGATATTCTGCTCATATACGGTGCAAATATGCAAAAAAACCTGATCATTAGTGCCTTCAGCAACTCAAAATTAAAAACTCCACATTATTGATTTCTTTAAAATTAACATTTTTTTAAAAAAAATTAAATAAACAGTAGTAATATAATAAACACTGTTTAGTACTTTTGTGCTCGTTTTTATTTAATAATAGCATATATGAGCCTAGCCGATAGAAAAGAAAGAGAAAAGATCAAACTAAAAAGTAAGATCCTGGACGCAGCTAAAAAAATCCTTCTGGTTCAAGGTGAGCGTGGACTCTCCATTAGAAAAATTGCCGGTATGATTGAATATAGTCCAGCTACCATCTATCTCTACTTTAAAGACAAGGATGCCATCATGCATGAATTGATGAATACTGGTTTTACAATTCTAACTAATGCGCTCACTCAAGAATCATCAGAAGCAAATCCGGTGATAAGGCTTAGAAAACTAGGTCTAGCATACATTCATTTTGGCATAAAAAATAAAGACTGGTATAACATCATGTTCAATTCCGAAAAACCCATGCAACATATTGAAAAATGCAGTGTAGAATGGGATCAAGGTATGCGACTCTTTGAGTATATCAGACTAACATGCCGAGAAGCTGTTGATGCCTGTCATATACCGGATATGGATGATGAATTGCTTGCCCTTCATTTGTGGAGCAGTGTACATGGGTTAGTCAACCTTGCTTTGACTGATCGACTGGAAATAATTAAACCCGGCCATACGCAAGCGCTCATAGAACAGAGCCTTGATGTTGCCCTTGATTCTATTTTTCTAAACCATTCTTCCCGATCTCAATCATGAAACATCCAGTCTTAACTTTGCTCAATAAGTGGTATCTTTTATCCATTATCCTTTTGCTATCAGACGGACTCCGAAGCCAGGATTTTTCAGCTCTTGTCGAAAGTGCATGGAACAACAACGCACAACTCAAAAGCAAAAACTTTAACCTTGCAGTGGCTCAGTTCCGATACAATGAAGCTAAAAAAATGTATGGACCGGAGTTAAGTGCCAATATTCAATACACACTTGCTAGTGGTGGACGAAGTATCGACATTCCGGTTGGAGACTTGCTCAATCCTGTATATCAGACACTCAATATCCTGACTCAGAGCAATGTTTTTCCTACGATTGAAAACACAGAAGAACGACTGCTGCCCAATAATTTTTACGATGCTAAATTCAGTCTCACTCAGCCTATATATTATCCGGATCTAGCCATCAACAAGGCCATACGTCTGGAGCAAATCAACCTAAATCAACTCGAAATCAAAGCCTATAAAAGATGGGTGGTCAAGGATGTCATGACAGCTTGGTTTCAGTACAAGATGGCACATGAAGCTGAAAAAATCTTTATGAGTGCAGACACACTGCTTTCAGAAGCTATCCGCTCCACTAAAAGTATGATTAGAAATGGTATCGCTTTACCTTCAGATCTGGCACGTCTGGATAATCAATCAGCATTACTAAAAAATCAACAGATAGATGCAGCTAAAAATATCCGCATTGCAGAACACTACCTTCGATTTATCCTGGGCATAAAGGATATGGCGGACATTCCTATAGGACCATCACCGAAAGACTTACCCAATATAGATCAAATTAACGAATTAAATACCAGAGAAGAAATCGATCAGATACAACAAAGCATTAAAATGCAAAATCTTGCCTATAAAGCCGAAAAACAATTTTATTTACCTAGAATAGGCTTACAAGTTGATGCAGGAAGTCAGGATTTTGATTTTGGTTGGCAGCCTTATGTTCTGATGGGGGTGAATGCTAAGGTAAATATTTTTGATAGCAATAAACATCATGTCAAAAAACAAATCCTAGAAACAGAAATAGCTTCAAGTGAACAGCAGTTACAATATGCATCTAATCAGATAGCCTTGCAAAACAAAATAGCGCGCGAAAATCTACTTGCTGCTATAGAACAAGCAAATAACTATACGCATAGGATTGAAGCTACAAGGAAGTTATATGATGACATCTACCGAAAATACAATGAAGGCACATCAGGATATCTTGAACTGACAGATGCGCAAACACAATATACCCAGATGCAGATTCAGGCGCTCATAGCAAGATATCAGGCGTGGACTAGATGGGCAGAGATGATTTATAGTGCCGCAATTTATAAAATCGATTAAATCCATAATTTTTATGTCAGCAAAATATATTGTATTAGGTTTTCTTTATGTCATGTTGTCCATGTCATGCACATCAAAAGAAGATCAATCACCTCAAAAAGATGATCAAGAGGTTTTTACCAAAGTTGTAAAAATTCACAAAATAGATACTATCACCGAAAGTAGCAAAATCAAAGTAATGGGTATTGTCATGAGCGAATCTGAAGCAAGACCATCATTCAAAACCGGTGGAGTAATCCGGACAACATACTCAAAGGAAGGTGATATAGTCACTAAAGGTCAACTCTTGGCTACACTTGAGATGACCGAAATCAATGCTCAGGTCAGTCAGGCTGAGCAAGCTCTGGGAAAGGCTGAAAGAGACCTCAAACGGGTGGAAAATTTGTATCGAGATAGTGTGGCTACCCTAGAGCAGTACCAGAATGTCAAGACAGCCTTTGAAGTGGCTAGACATACAGCAGAGGCTGCTCGTTTTAATAAGAAATATTCGGAAATCCGCTCACCCATTTCCGGCAAGGTGGTCAAACAAATCATGTACCACGGTGAAATCACAGGACCAGGCAATCCGGTGTACGTCATCTTAGGTACCGGTAAGCAAGATTGGGTCATCCGCGCTGGTTTAACGGACAGAGACTGGGTACGTACTAAAGAAGGCGATGCTGTAGCCATCACTATGGATGCTTATCCGGGCCGTAATTTCACGGGTATGATCACTAATAAATCATCTGTAGGCGGCAACGCCAGTGGTACGTTTGATGTAGAAATCAAAATGCACGATGCTCCTTCAGAGCTAGCCGTCGGCCTCACGGCGGATATCAGCATCGAGCCTTCCATCAAGCAAAATCTAAAGGTGATTCCAGTTGAGGCGCTAGTCAAAACCAATGGAAAGACTGGTTATGTATTCACCGTACAAGATGGAAAAGCACATCAAGTTCAAGTAGAAATCGGTCGGCTGTTGGGCGATAAAGTTGCCATTAGTTCAGGACTGGAAGGAATTTACGATGTGGTCACCACAGGAGCCATTTATCTTGAAGAAGGTGATGCTGTCCGCTATTAATCATTCCGAACATTATTAACCATACTAATAAAATTATAGAAGATGGGTTTTATAAGGTTTTTCGTTAAAAACTGGCAGTTCACCCTAATCGTATTTCTTACAGCTATGGTGCTGGGCATCAATGCATTGATAAATATGCCGAGAGGTGAGGATCCGCCTTTTGGAGCACCTATCTTTTCAATTGTGGTAGTATATCCGGGTACCAATCCGATCGATATGGAAAAACTGATTGCAGACCCGATCGAAACTGAGTTATACAAACTGTCAGACATTAAGAAAATCAATACTGTTATCAATGATGGCATCATTGTCATGCTGGCAGAATTTAACTATAGCGTCAATGTAGAGAGTAAAAACAACGATGTCATTAGAGAAATCAACAAAATCAGACCTGAATTGCCGGAAGGCATAGCCTTGATTGATATAAAGCGAGCTTCGTCTAGTGATGTAGTAATTTTACAAGCTGCTATTGTTTCAGACACCACTTCGTTTGATGTAATCCGCAAATATGCTGAGGATATGCAGCGTGATCTTGAAAGAATTAAATCCATCAAATGGGTAGAAATACAAGCTTTGCCGGAAAAAGAAATCAGAATTGAGCTCAATTTAGACCAGTTGGCGGTCATGGGTTTGAGTGTTAATCAGGTTTTAGGGCTCATTCAGGCAGGCAATATCAATCTTCCATCAGGTGATATTGACCTCGGGAATAGAAAGTTCAATATTAAGACTTCCGGAGCATTCACCGACATTCAAGATATACGTTCTACTATAGTACAGGTTTCGCCTGATGGTCGTACCACACGACTTGATCAGATTGCTAATATATACGAAACCTCTGAAAATCAGGATTACATAGCGCGTCACAATGGGCGCCGTGCCATATGGCTCAATGTAGCAATGAAAGATAATGAAAATATTATCAGTACCCGTCAAGAAATAGAAGAAGTCATTCAGCATTTTGAAAGCAAGCTACCTTCGGATATTCAACTTGCTATTGCTTTTGATCAGGAAAAAGGGGTCAGACATCGTTTATCAGGACTAGGTCGTGATTTTGCCATAGCTATTTCGTTGGTTTTGCTCACCCTTTTGCCTCTGGGCAACCGAGCTTCATTAGTAGTCATGATTTCCATACCTTTGTCGTTGAGTATCGGCTTGTTTATGCTCAACTTGCTAGGATATACATTAAATCAGCTCAGCATCGTAGTGATGGTGATCTCACTGGGTCTTTTAGTTGATGATAGTATCATTGTAGTTGAGAATATAGAACGACACATCAGAAATGGAATGGCACCATATCGTGCTTCGATTGTGGCTACAAAGCATATCCTTGTTGCTTTATTCGGTTGTACTGCTACCTTGCTACTAGCATTTTTGCCATTGGCCAATATGCCGGAGGGATCAGGTGATTTCATTCGTTCACTACCTGTAGCAGTCATGCTGACCGTCACTGCCTCGCTTTTTGTATCTCTTACGATTATACCATTTTTGTCATCTCTCATTCTGAAGCCTGATAAAAAAACAGCAACAAGTAGTGGCAATAGAGTATTTGACTGGTATCGAAAGTATATCAATGATCCCTACCAGCGTTTACTTACCTGGTGTCTGGGACATAAGTTTTATACATTACTCGGAGCTGCAATTATTTTCTTTAGCTCTTTACTGTTGATTCCAGTTCTAGGGTTCAGCCTATTTCCTGAATCAGAAAAACCGATTGTAGTCATTGACATCGAGACCGAACCGGGTTCTAATTTGTTACACACGGATCGAGTGACACGAAAAATTGAACAAAAATTATTAAATCGTGGCGATATTGATCATATCAGCACTAATGTAGGTAAAGGTAATCCGAGAATCTATTACAATGAATTTCAAAGCCAGAATGCAGCTAATCATGCACAAATCATTGCCTATATCAACCCTAAAGCTAAATCACCTGAAATTCAGCAGTTCGCAGAAAGTGTACGTCGAGAAGTTAGGGATATACCAGGTGTCCATGTTGAAGTCAAGCGATTCCAGCAAGGGCCACCGATTTCAGCACCGATAGAAATGAGGATCATCGGCAATCACCTTGATACACTCGAAAGGCTAAGTGGAGCAGTGGAAAATATCATCCGCTCTATGCCTGCTTCCATGTATGTTCGAAACAATTTGAAATATACAATGTCAGACATTAAAATTGATATTGATCGCCAAAAAGCAGGAATGTATGGCCTGAATGCTGCTGAAATTTCAAAGACGGTAAGACTAGCCATTGCAGGATTGAATATTGGAGAGATTACCGACGATAATGGCAATAAATCTAACATTCGAGTGACCATACCCGAAAATACAGAAAATGCTCTGGATAATATCTATAAAATACATGTCACCTCTGCCAGCGGTGCTTTAGTGCCCTTACTCAACATTGCAAAAGTGACTATGGTGCCATCACCATCTAGCATACGACACTTTAATAAAGAAAGATATGCACTCATCAGTAGTTTTGTACGTCCGGGCAAAAATATCAGCCAGATGACGGATGAGATTCTTGCAGCCATTGATCAAAAAATTGATATGCCTGAAGGATACAAGGTGATAGCAGCCGGTGAGCGTGAATCACAAAAAGAGTCATTTGCTGGCTTAGGTACGATTTTTACTTTGACTATCTTCGGATTGCTAGCCATCCTTATATTAGAGTTTAGAAAATTCAAGTCCACTCTTATTGTACTTAGTGTTATTCCTATGGGCATCATTGGTGCGCTGGTAGCATTGTTTTTTGCCGGCGAAACCCTATCATTTGTAGCCACCGTAGGTATCATTGCTCTCATGGGTATTGAGATTAAGAACTCGATACTGATGGTGGATTATACTAATGGATTAAGAGAAGAAGGAATGGGATTGTATGAAGCTGTTCTCGATGGAGCTGAGACCCGATTTTTACCGATATTGCTGACCTCTCTGACTGCTATCGGAGGTTTGACTCCACTGGTATTAGAAAACTCTCCTCTGATCAGTCCATTAGCCATTGTGCTTATAGGTGGTCTTATCAGCAGTACATTGCTTAGCCGTCTTGTCACACCGATTTTGTACTATATGATACCACCTTCAGTGACCATCAAATCAGAAACATATGCAGAAGGTTAATGTTTTTACTGTTTAACTTTCTGAATGGAATGTTTATAGCACAATAAACATCGAACTCAATGATTAAAAATCCATACCAAAACTGAGATAGAATCTGGGCTTTTGGATAACTCTGGTTTCAATGCCCCATCCGTAGTCAGCCTTTACAAAATAACCTAGAATCTGGGTTCTCAAACCAGCGCCAAAACCAGCTACCAACGGATCTCTGAAGTATTCTATCGTCATGTCAATCAATGGAGGACTAGATATATTTACTACATTCAGAATGTTTTTATCGCTAAATGGCCCAGATCCATGCCATGCCAGACCTGTATCAAAAAATCCTACTAGCTGCATATTTCTGAAAAAGGCACTACCACGATTTCTTCCTAAAATATACTGCATGAAAGGTATTCTTAATTCGACATTAGCTACGACAAATGTTGATCCATTGCGTATATTATTGTTAAATCCACGCATCTGAAATACATTAGCCTTGTAAGCATAATCAGAATGATCCGGCACCTGAATGTTTTCATTGAATGAAGGGAAAAACCAGTTTTCAACACCGCCTAGGAAATACAGCATTTTCTCCGAACCAAAAGAAGTAGCTCCTGCTGCTCTTAGTGCTATCAGTGATTTGCCTAATACCGGTATATAATGCCGTGCATCAAAACCAACAATACCTGTAAATCCTAAAGATGGATTGAATGCAAGTCCATCAATCAACTGGAGGTCGAAACGATTAATAAACTCAGTGAAAAATTTGTATCGAGTGCCATGTTTGATATTGAGAGCTTCGTCATGGGTATTGTCATAGACATACTCCAACTTAATACTAGCTCGCTTTTCGCTGACTAGTGGCGCACTAAATGAACGATGCTCAGTACTGAGTTGCATATACCTATCTATTCGAAGACTTCCTGTAGCTCTCACAGACCGGTAGATATCAAAGGGATATTTAAGTTGATACAATCCAAGCAAGGTGGTCTTTTTTGATCGGGACAATAGATTGCTGCCGAGTGGAATATCGTTATTATACCTAGTAGATTTTCGGTACAGAGCATATTTTTTGTCAATGCGTTGTTTTTTATTATCATATACCAGAAAAACTTCTGAACCACTAAACGAAGTAGGTATGCGCACACCTGCTTCTATCTGATGATCTTCAAATAAGTCCTGTATTTCTGCTTTAAGAAGGATGCCTAACGGGGTGGTCAACAATTGCTGTCTGTCACCTGTATAGCTCTCTAGACCGTCAAAAAGTAAGTCGTTGTCCATCTTAGTTGTCACATTTGTGATGGCAAATTTGTTATTAGCTGCAATAGCTCTAATATTGTCAAATGGCTCCAGTGGCTTAGATGGTATGTATGGCCTATTGATCTGAATGCTGAAGTCCTTTACCGATTTTTTGTCCGGCTGCCGCACTTTTATAGGCTCTATCACTGGCGGATCTCCAAAAGGAGTCTGAAATTTGAAACCTTCTTCTACTTCTTTATTTTGTTCTGCCTTCAACTCATTCTTCTCTGCAATGGCTGCCGGCAAAGGTTGAACATTCATAGAAAGTCCTGACATTGTCGGAACGGGTGCGACAGCTAACTCTGTGTTTATCTTTTCTTTACTTACCCTGTACCGACCATTCTTTCTAAATGTTTTAAGATAAATGTCCGATCCGCTCGTCAAGCTGTGTCCAGTGATATTCCTATCCAAATTGCTTAAAGCGTACAATTTTCCTTCTTCCTTTATTACATAGGTATTGACCACACCAGTCTGATCTCCTAAGCAAATTATTTGATTATCTTTATAAATCAATGGTTTTATATCGTTTGAATAAGGCGTATTTGTAAGTCTTTCAGCCATATTTTCACCATCTGGAAGAAAGAAAACATCAAAAGTACCCAATGGCAGAATGGTGTCAAATTTCATTTGCTTGATTACTTCATTAGGTCGATTAGAAGTGAAGAGAATGCCTTTTTTACCTTTATAAGAAATATAACTTGCATCCAGGTCATCATAAAAGTCATTTGTAATTCTCTCTTGAATCCTCCTTTTAGATTTATACCTGAACAAATCACCCCATCCATCCACAGAAGCAGAAAATATATAGTCCCAGTCATCCACATAGCTCACGCTGTATATACGTTGAAATTCAGTAGGTACGATTTGTTCCATCTTCTCTCCTGTATCCATGCGATATTTGACCAACTTTATCACATCTCGTCGTTCATACAAAATGGTCAGCTCATGCCCATCCGGATGCCATGTTACCATAGGGTAATTATAATCAGTCTCCTGAAATACGTTTTTATAACCATACTTAAATATGCGTTTTTCTTTACCAGTTTTGAAATCATGTAAATAAATACTTACTTTCCCCTGGTCATTGGTGACATAGGCTAATTGTTGGCCACCAGGACTCAGACTCATTGTGCTAACCGGAATTTTATTTCTCCCTGCTATTTTTAAATCTTTTGCTCCTGAGTGATTTTCATATTTACCTTTTTCAGCATCAAAATATTCAGTATAAAATCCTGACCATTCTTTTTCAAGTGTTTTCAAGTCTGTATTCAGTATGTACTCAAAACTGTTTTCCATACCACGGCTGATTTTAGTCAGATACAGCAGGTTGGAAATAGTAGATTTCCCATAATACTGATCAATAAAAAACCACATAGCGTGTCCTGCAATTCGAGGATGTTCAGCAGAGAGTTTTTTAAAATCTCTATTATCTTCATCATTATGCCACAAATCTCGCAGTTCTTCTTCGCTTTGTGCATTCCATGGTGAGGCAGCGTAGGCAATAATTCCGTCATGATACCATTCAGGAATATTGAGCAATACTGCATTCTGAATAATCTCCTGTAGATTGGAGCCAAATAACATATTATTGAGATAAACAGTAGCAATACCTTCTTTGATTTTTTGACGTAGGTGCTGATGATTGCCATCAAAATAGACAAACATTTTGTTTCCGACTATTTTGGTCTCCCCGGTTTTATTGCTAAATGTTTCCTCTGTGCCGATATTGGATTGTTTCAGGTCAGAAATATCAAGATAAACGATAATCTCAATTTTATCATTGATGCGATGTTCGAGTACTCGTTGTATGGCATCATGGTCCATCTCTGCCATCAGAATAGTGGGTTCGGCTACATTTCTAGCTTTACCATACCAATACGTCACAAAATTTGTAGATTCGTATTGCCACCAATTATTAAAATCATCATGAAATTGCACCCTGTTTTTACCAAAAGTGGTATTAATGCTTTGGGCTGAAAGGCCGAAAACCGTACACAAAAACAAGCCAAAAAATAGATATCTCCACATATTCAAATGCAAAATAGGCGTTTTTTATTAAATATGAGGAGAAATCATGTTACAAGATTTTCTTAAATTTATTAATGATGAATGTACCAGTCTTAATATCACTCCTCCACAGTTAATGTCGCAGTGTCTTCAATGATGAGATTGGCCGTTGTTGCTACATTAATTTTATGACATTCACCTGTATTGCCCTTCAGTATTTTACATGTAGGAGTACCTTCAGGTATCCACACCTCGTCTTGAAGAGTAGGTACACCGCAATCCCAGTTAGCAGCATTGTGCCAGTCGTTATTCACAGAGCCATTCCACACAATCTGTCGCGGTCTATTGTTAAATGGTGTATTGCTGATTGTAGCTTTAGCACACAACCATTTTTCCGGATCAAACGTTGCTGAGGTAGGACTAAAACTGAGCTCCTGTACAAAGTCGATTTTTCCGGGAGCATCTTGTTTAAAAATGATGGTATCCGTATTGGTTCCATCTGAAAAGGCTATAGGAACTGACATTTCAAAAAAAGTACCTTGATTAGCAGAGTGGGTTTGATTGATTGTTACATAGACTTTATCACACAATGGGTCTAATGACCAAGAGATATTGTAATTAGGCCAACCTTGCCCGTAGAGCCAATCATCAAAAAATTCATTCATGTCTCGCCCAGTTGTAGATTGTATCACATTAATTAAATCAGGGGTGCGGGCAAAGCCGTAGGCAAGATCAGGATGATTTAGATAGTTTTGTATCGTAAGGAAAAAGAGGCTATCGCCCAATTCCCATCGCAACATATGTACAATCAGTGAGCCTTTATTATAAGTCAGACGACTATTGAAAATATTGCTTACACTCGTAGTGTCATACACATAGGTTGAACCATAATTATTATTGGTTACATTGGTTATTCTATTAGATTTCCAATTAAGCCATGATTGATCTCCGAGACCTTGTTCGCAAATCAGGCCCTCAGTGTAACCTGCAAATCCCTCATTCAGCCAGATATCTTGCCATGATCCACAGGTCACTTTATTGCCAAACCACTGGTGTCCGAGTTCATGTCCCATCAATGATTTGCCAAAACTGCCCATAAAGCTCATCGTACTGTGTTCCATTCCTCCTCCAAATCCACATTGTGCATGACCATATTTTTCATTTGCATAAGGATAGTCTCCAAAAGCATCAATGAAGTATTGGAATATGGGTATGATGTTTGGGGTTTGGTTAGGAGCAGAAGTATTACACGGATAGATATAATTCAGTACTTCGATTGTATCTCCAGGTGACACCGGCACCTTATTGACATAACTGGTATAATTGGCCACAGCAAAAGCAACAAGATAAGCCGGAATAGGATATTTGTGTTTCCAATGATAAGTGGTGGTATTGTTGCCAGTATGAGTAGTGGAATCAATCAGTAATCCATTTGCTCCGACTCTGTAAGGAACAGGGCACGTCACAATAATATCAATGGAATCTGCCTTGTCAGTAAGGCCATCCTTACATGGCCACCAATTCTTAGCCCCATAGGGCTCGGACAAAGTCCACATTACTCTAGTATTTGAACCGCTGCACCCAGTACTAGCAGTACTAAAAGTGCCATAACCATCCTGGATCGGAACACCTTTATAATACACAGTTATAGAGTCCAGTTGGTCTATAGGAATGGTCACCGGTAGAGGAATATTTAAGGTATTGCTATTGATAAAACTATAACCAGACAGTAGATTTCCAGCATATTTTACTGAATCCACCGTCATGTTGTTTCTCAAGTTCAACTGAATATAGTCAAAGTCAGCATCTTTCACTTGAAAATATGTGGTAACGGCACCACTTATATAACGAATCGCAGGATCAGCATTGAGGTTAAGTCTATAATATTTTACGTCATAATGAGGCTCTATTCCGGTTAATGCAATGGAAACGCCAGGTGTGTAATCGTACATTTTATCAGCCATAAGTATGTTTTCAAACAACAAAATAAACATACCTGTCATCAACCATATCATACAATTTCGATTCATGAGGTCAGTTATGAAAATGAAAAAATTAAAATATAAAGATATGAGATTATTTAGACTTTGTAGAAAAATATAGCTTTTTCACATGATTTGACGCAATGTTTTCTAAATAGAAAGCCAGGTAAGTTTTTTTGAATAGAAGCTCAAATCATCATCTAGAATGCTTGCTGTCAAAAGCTACTTCCATCTAACGGCCTTGAAAACGATCTGACTGTAATTGTCTTTCTCATACAGAATACCGATAGTATTTTTATCAAGCAAAACAAGGTCAGAATAGGCAGCCGCACTGTTTATTTGATCATTACTATAAATGGGGATTGACTTTTTCCATGTTTTACCCTTATTGGTGCTGATCCTAAGCGTTAAGTTGTTGCGTTTTATAGTATTATTTAGGTTGCAAAAAGCAATAGTTTTCTTATTTATCCTGAGTATAGAACCCTGGCATACCGGATCCGGCAATTGATCATCAAAATACTCCTTATACCATGACTGGCCACCATCTTTACTCAGTGCAACATACCTGGCTTTAATGAAGCCAGCTTGATTTCGAATATTAAGCATCAACCTGCCACCTGGAAGTTCTACCGCCATACTTTCATTTCCTCCTTCCAGACTTACATTGTCACTGATACGGAACGTTTTTCCATGATCATCAGAATAATAACCATGAGCCCGATAATCTTTACCATTGGGCTGTGGATCTCCATAGGAATGGTTAGCAGCAATATACAGTCGGCCTTTGTACTTGCCCCTGGTGATTTGTATAGCATGACCGGGCGTATTAGCGTAAGCCCGCCAGTCTTCCGCAAAATTATATTGCGGATGAATATATGGTCTCAATGGCTTATGAACCTGGGTGGTAATGTTGACTGGTTTACTCCATGTCTCACCTGCATCTGTTGATGTGATGTACCACACTTCACGCAGCCCATTTCCTTTTCTCACTTCGTATTCGTGGTTATTGCCTGTATTGTAAAAGAGAAATATCCTGCCTTGTGGATAGTTAGGGTCCATTACATCTAAAACAGGTGCACAATTACCTGCTTGTAGGGTATCATAATTGACCACCGTCCGTGTTGAACTCCAGGTTTTGCCCTTATCACTGCTGGTTTTCATCACAATATCTACATCTCCAAAGTCACCTGAGTGATGTACTCTTCCTTCAGCAAAAGCAAGGAGTTTTCCATCTGGCATAGTAATGATGGCGGGTATTCTGAAGCTTTTAAATCCATCCTGACCTGATATAAAAACAGGTACATTGTCTTGTGCATAAAGGACAAAACTCATTAAAATCACTATAAAAGTCCAGCTCACACGACTTAACATTGCAGTGCATAAGTGTCTTCTGGCTGATGGACAATACAACATAAAGCAGTGATCTTTTACCCTATTCTTTCTTTATAAAAAAGTAAACTTTCTTCAACAAACTCTGATGCCACCGCCACATCATACTCCGCCCGACCTATAGACTGAAGTAGCGAAAAGCGATATTCTCCTTTGTAATTTTTCTTGTCTGATTTCATCAAGTCTAAAAGCTGCTCCGCAGGCTTAACATATTTAGGATGATGACCATATAGCTTGATAATAGAATTTCGAATATCAAACAAATCGGTCTCTGAAATATTGCCCACCCGATAAGACAAGAAGGCTTCTGAAACCATTCCTATAGCCACAGCTTCTCCGTGTAACAATGGAGTGCGACTATCCATCCAGTAAGATTCTACGGCATGGCCGATGGTATGTCCAAAATTCAGTATCTTTCTGACGCCTTTTTCTCCTGGGTCCTGATCAGTGACTGCCTTTTTAATAAGGAGAGATTGATATACAATATTTTCAAATTCAAGACTATCGAGGTTAGACTTAGAAAGTGTCTGCCACTCATTTTTATCAGCAATGAGCCCATGTTTAAGCAATTCAGCAAATCCACTTTTCATGTGTTCATCCGGCAGAGTTTCCAGGTAATCAGTATAGACAAAAACTGCAAGCGGTTGTTGGATAAGTCCAATCATATTTTTAAATCCACCAAAATCCACTCCGGTTTTGCCACCCAATGATGCATCTACTTGAGCCAGTAAAGTAGTTGGAATCTGAATATATGGAATGCCACGCATAAACGTTGCAGCACAAAAGCCTCCTAGATCACCTATGACACCTCCTCCTAGGTTGAGCATCAATGCGTGTCTGTCTGCTCCTTTACGTAATAAATCTGACCAAACATGTTGACATGTTTCAATCGTCTTATTTCTTTCACCAGATGGTATTCTTATAATTCTTACTTGCAACTCAATATGCTCAAAGAGCTGATGTAAACAGTACTTTTCTGTATTTTCATCTACTAGTACAAAAACTTGTGATGGCTGAATTGCTGAAATGGTATCTTTAAGTGCTGACCAGTTGTTGATGTGGATATTATATTCACTTCCTACAATATGCTTCATACAAAGTTGTCAATGATTCGTTTAAATTGTCAATTGATATATGAAAGTTCCGAAGACTAATTTGCTCCGGATGTAATGACGAATATTCAGTAATGCAAATACAAATAGTAATAATGTACAAGTCAAAATTTCCGGATAGATAGCCTTTTTATGACTTCCATGTATGGTAATATGACGCAAAATAAAGGTTTACCATACATATTTTCAAAATATATTTTAAATAAATTAATATATTGTCGGGGATTCCCTTAGATTTTATGTGATTATGGTTGCATTTGGACTATGATTCCCACTCTTTTATCAACGAGTAGGCGGTAGCTTTTTCACTGAATAATACTTTGGTTTTTGTCCATGTCGTTTTAAAGAGTTGTGATGCTCTATATTTGTCCAAATCTTCATGACATTGCCATCTACTCACCGTGTAATAGACATTAGGCTTCGAAAAATCTCTTTTTAATTCTACGCCCATACAACCTTCAAATGCCTCAATGAGGGGTTGCGACTCTTTGAAGATTTGCTCAAAATCGCGAGTTTTATCGGCTTGAAAAGTAAGTCTGACGATACGTAGGATATGACTCATTAGAAAAAGTTGATTTGTACGATTTCGTTTTTCTGGATATTGAGCATTGAGCTGGCTTTATCAAGGTTGAGCGCTATTTCCAGATAACCTGAAGAATTAAAAAAAAGCGACCGGATCACCTACAGGCACATCTCCATAATTTTTACTGATAAAAGTGATCGGATCATGTGGTTTATAATAGAGTGCAAATTGACGGTTGTCGCGAGCTTTCTCAAATGTTTCCTTTTTTAGATTCACCACTACATTTTCGAAATGATCCACATGTATCACCGTAGCCCGAATCTGGCTGGAAGTGACAACAGGCTGAATGGTCAACTTGTGCGTAAAAGAAGGTACTACCGGACCGATATCTTCCAGTGGAAGACCATGACCTATAAAGGCTGCTGCATGAGAAAACAAGGAATTAACGCTGTTTATCGCTGAATTAGGCGCATCAATAATATATATTTTTGACACATCCAGATCCTCAAATACCAGGCTAAATACACCATTGTTGGGGCCAATGTAAAAGTGACCATCGCGTTCAAAACAAATGTATTCAGTTTTACGGTTATAGTTACAATTGACAGCGATAATATGAATAGACCCTTGTGGAAATGATGGCACAACATTTTGAATGAAAAATGCCGCCTGTACAATGTCAAACCGGTCTATATCGTGACTCACATCTACTATGGCAAAATCATTCTTACGAGATAGTATAGACGCCTTCAATTCTGCGACATAAAAGTCTTTAGATCCATAATCAGTAGTCAGGGAAACTATTTGCATCAAAATACCGTTAATTTTCTAAAAAAATTGTCACTTCTTTTCAGGATTTCAAATTAAATCCTAATATTTGTGTGCAAAGAAAAGGTTTATTATTAATATATTATAACATTTTAATATATATAATTTTTAATAGCATTCGTATTTTAAAAAACATAGCATTTTATAAGTCATTAAAAAATAAATTATAATCATATTGAGCGAAGCAGTATTGACCATAGACGGCATAGACCCATTGGAACTTTATGGTGAAAATAATGTAAAAATTAACTTGTTGAAAAAAGCTTATCAGGACGTTCAGATCACTTCCCGCGGCAATCAGATTAAGCTGAAAGGAGACAAGAAAAGTATG
Organism: Bacteroidetes bacterium OLB9; assembly: GCA_001567255.1. Classification (GTDB taxonomy): domain Bacteria; phylum Bacteroidota; class Bacteroidia; order Chitinophagales; family Saprospiraceae; genus OLB9. Next base: position 55,304 of record LNBW01000017.1, on the reverse strand, counting down.
GAAGAGGTTAAATCCAAATTAGAAATTATGGTACGCATGATTGAGCAGAAAAAGGAGTTCTCTACCCAAGTGGTCGAGGATATACTCGCTAGTGATCATGCCCATGACAACAAAATTAGTCCGCATTCTTCAGGTGGCGTAATTGTATATGGCAAAAATGGCGCCCCGATCAAGGCTAAAACAAAGAATCAAAAGATGCTGGTCGAATGTTCTGAAGAAAATGACATTGTCTTTGCTATCGGCCCAGCCGGAACCGGCAAAACCTATACTGCAGTGGCACTGGCTATTAGAGCATTGAAAGCTAAGCTTGTCAAAAAAATTATTCTAACCAGGCCTGCAGTCGAAGCAGGTGAACATCTGGGATTTTTGCCTGGCGATATGAAAGATAAAGTAGATCCGTACTTACGACCGCTCTATGATGCCCTGGATGATATGATTCCTGCTGAGAAACTAAATTTTTTCATCACCAATAGAGTCATCGAAGTGGCACCTCTGGCGTTCATGCGTGGCCGTACGCTAGACCATGCTTTTATTATCCTGGATGAAGCACAGAACTGTACCACCACTCAGCTCAAAATGTTTCTTACCAGAATCGGCCCCAATGCAAAAGCCATCATCACCGGTGATCTCTCACAAATTGATTTACCCGGCTATCAAAAATCCGGACTTAGAAAAGCGCTAGATATTCTCAAACCTATTGATGGCATCGGGCAGTTGTTTTTAACGGCTGAAGATGTGGTCAGACATCGACTTGTCAAGGAAATTATTCGCTCCTACGATATGGCAGATGAAGCTGAAGAAGCTGAAAGAATTAGGCAACGCGAACTAAGGGAAGCAGAAAAGGAAGCCAACAAAGAAAATAATCAGCAAGACAATACTAAAACAGATTAAACATGACCTCAACAATTTTATATCTGGGTGATTTGCGTACTGAGTGTACGCATCTGCGTTCCGGACAGACCATAATCACCGATGCACCAGTGGATAATAATGGCAAAGGAGAAGCATTTTCTCCAACGGATCTCGCAGCTACTGCGCTTGGTACCTGCATGGTCACCATTATGGGTATTGCAGCACGAAATCACGGATTAAACATTGATGGCACTAAGGTTGAAATCACCAAGCATATGGCAGCAGATCCTCGACGGATTGCAGCTGTAGATGTGCATATCACCATGCCTGAAACTCATTACTCATCCAAGGATAAAAAAAATCCTGGAAGCCGCCGCAAAAACATGTCCTATGGCATTCAGTCTGCATCCTGATATTAGGCAAAATCTCAGTTTTACTTGGCTGGATTGAGGTCTGATCCTCACAGGTTTGCTCTACTCATTCTGATTGATTCTCCATCATGATGTCAGCCCGAATATCCGTTGAAAATAAGCATCTGGCCGGAACCATCACGCTGCCAGGCTCTAAAAGTATATCCAACCGCGTATTAATGATTCGTGCCCTATGCAGTGAGCATTTTCAAATTGAAAACCTATCTCAAAGTGATGACACCACTCGGTTATCAGCATTGCTTGATAGCTCAGATACTACACTGGATACCCATCATGCCGGTACAACCTATCGTTTTTTAGCTGCCTATCTAGCCATTCAACAAGGAGAACATATACTGACTGGCTCTGCTCAGATGAAAAAACGACCAGTGAAACCTCTTGTAGATGCATTGCGACAACTCGGCGCCAACATCTCTTATTTAGAGCAGGAGGGATTCCCGCCACTACTAATTAGAAGCCCTAATGAGCAACTTCAACATGAGGTAAGCCTTCCAGCAGATGTCAGCTCTCAGTTTATTACAGCATTGCTCTTGATAGCACCTGTATTGCCTGACGGATTGTCACTTCATCTAAATGGAGCAATCGTTTCTCGGCCATACATAGAAATGACCCTTGCCATACAGTCTTTTTTTGGTATAAAACACCGATGGGAAGGTAATAACATCATCATTGCACCACAAAAATATGAGCCTAATCATTTTAAAGTCGAAGCAGACTGGTCTGCTGCTTCCTATTATTATGTTATGGCAGGACTCAGCAAGACAGCTACCATTAGATTGAATGGATTATACGCTGCATCATTACAAGGCGACGCTGCCATCTCCCAGGTAGCTATGAAGCTAGGCATTCATACCTCATTTGTTGATGATGGAATTGTTATTTCGAAATCAGCAGACATACCTATACCACCTTTTTTAGAATTAAATTTCATACAAACACCAGATCTCTTTCAAAGTATAGCCTGTCTTTGTGCAGGCCTTGGTATTAACGGGTTATTTACAGGGCTTCAAACATTAAAGATCAAGGAAACAGACCGTATTGCAGCTCTACAAAATGAGCTATCAAAAGTAGGAGTCTTTCTCACAAAAATGCCTTCCAAATTTAGTAAAAAAAGTGGTACTACATATTTTATGCAGGAAGGAAGGGCGACTTCACCAGATGTTTCGCCTGACTTTGAAACCTATGAAGATCATCGCATGGCACTGAGTCTTGCTCCTCTAGCATTGTGCTTTCCTATCATCATTAAGCATCCTGAAGTGGTGTCAAAGTCTTATCCCAATTTCTGGCAAGACATTCAATTACTGGGATTGAACGTCCAATTCATACCCACGGACAATTAATCCTTTTTGATTAGTTTTTGGATAGCGATGGTCTGTCCATAGTCGCCGATAATGCGTACGAAATACATACCACTGGATTCTGAAGACAAGTCAAGTTGATACTGAAAATCATCTATATGTATCGGTTTTCTTGTCACACCAAAGACATCCATCACTTCAAGAGATTTCATCCTCTGATCTGATTCTATCATAAACCAATTGCTCCCAGGATTAGGAAACACCTTCACCGATGAAGGCTTCACTATGTTTTCTGTAGCCGTCTTTATTCCCAACAGATCGCCATCTATCAGCATCCACATTTCTGTTTCGTTACAAGCTACTTTCAAATCTTCGTCATAAACGGCATGATCCACACACATCAAAATATCGTGATCAGGAGTTTCAGTCAAAAATTTGATTTCATCCAGATAGTGATTATCACCCAGGTGCTGTGAAAACTTATGTACCCACTGATTATTTTCATAAATACTGTAATCCAGAGATTGGGGTATTTCATTAGGAATCTGTTTGCCATACGTTTTAGTAATCCTATATGGTTTGTGTGTATATTCCAGCATGCCATAACCTATGACCGGCTTGAAGTAATCCTCTGCATAGTCAATCATATTTATAATATTCATATCATAGTCAGAAATAATGTAATTCTTTGTGTCATTTCTATTAATCTCCAGTGTAAAATATTGATTATCTGCATGTAAAATAGAAATGTCATAGATATCTTCTTTAAACATATTGACAAATTTTCCGGTGCTGATACGCTGTATGGGGTTGAAATCCTGATCATACACCTGAATGTAGCTCAAGTCCGGATATAAGTTGCGCCCTATATCATCAAAGTACTCATAGTTATATGCCACAAGTGCATTGCCATTATCTAAAAACATCATTTTATGTGCAGTATATGATGTGGAGAGATAATTAAAATTAATATATTTTTCCTTAGGGTAATACATCGTGTCTCTTCTGAAAAACTTAGTCTTACCATCTGGTCGGATGATCTTTAAATCTATATAGTCATCATAGAGCATTCTATTATCAATGTAGGCAAAAGTACCATCATCTCTTTTTCTGATGATTCGGTATTCTTCCGAATGTGGTGCCACCACAGCAATATACTGATCTGTTTTATCCCAGCAATTATATTCCAGCAGCGTACCGATAGATGCATCATAGGTTCTGACACAAACATAAGAATCTGCCCCAAAAACATTATATGTAAAAGGTACATCTTTTGATGTGTCACTAAATCGCTTCATGGTCACCAGCTCAACTTTATTATCTTTCAATTCGATAGTTTGTACGTATTCTTGCCTATCTAGTGTTCGATTGTCAAAAACAGTCTGCCAGAGTATCTCTCCTGTCCTGATGTCCATTTTATATAAAATAGCTCCAAAAATTGTTCGAGTCGTGCCAAAGGTTGTGGTAAAAGCATACATATAATGCCCGTCAAAAACCGGCTTCCAAGTCCGTGGTCTGATATAAGTGATGTTATTGTACCCATCAGTATATCTATCCTGAACAGATTCAATAGGGTAACCAATATTCGTCGAATCATAGATCGTATGGTGCCACAACGGCGGATGAGTAAGAAACTCTGGTGGTTCATACATGACTACCGGGTCACGGTGTATTTGACCGAACACTAATGTTGTTAACAGTAACAAGATGATAACCAATATTTTACTTTTCATGGTCTTCGGTCGATTTGAATAAATGAATAATCACCGCTAAATTTCCAATGCTTCTTTCTCCAATCCTATGCAGCACCTCAAAGGTTAATGAAGTATATCCGCATTTATATTGGCATCTTTAAGCCATAACAATATTTGATGTTGCTATAAAAAATACAAATCTATATCAAATTTATGATTTTGTGGTATTAGAATTTCATTATTTTTTTATCGATATGCATTTTAATAAACATTTGGTAAGTCATTGTAAGCATCACGACCATCCAAGGCACGCTTTTATGATAGGATTCCCATGAACCATTACTATAATTGTAATATGGCATTTGTAAAATCATAGTCCCAAATCATCCATCATGCTTAAATTTTGGATTTCTTTATTAACCTATTATTTGCACATCGTCAATTTTAACACTAAATTTGCGGCAAACGAATAAATAATATGAATTTACACGAATATCAGGGCAAAGAATTGTTATCATCATATGGTGTCGCAGTTCAAAGAGGAATACTGGCTCATACCGTAGAAGAGGCAGTAGCAGCTTATGCACAATTACAAGCTGAGACAGGTACTAAATTTTGTGTTGTTAAAGCTCAAATTCACGCCGGTGGCCGTGGCAAAGGTGGTGGAGTCAAACTAGCTAAAAATATTGACGAACTCAAACAGCACGCTGGAAACATCCTGGGTATGATGCTGAAAACACCTCAGACGCCTGGCGGTCTGAATGGAGAAGGTAAATTAGTCAGAAAAGTCTTGATAGCTGAAGACAGTTATGCACCGGACTTTGATGCCTGCAAAGAATATTACGTTTCGATTTTAATGGATAGAGGTACTAAAAGAAATGTAATTGTCTATTCGACCGAAGGAGGAATGAATATTGAAGAAGTGGCCGAAAAGACACCTCATCTTGTACACAAAGAATATATCGATCCACATGTGGGATTGCGAGATTTTCAGAAAAGAAATATTGCCTTTAATCTCGGGTTGAAAGGTGCCGCATATAAGGAATTTTTAAAATTTATCGATAAGTTATACAAAGCATTTTTAGGGTCAGATGCCTCGCTTTTCGAAATCAACCCATGCCTGAAGACAGGTGATGACAGAATTATCGCTGTGGACTGCAAAGTAACTCTGGATGACAATGGGCTGTTCAGACATCCTGAACTGGAAGCCATGAGAGACACTGACGAAGAAGACCCAACAGAAGTTGAAGCTAAGAGTTACGGACTTAACTACGTCAATCTCGACGGTAATGTAGGATGTATGGTTAATGGTGCCGGACTGGCGATGGCTACAATGGACATTATCAAATTGTCTGGTGGGTCACCTGCCAATTTCCTTGATGTAGGTGGGACAGCTGATGCAGAAAGAGTAGAGCATGCTTTCAAATTAATATTGAGAGACAATAATGTCAAAGCTATTTTGATTAATATCTTTGGTGGTATTGTAAGATGTGATCGAGTAGCACAAGGTGTAGTAGATGCTTATAAAAATATAGGCAACATCAATGTGCCTATCATTGTAAGGCTGCAGGGTACTAATGCTGATATTGCAAAAGAGCTCATTGACAAGTCAGGTCTGGCTGTGCATTCGGCGATTGCATTGCAGGAGGCAGCTGATCTAGTCAAAAAAATGATTGCATAAGCTACCATTCTTTCAGATTAGATAATAACATTGTTTATAATATAAAACCGGATGGAATAACTTGATCCGGTTTTTTTATGACTCAAAATTAGCCATGATAGATCTTGCTCATAACTCATTACAAATTCTGGGCTTACTGGTGGGTGGAATATTTGCTTTAGCCGGAGCCATACAGTATAATTTTCCACCTAAAAAAATCAACCAGATATATGGCTATCGTACTAGGAGCTCAATGAAAAATATTCAGAATTGGCATTTTGCCCAGCTTGAATCTGCCAAGTACATGATGATGGGTGGTGGCATTTACACAGCTGTTTGTTTCCTTCTTTCAATCTTACCCTTGAATGAAGGCATCCGCGTGTCTATCGCTATATTGCTTATGATTATGATTGCAATATTAGTTTATATAATTACAGAAAAAGCTATCAAAAATCAAGAAAAGGATTAACTAGTTGCTCTTGTATTAAAATTGAAACCAAAAATACTTCCACATATACCACCTACAATATGGGCAGACTCAGCTATCTGATTGGCTTCTACACTATGTAGGAGTTCTTTGCCAATAAACAAAATAGCTACAAGAATAAACGATACCGGTATTTCTCCGCTTTTGACATTTGTAAACGATACTAGCAAAATGAGCATAAAGACGATGCCACTAGCACCTAGCAGTGCAATATTCAATACAAACACACACAGTAATCCGGTCACTAATGCCGTCAATAACATCATATACAATAAATTGGAAGATCCATATTTCTCTTCTACAATAGGTCCTAGTAAGAGCACAAAAGTCAAATTACCTAGCAAGTGCTCAACACTGGCATGTCCCATCGTATAGCTTATCAGCGAGGCAACAGAAAATGGATTTGACCAGTGAATATCCGGATAAACGGTAAACAGAGGCATAAGATGACCTGCCATAAATCTATCAGCAATAAATACTGTCGTACATAACAAAGCAAAAGTCAAAGTGACCGGTGCATTCCATTTAATCCTTACAGCCATAATCAGTCCTCACTTTTATTATCACGAAGATGTTTACCTAACCTATGTAGAAATTCTAAAAATCCTTGTGGGCCCTCAAATGACTTATCTTTAATTAATTCCTGGAATGAGTTAATAATCATCCTGATTCTTTCTGAATTTTCACTTAAGACTTCATTAAACCTTGATGGATCTGTTTCATCTTCCACCATTTCAAAATCCATCATGTATTTATTGCCCAGATATCTGACAAACTCTCTAATGCGCATATATTCTTCCTCCTGTTTGCCGTAGTAATAAACACTCAATGTACGATAAATTTCGCTGGTCATATCTTCAGAATTTAAACCTTCTGATATTTCAGGTTGGCCGTCCTTGTCGTCCAAGTTGATTTGGACAGTAACAACTTTGGTACCTTCTTCATTATGAGTGTCAATTAGCGTTTTTAACTGAGCATTGATCAAGTGGCCTACACCATCAAATGCTAAATAAACAGAAGACGTTTCTCCTGTATGCACCTCTATACCATAGTTTCTTTTATCTTCTTCTGAGGAAAATACATTGCCTGCATATACCTTTTCAAAAGTAGTATATTCCCATTTTAAAACATCACATACATCTACGACTTCCTCCACCATGGCCGGCAAAAGCGATGCGTCTTTTAGTGTACCTTTATATTGAAATGACCTGTTCATAGCATTCGGATTTTAAAAGCATGGTGCCAACACAAAATTAATCCTTTATTTTTAATAACGCTATAATCAAAGATAAAGTTATGATTCAATTGCAATTTACTGTCATAAATGAACATCAAAATTACCTTACACCTTTCAGAGGCCGTCGTTTGGAAAAACGTCATTAAATGCGTCCAATGTTCAGCTTTTTTCCAGCCTACAATAAATTCATGTCATGATTGAAATAAAAAAGGAAGAATGCCACTCCTTTTGCATTCTTCCTCAATATTGATATTAAAAAGGGATTATTTGTCGTCGTCTGCTTCTCCGATTTCTTCAATATCCTCAATGGTATCATTCAAATCTTTAGTTGCCTTCTGTAGTTGGTCCAGATTCTTCTTCCGCTCTACATTTGGCTTTGCTTTAGATTCTTTTTCTTCAGCACTAAAAACAAAACCCTTAGCATCGGTACCGATATAAATCGTATCGCCAGGACCAAACTGACCACTCAGTACATACTTAGCCATCTCATTGACGATCTCTTTCTGAATGACTCTGGCCATTGGTCTTGCTCCAAATTGTGGTTCATAACCCAAGTCTGCCAGTAGATTCAGTGCTGAATCATCAAGCTGTAGCCCTATTTCCTGCTTTTCAAGATTCTTAGTCAGTTTCTTGATCATCAACTGAGCAATTTGCTTGATTTCTTCTTTCGTCAAAGGTAAAAACATAATTTTTTCGTCAATACGATTCAGAAACTCTGGCCTCATATTCTGTTTGAGTAAATCAAAGACTTCGACTTTAGTGGTCTCTATAATCTCAGTGCGATGCGCTTCGCCCAGTGCTTCTAGGTCTTCAAAGTTGTCTAGAATTGTCTCAGCTCCCATATTGGAAGTCATGATGATAATGGTGTTTTTGAAATTAGCAATACGACCTTTATTATCTGTCAATCGTCCATCATCAAGCACCTGAAGTAAAATATTAAATGTATCAGGGTGTGCTTTTTCAATCTCGTCTAGGAGAATGATGGAATAAGGACGTCGTCTTACAGCTTCTGTCAACTGTCCACCTTCGTCATACCCTACATATCCGGGAGGCGCTCCTATCAGTCGTGATACAGTGTGCTTTTCCTGATATTCACTCATGTCAATACGTGTAATCGCAGATTCGTCATCAAAAAGTACTTCTGCAAGCGCCTTTGCAAGTTCTGTTTTTCCTACTCCTGTCGGACCTAAGAATATAAACGAGCCTATCGGTTTTTTTTCATCTTGCAGACCAGCCCTACTTCTTCGCACTGCATCAGATACTGCTATGACTGCTTCTTTTTGGCCTATAATACGTTTCCCTATTTCCTCTTCAAGATGCAGTAATCGATTTTTTTCACTCTGTAGCATCTTAGACACCGGAATTCCTGTCCACTTTGAAATCACATCTGCAATATCATCGGCAGTAACCTGCTCATTGGTAAACCTACTTTCTTCAGGCAGTTTATTGAGCTTTTCAGTTGCTACTTTAAGTTCTGCTTCTTTCTGCTTGAGATCACCATATCTGATTTTTGCCACTTTTTCAAAATCACTATTTCGCTCAGCCTTCTGCGCCTCGTATTCGAGCTCTTCCATCTGTTTTCTAATGCTCTGAATAGTATCTACTATTTCCTTTTCAGAACGCCATGCAGCTTTAAGACTTTCTAATTTTTCTCTGTGATTAGCGATTTGTTCTGAAAGGGCTTTAAATTTTTTCTCATCATTTTCTTTCTTAATAAATTCTCGTTCTATCTCCAGTTGGCGAATTTTTCTATCCAGATCATCTACCGCTTCAGGTACAGAGTCCAGTTCCAATCGCATTTTTGCTGCTGCTTCATCAATTAGGTCTATGGCCTTATCCGGCAATTTCCGCTCTGGAATGTACCGATTAGACAGCTCAGCTGCAGCGATCAAGGCTTCATCTAGAATATCAATTTTGTGATATACTTCATACTTATCCTGAATACCTCTCAATATGGAAATAGTATCTTCTACTGATGGTTCATCCAGCATCACGGTCTGAAATCTCCTGACTAAAGCTTGATCATTTTCAAAATATTTTTGATACTCATCCAGTGTGGTTGCGCCGATAGTTCTTAACTCTCCTCTTGCCAGTGCTGGTTTTAAAATATTGGCCGCATCCAGCGAACCCTGTCCACCACCTGTACCTATCAATGTATGCGTTTCGTCTATAAAAAGAATCACTTCGCCATTAGAAGCAATGGCTTCATTGACGACTGCTTTTAATCGTTCTTCAAATTCACCTTTATATTTTGCACCAGCTACTAGAGCAGCCATATCCAGCATAAATATCTTTTTTGTCCTAAGATTTTCAGGCACGTCCTGCTGAACAATACGCCAGGCTATGCCTTCAACTAGCGCTGTCTTACCGACGCCGGGATCTCCTAGAATAATTGGGTTGTTCTTCTTCCTACGTGACAGTATGTGCAAAATACGTCTGATTTCTTCGTCTCTTCCAATAATCGGATCCAGTTTACCGTTTTCAGCCAACTCATTCAGGTCAACTGCATATTTTTTAAGTGCGTTATACTGATTCTCGGCATTCTGATCCTGGACTTTTCTCCCTTTTCGTAACTCTACAATGGCTGCTTTCATTTTATCAGCTGTCGCACCATAATTTTTAAGTATAGTAGCGGCCTTGTCATTGCCTTTAAGAATACCCAGTAATATTAACTCTATTGAAATAAATTCATCACCAAAGTCAGCCATCATCTTTTTAGCACTAGCTAATGCTTTATTAGCGTCGTTAGTAAGATATTGCTTGTCTGTACCCTCTACTTTTGGATAGCGTTCCAGTTCGAGGTTAATATCTCTTTTTAGCCCCGGAATATTGATCCCAATCTTGTTGAATAAAAATTCAGTAAGCTGTGGATCCGTATCCATAATTCCTCTAATCAAATGAATAGTATCCACGCCCTGCTGGTCTAATGAACCAGCCAATTGCTGGGATTTTAGAATTGCTTCCTGGGCATTTACAGTAAAATTATCGTATGTCATCTATATAGTTTATTAATGCTTTTAATTGGATTATCAGCTACTATACATCAAATATACGACCAATAGCAAATATATGTCAATTTGACATAAAAAAATTACAACATAAGACAAAACGTCCTTAATTACAAGGTTGATCAGCGTATTGTGCTCCGATTTAGCAGCTGAGTATCTGTCGATATAATGTAGTGCTGCTTCGATACGATCTGCTGATTCCTTACCTCCGAGTAGCTTCATGCTTTCTATCAAATCAGGGCCTTGCATTGATCCACTCACTGCGATCCTGATGACCGGCATAAACTCCCCCATTTTCAGACCATTTTCATTGATATAACCTTTGACAGCCTCTTCCATACCATCCGTGTCGGCTGTGCGCACGCGTTGGGCTATTTGAAGGAGATGAGGGCGGTTATCTGCCTTGTATTTCTTCATTATTGTGCTATCATCATAGGTATCTGGCCTTTCAAAAAAGAACCTGCCCGCACTGAGTATTTCAGTAGTTTTATGTACGCGCTCTTTCATCTGGTGGCATACTTCACTAAGATATTCGATAGGTATGTTGTATCCTCTATCTATGGCTTCATTCTGTATCAGATAAGCTAGTTTGAGATCGTCAGACTGGATGATATATTGCTGATTAAACCAAAGTGCTTTGTCGATGTCAAATCTTGCTCCTGACTTTACTATCTTATCCAGGCTGAAGAGTTCACTCATTTCCTCAATAGACATGAGTTCGCGATCATCACCCGGACTCCATCCCAGTAAACCCAAGAAATTGAGGAGTGCTTCAGGCAAGTAGCCATCCTCTCTAAAGCCGGTAAAATTGTCTTCCTCCTTATCACTGTCCCATGATAGAGGAAATACCGGAAATCCAAATTTTGCACCATCGCGCTTGCTTAATTTTCCGTTACCTGATGGCTTCAGGATCAGAGGTAGGTGAGCAAATTGTGGCGACTGCCAGCCAAAAAACCGATACATCAACACGTGATGTGGTGTGCTACTCAACCATTCTTCTCCACGTATGACATGTGAAATTTTCATGAGGTGGTCATCAACGATATTGGCCAAATGGTACGTTGGCATACCATCGCCTTTGAGTAGAACTTTATCATCCAGCTCATTACTATCAAAAGATACGTGTCCTCTGATCTGATCGTCAAAAGACACCGTTTCATTAGCAGGAATCTTGAGCCTTACCGCTACATGAGCGTTGTCATGGAGCAACTGTTGCACTGTATCAGCGGGTAGTGACAGACTATTCTTCAAGCCATCACGAGTTTGAGCGCTGTACTTAAACTCAGGATCGGCCTTCCTCAGCGCATCCAGTTCATCAGGTGTATCAAATGCATAGTAAGCATGTCCATTAGAAATAAGTTGATCAGCATACTGCTTATACAAATCTTTACGCTCTGACTGTCTGTACGGTGCATAATCGCCCCCAAATTCAGGACCTTCTGTTGGCAATATACCAAACCATCTCAGGCTCTCAATGATATACTCTTCTGCACCGGGCACATACCGCGTCTGATCTGTATCTTCAATTCTAAGTATGAAAGTTCCTCCTTGGTTTTTTGCAAAGAGATAATTGTACAAAGCTGTTCTGACTCCACCGATATGCAACGCTCCTGTAGGACTGGGTGCAAATCTGACTCTCACTTCTGACATTTTCTATTGATTAATTCAAAATTATAAAATCTAATTTGTTAATGTTTTACAAAATAGTCTGCAACTTACAGCAGATTTGCAAACTCATGCGTTGGTATAACATATCCAACCGGTTTTGATTCCCTGTTGATTAGCAATTTGGAATAAAACTGCAAAATTAATTTTAAAAGCGGAATTCAACAACTTAACATGTATTTAGTTAAAACGCCACCCGTCATTCAATCCTTATTTCCAGATTTTATATGGAAAATTGATACCCATCGAAAAGAAGTTTTCCTAACTTTTGATGATGGCCCGATACCTGAACTGACAGACTGGATCTTAGATACTTTGCATTCGTATGATTTTAAAGCTACTTTCTTTTGCGTAGGTGAAAATGTCAAGAAACATCCAGAGATTTATCAGCGTATTCTCGCAAATGGTCATGCAGTAGGTAATCATACTTACAACCACCTCAAAGGATGGACAACAGACACTGAAACTTATATCAATAATATAAAAAAATGTGACGAGTGGGTTCGAACGGATCTATTTAGACCGCCTTACGGCAAATTAAAGCCATCACAATCTAGTGCGCTTAAAATGACAAAGTCGATCATCATGTGGGATGTTCTGAGTGGTGATTTTGACTTATCTATCACAAAGGAAAAATGCCTAAGCAATGTGATGAATAACTATAGTGCGGGATCTATCATCGTTTTCCATGATAATATCAAAGCAGAAGAAAAGCTAAAATTTGTATTGCCGCGATTCCTTGATCATCTTGCTGAGTGTGGATATCGCTCTGAAAGCCTTGAGTACGCACTAGCGGAGATGGCTATATAACTGGTTAGTGTTGTTGTTGATTGAAAATATGGATTTTTGAATAATGTGGTAATGAAACATTGGTCAAATCTATACATCTATATACTGTAGATAATACAACATAATCATTGTATTTTACATCGGCCACCTAATCTGATAATGAAGTCGTATCAACTTACATTAAATCAATCATACACCGCATAGCCAAAATCAATTCTAGCGCTAATATTTCTAGGAGGAAAGCGTCTCAAGCGGAAGCCAATCTCTAAGTCTATACTTTCTGTCTTTAGCACTTCTTTCAGGCCATCAAAAGTCTGACTTAGCATTCTGATCTCACCATGGGTATTATACTTTACGAAATCCAGACGATATATCTCAATTTTATTGCCATCTGGCGTGAGTACTCTGACAATAACATCCTCAATAAAAGACAAATCTTCTTCGCCAAATCGAGTCTGTATCGAACCATAAGACGGATAAGCTGCTTTGATTTGGCTTTCATCCACACCATAATGTGCCAGATTCTGAGCATAAAATACGGGAACATCTCTCAGTACCACATAATGCCTGATTACATTGCTCACCGGCAAGGAAGATGAAATTTCAAAATTGGCATCTAGTCTAACTTCAAAAAGGTGCGTAGATTCTTTCTCACAGCCTGGTAATAGTAATAGACCGGAAAACAACAAAATGAGAAAATGACGCTGTAATTTCATCTTATACCTCTAATTACTATACAACTTAATTAAATGCAAATTTATTACAATTTTACGTGTAGTATCGAATATTTTAATTATCCGTATATTTGTCCTAGACACTAAATACCAACATAATGAACATCTTTTCAACCATAATTCTATCACTGTTAGTTACCGTCGGATGGAGTCAGGAGATCACTCATCTTCAAAACCTAAGTGTACCCGAAGATTATGAAAACGTTTATACTCAGCTACTTTACGAAAATGATGAAGCTTCTTACTTTCTCATCTGGATCAAAAAAGGAGTGAGCATGCACAAACACAACGAACACACCGAAGGCATCTACGTGGTCGATGGTATCGGATTAATGACGGTAGGTGATCAAACCTTCGAAATCAAAAAAGACGACTTTTTTGTTATTCCCAAGGCAACCTTCCATGCACTGGAGGTAACTTCTAGCATTCCAGTAAAGGTCATTTCAGTGCAAATGCCCAGATTCAACAAAGAAGACCGGATATTTAAGAATGAATAAGCCTATGACTTCAGAAAGTTTCTCATCAATTTATTAACCTCTGCTGATTTTTCAAACATGACAAAGTGACCTGCCTTATTAATCATGTGCAGCTCACAATTAGGCATTTTTTCAGCGCCCATTTCAGCATACTTTTTCGTAGGACCTCCATTGAGAAACCGATTTGGAATGAGATTGTCATTCTCTCCGAAGATACAAAGCGTCTTTTGCTTCACCTCCGGTAAAAAATCAAACACCGGGTTATCAACCATAGCTTTTACTCCTTGGGTGACGTGGTAGCAATAATCTTGAAAATCGACAGCATGACGTATTGCAATCCTATCATCGATCATAAAGCTTGCATCATCCGGCATGTTATAAAAATTGTAAGCATAGTTGACCCTGATCTGCTCCACAGTAGTGAGTCTCACGCCATCTACTGTCATGACATCTCTAAACCATTGTTTTTCGCCTTTATTAAAAGTCTCAAATCCGGCAGGTGCCATAAGTATCAACTTAGAGACTAGATTAGGATACTTCAATGCAGTAGCAATAGATATCTGACCGCCCATAGAGTGACCTGCCAACACGATTTGCTTCAGCCCCATTTTATCACAAAAGGCTTGAATCATATCAGCAAAAAAATCCATAGACACTTCGTAATTGCCCTTGGAAGACTTACCATACCCTGGTAAATCAATGGCAATACATCTGTAATCCGTCTTTAAATCTGCGATATTTTTTTTCCAAGCAGGAATATACGACGCCAAACCATGCACAAACAAAATGGTTTCTTTGCCCATACCCTCATCAGAATAAGCAATCGTCACGTCATTAGCTACCGTCAGTGTTTTTGTCGGCACTCCGTAATCCACATCTGACATTTTTTCTACTTTCAACTGAGCCTGAACACTACCCATAATTAAGAATATCAAGGTAAATACAAAAGAGCATCTCATGATAATATTATTTTCTATATTTTTAAAAGATCAATAAATGGGGCTATCAGAATATCAGCCATTTAATACAGACAAAGCCTAACCAAGGATTGACAGGGCGCTCACTGACACCACCATTGGTCAGTGCACTATCATAAAAGTCTCCTAATCCCATATAAGCAGCATGTGCTTCCACTGTAAGAAAAGCTCCGAAATCATATCCCAGTTTTCCATTGGCTTCCCAACCCATGAAGTTACCTCCACCTACCGGCGCTACCGAGGCAAAACCAGCAGCACCACCGATTTTAGAGTGCAGCTTATTAGGTATCAAGTCTCTTGCAAGATTAAGTGTACCACCCACAATGCCATAACCCATATTGGAGATATCTGTCACAGCCGCAACAAATCTGTTAACGACATTACCGTGTGGAAATAATAGATAGCCACCATGGCCAATAAAAATACCACCAGGACTACCCCAAGTATTAGCAGTGATGACACCGCTATATTTCTTATCGCTGATGCCGTTATTATCTCCACTGGTATAAATTAAGTCAGCAGTAACAGCATCACCAGTCGTCTGTCCATACCGGTATCCTGTACGAAGATTAGCAGCAAAACCACCCATTGATACGCTCTTGATAAAGTCATTGCTACCCTTTGCTTTCTGTCGAATAGATCCTAAATTATAGTTGAAAAATCCGGACATAAACCACCGATCCAGCATCATATCTTCATTTCTGGAAAAGTAAGTACCTAGCCAAACGACATCTGACTGGTATGGGTCAGCAGAAATCGGAAATCGATAAGTACCATTATAATTAGCCAAAGGACTAGCATATCCTTGACCGAGAATACTCACACCACCTTTGCCGGAGGAATTATCTTTAACCCAATAGACAGATCCACCCACATTCCACTTAGGAGCGATATTGATCTGATGATTCAATTCCATGAGTGTGACGTCATCGTTGAGTTCTACATTATTTTCATACAGCTTATAAAATCCAAGTTTTGTTTTATTGTAGTCTGTTTGCCTTCTTACACTGACGCCCACACCATCTGTTCCGAAGTATGCCAAACGGTAGCCAGTATTCGTAAATTTATCAACTGTAGTTCGGTACAAGTCATGAGGAGTATCAAACATCCGCTGCAAGCCAAGGTTAATAGTCCAGTTTTTGCCAGGTACGAGCTCAATCTCTACATTTTGGGTTTGAATATTGACCTGATCTGCAGAGATAGCAGAACCTAGATTTCCGCCTGTTCCATAAGCTACATCTCCCCATGTCCAGTCTATCTCAAAAGAGGTACGAATTGTAGCCTTACCGTCAAAAATCCTAGGAGCATATACAAAAAAAGGAATTATCCTCTGTTCTGCATACAAAGCGGTAAAATCGTTAGATGTGGTCGTTGTATTGCCACCAAAAAGCCGACCTACAATCTGACCTTTTAAAAAGTCATTTTGAGGTGCTATATTCATTGCGACATTCTGCTGATAGAAATAAACAAATGCCTGTAATTCTTTATTGGCTTTGGTAGGTACGACCTTATCAAATCCCTGAAAACCAGCATTGCCCGGCTCTTGTGCCATAAAGATGCTCGGTAGCAACAAGATCATAAAAAATCCTAACAATTTATCCATCTCTGTACATTATTAAAGTGAAGAAATAGGCAGCAGGTAATACGCTGCTGCCTGTATTTTAAAAAGACTTATTTAACTCTTACGTAATTCTGGACATTTATATTTCCAAAAGCGCCTCCAGAGGTACTTCCAAATCCACCTTGTGGTGTGGGTGGTGTTACACCAGCAATAGAAGGCTCTGTTTGTGCTACTTCATACTTCATACTCTTATTGTCAGCTGCTACTTCAAAAATACCTTCAGCAGTCAATGCAGTAGGTGACGTCTGGTTCAACTTAATGGTATAAATACTGCCAACTCCAGACTTAGTTTGAGTATAAGTTCCTGTCAACTCCACTTTAGCACCGTCCTTCCACTGATGAACAGTATAAGTATTATTTGTGCTGAATTCTGCAATGATAGAATCTGCAAAATTAGCCAAAATCGGAGCAACTGGGAATGATTTCCATTTACCTTGAGTACCTTCCTGACATGCGCCGCAAACTCCGCCACAATCTATGCCGGTTTCGTCCTGATTTTGAATGCCGTCAGAGCAAGTACCTTTATTCTCCTCCTTGCTACAGCCTATAACCAGTAAGGATGCAAAAAGCATCATAATTCCAAATAACTTAAATGATTTCATTTTATAAAATTTTAAATGATTGATGAAAAATAATTATAACAATTTTAATGATTTTCTATCTATTTTACCGCTATCAGATTTGGGCAAATCGTTTAAGAATACAAAGTATTTGGGTACTTTAAATTTTGCCAGATTTGCTAGGCAGTGATTTCTCAACTTTTCTTCTGACTGCTCACCATTGACAACAACAAAGGCTTTGCCTACTTCACCCCATCTTTCATCCTTGACACCGATGACTGCGCACTCGACCACCTCGGGCCTTTGCCGCAACACCGCTTCGATTTCGGCCGGATACACGTTTTCAGCGCCACTGATAAACATATTTTTCAGCCTGTCCATAATATAAATATAGTGGTCGGCGTCTTCACGCACGATATCACCTGTCTTAAACCAACGTCCATCTTCTGAAAAAGATGACTTGGTGGCTGCTTCATTGTGCCAGTAACCCGGGGTAACCATTGGGCCACGCAGCCATAATTCACCTGATTCGTTAGGTTGAGCATCTTCTCCATTTTCCTTCACTACTCGATGCTGTACGTAAAAATTCGTTCTGCCAATGCTACCTTTTTTTCTGATGGCATCATCCTGGTGCAGCGATGTCAGATTAGGCCCTACCTCTGTCATACCGTATCCTTGACGGATCGCCACTCCTTTCTCAGCATATCTCTCAATCAATGGAATCGGCATGGACTCGCCCCCGACAATGATGTAATACATTTCACTGAAATCGGCCTTTTCAAAATCGGGATCTTGAGCCATCATAGACAACATCGTCGGTACACCCATAAACAAGGTACAACGTTGATGATGTAAAAGACCTAGCACCGAATTCGCATCAAACTTTCGACAAAGATAGGTAAATCCACCGTGATGCAAGAAAGGCAACAATAGTACATTCCAACCTCCGGTATGGAAAGGTGGCATGACATTGACAGTGCGACTTTCTGTATTTACAATCAGTGAAATAGCGGTGTTGATACTATTCCAGAATGCCATTTTATGGGTATATTTCACACCTTTAGGCTTTCCTGTAGTACCGGAAGTATAAATAATAAAAATGGCATCATCTTCTTCTACTTGTGTTATGGTGACAACATCTGTACTTCCTGCAGCAGTTACCATTTCTGATAGGATAATTTCTGTACCTATATGTGGCAAAATGTGTGCATAGTGCGGATCATAGAGTACCAACACCGGAGCTGCGTCCTCAATGATGTGCTTTACTTCTGCCATTGCCAGTCGATAATTGACCGGTACGATGATAAATCCCGCTTTCTGTGCTGCAGAAAATAGAGCTACATAATCAATGGAAAATTCAGCTACTACAACGATTCGATCGCCCTTCTGGATGTGGTGATGTGTACGCAGATAGGCAGCAATACCACAAGCCTTGTAATGCAAATCAGCATAGGTAATAGCCTTACCACTTTCATGCTCCTGAAGGGCAATTTTATTAGGGCTGTAAATCGCCCATTTTGCTATCCAATCTTGCTGCCACATTTCCATCTTTCAGGGTATAATTACATTTTAAACAATGATGCTGCAAAAGCAAGACCGCCACCTGAACCTATAAAACACACGATTTGGCCCGGTTTAACTAAGCCTTTTTGCATCCATTGGTCAAATGCCATTGGAATACAAGCAGATCCCGTGTAGCCATAATAGTGCATAATCGTTGCCGCTTTACTTTTGTCCACACCCAATATATCTAACGTTTGAAAGATCGAATTTATATTGATTTGAGTCATAAAAAAATGGTCGATGTCATGAACCGAGATCTTTTGACGCTCACACAACTCAGTAATCATAACACTCCACATTTCAGGGTTGATGTTCCCTGGTATCTTTTGTACAAATTTGAGCTGATGGTCGTGATTTGCTATGACTTCGCTTGTCATCGGCATGTAACTACCTCCACCATAAATGCCCATCCAGCTGTTGTATTCACCTTTGGTGACTAATTTACTTTGAAGTGCTCCTTTATGTTCGTGTGTAGCACCTACAACAACCGCTCCTGCTCCATCAGCAAACAAAGTTACCGTTTTTTTATCTTCAAGATTGAGATATTTACTCATGGTGTAAGCACCTACTACTAATATATTATTATAGTTTTCGTCTGCCTGAATATATTTAGTAGCTACATCTAGCGCCGTGACAAATCCTGCGCAAGCTGTATTTATATCAAAGGTTCCGGCATTGATCAACTTCAGCCGATCCTGGATGACAGACGCTGTTGATGGAGAAATATACTCCGGCGTATCTGTTGCAATCACCAGCAAGTCGATGTCTTTCGGTTTCAATCCTGCATTGTCTATGGCACGGATACAAGCCTGCTCTACTAAATCTGCAGTTGTTTCACCTTCAGAGCACCATCTTCTCTCATAAATTTGAACAAATTCTTTCAACCATGTATCGACATCTTCTCCCAAAAGTTCGTTGAAGTAACTATTTGGTACCACTCTTTCTGGAGCATAAGAGCCGGATGATATGATGACTGCATTTCTTTTACTCATTATCAGTAATTTTTAATTGCTGTTTAATCGGTAATCAAAGGTTTTTGCTGATATATTTTATATAAAATACTTCCTGTGAGTAGCGCAGCTAAAATAGCCAATGCTGCTGCTACTGCAGGGTTTTTAACAGTACCGGAAGTATAAGTTGTAAGCGAACCATAATAAACTGAAAAGTGAACTATAAAAGCAGCAATGGCCGCACCAAAAGCTGCCTGCTTAGGTGTATTTTTGAAAAAAATACCAAACAAAACCGGTACAAATGCCATCGAGAAATAAGCATAGACGCCATTTTGTGCCAGAATACCTACACTAAGATTAGGATGAACCAATTGTTCATAGCTGATGATAATACTGATGATTGCCATCCCGATGATTACAATCCTATTGGTGATATTAATTTTCTTAGTTTGTCCTTCCCAATGCTTGAGAGGTACGATGAGATCATTTGTAATACTTGCAGATACAGACTGTACTAGTCCTTCCAGCGTAGATAATCCTGCTGCTATCAACCCCAATACCACAATTAAGCCTACTCCGGTAGCAAATCGCTTGACTACATAGGCCGTAAGGATACCGTCCATCTTCATTGGTTCGCCATCCATCGTCAGATCCGGAAACATCAACCGAGCATAAAACCCGGCAAACAAGACCATAAAAAACAATGTCTCAACAATAATTGTAACAATCAAAAACTTATTGACATCCTTGTCCGATTTCAACATCAGAGATTTAGTGATAATGTGTGGCTGACAAACGATGGCAATTCCAACTATAAAATTGCAAAAAATCACTTCAAACCAGTCTCTGAATAATGGACTGCTATCATTGTACGCTCCGATCAGCTTAGGATCCATTGCAGCTAACTTATCCCAAAAAGCATTCACCCCATCACTAAAATACTCATAACCTGAAGTCAGCAATATCAGGGCAACTACGATCATCAGTACAGCCTGAATCGTATTAGTGTACACCATAGAATTGGCACCTCCGAACATAGTATAGCCAAAAACAAACACTACCAATATAATCAATACCGTCAGCTCATCTGCACCTAAAGCGCCTGCAATAACCTTAGTCAGCCCTACACAAATCAATACAATAAAAGTAATCAGTAGCATAGATGCCCCTACCATGAAAAATGAAAATGCCCGACTATTAAACCGTGTGCCGATCCATTGAGCCATGGTCATCGCCTGCTGACTAGTACCGTATTTTCTAAAGCTTTTACTTAGCACTACTAGTGAAATAAATAAAGCTATCGGCAATACGACGGACATCGCCAGAAAGGCACTCCATCCATATAGAGCTACAAATCCCGGATTGATGATGAAAGTAGCGGCACTGGTGATGCTCGCTGCCAGTGACAAACCTACTACAATGGGCGAAAATCCCATTCCCAGAGTAAAATCTTTGATATCCTTGGTCTGCTTAGCACCTCTATACACAATCAATAGCGTGATGATAGCATAGACCGTCAAAGTAAGTAATGTGGCTTGAGCTAAATTCATCTTTACGGGGTTTATTCTGAATTTTCATGCTAATATCTAGGATATTTATCTAACGTTACATTGCATTAACATTATATTTAGATGTGATAATTATTAATTATTTTTCATAATATATTGTCTTACAGCTTTATATGTCTGTATATTATAGTATGTCTATTTGAATAATAATTATTTTAATCTTCAATATTATAATGAAAACAATCCATTATACCCTATTTTTGTAATTCATTGAATCACAATTTTGAAATAAGTATTAAATATTATGAGAACATTAGAAGGAAAAGTTGCAATCGTCACAGGTGCTTCTTCAGGCCTTGGAAAAGCCACTCTTTTGAAATTTGCATCTCTCGGTGCCGTCACTATTAACTGGGATATCAATGCCGAAAGAGGTGAGCAACTCAAAAGCGAAATGACCGTCTCTGGTCATACGTCTGATTTTTACCAAGTCAATACCGGCGATATGGCATCTATCCAGTCTGCGGTGGACGATATCATGGTCAAATACGGTAAAATAGATATTTTAGTCAATAATGCAGGTATCACCCGTGATGCTACACTACTGAAAATGACGGAAGATCAGTGGCAACAAGTTATCAATATCAACCTTTCTGGTGTGTTTAATTGTACCAGATGTGTGGTACCGCACATGGTCGCCAATGGATTTGGAAGAATCATCAGTATCTCATCTGTGGTAGGTTTATATGGCAATTTTGGTCAAACCAACTATGCGGCAGCCAAAGCAGGTGTGATTGCCATGACGCAAACATGGGCCAAAGAACTCGGCCGTAAAGGTATCAATGCTAATGCGGTGGCACCAGGATTTATGCATACAGAAATCCTAGATGCTATGCCGGCAGAAGTCTTAGACAAAATGAAGGCTAAAGTCCCGCTCCAACGCTTAGGTAAACCGGAAGATATAGCCAACATCAATGCCTTCCTAGCCTCTGACGAAGCTGATTATATCAATGGTGCTGTAATCAGTGTGGATGGCGGTATCACTCTGTAAATGTCTGACCCATTGAAAGGAAAGCTGGCCCGATTCTCTGACTTTGCAGCGCATATTTTGCCACTCGAAGCCCATTTTTTACTTCAGTCTCAGCGGTTTGAAGACGAAGAGAAGATCGCTATCTTACACAGCATTATAGATCAAGCCGGCAATCCAGAGAAAAAAATCCAATTTGACACTTCCATAGATAAACGCAAATATAGCTACGTCAAGAGCTGGTGCGAAAAGATCCTCACCAATCTTGACGTGGACTATAACCTCGAAAAAATTTTACAGTGGGAGCATTTCATCCGCACTGACAGTCTTTCTGTAGCAGATGACAGAGAATGTCGACGGGTCATCAGCCAGACAGAACCTTCAGATTTTAACTTTATTAAAATCTACGATGTGGCACGAGTGTACCGGCATTACCTACAGATCCGACTGCGGCACAAAGACTATGTTTTGATTCATAACTTTCTCAATAGGCATCGGACGGATTATGAATTTTCTAGACTGGTCAATGACAAGCTACACGAAGCCACCAGTGAGATTATATCTGACTACGCATACAAAAAAAACATGGACTATGACGACTCTATCCGGTGGTTGTCATCTCTATTTTACAACGAAAATCTGGATGGTTACAACCGGATACTAGCATGGATTAGACTGGTCTTCATCGCACATAACACGCGCCGATATGAGTTGCTGACAGATATGTTTATTCTATTTGAAAAATTAGTGACCTCCGGCAGACTCTACTCTAGAAGGATCGTTACCAACTTCTACAGCCAGTACCTCCTTTACTACGCATCCATGCAGCAGTTTGACAAGGCAGTGACCTGTGGCTACTATTCTATCAAGGAAAAAAACAATGACCACCTTTACTATGTCAATAATCTGGCGGCCATGCTGCTAAGGTCTAAAAGACCCGACGAAGCGCTTATCATACTCAAAGATGCCGCAACACGAGCGAAGGTTACGCCCAATATGCACAATAAGATCGGTCATACTGCCTACAATGTATTTGCACTGACCGATACTGGCAAGTCTGCTCTAGCAGAAAACCAGGCCTTTGTATTCCTTACAGCTTATAAAAAGGAAATCATCGAACATCGATGGCACTTATTTTTTACAGCCTACCTCAAAGCCATGCTCACCAATAAAAACTACACAGGAGCACTCAAAACAGCATCTAACTTCCGGCTTTTACATCGTGATGATCAAAACAAAACCAGCATTATCTACTCACCATCGATTCCGTGGATGATATTACTGGCATCGTTTAAAAACGGTGACCTTACAATTGCTGATTTAAAATCTCGGCTCAATGAATTGATGCACATCAATCGCGAATACGTCAATAGTGCTATCACTCATCAAGACTTACTGACACTAACAAAAATTGTGTTGAACAAGGATTTTCAGAAATTGGGGATGGTGGATACTTAATTGAAAATAAGAATTTTTCCTATTCCTAAATTGAGTTTGTCAAGGATTTAAAACCATCTATAACTTCTTCTTACTGTCTTCCCCTCGAATAAATCAAATTTCTGCCTCACTCTATTTTAAGCCAGAAGCATTAAGAAAATCAATATTCTCCTTTTAGAACTTCTAAGATTGATCATTCCATCCACTTTTTTTAAAATTTGAAGCCTTTTGTAAGAAAAAATGATGACTCGATCAAATGTAAAAGATAAAGAAACTTTATGTTACGATATCCTATTTTGATGAAATAAAATTAGATAACAAGCACTATATCAACTATAACACAATATAAATAACTATTACCTAGTCCATTTTTAAAATAATATATTTAGGTCCCGGGCTACAAAAAAATTAATACCTAGTAAAATATTTTGAACTATCAAAAATTGGGTTTATCTTTAACCATCATAAAAATTAATTTGGTAGTTTACTCAGATCAATGATCATCTACTGACCTTATGAGATAGCCGGACTGCGCCTTAGCACGCAAGCATCAGCATACCGCTTGCACCAAGTTCGAGTCCCCAAATCATGAGGCGTATAGAAAACCTTTATCTTTCACAAAGAGTAGTGATCTGACCTCGGTGTAGATTAAAATGATGCCTCATCCGTCATGAGCATGATATGAGTGAGGTATGTATTTAAAACGCAAAAAACACCAAAAAGCGAAAGTTTGAGCGGTTTTTATGGCGTATATGTACAAATGTTAGTACGGATTAAAAAGAAATTCGGCAGCATCGGGCTCGTGTGACAAAATTGTAAAATGGGTAAAAGGATGAGTGAATTTATGATGTGCTAAGAATTTTTTTTAAACAAATTAAATTTATTGAAAATGAAAAAGTAAAAAATTCTTAAAGGTGTGTTAGTAGTTATTTTGGCTACCGTTTTTGCCATTTCTTGTGTGAAGGATAGAGAAAGTCAGGATATCACCACTAGCTCAAACTCACCTATCTTTGGGCAGACTTGTCTCGACAAAACAGGTTGTAGTCCATATAAGCCACAAATCATCAACAATGTGACCCTTCCTTAATTTTCAATCACTTTATATAATAATAGCTTATGAAATTGTCCAAAATACTTCTTTTATCAACCACTTGTTTGCTCCTTTTGAATTTAACTCTAAGTGCTCAGCAGCCCTACCTTCCCAAGTTTAAACAAGGAGACCCTCTTTGGCAACATGTTTTAGTAAATCCTCTATTTCAAAACCATCCTGATAAAAAATTTAATTTGAATCCATATACCTGTATTGACACACAGTTGAAAACAGAATTAGTTATAGATAGCTTTTTAATATCTGTGGTACCAACATCATCTGATTTATTATTTTTAGATGGACTAATAGTTCAAAAAATTAATATCAATACCGGTGAAATAGCATGGGAAGATATCATATATGATGCGACCATTGATAGTATCGGCTGGGTTTCTTATCCTAAAATTATTTACAAAAGAAGTGATGGAAATATAGAATTTTGTGGTAGTAGAAAAATAATAAATGATAACATTCAAATCTTTGACTATTCTTATAGAGCCGTTTATGATTTTGAGACAGGACAAAGAACATTGTATTATGACAAGTCCAATAAGGCTACATACCCGGATAAAATAGGTTCGACTAACGGTACTTATTATAGATTAATCGAAGATTCATTATATTTAAAGTCATATCTTTACTTAACAGGAGGCGAAAATCCAGAAAGAGGTCTTACCTTTTGTTTGGTAAATGCAGCACATGATTCTATTCGGTATCTAAAAACCATCATCATGGACCCCCAAGTTCCCGTTCATCGATTTATATTTAAAAAAAATTGAAGCAGTAGAAGTCAATGATAGTATTTACGCAGTACTTCAAAGCTTAGAAGCACCACCAGGGTTAAGTTATCCAGGTAAAAATATGCTGTATCTATTCAATATTAAAGACATCAACAATATTCATTTAGTAAACTCTATTGACATTACAGAATACGCCATTTTTGATTACCGTTTTACGACTCACACTAAAAGAATTTTTTTTAAAGAATTTGATGGCAAGTTATTTATAATAGATACATATTACGACGTGATAGAAAGAAAGCAATTTAAACTTTTTTGTCTGATGGATGATACCGGTAAAGTTTTGGATCATGAGGATAAAATAAATACAACTGATGGTACATTCTATTTGGAATACATACCTATCTATCTGTCGGATACTTTAAAATTGTTTTGGGCCAATAAATCGAAAAACACAGACAGGGAACAATCATTTGACTTAGTCAAAATGAATGAAAACAATGAGATGGAATATATAGCATCCTTTTTTGCTATAGGCGATAATCAAGAATATTTTTACCCATTTCATACACTTTGGATAGATAATAAACTTATAATTACAGGTATCCATTCATTAGGTCTATCTGCTGACGAAAATAACCAAGCAAGATATACAAATTTAATTCTAGCTTATGATCTAGAAGACCTTAAAAGGGGTTCAACAACAGTATCTACATCAGATCCTACAAAAATAGGTCTTCAACAAGTAGTATATCCTAATCCTACCACAGGATTAGTGACTATCGACCATCTCGACACCCCTACTAGAGTCGATATTTATGACATCAAAGGCAACCTAGTTCAATCCCACGACAATGTGACATCAGAAATTAATATAGGCAACCTAAGATCAGGTATCTATATCTTAAAAATTAAAAACAACCAAATCAACGAACGACACAAAATCATAAAAATAGAATAACCCGTACTAACAATATATAAGACGATAGAGCCGCCAGTCGGACGACTCCATCGCTTATACTTGACATTAGTACAGATTAAGAAGAAAATCGGAGGAATCTGGCTCGTGTGGTCAAATTGTAAAATAGGTAAAAGGATGAGTAAATTTATGATGTGCTAAGAGTTTTTTTAACAAATTAAATTTATTAAAAATGAAAAACTTAAAAATTCTTTTCGGTGTGTTAGTGGTTTTTTTGGCTATGGTTGTTACCTATTCTTGTGGAAAGGAAAATCAAGAGAAGGCCAAACAGGAGCTCATTAAAGAACAATTTATACAACTAGCTTCCGTACAAGTAAAATCAATGGGGCTCAAAAAAGTGACTGATCCCATCGAAGTTAAATTAGACGATGAATGCAAGGATCCAAATATCGTTAATTGTCTTGGCCCTTATCAGCAAACGTATGTGATAGATTATCAAGGATGCCCGATTACAGTTGTTGCTAAAATTTATATATGTCCAGATCTAGAAACAGGAGGAACATATTTTGTTACAGGTGAAAACTTTACATTCAACTATCCATGGTTATTAGATCCAGAATGTGACAGCCTTTTTGGTCAAATTTTAAGTCTTTGGTGGCAACAAGATTTTGACGGGCTAAATAATTTTCTTGATGCATTAAATTACGATTTAGAGACAGCATGGGAAGCAGCGTTTGTTAATCAATTTATTACTAATAGCCCAAGCAAATCCTACTTTTGTGATCTTCCTCAATTAGATGCAAATATCATTGTGGACAATTACAAAGGCTCTTGTTTTAGGAGATGCTTCAATTATTCTTCAAAAGAGGGTTTAACTTGGCAAGATATTAGATGTGGGTATGGCTGTTGTAAAAGAACTTCAATCTATTGTATTGATAGGGCGACAGGTCAATTAGAATCTACTACCTCGGTTGAAATAGTAAAAGAATGTCAATACAACCCAGGACCATATCCTGGTTGTGTTTATCTTTCCCAATGTACAGAATCATGTTCTAAAGTAAATTAATAATTAGCCAAGAAATAAAGTGGTGTAGGGTATTCCTCGATCACTTTGTTTTGTCAATTTTATAACCATGAAATCTAGAAATTTCACAATAACATTACTACTGTTGCACTATTTTGTATATGGTCAAAGCCCAATTTTGCCATACACTAAACTACAATTTGAGAATTTTTTTCCTCTTTGGAGTCATATTACAATTGATAGCTCCATAATTGACAATATCAAATATGACGGAAGAAATCATATATTCCCACTTCATAATAAATTAGAGGCTATAGAAAAAGGTGGATTCGTATATACTGTTGACATGGCAGGTTTGTATGGAATAGAAGGTGGGATTTTACAAAAGAGAAATCTGAAAACCGGTGATTTAATCTGGAAAAATGTCTTTGATCGACGTATTTTTGAATATCATGAGTGGCCACAAAAATTATGGATTTCTCAAGATGGTACTATAAATGTCTTAAGTTTTAAATCCATTGATAGTTATCCGGCTACCGATTTGATATTTACGCTTTTACAAGTCCCCGTAACTTGGTCAATTAGAAAATATAATAGTGAAACTGGCAAACTAATTAATCATATATTTATCCGTAATAGCTCCTTTGCATTTAATTCAAATGAAATATCTAACTTTCTCTTTGAATGTGATAAGGGCTATATTTATATGAAACGTTCTATCACAGAAGTGGAAGAATATTATTCCATTCATAAGTTTGACACGAATTTTAACCATGTAAAATCAGATACTACTTGGTTAAATTTACCAATGGAACTGAATGATATATTAATTGGAGGAGTGTTGCCTTATGATGGAGGATATGTAAGTTTTGATGTAAAAGCTGGAGTTAAAAAATTGAGATCTTACAGCCTATTATTTTGGGATAAAGCGTTTAATGTAACTGATTCAGTAAAGTCAATCGTATTAGAAGACCTATTCTCTGATAATCCTAGTAGATATTTTCTAAGGTACGCAAACTCAGAAATCGTATTATTAGAAACCATGAAATTTGATGGTAACGAATTTGTGCCTACCGGATATGTCTTGAATCATAAAGGAGACTTAATTCAAAAATTTAATCTCCCACAAAAAAATGGTTATTATAAAAGAAGTTATTTTACAACTTTTAGTAAAAAACAAAAATGTCCTTACATTATTACTCGGCATGCTGAAGATGGTTATGGAATTGAAATATATAATGTGTGTGATAGTTTAACATACAATATAAAAGCAAAAACTTTTCCAGAAAATATTGCAGTTACGCCCATAAATGCAAAAATACTTTCATCCGGGGATATTATCTTAAGTATTCAGCAAGCTAAAGACACGATTCTGAACGGTCGAAGAAATTTATATAATCAAGGTTTGATATGGCTAGTTTTAGATGGGCATGATTTAGGCTTAGTAAGTTCAACGATCCAGCAAACTAAAAGTAATCAATTATCCATTTCCCCAAATCCTACGCATGGAATTATAAGAATGAATAATTTAAAATCACCTGTGTCAGTTAAAATTTACAACTTAAATGGCCAAATATTAAAATCATTTACAAATATAGAAAATGAAATTGATATAAGGGATGTGCCAGCAGGAATGTATATCTTTGACATCAGCAATAAAACCATTAACGAACGACACAAAATCATAATAATAGAATAATCCGTACTAACAATGTATAACCATGGAGCCGCCAGTCGGACGGCTCCATCGCATATGTTAATGTTATAGTCCACTCATCGAGCGACCATGCAATAACAAACAAAATAACTTTAACCCATACTACTCATTAGGCTTTGTGACGAAGGGAAATGATACAAAATAGCTATGATGCTCGAAGTTTTTATTCCGCAGGCATAGTTTTACTATGTTGAGGACAGAAAAACAAGTACCGAAATAGATATGAAGTAGCATTTTCATGTAGTCAATTTCTTATGCGTAATTGTGGTTAAAGTAGCCATCCACACCTCTACACTGAGCCTGTCGAAGCATCCTCAAGTGTGGAAAATGAAATTTGGAAACGGTCAAGACCTAGTATATAGTTGCCATTTGGAATATGAATTTCTTTACATCATGAAGTTATAAATATTTTGTGTAATTTTGCCTAAAATCTTGAATATATTTAACAGATTGGTGTTAGTAGCAATAAAAATTGAGTATTCTTTTCCTTATGAATTTTAAGTTTGAACAAGATATTACACTAGAGAATGCACGTGTAAAACTAAGTCCAATTGAAGATGTGGATATTTTTAATTTACTACCTATTGCAACCAGTAATACAAATTTATTACAGTTTTCACCTACTCAAACTTACAATAAAGTACTATTAGAAAAATATATTCTTTCGGCAATTCAAAACAGGAAAAATAAAATACGATATACATTTAGCGTTTTCGACAAATCTCAAACAAAGTATGTTGGCAGTACAAGCTTTCTTAACATTTCCAACACAAATGATAGGCTTGAAATTGGAGCAACTTGGTATGGTAAGGAATTTCAAGGAACAGGAATAAATGAAAATTGTAAATATTTATTGTTGCAATATGCGTTTGATGGCATTGGAGCAGAAAGGGTTGAATTTAAAACTGACGAAAGGAATAAAGCTTCTAGAAAAGCGATTGAAAAAAATTGGAGGTCAATTTGAGGGAATTTTGAGGTGAGACACATTAATGTATGACGGATTTAGGCGAAACACGGAATGTTATAGCATTTTAAAACATGAGTGGGATAAATTAAAAATGGATTTTTTAAAATCATAATTACACAGAATAGGAATTACAAACTTTACTACTACAAATTCTTAATTTTGTGTAAGAGAGACTTAAGGAAAATCCATTAATTGAAAATATACCACAAGTTATTTTTGCTCATTTATGGACTGGGCTCACAGGAGGATTGGCAGAGGTCCTATACCATTGAATCCAATCTACAATAGTACCCTAAGGATATAATGAGAAAATGTTTATGATGATGTGATTATTGGATTTGTTGTAGGGGCCATATTGGCAATTTAATATAAAAGTAATGTTGATTATGGATGTTTATAGTAAGATGATTTACAAGTGGTTAATTTTAGTGTTAATAATAATCATCATGTCTTTTGTTAAGGAAAATTTTTATATAAATAGGTATATTTTGCTTGGAATCTTTTCTTTGATAGGATTGTGCGTATATTATATTTTTCTAGAAAAGAATAAATAACCATTTGATAACAAGGTATTACATATCTGACGACTCCATCGCTTATATTAAGCGTATAGAACATTTTAAGACGACCACCACGACAAAAAAGAAATGCGCAAAGTAGCAATATTTGAAAGCGAAAGAGCGACAGGTTACAATCTGTTTGTAATAACGTGGATACCAAACTATCACAACTTTTCTGACCATTTACCTAAACTTTCAAGCAAAACAAACCAAAAGATATGTTGGCAGTTGGTTGCAAAACGGGAAATGAAAAACAACGATTTGTAAAATCACACGAATAGTGGACAATAATAGACATGGCCCATCGTCTGAAATGATTAAACAAGCAAAGGACAATCTGCAAACGTACTACAACTTAACGTTAATTGAAGGTTTGGTATCTGATATTGATCTTGGCAAAAAATACGGTATCACAACGCTTTTGTTAATTTTGCATTTTCTTGACGATTACGGTAACAAACTAAACTTGCTAAAAGATATTGCAGACAGATTGGTTTCGAGTGTGATTTTTGTAATGCTAGACATCACAAGTGATAAAAACCAAATCCGACAAAACCGATAAGTTCTCAAACTTCTTTTGCCAGATGGCTTAGACGAAGAACAATCAAATCATCGTTTAAATAGAATAGAAAACAATCTTTTTGCTGTTTCAGAACAAAGGCTTTCGGAATTATTACAAATGCAGGTTTTGAGCCGCCAGTTCGGTTTTTTCAATCGTCAATTTATATGGGTTGGTTAACAAATAAAATGACAAATGACTTTGATAATTTACATATGTGGCTTTTACTCTTTGGGATTTGCTTTATTCCATATTGGATTTTGGAAAATATTCAAATGGAATGACGATTTGAAAAAATTGATTTTTGCCAATAAGGGTATCATGCAAATTCTAAATGTTCAAATCATTTATTATTTCCTATTCACAGCGTTTGTTTGTTTTGTTTTCCCAAAAGAATTACTTAACACAAGATTAGGGAATGTGTTTTTATTGGGCAGTTCCCTATTTTGGTTATTAAGAACTATCCAACAATTCATTTTTCTCAAAACCAACCATTATATAATTCATATTTTGACTGTAATCTTCATTGCCGGAACAATCTTGTTTGCTTTGCCCGTACTTATGACAGTACAATGAATGACAAAAACAATAAACCACTAACACGGATAACCGTTGCACAACTACCCTTTTTTGAAAAAGAGATTTAAAGCATGCTATTTACATAGAACTATTGTGAGCGCAAAATCCTTGTTTCCTGGCAAAATCAATTTTCAACTTTAAGTCAGAGAAAAACCTTACTTTTGTGATAGTATCAAGTGATAGTATCAATTTATGAAACCACCTTACGAAATCTCAATAGGAATCCTAAAATACCTTACTCAAATTTCAGAAAAAATTGGAGAAGTTAATGCTAAATATTTGATTAAAACGAATCCAACTTTAAGAAAACAAAATCAAATTAAAACCATTCATTCTTCTTTAAGCATTGAAGGAAACACTTTAACAGAAGCGCAAATAACCGCAATTATTGAAAACAAACGGGTTGTTGGTCCGGAAAAAGATATAACTACGAATATCCTGAAAAACTTGCATGCCGTTCGGTAGTTGATTTTAAAAATTATCCAAAAAAAACTGATAGAACAAAACCATTATTGATTGGTAGGCAAAAATGTTGAACAAGCTAAATAATATGGTAAAATGAAACATATTCAACTAATCGAAACGATACTTTATGTAAATAACCAGCAAGCAAGCGCTGAATTTTACACAAAATTATTCCGGCAAAGTCCTGATTTGGACGTTCCGGGAATGACAGAATTTAAACTTGCTGAAAACTGTAAGTTAGGTTTAATGCCTAACAAAGGAATTGCAAAAATTCTTGAAGACAAAACACCACACCCGGACCTAGGAAACGGAATACCAAGATGTGAACTTTACTTTTATGTTAAAAATATAGAGCTTGAATTTGACAATGCGATTAACATTGAGGCAAAACTAATAAGCGCAATTAAAGCCCGAGATTGGGGTGACAAAGTTTGTTATTTTTCTGATATGGACGGACACATCATCGCCTTTGCTGAAAAACTGAATGACAAGTAGGTGGTGATTATTCGGACTGCCACTAACCCGGATAACCGTAGCACAACTACCCTTTTTTGAAAAAACAGCTCAAAATCAGTCCTTTAGCCGAGTTTTACGCAATGGTTATTAATCGGTTCTTGTCAAAATCTTTTCTTCCTAGTAAAAAGGAATATGCAACTTTAAATATTTTGACAACAAAAATGAAAATAAATTTGCGAAACCGAAAGGTTGCGTATATATTTGCAACCGAATACCTTCCCATATAAAATGATAGGACAATGAGACGGGACATTTTTCAAGCAATATCAGATCCAACCAGACGAGCAATCATTGCCTTGATTGCATTGCATGCAATGACTCCAAATACTATTGCCGATAATTTTGACATTACCAGACAGGCTGTTTCAAAACATCTTCGCATTTTAAAAGAGTGCGAACTCGTAAAACTAGAACAACAAGGTAGAGAAATTTACTATTCGCTTGAAATCAACAAAATGAAAGAAATAGACAAGTGGCTTGAACAATTCCGAAAAATATGGGAAACCCGTTTTATTCAATTAGACGAAGTTTTATTAACCATCAAAAATAAAAAAAATGAAAAATTTATTATTTGACTTCATTGTTGACAAAGATAGCAGCACCGTATTTGTAAATAGAGAATTTGCCGCTGATATTTCATTAGTTTGGGATGCATTTACAAAACAAGAAATTCTTGACCAATGGTGGGCACCTCAGCCTTGGGTTTCAAAAACAATAAAAATGGATTTTAAAGAAGGAGGACAAAGGTTTTATGCTATGGTTGGTCCAGAAGGACAAGAACATTATTCCATTGAACTCTATACGCTTATAAAACCACAAATGGATATTCATTGGGAATCGTATTTTGCTGATAAGGATGAAAACATTAATAAAGATTTTCCTAGTTCAGAATGGGAACTAAAATTTTCAGAGCAAAGAGGAATATGTAAAGTGAACATTGTTATAAAACATAAAACCCTTGCAGACCTTGAAATGCACATACAAATGGGCTTCAAAGAAGGATTTACAGCAACTTTAAATTATTTGGAAAATTTACTTTTAAATTTAAATAATTAAAGCTTTAAAAAAGTATGAACTAATAATTTTGGCTGCATTAACAAAAGTGTGTGTAATGGTTTGTGGAAACTCTCAATCCAATGTAGATGATAGCAACAATACTAATTCCATTAAAAATCTAACAAACAATTCAAATATGTTTGCACAAAAGATTACACCTTCTATTTTGGTAGAGACAACAGACGCAAGAGCAGTAGCTGATTATTATCTTTCAATATTTAAAGACAGTAAACTTAAAGATCACCACAAATACACAAACCCATCAGAATCAGGAAGCGGAAATTTTGAAACGGCTATTATTGAAATTGCAGGAATGGATTTGAGTATTTTGACGGCAGGTCCATTTGCAAAATTCAATGAATCGGGTTCTTTTGTTATCAACACAAAAGACCAAGCTGAGACCGATTACTATTGGACTGCCTTGACTTCAAACGGAGGACAAGAAAATTCTTGTGGTTGGTGTAAAGACAAGTATGGTTTGTCTTGGCAAGTTGTGCCGATTGAATATTATGACCTTAATAACAGCCCTGACCCAAAGGTTAGAGAAAAGGCAATAAAAAACACACTTAAACAATAAAAAATAATACTTTCACAACTTAAATGAGTTTAATTGAACAAAATAGATAAAAAATGACAACATACAAACCAGACAATTACAATTCGCTTTCACCCTACTTAATCGTGGACAATGCTCAAAAGTTGGTGGACTTATTGATAGTAATTTTTGATGCTAAAATTTTAAGGCGCTATGACCGTGACGAAGGAAAAATAGCACATATTGAATTGCAGTTGGACGATACGGTCATTATGATTAGTGACAGTACCGAAAACTATAGAGCTCACATGACAATGCTTCACATTTATGTACCCGATGTTTTTAAAACTTTTGACAAAGCCATTGATAATGGTTGTACACTTATTGAAAAGCCAGTCAATAAGCAAGGCGACCCGGACACAAGAGGCTCATTTTATGATTTTGCAGGTAATTACTGGGCCGTAAGTACTCAAAAAAATTGACCACGAAAAACAAATCAGTAAACTTTAAATATGCTGACTTTGAAGTAGTAAAGCATATTGCTTGGGCATTTTATTGTAAAGAAGAAGATATTTTATAAGATGGGGCTCGTTCTGTAAATGTGAGTATCAAATTAATGTACCGCCTTCGCCGAGCGAAGCATGAGTTAAATCGAAAAGAATCTAAAAAAATCTTACTTATGCTAATACAATACTAATATTGATATTAAGCTTTAACAAAGTGAAATTTATGTGAAAGCGTGCACTTTCAAAGCTAATAGCTTATAAAACTTGATTGAAGTTCAGTGATTTTTTTTAAATGATGGTCATTTTCCCAAAAAATAAATTAGGTTTGTATCATCGAAAGGTTAAGGTGACTGAACAAATGGGGCATTTGATGTCAAAAGGCTTTAATTTTCTGCATAAGTATGTTTTGTATGAACCGCTTAATTTGAAAGTTTTGAACATCAAAATCAACTAACATCAGTTCCCAAAATGCCCGCTATTGCTACGGTACTTCGGGAAGCAATGACATGGGTGGCAACCGTAATGAGGTCGTTCGCTCAAACATTAACGTACAGTCAAAAGAAGACAATATTATGCTGACAAACATTAATCCGAAATTGCCAATGCGTGACAAAAACGCAACCAAAGACTTTTATTTGACTAAATTAGGGTTTATAGAATTAGGCGACTATGGCGATTATCTACTGATAAAAAAAGACGGCATAGAAATTCACTTTTTTGAATTTAAAGACCTTGACCCGAAAGAAAACTACGGACAAGTTTATATCCGTACAAACGACATTGACAATTTGTATCAATCATTTTTGGACAACAAAATAGACATTCACCCAAACGGAAAATTGCAAACTAAACCGTGGGGCCAAAAAGAATTTTCTGTACTTGACCCAGACAGTAATTTATTAACTTTCGGACAGAGTATATAATCAAGCAATGACAAAATTTATCGAGCCATATAACCCAAGTTGGAAAACAGAATTTGAAAACATAAAGCAGGCAATTGCAACCGAACTTTACGACATTATTCCACAAGTTGACATACAACACGTTGGAAGTACGTCTATACAAGGACTTATTGCCAAACCAATTTTAGACATTGACCTCATTATTACCGACAAGTCATTGCTTAATATCATAACGCTAAGACTTGAAAAAATCGGTTATAACTCAATAGGCGAACAAGGTATTCCCGGACGTTTCGCATTTAAACAAAAATCTGAACTTACACCGCTGACTACTATATACAGAAAGTGGCAATCTCATCATCTTTATGTTTGTTATGCAGACAGTTTAGCTCTGAAAAATCACTTGCTTTTTAGGGACTTTTTAAAAAGTAACGAAGAAATAAAGGAAAAATATTCCGAACTCAAATTAGCTTTGACCGATAACTTAGCTATCACGAGAGAAGAATATACTTCAAAAAAGACAGAGTTTATTGTATCGGTATTGGAAATGGCAGGGCTTGACGAAGAATCATTACAGCAAATAACAAGCGTAAACACCTAACAAAGGTAACCATTACACAACTACCTTTTTTGAAAAACAGCTATAAAGTATGCTATTTACATAGAACTATTGTGAGCGCAAAATCCTTATTTCCTGGCAAAATCAATTTGCAACTTTAAGCGATGCTACACAACTATTTCCGTATCTATTTTTGCGGCTTTATGCTTTTTATTTAGTTTTGAGTTGTGCAACAAGCACATCGCTTTGGTAATATAGAGGGTCAAGTACTTCCCTGACGGATGTCAGACAAGAATTGAGGATAAGTGCAGTGATCAGCCTTCATTCTTCTGATGAACTTATATGTAAAGATCTCCACCACCGGTCATTTCTAAACCATTACTACAGATTATTGAGCTCATTACCCCTATTGAGGCAATAGAAATAGACCAATTCAAACATATTTTCATCCTCGTTTTATGAAAAAGTGTAGTAAAGCGCTTTGACCTATAAAATGGCTCAATGCCCGATAAAACACGGGACTCCACTGATTCAAAAGTCTGTTGAGATCTGTTGTAAACCAGTTTAATACAATTCTTCATCAATTTGATG
The DNA here is from genome assembly GCA_001567255.1 of Bacteroidetes bacterium OLB9. GTDB lineage: Bacteria > Bacteroidota > Bacteroidia > Chitinophagales > Saprospiraceae > OLB9. Next base: position 18,048 of record LNBW01000017.1, on the reverse strand, counting down.
CCGATTATAATATATGTTTACACCGTCAATAATGGAGTTCAGCGACCATTTAAAAAAACGGGGCGTCATTCCGAAAAGCCATATGAGTAGGAGATAATATTAAAAGTTTAAATAATGATAACACAAAAAATTATTTACAGTCTAGCTTTATGTATTGGCTTTGTTTTTTTTGTATCAAATAACGTTTTTGCACAAGAGAAAACAGCCGAAGAATTAAAAGCAGAACAAGAAGTATTAAAGGCAGAAATGAAGTCAAAGGAAGCAACTGAACGAAAAGCTAAATTAGAAAAACTAAAACCACCAAAACCATCAGGAGTCCAAAGTATTGATGATTTTGCTTCAGACAACACTAAAATATTAGAATCTACAAAAGAAATTAACACGTTGGTACCTGAAATGTACAAGAGAACTGTTGGAGAATCTGTAGATGGCGTAACGGATGTTACTGTTAAAAAACCCACAGAAGAAGAACTTATAAAGTTGGAAATGACTATAGCAAATCAGATTAAAGCTGTGGCAGATGCAACATCAAAAGTTAGCAATGTATCCGGTGATGTGAAAAAAGCTTCTCCGCTTGCAGCAGGGAAAGCAGCTAAATCCTTAAATTATTCTAAGGACGTTCTTGAACTTTCAGGGGCTGAATTACAAATGAGTTTAAAAGTTGTTAAAAATCTAATAGCAACGTTGAAATCTGCAAAGAATTATTAATATGAGGTCTTTTAAAATCTTGTTTTTATGTCTTGTGAGTAGCTTGATTAGCTACTCACAAGAAGAATTAAAACCTATAGTAGGTGTCGCAGAATTTTCCTCAGAAGTAGATTCCAAGTATTGTGGGGCTGTTGCAGAGAAAGTGGTTCAAGTAGTCACAAATACAAAAAGATTTACTGTTGTTGATAGAACTAGCTACGACAAAGTAAAGCAAGAATTAGAATTTCAAAAATCAGAAGTTTTTCTGGATAGCAAAAACACCGTTAAGCAAGATATGGCCTTAGCAGCCCACCACATGATAGTTGGACATATAGTCAAAATGAGCATATATGCAATGAAAAATGTGGATGGATCAATCAATGGTTATAAAGCTAGCACCTCTTTTACATTGAAAGTAAATGATGTGGAAACAGGAAAAACAACTGAAGCACAAAGTTTTCAAACTAAAGTCAGCCCTTTAATGCTTTCTCCTGAGAGTGCAATAAACGAAGCATTAAATTCTATTGAAACTGATTTGTATGATTACTTTATAAAAACATTTCCGCTGACAACTAAAATAAGTAAAATCAATGCTATCAAAAAAGAATCTGCCTCGGCTGTAATCATTGCAGGCGGGAAGGCTTTCGGATTTAAAGAAGGAGATAAGTTAATCGTTGAAAGAATAGAAATGCTTGATGGAAAGCCATTTCCTACACAGATCGGTGAAATTAAAATAGACAGGCTGGTGGGTGATGATTTTGCTGAATGCAATGTACTTAAAGGAGGAAAAGAAATACTAACAAGATTTAATGCAGCGGAAAAATTAACATGTAAACTAATCGTAAAATGAAAGTCATGAAACTCAATAGCGGAGTAAAAACAATTGCAATAATGATCTATATTACATTAATGATCAATTGTAGTTATAAACCGATTCCTACAGCAGAGGTTAATTTTTTAACCGGTAAAGATGGAACCATTACAATGAGAGCAATAGGAGTAGGTACAAACATTGATGATGCAACCAATGATGCCGAAAATAATGCTATCAATGTCTTGCTTTTTAGAGGTCTGCCAGGATCCGACCAAAAGGTCGCTTTGATAGGAACAAATGAAGCAGAAGAGAAAAATAAACATCCTGAATATTTCAACAATCTTTACAAAGGGAAAAGATATAAAACCTTTGTCATGTCATCCATTCCTACAACAGATTTAATAAAACACAAGGGTGGTAAGAAGAGTATCGCGGTTGATATAAAAGTAAACGTTGCTGCATTAAGAAAAGATTTAGAACAAAACAATATAATTAGAAAATTCGGATTTTAACCAAATAATTAAGGATATGAGATATTTGACTTTATTGTTGTTACCTTCATTTTCTTGTTTTTTGAATTTTGCTATTTGCCAGAATCCATCTACAAATTCAGCAGGACAAGTGATTACAGTACAACCCAAAATTATGGCAATTCCATACACCAAGGAAGGTGAAGATTTAAGGACAATTTTAGAAGCCGACGAAAATAAAAGAATTGCGCTAACTAAAGTCAAGGAAGGTTTTGATAGCAGAGGATTTACAACCGTTGACTTTGTGGCTAAATTAAAAGCAGCAAAGGATAATAATATTTTTACTTCAGAGAACCAATCCGACATAAAATCTCAAATAATTGATATGTCTGGAGCAGACGTTTATGTACAATCTGAAGTTATTGTTGAGAAGGGACAGTCCGGAAATTCAGTAAAATTAATTCTTACAGCCTATGAAGCATCTACCGGAAATTCTCTTTCAAACAAAGTTGGGGAGAGTGGAAAGTTCTACACAGATGATTTTAATAAGCTGGCATCTAAAGCCGTGGAAAATTGTATAGAAGATTTTCTCAATACCATACAAGAAAAATTTTCAGACATCGTAAATAATGGCAAATCTATCATTATTGATATTAGTTTTGATTCAAATTCAGAATATACTATGAGTTCTGAAATAGGATCCGAAGGGTTACTTTTATCTGACGAAATTGAAATGTGGATGGAAAACAATGCATTCAAGAACAACTACCATTTACAAGGGACAACTGATTTGAAAATGATTTTTGATGATGTCAGGATCCCTTTGAAAGATCAGGCCACCGGTAACAATTATAATCCAAATAAATTTGCCCTCGAAATGCACAAGTTTTTTAGAGGCCTAGGCTTGCAGATAAGCAGGAACATCAAAGGAAGCACTATCTATTTAACTATTAAATAGAATGAAATGAAAAGGATTATGACTATATTCTCTTTAGTCGCATTGAGTTATAATATATACGCTCAAAGTATTGATGACATTGGCAAAATAGCACTTTCCGTCATAATGCCAGAAAATGTTGAAACTTTAAATGCTTCTCAAATTTCAAAATTAGAATCAAAAGTAACTCAAATTTGCACAAAAGCCGGTTTATCAGCTTCGGGATATGATCAAACTTTTGTTATCTATCCCAAATTTGATATTTACGAAACTAACGTTGTTGAAGGCGGTATGCAAAATATAACAGTGATAAAATGTGAATTGTCCTTGTACATCAAACAAGTAAGTAATAATGTCTTGTTTTCTTCAGTAGTAAGGGATTTAAAAGGTAGTGGTAAGACTAAGGAGTTAGCAATAACCAATGCTATTTCTCAAATTCCAATTTCTGATAAGGGATTGTTAGACTTCATCGCTGAAGGTAAAAATAAGATTATAGGGTATTATGAGGCTAATTGTAATGATATTATAAAAAAAGCAGAATCATATAACCAAAGCAAAAAGTATGAAGATGCCATAGCTACAATCTTACAAATTCCTGAAGAAATCACTTCTTGTTATGACCAGGTTTTGGACAAAGTCTCTAAATACTATACTGATTATCAAAAGCAAATTTGCTCTAACTTAATTTTGGCTTCTGAAGCGAAACTAGCAACTAAAGATTACGTCGGAGCATTAGATCATCTGTGCGATATGGATCCTAAAGCGAATTGTTATAGTGAAGCAGTTAAAATCATAAAGAGGATCGAAAACCAAATTGCTGATGCTGAAAGAAGAGCATGGGAATTAAGAGTACAAAAATATAACGATGCAAAAGCTAGGGAAGAAAGAAATTGGAATTTTAAAATGCAGCAATATTCAGATGATAAAGCAAGAGAGCAAAGAAATTTTAAAGCTGAACAATGGCAAAAAAAGGAGGACAATGAATTTAGAAGGCAATATCTAGATGCTGCAAAAGAGGTAGCCATACAACAAGCAAAAAATCAACCCAAAAAGGTTACTTACAACTATATTATCAGATAAAGAACCAATATTAAAAATCAATATTTGACCTGATATAAATATGATGAAGTCTAGTGTCTATCCTAATTCATTACAACAGCTGAGAGTATTTTATTAAATAGCTCAACAATAATTTCATTTTTTAGTATTGAAAAGTGAGCATTTAAAACTGATGAATAGAGAGTATATCGTATATGGCTAACAATAATATAAATTAAAAGCACTACAGATAATATAAAATTTAATGGAAATGTATAGTGAAAAAATAGAAAGATTGTTAGAATTAGCTTTAGCTGATGGAGCAATTACAAATAAGGAAAAACAAGTATTATTAAAAGAAGCTGAGGCTGAGGGAATTGATCTTAATGAATTTGAAGTAGTCTTAGAAGGTCGATTACACGAACTTACAAAACTGAAAAAATCCACTAAATCTGATAAATTTGGAGAAGTAAGAAAGTGCCCATCTTGTGGAGCTCCAGTAGAGTCATTCAGTGCTACTTGTTCTAATTGTGATTATGATTTTAGAAATATAGACGCCAATTCATCCATTCAACTTTTGTCAAACAAACTAGAAGAAGTCATTACAGAATGTACTAACACAATAAGAAGTGCAACAGATAGGGAAAAAGAAATATTAGTAAGACAGAGAGAAATCATAAAAAACTTTCCTATACCTAATACAAAGGAAGATATATTAGAGCTATTATATTTTATACAACCCAAAACCCAAAGTGGCTTATCTACAGATAAAAATTATAGCGCTTGGAAGGGTAAATTTACTGAGGTATTGAATCGTGCTAAAGTTCTGTTTGAGAAGGACCCTAAGATGATGCAGCAAATTACGACAATTGAAAGCCAACACAATACTAAGGGTCTGCTACATTTAATAAGTAAAATTAAAGAAATCAACTCAACAGTCTTAGGAATAATTATAGTTGCTATAATTTTAATAATCGGATATTTTGCAACTTCATATATAGGAAATAAGGGTATAGAAAAAGAATCACAAAGACTTGAATTGATCCTCAAGGATGTTAAAGTATTAATTCAAGAGAAAAAATATGATGAAGCAGAAGTGTTAAATAATCAACTATATTGGGAATATTCTGGCTTAGGAAGTTCAACTAAAAATAAAGAAAACTGGGATGCTAAAAGAGAATACAATAAAAAGATTATTCGAGATTTAAAGTGGGAAGAAATGATGGAAGAATGATAGTCTAAGTTTACCCATCGTATGGATTTACTGAGGTTATTAGCAGCTAGTTATTTATCTTATATTTAAAAATGATAACTTAAAATGGGATTATTTAAAAAGAAAAATGAAGGTGGATTTATGGATATGATTCGTTGTGATGAAACGGATTATTTGATATGGAAATGGAGACCTAAAGGCGCAATTATAAATGATAGTAAAAAGGAGAATGCTATACGATGGGGTAGTAGCCTGAGAGTAAAAGATGGCGAAGTAGCTGTCTTTGTTTATAGACAAAAAGAAGGAACCGTACAAGACTTCATTGTGGGACCTTATGATGACATAATTAAGACGGCCAATTTTCCTGTAATTTCGAGTATCATAGGGTGGGCTTATGATGGTGGAACACCTTTCCAAGCTGAGGTGTATTTTCTTAACCTTTCGGGCATCAATCAAATAAAATTCGGCATCCCATATTTTGAAGTATATGACCCTCGATTTTTAGATTTTGGAGTACCTACTTCTGTGAGAGGGAGCATTACGTTTAATATAGAAGATTATCGCGGATTTATAAAATTACATCGTTTAACTAATTTTGAGTTAGAGCAATTTAAAGCACAGATTAAAGATGCACTTATAAGAAATATCAAAGGAACGGTTACAAACATTCCAACGGAACATAATATCCCTGCCATCCAGATGGAGAGAAAAATACTGGAAATCAATGATATCATCGAACCTAGAATTAAATCGATGCTTGAAAATGATTTTGGCGTGACATGCAAGCGACTAGATATTTCTACTATAGAGTTTGATAAAGAGAGTGAAGAATATCAAAAGTTGATTAAAGTTACTCGAGAACAGCAGGAAAAGACGATAGTAGCCCAAAATGAGGTAAGTATCCAAAACCTGCACGATACACAGCGGATAAATTCAAAAAACATGGAAGAAAGTCTTCGTATTCAACGAGAAGAGCTACAACGTGCTCAACAGTTGCAAACCGAATCTCAAAATTTGACCGCTCACCAACTTAATCAACAAACAAAAGTTGCTGAAAAAGCAGCAGAAAGTATTGGCAAAATGGGGTCGAATGGTGGAGGAACTATGGATCCAGGGAGCATGATGGCCAGTATGGCAATGGGCGGAGCCGTTGGATCAGGGATGGCAGGCATGATGGGAAATATGATTTCAGGGATGGGAGAACAAAAAGTTACACCACCGCCTTTGCCTCAAATGGCTTATTTCATCGCCGTCAATGGTCAACAACAAGGGCCTTATAATCAAAATCAAATGTTAGAATTAGTAAAACAAGGAGCTTTGACACGGACAACACATGTTTGGAAACAAGGGATGGCTGATTGGGCGTTAGCTGGCAATATTGAAGAATTGAATGATATATTAGGGAGTGTGCCTCCTCCCCCACCAATTAAATAAGATAAATTATGAATGAGAATAGTTTTTTTTCAATAGACAAATTAGTTGAATTTGGAATGGGCTTTGCTGTGGCTCAACAGATGGTTCAGATGATGAATCATACTATGCAAAATATGCACATTGCAGGCACTCAAAATCCCATGTCAAGCTTAAATTCAGCACCTACAGCTTTCTTTGTTGTTATCGATGGCCAACAAGCAGGACCTTTTAGCGAATCTGAAATACTACAATTGATTACTCAAAAGAAAATTACCAACGAAACATATGTTTGGCATCAAGGGATGAAAGATTGGAAAAAATCAGAAGAAGTTCCAGCCATTGTTAGAATCGTAGCAATCAATCCCCCACCATTTAATAAATAAATTATGAAACAATTTCCTCTATTATTAATATTAGTTACAAGTATGCTTATCGGATATGGGTATTTTGCTTTTTCTTCTATTCATACTTTTAGAGCCATTATCGGATTGGCAGCATTTTTCTACTCAGCGATTACTTTATACACTTCTTTTGCGGAAGAATATGAGACGACAAGAATAAAGACAGTAATTGGGTTTACGGGAGTAACTTTCTTAATAATAGGTTTAATCACTCTTATTTTAGTAGCCGTATATACAAATACATTGGTCTGGATTATCCTGCCGCTAGGCTTGATGCTGATGTTGTATTTAAGCGTAATTTACTTTATTTCAAAAAGTGGACAGTGATTCTAACCCTACTTGGTGTCAAATAAGAGTGGAAAACAGTATATGAATTAAATATAGACGCTTAGTTATAACGAATTTATATCCTTAATGATATTAGTTAAGCGATGTGAAAGAAACCTGTTTAAGAGTAAAAACATCGACGTCAATGCAGATTGCTGAGATCCGTACCGCTGTTGAGGCAATAAAAATGGACCAATTCAAACATATTTTCATCCTCGTTTTATGAAAAAGTGTAGTAAAGCGTTTTGACCTATAAAATGGTTCATTGCCCGATAAAACACGGGACGCCACTGATTCAAAAGTCTGTTGGGATCTGTTGAAAACCAGTTTAATACTGAAATTAACCAATTTAGTATCGATTATCAATGGATCAAAATATATGTTTGCAACGTCTTTAATGGAGTCCAGATACCATTATTTTAAAAAAAAAACGGGGCGTTATTCTGAAAAGCCATACGAGTAGGAATTTAACATCAAATTTTAACAAAATGAAAAAATTAAATCAAATTGCATTAGTTGCTGCCGGGATAGCAGCATTAAGTGTATTTTTACCATGGCTAGAAATTTCTAGCTCTGCAAGTGCTGGTGGATATAGTGCAAACTATTCTACTGGTGGCATTTCAGGCATCACAGTGGGTGGAGGTATTTGGGGTTTACTTGTAGCACTTATTGGTGGTTATATGGCTTATAAGAACATCAAATTTACGTTTATTGCAGGAGCATTAAATTTCATAATCGGAATTGGTTATATATTTGGCTGGTTTGGTGCAAGTACCGGGGTAAATGGCGGTTTCAATTACAATTCAAGTTACGGTAATGCCTCTGCACAAGCTAGTATAAATCCTCAATTCGGACTTTATTTGTTTGTTTTAGCATCATTAGTTTTTATGATTTATACTTTCAAAAATTTGAAAGGCGATATGTCAGCATAAAATAAGCCTATATCAACTCATGAGTTAATATGGCGGGGTTAGCGGTAACCAAAATTTCTGATCCAAATAATATAATCATTTGCGATATAATGAAAGACATTGCTGTTAATTTCGCCATATAATAAATCAGGCAAGCATTATAGACATATTGTATAATTTCGATACATCTATTAAGTAAAATAAAAAACGAACAATCATATTGTCCAAAATGACCTTGCCACAATGGCTCGCTAAGGCAAAAGACACACTGAAGCCGAAAACGATTATTTATCTTTTGCCAGTCAATGTTACTCAACAGAAGCTTAGGCCGGAATAGGCATCTGTAAGCTACATTAATTATCGGAGACCTCACGATGGATGAAGGTGTTTTCTGCCTTTATAAAGTAAAAAATTTTATCTAGAATATAGAATTGAAATTGAAAACCAATTTATCTTAACAAAATGCTTTAATAATGATTGAAAATAAAGAAATTAGTAAAAATAAAACCTGGTTTTATATAATTGCATTCATTGTTTTATTGGGCTATTTATTTGGAAGGTCAGGTGGATCTAATGAGAGCAATAGTTCAACTAAAAACAAGCTTGAATGTGTTATTGATGGAAATTATTCATCGGATGATGGCTATCAAGCATTTACAGTCACAATAATTGGTGGATCTTGGTTTGGTAGATTAACTGATTTAACAACAGGCAATGTTTTAACTTCTGCATCAGGATATATGCAGGATAATACCTTGTTATTAAAAGTATTAAATCGTATGTCGTCTTTTGCATTAAAATACCTAATTATCAATAAGTTATAAAATACACAAGAACAAAATAGAGCAGAAAAACGCAACGAAAAGTTAGGTTTGTTGTACCAAATGTTGTATCTTTGTATCAGGTTGCACCGCTTTGAAAGTCGTTGATAATAAAGGGTTTCATCAGATTGCACCATTTTTATTTCTTTAGTACAACAAAGATAAAACAATTTTTTATGGCTTCAATAAAATTAGTGCTTCGGACAAACCAAGAAGACAAAACAGGTCATAGCCCTTTATACATAAGGGTTATAAAGGATAGGAAAGCCAAATTTGTAGCAACAGGCGTAAAACTGAAACGTACCGAATGGGACGATGATAAGCAGAAGATAAAGAAGAACCACGCCAATAGTGCAAGAATGAACGCTTTCCTTGCTCAAAAGATTGCGGATGCGGAGGGAACAGTTGCAGACCACGAACGCAAAAGAAAATCCGTATCAGCAAGAAAACTAAAAGAAGCTATTAAAGGTAAGGATATGGCAAACTTCTTTGAATATGCTTATAACCGTTGTGAGCGTATAAAAGGAACGGTATCGGTTGCCACTTACAGGAACTACAAACAGTATGTAGCCAAGTTTGAAAAATTTATCGGGCATAGGGAAGTATATTTTGATGATATTACCGTTACGATGTTGAAAGACTACATCAATCATATGTCTAACAATTTGAAGAACGGAGCAACTACGGTACATTATTCTTTACTGATTTTATCCGTAATGTTTCGTGATGCTCAAAGAGAAGATATTATAGGCGAACATATTTACCCATTCTCAAAAGTTCGTGTGAAACGTGATAAAGGAAAGCGTTTATTTCTGAACAAAGAGCAGGTAGAAAAGCTACGCAATTTAAAAATTGAATATACCGGAAAGGACGAAGTATTTAGGGATATGTTTATTTTTTCGGTGTATGCAGGTGGCTTGCGGTTTAGCGATGTAGTGAGTATGAAATGGGAAAACTACAATGAGAAAGAGCAACGCATTACAAAGACCATTCGCAAAACAAGAAGAACCCACAATTTTAAAATCGGACAGACGGCAATAGATATTCTGAACCAATACAAAACAGCTATATCACAACCAAGTGATTTTGTTTTCCCGATATTGGAAGATGTAGAAAGATTTGATACCGACACCGAGTACCAGGCACACATCATCAATGCCAAGAATATTCTATGCGGTCAGAAATTGCGTAGGTTGGGTAAGGATATGGAACTGCCGTTTACTTTATCATTCCATTTAAGCCGTCATACATTTGCTACAAATGCCCTTAATAATGGTATGCGTATAGAATATGTTTCAAAGCTGTTAGACCATTCAGACATTGGTATTACGCAGATTTACGCCAAAGTGATTAGCGAGGAATTGGATAAGGCAGTTGAACAATATATCAATTAAAATGCTACCGTTATACTTGTTTTTAACTTTGTAGTATAGTATTCCTAATACTGACGACTTGCTCTCCTGCATTGGTTTCTGATTACTAAACACAGCTGCCTGATAAAAAGCTATTACAACAAAAATTACACGAGTTGTTTGAAAATAGCCCTAAGAAAAAATAATACTATTTCTTATTACCTTTGATTTCATTGCTTATCAATGCATTGCGTTCTATTTTACAAATTTGAAGTGAAAATACTATCTTAATTTAAAAACTATTATTATCTTTGCGAGTGAATACTAACTAACTTGTTTGGTTAGCCAATAAATAATATGGAAAAGTTTAGCGACAGACAAATAGAAATAATGGAAGCTGCAACGGCTCGGATTGATACTTACGGCATTCAAAACCTGACTATCAAAAATTTGGCAACAGATATTGGCTTATCCGAACCTGCATTGTATCGCCATTTTAAAAGTAAGAATGATATTTTGCTTGGTTTGCTCAATTATTTCATTACGGGAATGAAAAACCGCCTCAATAACATTCCTGTAAATCCTGATGCAATGGCAGCAGATGAATTGAGAGCCATTTTCAATTCACAACTACAAACATTTACCAATAAACCGGCGATTGTCAGTGTGATTTTTGCAGAAAGTATTTTTCATTATGATGAAGGATTAAGTTATAAGGTTTCCGAGATAATGGACTTAATGCATCAATACGTCAATAAGAACATCGAAAAAGGGCAAAAAGACGGAACATACAACAAATTAATAGGTGCATCTACGCTTACCACCATTATACTTGGAGGAATGAGAATGACGGTTTTGAAATGGAAAATTTCGGGGCATAAGTCTGACTTGATGAAAGACGGCACAGCAGTTTTAGAGGGAATTTTAAAAATGATTGAACAGAAATAATCAGATTATGAAAAAAGTAATTGTACTGGGAATGAGTATTGTGCTTTTGTGGAGTTGTAATAATTCTACTGAAAAATCAACAGCACATCAGGAAACAGAAAACCACGCAGAACATCATCACGATGAAAATTCAGAAGCTATTGAGCTCAACAATGGAGAAAAATGGCTTGTGAACGAAGAAATGAAACCCTTTGTCTCACAGGGTGAAGAATTGGTTAATGCCTATATTCAAGACGGAAATACGGATTATAAAACGCTTGCCGAACAACTAAAAGACCAAAACAGCCAACTCATAAAAAGTTGTACAATGGACGGAAAAAGCCACGATGAATTACACAAATGGCTGCACCCGCACCTTGAAATAGTTAAGGCGTTAGAGAATGAAACAGATGTAACAAAAGTAAATGAATTTGTTTTGCAACTGCAATATTCTTATCAGCACTATCATCAGTATTTTAATTAGACCAAATATAAATTTTCATAAAATCAACATAACCTATGAGCTGTCAATCAACACGTTTAAAAAAATACATACCTTTGTAGTATGAGAAAGTTTTTGGCAATATTTTTTCTTTTTTCTTTTCTGAGCGCTAATACAGCGTTTGGAGAAATATTGAAATTGCCTTTACTTATCCATCATTATATTGAACACACCCAAGAAGATAACGATAATTCAATTTTAGATTTTTTGGCGAAGCATTATGGAAAGGATATCAACCACCACCATAATAATAGCCATCACGACCACGACCATCTTCCATTTAAGACAATTAATATACATTCTGCACAAGTAGTTTATTTTCAGCCATTGTTTATTGAATTTTCAAAACAAATTACTGAAAAAGATTTGAAGATACCTACACTCCAAGCACAAAATTATTCTAACGCTTACCTCGACAGCATTTGGCAACCGCCACAAGTTTCTTAGTTCATTTTAATAGAAAGATGAGCAATAAGCAATTATATGCGCATTGTTGATAATTGCACATTGCTAATTATCGATTTCAAATTGAATAACTAAGAAATAATAATAAAATGCTAAGTAAAATAATAGAGTTCTCTATAAAGAACAAACTCATCATAGGGCTGTTTGTACTTGCCCTTATCGGTTATGGCATTTATGAAGTAAGAAAGCTTCCAATTGATGCCGTCCCCGATATAACAAACAACCAAGTGCAGGTGATTACGGTAGCTCCTGCATTGGGTGCTCCCGATGTGGAACGCCTCATTACTTTCCCTATCGAACAGGTCAACAACAACATTCCGGGACTGATAGAACTCCGCAGTTTTTCACGCTTTGGATTGTCCGTGGTAACGATTGTTTTTGAAGATGATATCGACATTTACTGGGCAAGACAACAGGTTTCTGAACGATTGCAACAGGCTCAGGAGCAAATCCCCAAAGGTGTTGGGACACCTGTCTTAGCACCCGTTACCACAGGATTGGGTGAAATTTATCAATACACCATTCGCCCGAAAAAAGGTTACGAAGACCAATACAATGTAATGGAATTACGAACCATTCAGGACTGGATTGTACGGAGGCAATTGTTGGATGTAAAAGGCGTAGCCGAAGTGAGCAGTTTTGGCGGATACCTCAAGCAATACGAAGTAGCGGTCATTCCCGAAAAACTGATGGCATACAATATTACCATTGGCGATGTATTCACAGCTTTGGAAACCAACAACCAAAATACGGGTGGCTCTTATATAGAAAAAGGTCCTACCATTTTATTTATCCGCAGCGAAGGATTAGTCGGCGGTATGGAAGACATTCAGAATATCGTCGTTAAAAATCTGCCCAACGGAATGCCATTATTAATTCGTGATGTAGGTGAAGTCCGTTTGGGAAGTGCTCCACGATACGGAGCAATGACGTATAATGGCGAACAGGAAGTATCTGGAGCGGTGGTGATGATGCTGAAAGGCGAAAACAGCAACGAAGTCATCAAAAACATCAAAGAACGCATTACCCAGATCGAGAAAACGCTGCCCGAAGGTGTTATGATTGATGCTTTTCTGGACCGTACCAAAATGGTAAACAATTCCATCAGTACCGTAACCACTAACCTGCTGGAGGGGGCTTTGATCGTGGTTTTTGTGTTGGTGTTGTTTCTGGGCAATTTTAGGGCAGGATTGCTCGTAGCTTCGGTCATTCCGTTGTCTATGTTGTTTGCGATAATCCTGATGAACACCTTTGGTGTGAGTGGTAACTTGATGAGCTTGGGAGCCTTGGATTTCGGATTGATTGTGGATGGAGCTGTGATTATCGTGGAAGCGGTTTTACACAAGCTATCCCACAGCAAAGTATTTAAAAATGTCAATAAACTTACACAGTCCGAAATGGACGAAGAGGTGAAAACTTCTGCATCGGGAATGATGAACGCAGCTGTTTTCGGACAGATTATCATCCTGATTGTTTACCTGCCCATTTTTACCCTGCGGGGCATTGAAGGCAAAATGTTTATGCCGATGGCACAGACCGTAGTTTTTGCTTTGTTAGGTGCTTTTCTGCTTTCCCTCACCTATATTCCGATGATGAGTTCCCTGATTTTGAGCAAAAAAATCTCGCACAAAACCACATTTTCGGATAGGATGATGAACCATTTGGAACGTTTTTATCAAAAATACCTGACCAAAATATTACGTCGTCAAAAAATGGTTTTGGCAACTGTTTTAGGATTGTTTGCGGTTGCCGTTTTCATATTCACAAGATTAGGAGGAGAATTTATACCGGCATTGCCCGAGGGCGATTTTGCAGTGGACACCCGGGTTTTGCCGGGTAGTAATCTGAATACTTCGGTTGAAGCAGTCTCAAAAGCATCTAAAATTATCCTCGAAAAATTCCCGGAAGTGGAAAAAGTAGTCGGAAAAACAGGGAGTAGTGAAGTACCAACCGATCCGATGGCGGTGGACGCATCGGATATGATGATTATTCTGAAACCACGCAAAGAATGGACTTCCGCTAAAACCTATACCGAACTGGAAGCTAAAATGTCCGCAGCCTTGGAAGCCTTGCCTGGCGTTTCCTTCGGTTTTCAATATCCTGTGAATATGCGTTTTAACGAACTGATGTCCGGAGCGAGGCAGGATGTGGTGGTGAAAATCTTTGGTGAGGATCTGGACACACTGGCAACTTATGCAACTCAGTTGGGGAGATTGAGTAATTCAGTAGAAGGCAGTGAAGCGGTTTATGTAGAATCCGTAACCGGAATGCCTCAAATAGTGATTGAATACAATCGTTCTGCTATTGCACAATACGGTTTGAACATCAGCGATATTAACCGGGTGGTTAATGCCGCTTTTGCCGGAGAAAGCAGCGGAATGGTTTACGAAGGCGAAAGGCGTTTTGATTTGGTGGTGCGTTTGGCGGGCGAAAAACGGAAAAACTTAGAAGATGTCCGGCAACTATTGATTACTACCCCACAAGGAGCACAAATTCCGTTGAATACTGTTGCCAACGTGGATATTGTGGAGGGACCCAATCAAATCCAACGGGATAATTCGCAACGCAGAATTATTGTAGGGTTTAATGTTCGTGGCAGAGATATTCAAAGCACAGTAAGTGAATTGCAGCAAAAGGTGGAAGAACAGATAAAACTGCCTCCGGGGTATTACATCACCTATGGTGGAGCTTTTGAGAATTTAGAAGCGGCAAAAGACCGGCTATATGTTGCCGTTCCGCTTGCTTTGGCACTTATTTTCCTACTGCTGTATTTTGCCTTTGGTTCGGTGAAACAAGGCTTGCTCATATACAGCACAATTCCACTTTCGGCCATTGGGGGAATTTTCGCATTAGCAATCAGAGATATTTCATTCAGTGTCAGTGCCGGCATTGGTTTTATCGCTTTGTTTGGTGTGGCGGTGCTCAACGGAATTGTTTTGATGGCAGAGTTTAACCGGTTGACAAAGCAAGGTTATACAAACCTGAAACGCATCGTGATGATGGGAACCAAAACCCGTTTGCGTCCCGTATTAATGACCGCATCGGTTGCTTCACTTGGATTTTTGCCTATGGCACTCAGTACAGGCGAAGGGGCCGAAGTGCAAAGACCATTAGCAACTGTAGTGATTGGTGGTTTATTGATTGCCACCTTTTTAACCTTATTTGTTTTACCCATTTTGTATATGCTTACGCACAGAAAAATAACTGTCAATAAAAAACTGGTTGCGATGCTTGTGGTATTTTCTGCTTTTTCCTTTCAGGAAATAAACGCTCAAACACCCATCACGTTACAACAAGCGATTGACACGGCTTTGGCCAATAATCTTTCGGTCAAAAATGAACGTTTGAGAAATGAATACCATCAAAAATTGATAAAATCGGGAACAGCAATTCCGGTAACGGATGTTTTTGGTGAATACGGACAAATCAATGGTATTTATAACGATACCCGGTTTGGGATTTCCCAAACGATCAGCTTCCCGACTGTTTATAAACGACAAAAAGAATTGCTGACCGAAGAGTGGAAAAGCAGCCTGTTGAATACCGACGTTCGAGAGGCACAGCTCAAAAAGCAGGTTTCTCAGGTTTTTTATACGCTGGTTTACCTGCAACACAAAAGAGAGCTGTTGCAAAAAACCGATACGCTGTTTGCAGAATTTTTGAACAAAGCTACCCTTCGTTTTAAAGCCGGAGAAAGTAATGTTCTGGAAAAAACAACTGCCGAAAACCAGCGTGGACAAATGGCCTTGCAACTGTTGCAGTTGGAAAAAGACTGGGAGATTGTGCAGTTGCAGTTTCAACTTTTGCTGAATACGGAAAAAGATTTTGTTCCAATGGAAGATGCTGATTTAGGTATTCCATTTTTAGAAAATGACAGTTCTTTATTGACTTCGCATCCTGAAATACAGTTTTTGAAACAGCAACAACAGATAGCCAATGCTGTTACCAAATCAGAGCAATCAAAATTATTGCCTGACCTTTCTTTTGGATACAACCTGATGGGAATGCGTGGAATGGGACCGGACGATAAATTATACAATAGTACACCGCAGTTCCATTCGATACAAATTGGCTTGGGTATTCCAGTATTTACGGGTAGTCAAAAAGCAAAAATCAATGCAGCAAAAATCAATGAAAATATCGCTGCCAATGAATACGAATGGAAGTTGAAAAACTTTGAAAATGCGTATCATTCTGCTTTTATGGAATATCAAAAGTTTGAAGAAATGGTTCGTTATTTTGAAAATACAGCCTTGAAAAACGCAGCAACCATCACTGAAACAGCCGAAAAGCAATTTCTGAACGGTGACATCAATTATTTGGAATGGGTGCTTTTAATCAATCAGGCGATCGTTATTCAAAGTGATTATATCGAAGCGGTAAAAAATCTGAATAATGCTCTTGCCGAACTTAATTTTTACAACAATCAATAAAATTCCGGAAAAATGAAAAATATAATTTTAATCATAAATATAGCACTGTTAGTCACTTCCTGCGGAAATGACAAAAAACAGAACGATGCAGAAAATGAGCAACCAACCCAGGAAAACACACTTTCACTTACGGACGAACAGTACAAAAATGCTGCAATTGAAATAGGTAAGATTTTCACATCCAATATTTCATCCGTACTCAAATTAAACGGAAAGATTGATGTACCGCCACAAAGTTTGGTTTCGGTTAGTGTTCCGTTGGGTGGTTATCTGAAATCAACAAAATTACTGCCCGGAATGCACATCCGCAAAGGAGACCCATTGGCAGTAATGGAAGACATACAGTATATACAGTTACAACAGGATTATTTAACCGCAAAAGCCCAGTTGAGTTTAACCGAAAGCGAGTACAACCGCCAGAAAGAGCTGAACCAAAGCAAAGCCACGAGCGATAAAGTGTTTGAGCAAGTAAGAACGAACTATCAAACGCAGTTGGTTTTACTGAAATCGCTGGAAGAAAAACTGAAATTGATAGGCTTAAATCCCCAAAGAATAAGTGCCGGTACCATTTCAAAAAGCATTAATATCTATTCACCTATATCGGGTTTTGTATCGGCAGTAAACGTTAATATTGGGAAATATGTAACCCCAAGTGATATACTCTTTGAGTTGGTAAACCCTAATGACATTCATTTGAACTTGACCGTTTTTGAAAAAGACATCAATAAACTTGCTGTGGGTCAAAAATTATTGGCATACTCCAACAGCCATCCGCAGACGAAATATCCTTTGGAAGTCATTCTCATCAGCAAAAACATCTCCGGTCAGAATGCTGCTGAAGTACATTGCCAGTTTGAGCAGTACGATAAAAATTTACTTCCAGGAATGTTTATGAATGCCGAAATAGAGGTTTCTGCCCATAACGCTAATGTGCTTCCTGAAGAGGCGATTGTTCGGTTTGAAAACAAACACTATGTTTTTGTGGAGAAAGGAAAACAAACTTTTGAAATGAAAGAAGTGCAAACCGGAAATGCTGAAAATAATCTTGTCGAAATCATCAATGCCGAGCAGTTTGATAATGAAAATATCGTGGTCAAAAATGCTTACACACTCTTAATGGCACTGAAAAATGAAAGTGAAGAATAAATTATTTCAAACAAAAAACTAAATTTTTCAATTATGAAAACAGATATTAAAATTCATTTTACGCTTATCCATCGCATTTTGCATTGGATAATGGCTTTTGCAATGCCTGTGTTATTTCTCACCGGTTTTCTTCGTATGAACTGGATGAATAAAAATCATATAATCGGTATTATTGAAAGTAAAACATCGGC
>LNBW01000016.1 GCA_001567255.1 Bacteroidetes bacterium OLB9 | reverse complement strand
GCAAAACCTGGGCAATTCCCTGTTGGGTCTCCTACCTTTCCACAAATTTGTGAAGTTTGCCCAAATATTAGCACATAAGTAAAAACTAAAATAAGGCTTAAAATTAATCTGTTCATGTTATTTGTTTTTTGAACTGTTAAAAATGTTAAAAATTTCTTAACTACTTTTAGGGATGTAGTTCTTCCTTTCTCCCTTATGCACCTTTATAAATTTAAGATCCTTTTTCAAGGCTGTCCTTCATTGCAAAACCAAATTCTAAAGCTGTTTATCCGTATTGGTTTTCAGCAATTATAGACTCTTTTATCTCTTCAATCGATGCTAACATTTGTATATACGAGATATGGCGTATATTTTCCGTGTAAATCTAATCTCTTTTTTTCAAATATCCAAACTATCCAAAGGACTTTTTATATTTTTTCTCAATTTGTCTGTAATGTGCGTATATATTTCTGTTGTCTTTAGTGAGTTGTGCCCCAAAAGTTCTTGTACGATACGGATATCTGTCCCATCTAGTATGAGATGCGTCGCATAACTATGCCGTAGGGTATGCACAGTGGCATGTGTCGTAATACAAGCCCTTACCAATGCATCCGTAAAGATGTTTTGTACGCTTCTTGGCGAATATGGACCGCCGTCCTGACCTTCTATCAGATAATACCTTGGCCTATATTTGTCGATATATGACCGCAGGTCTTCTTTTATTTTGGCTGAAAGTGTTACAATGCGATCCTTCTTTCCCTTACCACATCGGATCAATATACAGTTGTTTGCTTCATTTATATCATTTCTCCTCAGTCGTATTATCTCCCCCAGGCGCAGCCCGGCCGAGTAAATTAACTTGATGATGAGCTGATGCTTTTCATTCTTTATCGATCTGATAATCCTCGCCACCTCATCCTTACTTAAAAACCCGGGCAGTTTCTTGGGTTTCCTAGGTCTTAAATCATAGATCACGAACCGTTCTCTCTTTTCTACATGCTCATAAAAAAATTTGATGGCATTGATTAGAGCATTTTGAGTTGCTTCTGATATATGATCATTCTCAATCTTATGCAATAAAAATGAACGAATATCCTCTTTGTTGAGGTCGGCTGCTTGACAATCAGGATAGTAGGCAAGATACTCTCTAAAGCAACTCAGATAATTCCTTTGTGTGTTCATCTGATATCGTCTGACGATCAATTCCTCTCGCATCCTTAATAGGGCCTCTTCATGAGCTTGGCTAAACTCAACAATAGTACCTGCCATGGAAGGCACTTTTTTTGTATAATTTTTTGAGCCATGCAAAGCTATCGGTTCTATCCGGACCTCTTCCACCTGATGACATACACTGATATTCGGTAACTTTGACTTGATTTCATGCCATGCTTCCTTAGTATAGGGGAGTAGCCACAGCTTTGCCTCCGGAGACCATATCCTGCCCTTACATGACTTAACCAAGTGCATTTCCGGGGTATTCCTTTCAATGCGCAATCCGATAAAGATGTTGGCATAGGTATCGCACACTTTGTATAGTGTGATATGCTGAGACATAATCAAAAAATTTTATTCAAAAATAGGTACACTTACTTTAAAATCAATCTGTTACTTTCAAATAGTCGTAACTTAACCGTAATTATACGACTATGTCAAAAATTATCCGTAATATTACCGTTAATTACCAATGTAGTTTCTTTTACCTTCTTGTCAAAATACCTATAACATGCCCAGTCGTAAATGTAAATTATGCAAAAGTCTATTCAATGGTCGAACAGATAAAATATTCTGCTCACCAAGTTGTAAGGCTTCCTACCATCAAAAACTACGGAAAGTTACCCTTTCGGCTACAGAACCCATAGACACGATTCTTCACCGAAACCGATCCATCCTCCTCGAAATCATGGGAAAATCAGCTACGCAGAAAAAAGTACCACGCATCCTACTTGATGCTAAAAAATTTAACTGGAAATACATCACTGCTTACCACATCAACAGTCATCAAAAAATCGTTCACTATGTCTATGATTTCTCCTGGATGATTTTTTCTGATCAAGAAGTACTTATCAGGAGGCTACATTCATAAGATATGGTTATCTCCACTGGATACTCACTTGATAGTATTATCATCCTATCCGTAAGGTTATCAACATTACCTAATGTATCCTAATTCGTGCCCAGGGCTGCTCATTAAGGAATTACGACCATTATGTACGTAATTTCAATACTATATTTATCAATTATTTGAATGCTATTAACTGCATTTTATTACACATAATCAATATCTATAAAAATCCATCGACTGATCCATTTTCATTTTTCTTGCTGTTTCAGTTGGTTTGTTGGCTTGTTTGCTTGAGCGTTTTTACCTTATTGGCACTTTTTAGACCATCTTCCTTTCTAGCATTCAATTGCCCAGAGGCATCCAGGTTAAGTATTTACATTATTAAAATATCTATAATATTGATAATGTATATATTTGAGTATATTATGTATATATTAAGATCAACCTCAATTACACATTATAAATTTAGGCTTATTCTTCAAAATTCATCCATTTTTAGGTTGTAACCTATTAGCTTAATGGAAACTATTTGACTATTCTGTTATTACCGGACAACAATAATTTTAATATAAGTAAGAAAAAACGATAAGGTAATATACTTCAGCTTATGATAAGTCTTTCATTTTCATCAAACTCACGATAAATATTAAAAATCATCTATTTTCTGACGAATACTTCAAATTTTAGATAAGGCGATGATGCCCTATTTTGCCTTTATCCATTTGATTATAGATCCTTCAAAAGCTTCCATTTGCAGATTTTTTCCTCATTTGTCAAATAGAGCATTCAAGGTACAAAAGCCCTATCCAATGATTATCATCAAATTCATGTTTAGTATAAATTCTTTCGGAAAATATTGGTAATAAAACCAAAATATCCGAGCAAAATTAAAAACGCTTCTTATCGTAGAGTTATCGCATCATGCTTAATATCGCAAAGGAAGCCAGCCAGTGCTCGCCTTCGTAACTGCCATCAGCAATAGAAGCAACAGATGCATTGATATGATCATTGGCCAGTGCAATAAGATGACTATATTCCGGCAATGCTGCTGCAATAGCATACAATGACCATGCTCGGCAGAAATTAGTGCCATCGAGATGAACTAATTTTCCATCCGTCCGGTCGCTGACCACAGCGTATTCCATTTTAAAATCTTTGTCAGCGAGCTGAGGTAGGAACTTGTCTAGCCACGCCTTAAATTCATCTTGATCTAATACTCTTGACATGAGATCTGCCTCCTGAAGACAAGGTGATAGAAAATCATAGCCACCCGGTTCCCAATTGATAGGACAATTAACATCGTTTAAAAAGAAATCTCTTGATCGTTTTTCTATCATTTCTATTAGTATAGTATCACCTACTGTCAAAGCATAGTCATAAGCCAATGATAACCCAAAAGCGGTATTAGGATGTTCACCCGTGCGAATCGGGTATTGCAAGCGAGGTAGAAAATCAATAAACCGTTCTGTCACCAATTGAGTCAGTGGATGCAAGTTGGCACGCAATTCAACGGCCAGAGCATCTTCCCATCTGAAGAGTTCCTCATCCAGTTTTAGCAACCATGCCCATCCATAAGTGCGCTCAAATGATTTTTCTGAAGGACGCAAGAAATAAGCCAGTTCACCTTCAATATGCTCCTTGGTGAGATGCTGCTTGAGTATATCCTTGATAGCAGGGCTATGTTTAAGATCAGGAAAAGCCCTAAGTAACCGTACCAGCATCCAGTGTCCATGTACCGAAGAATGCCAGTCAAAACATCCATAAAACGCTGGGTGTAATGCTTGAGGCGTACCTATATCCTCAGCTTCAGCCAAGACTTGGTTTAGCTTATTAGGATACTCCTTTTGGAGACACTTGAGTGGCAATTCACACAGATGCTCTGCTGCTTCTTTTGACAGACTCAATCGCTGATCTTGTGCCAAAGCTGTTTGAAAAATACTCCAAAGGCCAATGAGCCAAATATATCGTTTAAAAATCATTATCAAGTTTGTTTAGAATATTAATGAAATGCATCAAGACATTTGATTGAATGATCAATACTACCTTATCAATGTAATATCTCCGGTTATAAATTCTTCATAATCATCTAGATACCTGACTTGTGCTATCCACGTATAAACACCTGTTTCAGCAGGTTTTCCTAAAAAAGTGCCATTCCATCCTTCAGCAGGATCATTAAGGTCAAAATGACCATTTTCAAATACAAGGTTGCCCCATCGGTCATAGATTTGCATCAGCAATACTTCTCCTATACTTGCTCCACCGGATAAATAAAAAGTCTCATTGACACCATCGCCATTGCCTGAGATGATATTCGGTGCAAAAACCTTCCTTTCTACCTTTACTCTGATATACACACTATCAGTCACCAAGCAACCATTTGCATCTATAACATCAAGATAAAAATAACTACTTTCATATGGCGTGACTTCCGTTTCGGCACAATGTGGACATGTAATCTCAGATTTGCGAGTGTCACTATACCATGTGTACTTAACCTCTGAAGGATGGCCATTAATTGCACTAGTCAGCACAACGCTTTCTCCAAGGTTGATTGATATGGTATCAACTGTAATCATGGCCTCTATCGAAGCGTCATGCAAAGAGATATCCACAATTTTCTTTTCACAATCGGTTGACGCAGTTAGTTGATATTTTCCTGGTGCATGTAACCATCTTTGGCGATCATGACTCCCATTTTCCCATATAAATTCAACTCCGTATAAATCTGCTTCCACAAAGACTGAGTCACCTTTACAAATGGTGTATTCTTCCTGAATAAATGTGAGATCCACAGGTAAAACCACAACCGGAGTACTGTCTTTTTCAATGATAGAAAATGGATAATCTGAAAATGTGGAAGAACCTAACGCCAATGGCAATCCATCCAACACAGCTTGATTGAGGTATTTGCCAGGTAGGTCGCTGACCTGAACTACCACCTGTATAGTGTCGATACCAGGCGGGACAGACATATTATCGATAGTGATCGCATTGTCATTGAAGGTCTCAATACCACCATATGGATTTTTAAGAATGCTTTTAATCTTAAAGCCTGAAGGCATCACATCTGACAGTTGAATACCGGTTCGCATAGCGCCTGAACCATTACTTATGACGAATGAATAAACGACATCGGTACAAGCAAAAACCGTATCGGGTGTAGCTATTTTTTGCAATTCCAGTGTATATGGACATGCACATCCATCTTGGCCGGAAGAGTTTGGCCCTTCTGCCAGCAAACTTATCTTTCCGCTCTTTTTATCAATGGATAAAAATTTATTTTGGCGTGAGGACGCATAGGAGCCATAGCCATACAAATTGCCAAATGAATCAAAAAACAAGGCACCAATCTGCCCGACTTTTGGTTGTGGTTGAAATGCAGTATTGATGTCTCCGGTTTCCGGATTGATAGTCACCATTCGCTGTTTATACTGATCATGCCCGTATAAAATTCCCGTAAATGGATCGAACGCTACATCAACAATGCCCGGATTATTATCTTTTAGCGGCACAAAAGTACATGAATAAGCAGGATCCTCCAGGTCGATCTTAGCAATTTGTGCCGGAAAACCTCCTAAACCTATCATTATTAAATACTTGCCATCCGGTGTTACATCGCCAGCATAATATAGCCTGTCCACAGGAATACCTTTAGGCAAGCCCAAATCTACTGCGATACCATCAGCACCTATTTTGCGAAGTCGGGCGGTCTGTGGGTCAATACCATAAATAAAATTATCGGTAATTCTGTACCCCATTCCATTGACCACCAATCCCATATTATCATTGATGGTTTCAAGATTAATATTTTGACCATCAGCAGAAATTTTCACTTCATATAATTCAGAAGCAAGGCTATTAGACCGAGTTAGACTCAAATAATATTGTCCTTTACAGGTAAAAGGAATCTGTGCATCTAATGTGCAAATCCCTATCCACCAGCAGCAAAGCCAAAGCCATCTATACATAACATCAACAATGAAAGAGCAATTTAAAGCTAATTTGATAAACTTTGATACTTTTGCTGCGTTAATTGCAATGAATTCAATCAAAATCTTGTTATTGATGGGTAAATTTTCGGCTGTGAGATATTTTTTGTTATTATTGACACCTCTATTGTTGTCTCTATCCAATCCTTCCATCAAATTAGGCTTACTGAAATATGGAGGTGGTGGTGACTGGTATGCCAATCCTACCTCACTGGTCAATCTTTCAAAATTTTGCAATCAAAACCTCAACACTAACCTGAATCCAGACTATGGCGTGGTAGATGTAGGCAGTGTAGAGCTATTTAACTATCCTTTTGTACATATGACCGGACACGGCAATGTAGTCTTTACTGATGCAGATGCAAAAAATTTGCGTACCTATTTAATTGCCGGTGGATTTTTACATATTGATGATAATTATGGTATGGATCCATATGTAAGAGTTGCAATGAAGAAGGTATTTCCTGAACTCAATTTTGTAGAGCTACCTTTCAATCATCCTATATATCATCAGCGTTTTAATTTTGAAAATGGCTTACCAAAAATCCACGAACATGATGACAAACCACCAAAAGGCTACGGATTGATCTGGGAAGGAAGATTGATATGCTATTACTCTTATGAAACTGACCTGGGTGACGGATGGGAAGATCAAGAAGTACACAATGATCCTCAGGAAGTTAGGCTGAAAGCACTAAAAATGGGTGCTAATATAGTTCAATACGTTTTTGGAAATTAATAGAGCTCCTATGCAATACCGAACATCAGATATTATCACTCAATTGCCAAATATTGATTTTACTGATTCAGGCAATTTTTTCTTGATAGCAGGACCATGTGCGATTGAATCAGAATCCATGGCGATGAACATTGCTGAAAAAGTAAAAAGAATCACATCTGATCTTAAGATTCCCTATATATTTAAAGGCTCATATCGTAAAGCCAATCGGTCATCTATTCATTCTTTTACAGGTATCGGCGATGAAAAAGCGCTCAAAATCATCAGCAAGGTTGCAGCGACTTTTGAAGTGCCTGTGACCACCGATATTCATACTGATGAAGAAGCTGCAATGGCTGCCGAATATGTAGATATATTGCAAATACCTGCATTCTTATGCAGACAAACTTCACTCATAGCAGCGGCAGCGCATACAGGAAAGGTTGTCAATATCAAAAAGGGACAGTTTATGAGTGCAGCATCTATGCAATTTGCTGTTCAGAAAGTCCGAGAATGCGGTAATAACAAAGCTATGCTCACTGAACGCGGTACTACCTTTGGCTATCAAGACCTTGTCGTGGATTATAGGGGCATTCCGGTCATGCAGTCGTTTGAAGTACCCGTCATTATGGACTGTACACACTCACTTCAGCAACCCAATCAAACGACAGGTGTTACCGGTGGGAAGCCGGAATTAATATCCACAATAGCAAGCGCTGCGATTGCTATAGGCACTGATGGTATCTTTATTGAAACGCATCCCAATCCGTCAGAGGCCTTGTCAGATGGTGCCAATATGCTCCACCTTAATCATCTCGAGTCGCTACTCACACATCTCGTCGCCATAAGGAAATCTATCCAGGGCTAAGCAGAAAGAAGAAAAATATGTCAAATACATATTAAAAATATATTTAATTTTAAATTATTAATTATATCTTTGCTGCTGAAATTTTAGCATTTATATCATTAAATACATTACAAAATACAATGAAGCATTTATTTTTATCATTTTTGCTGCTTGTAGCATATTCTTGCAAGAACGAAAACGCCCAAGTTGACTACAAAGCCGATACAAGTGCCCCAGTAGATCCTGCTAATCTGACGGTGCCTTCATCATGTACATTGATTACTGAAGCACAGGTCGAAGAGATTTTAAAAACGAAGAGTGGTGTATCACTTAAAGAAGCCAATAATCCACAGGATAATAAAACCAAAGCTTGTTTTTTCAAGTGGGAAGACGATGCAACTCCTAATGTAGGCATACTGATACAGCTCATGACAAATCCTGTATATGAGGAATATCCGGAGTATGTTCAGAATTTTATCAGCAATAAGTTATCCCATGGTGAAATGGAAATGGGCAGCAATCAGCCCGTTGCTTATCATGAATTCAATGCCGGTGGAAAACGCGGTGCTTATTCATTCCAACAAGCTAGATTCTATTGGGCATACAATAACAATTACTTATTCATGCTTGCCTTTAATATTTCTACAATGAGTGAGGCAAAGATGAAAAAAGCAGCTGAAAAGATAGCTGAAATTCTAAATAAAAATATGGACGGTCAGATTAAGTAAGCCGGATTTATCATCTAATACCAATAGTGGCATAAACCACAATCAAAGGTTTTTAGATGCTGAATAAAATTAAAAATGGCTGCAAGATGATTTCTTGCAGCCACTTTTTGATTTTTTTTAATTTGAATAAAACTCAAATAACGCATTAGAAATTTCATTACATAAAAATGCTACTTCATATCCCTTCGCAACAAAGTCTAATGAGTAATATGAGTTAAACTAAATTCTCGATAATGATAGCGCTTGCGCCACCACCGCCATTGCATAGCGCAGCAAGGCCATATTTACCTTTATTTTGAGCTAAAACAGTAGTCAGGGTCGTTATAATTCTCGCTCCTGAACATCCCAGTGGATGGCCTAATGAAACACCACCACCATAGATATTGACTTTATCTTCACTTACGCCAAAATATTTATTAAAAGCAAGAGTTACTACTGCAAATGCTTCATTTACTTCGAAGAAGTCAATATCACCAATACTCAGTCCTGCGCGCTTTAATGCCTTTTCGGCTGCAATAGAAGGTGCTGTGGTAAACCATTCCGGTTCGTGTGCACCATCTGCATAAGCGACGATCCTTGCCAGTGGCTTGAGCTGATGCTTTTTGACCATATCTTCACTTGCCAGAATCAAAGCAGCTGCGCCATCATTAATGGTAGAAGCGTTGGCAGCTGTTACCGTACCTTCTTTAGTAAATACGGGTCTTAATCCAGGTATCTTATCAAAAATTACATTTTTGTATTCTTCATCGTGATCAATAACAGAAATATTGCCTTTTCTGTCTTTGATTTCAACTCCCGCTATCTCATCTTTAAACTTATTAGCTTCCCAAGCTGCTGCAGCACGCTTGTAAGACTGGATCGCAAATCTGTCTTGCTCTTCTCTGGAGATTTCATACTTTACCGCTGTAGCATCGGCAAAACAACCCATAGCTTGGCTATCATACACGTTTTCCAGACCATCTCTGACTAGACCATCTACTAACTGACCATGACCATATCTGTAACCATATCTTCCTTTAGCCACATAGTAAGGAATCTGAGACATGTTTTCCATACCACCGGCTACTACCACATTATTAAGTCCTAATTCTATAGACATTGAGCCAAACATCACTGCTTTCATGCCTGAAGCACAAACTTTATTGACTGTAGTCGCAGGTGTGGAGAGATTCAATCCAGAGCCCAGTGCCACCTGACGTGCAGGAGCCTGCCCTGTATTAGCCTGAACCACCTGACCAAAAAATATTTCCTCAACATCAGCTGCTGTTAATCCTGACTTAGTAATGGCAGATTTTACTGCGGTAGCACCTAATTCAGGCGCTGAAATTCCAGACAATACCCCGCCAAAACTTCCTATCGGTGTTCTCGATGCAGAGACGATATACACTTTTTGCATTATAAAAGATTTATTGATTAGAATAATTGCAAAAATAACAAAATATTCGACAATTATCCTTTAAATGCACCTAAGAATTATGGTTGAAAAAAACCTCTACTATCACTTAGTTAACCGCACGATTATTTCAATACGAAGTTACTAATCTTTATCCTCTTTGTCTATGCGCTTTCGGACTTTATCACCACCTTTGAGTGTTTTACTCACTTCATTGTAAGGCCCTGAAATGACTTGATCTCCAGCTTTTAACCCGGACTTGATTTCTATAAATTCATCGTCTTGAATTCCGGTAGTAACCACTACCTGCCGCGCAGTATCTGCTTCCATCACAAAAGCGACTTCATTCAACTCTTCTAGTTTTATATCTTCTTGTTCCTCATCTTGATGTTTCTTCTTAGCGTGATTACTCTCTTTTTCTCTAATGGTTACACACTGGATAGGAACGGCGACAACATCCTGAACCTCATTAGTATAAATATCGACAGAAGCCGACATGCCTGGTCGTAGTGGATACTTCATAGTTGGTGTTCTCATTTCTTTGTAAGAGTCCTCGTCAATGCCAACTTTGACAATGAAGTTGGTCACCTGATCATTAGTGAGGAGACTACTGGATTGTGTGCCAATATTAGATGCTGAATTAGCGATTTCAGTAACACGTCCTTTAAATTTTTTGCCAATGTATGCGTCCACATCTATATCAACAAGATCACCTACTGATACTTTGAGGATATCGTTTTCGCTTACCTCTACCTGCACCTCCATATTGTTGAGATTAGATATGCGCATCATTTCAGTACCGGCCATTTGGATAGTTCCTACCACACGCTCTCCTTTTTCGACTGATAGCTTTGAGATGATACCATTAGTAGGCGCTTTTATGGTCGTTCTATCTAGACTGGTCTTCAATTCATTTAGACTAGCTACAGCTCCTTTGATACTAAATTCTGAAGCCTCCGCATTCATCTGAGCCGATTTGATACTGGCCTCAGCAGCTCTTAAATTTGCCTCTAGTTGCTTTACAGACGACAAAGACTGGTCAAACTCTGCCTGAGAGATGACTCCATCCTTTTTCAACTGCTCATTTCTTTTGTGAATGGTTCGAGCATTTTCTAGTTGGGCAAGGATTTGGGCTTTTTGTGCCTTACTCGATTCGATCTGAGATTTGGATATCGAAAGTTGTGCTCGCGAAGCATTCAAAGAAGCTTCACCACGTTGAACAGCGGAAAGATAGGAGTCAGGATCAATTTTGGCAAGTATCTGACCCACAACCACAGAATCTCCTTCTTTAACATATAGATCTACAATCTCACCGGATACATCAGAAGATATCTTTACTTCTACTACCGGATATATTTTTCCACTAGCAGAAACTGTCTCTCTGATTGTTCTCTTTTGCGCTTCTGCAACGGTTACAGAAATGCTATTTGAATTGCGACTCTGCTTAACAATACCGATACCAGCCAATAGGACTAATAATCCCAAAGCTCCGTATATTATCCCGTTTTTCTTTGTTATCTTCATGAATTTAAAATCTATGGTTTATAAATTTTGATTAATATCAATTAAGTTGTATGGGTTTTCCCATATAAAAGTCAAGCACTCTGGACCTAAAAATATAGTCATACTTAGCAATCAAAAAATTAGTCTCAGCAGATTCCATTGAGGTCTTCATCCTGTTCAGTTCAAACACATTAATATTGCCTGCATTGAATTTGCGCAGCGCATTCTCATACACTACTGTTTGTGTTTCACTTGTTTTTTGAGCAGCCATAAACCTACGTTTCGCTGCTTTAGCGTCAGCATAGGCCTGACCTACGGTAATTTTGAGGGTTTCTCTCGTTTGATCATAAGCGAGTTGGGCACGCTCTAGGTTGAGTTTAGCCCGCTGTACGCCCAGTTTAGCGCTGTAATTATTATAAATCGGAATAGAGGCAGAAATACCGATGCCATATGAAAGATTCTGATTAATCTGATCAAAATAAGGTTGCTCCTTGAGCACAGGAACATTCTGAGGAATACCAATCGTAGCTTGCTGGCCATTGAAAATGATATCTTGCTCAACGACAACAGGATTGTATCCATCGATCACAAAACCCTTATTAGAATAATTGCTACGTAATTGTCCTCCAGCAAACAATGAAGGCAAATAATCTGCTGTAGCAAGCTTTTGACCTAATTCGGCACTTCGGATACGCATCTCATCCGCCTGAAGAGCGGCCTGGTTTCTTTCTGCATTCATAAATAATTCATCAAAAGTCACTAAATCCGGATCAGTGGTCACTTGAATACCCTCCGGCACAACAACATCAATAGTATCATCAATGTCCAGCATCATTATTTGTTTGAGGCTAAGCAATTGCATGTCAAGCAAATTCTTATTCTCGGTAACAGTCTGTTCATTCATCGCTATTTGAGCTTCTACATCCAGAATATCATTCTCAGGTAAATTACCGACTGTAATCTGCTTTTGAATCATGTTTTTCTGTTCTTTAGTCAGATCCAGTTGTCGCTGAGCATTTGCTAGATTTTCCTTTGCAAATAAAATATTGAGATAGATACTGGCGACATTTAAAGAAATATCTCGCTTGATTTGCTCTAGATCTTTCAAAGCCGCTTTATTATTGGCTTCAGCCTGACGAATGCTATTATTGATTTTATTGCCATTGTACAAAACAACATTAGAACTCAATGAAAGACCATTGTTAAAAAATGTCTCTGTAATGAACTGATTAGAAGTAGGATCTATGGTTCGGCCAAAGTTCCAACCTATGTTGGCGCCTGCAGATAAGTTAGGATACCTTGCATGTCTTCCTTGACGAATATCTATTTCTGAACTGCGTAACAATAGGTCTCCATTCTGAGCTTGCAAACTTTTTTCTATTGCCCTTTGCACACAAGCTTCAAGTGTCCATATTTTTTGTGCGTCTATTGCACTACTATAAGCAATTAAAAGGAAAATAACCTGAATCAATCTGACTTTCATTGGATGTATAAATTTCACCACAATATTAACTATATGTGAATTGATTATTTAATTTTTTCTATAAATCGTAACTATGTATAGACAAACCACGTATAAAAGTACTCAATACTCATTCATCAATAAAACCATCTCACAATAAATTTCATACCTTCGCCTCATTAATCAAAAGATCAGCAATGAGAATTATATTTATGGGTACACCTGAATTTGCTGTCCCGTCACTGGACATTCTTGTCAGTAATGGTTATCAGGTTGTAGCAGTAGTAACGGCTCAGGATAGTTATGGAGGACGTGGAGGAAAGCAACTCATAGAATCCTCTGTAAAGAAATATGCTATCAGCAAAAATATCCCGGTGCTACAACCGGCTAAACTCAAAGATCGGGACTTCGTACAAACCTTAGCCTCATACAAAGCTGATGTGCAGATTGTTGTAGCATTCAGAATGTTGCCAGAAGTAGTGTGGAATATGCCACCTCTAGGTACGTTCAATCTACATGGCAGTTTATTGCCTAAATATCGTGGCGCCGCTCCTATTAATCACGCCATTATACAAGGAGAAACCAAAACAGGAGTGACCAGTTTTAAATTAAAACATGAGATTGACACTGGCGATATTGTGCTTCAAGAAGCACTCGCTATCACTGACGATGATACAGCAGAAACGCTTCATGACAAGATGATGGTGCTCGGCGCCGAAGTCATATTACGCACTGTGCAAATGCTTGAATCCGGCTCAATACACTTTCAGCCTCAAGTCGATGGAGAAGCCACTGCCGCACCAAAAATATTTCATCATACTTGCAGGATAGATTTCCATCAGCCTGTCAAAAAGGTTTATAATTTCATCCGCGGCTTAAGTCCTTATCCCGCAGCATGGGCGATCATTGACGGTAGTGAAATGAAAGTATTGAAAGCATCGTACGAATTTTCAAGCGATCAACACCAACCTGGAGATATCATTTCAGAAAGTAAAAAACAACTCAAAGTGCGCTGCCTGGATGGATATATTTCTATCGAGCAAATCAAACCTGCCGGCAAAAGGCTAATGCACATTAGTGACTTTCTCAATGGCACCAAAATTTCAATGATGCACATCGGTTGATCATCATCTAAACAAGATATAGTGTGCAGTGGTGTAAAAATTCCTTAAATAGGGAATGCGGGTTAAAAATCGAGATACTTGTCGCTTTTTAAGACCAAATTTGAATTTGTAAATAGGATTTATCCACCAATATACTTCACTCAGTATTTGAAAATGATGGTTTCTTAAAATACGATACATCCGGTCAATATTAATGCCTGTCTCCTTAATTTCAACCAGATCGTTGATTTTTGCCGGCTGTTCTCCTGCTAAGCGCAGTACACTTTTATACATGGTCATCGGAAGCAGGTGGAACCATGGAAATGTCCTAAGCAATTTATTGTCACATAACTGCTGATGGCCTCCAAAAGGCATCCACCATGGCGGATAAGCGAAAAATATCACTCCATCAGTATTCAAAAAATTGCGCAAAAAAGGTATAAACTTTTCCTGATCCGGAATATGCTCTATGACATCTTTCAGAATAATAATGTCAAATAATCGTCCAAATTCTGTCTTAGGATCCTGAATATTGTAAATGTTTTTATTAATGATGTCAGCCTTGCCTTCTTCAATAAACTCAGATAACATCTTTTGGGCTATCTCATATCTGTGTACTGATAGTTCTACGCCTACGCCAGTACATCCTTGCTTCAAAAATGCATTCAGTACGCCTGCTTCAGCACATCCTATTTCCAGTACATGCTTACCTGTTACATTTCCTATTGATTGCTCAATAAAAGGTATGATATCCTCGGTGGTTACATCTTCCTGTATTTGAAAGTATCGGCTTTTGTCCTTGTGAAAATCAAACATTGAATACTATTGTGCTTTGAAAACAGGCTTTCTTTTTTCAACAAAGGCTGCGGCGCCTTCCTTAGAGTCTGCACTACCGATAGTCTTACCAAAATCTTTATATTCTTTCTCAAAGCCATCGACCGACTTATCAAAATATGCATTTACAAGCTGGATCGAATGCTGTACGGCCAGAGGTCCTTTGGTGGCAATCTTTTGGAGGATTTCCATCGCTTTAGCGGTTTCCATCCCGGCATCTACCACATGCGTCACTAAACCTAGTCTTAAAGCCTCATCAGCGCCAATCATATCTGCTGTGAGTAACATTTCTATGGCTTTACCTTTGCCGATGAGTTGAATCAATCGCTGCGATCCTCCATATCCTGGTACTAGGCCTAGATTCACTTCAGGTTGTCCAAACTTAGCATGTTGACCAGCTACTCTTATGTGACATGACATAGCCAGTTCACATCCACCACCCAGAGCAAAACCATTGACTGCAGCAATGACAGGTGCGTGAAATCTCTCCATCATAAAAAACACATCTTGACCTCGTTTTGATAATGCGGAGCCTGCAGCTGTATCTAGTGCGGCAAATTCCTTAATATCAGCACCTGCAACAAAGGCCTTCTGACCAGCACCAGTGATGATCACACCTTTTACAGAGAAGTCACCCATGTATTGCTTAAAAAAAGCTTCTAATTCATCAAACACGCCTTTATTGAGCGCATTGAGAGCTTCAGGTCGGTTGATGGTCAGTGTATAAAATCCATCATGGTGGTCTATCAGTACAAGTGGAGTATCCATATTGATTGTTTTATTTTTTGAGCGGTAAAAATATTTCTGCCATCATACATCGTACACTGCCACCACCATACTTCTCAATATTAGTAATCGGTATTGGCAATAGGTTTGTTAAGGCTGAAAGTTGTTTGATTTGATCTTTTTTGAGGCAGTCATAAGCAGACTGTGACATACATAGATATCTAATGCCGTCTTTCCCTTTGACTTCAAGCATATTTCCTGCAAATGCTTCCATCTGTTCATAAGTAATATCAACGATTTCCTTGCCGGTGGATTTAAAAAGGCGTTGCAATTCTTCCCTACTCTTTTCGTCCTTAATACTTTCCATGCAGATGACTACAAAATCTACACCCAATGCCATCATTACATTAGTGTGATAGATATCCTGGCCATTTCTGTCAACAGATTTAAAAATACAACTGCGTGTTCCCATCAGCACATTAAACTTGTCAATCAATGTTGCGTCCGTCCTTGGGCTTAGGCAAGCATAGACGATACCATTAGGTCTATCAAAGATCATGCTTCCGGTACCTTCAAGGATGAGTGGTTCGCTTTCATCTTCATAAAACTCAAAAGAATATCGGTTTTTAATTACAAATTTTTCACCGATTTGCTCGATGATATCTTCTCTTCGTTCTATCCTGCGATTGGGTGCAAACATGGGATAAGTGATCAGCGTTCCATTCTCATGAAAACTGATCCAGTTATTTGGGAATAAGGCATCCGGTTTTACGGGTGACGGCGTATCTTCTATGACTAAAACATCCACTCCTTTTGATCTGAGGATGCTAACCATGTTATCAAACTCCTCACGAGCTATACGTTTTAGGTGTTCAGCATCTTTGATCTCATCGGTAGATTGAAATGCATTATTGACCGCTGTTTGATCATTGAAGCCAAAATTTGAAGGCCTGATCATCATAATGTGGTTAGTCAGTTGTTTCATACTTACTCCATTGAATCAAATTGCAAAAATAGGTTTAATATTAAACTTTTCAAAGCCCCTATCTTATAGTCCAAAATTAAATCCTGCCGTTTTCTTCTTTTCATAAACAGCTTCGTCAAAAGAATACAACTTTGCCGGTCGATGCGAAACGTCAGACTGGCTTTCGCCAATATTTTTAAGGATGCCAAGCGTGCTGAGTTTACGCCTAAAATTGCGTTTATCCAGCTCAATCCCAAGTACGACTTCATAGAGTCGCTGCAGCTGATGGAGTGTGAATTTCTTTGGCAACAGATTAAATCCTATGGGTTGCTCTCTAATCTGCTTTTGCAGTTGCTGGAAGCAAGTGTGCATAATTTCATAGTGATCAAAGGCTAGCGATTTTACCTCTGATACCGGTATCCACTGTAGATATGCATCTTTCTCCAGATGTGCCAGGTGATCCTCATCGATTTTAATCAAGGAATAATACGCTACTGTAATCACACGACCTAATGGATGTCTTTTGATATTGCTAAAAACTTGTACCTGCTGCAAAAACACATCTGTAAATCCGGTTTTAATCATCAGCACGCGCTTAGCCGCTTCATCTGTAGTTTCTTCAGGACGTACGATGTCTCCAAGCAAAGAAAATTCATCTTTAAATGGTGGCATATCACATTTAGAAACTAAAATTTTAATAGCATCATCATCGTATCCAAATATCACACAATCCACAGAAACAGCGGTCTTGTAATCGTTGTTGATTTGGGTAATCCAGGTATTGATGTTTTGCACATCGCTTACACTCATATCCACATTTTAATTAGAAGGGTGAAGTTATTAAATTACTTGGATTTTTTGATAATAATTTCATTTAGACGTCACAAAATCGCCTGAATCCACATGTGACAAAAACCTATTGTTAACCTTGTCAGGTATGTGCCATAGAGAAAATGTTATTATTTATAATAGCTAGTCAAAACATCACTTTACAGATGGAGAATTACACCAAGATCAACTTTCTAAAGCCGATTTCACCCATCTAACTATTTGTTGAAACTGTTATTGATCAATCTTAAAAATTTCAAAATCAGGTGTCCTAGGGTGATTTAAGTTTTGTTTATTTAATGGTATTAAGGTGAGCTTGATGTTTTTCAGCACAATATATAATCAATATATTATATTTGTTTTTAGCTATATATCAATAAAATGCAATTCTATGTAGTCATTTTACAATTCAGACAAAAACTCCAACGCCATGCTCACACCTGCAAAAATTACAAAGATTTTTTTGTTGATTATTTTTGATTGGATAAGTGAAGCTATGCACCTAAATGTGAGCAAAGACAAGAAAACAGAAGCGAGTAGCAAAAAGCCCTGAATTTGAATGCTGAGCTTGTCGAAGCACACCCTCGGGGCTTTCGCTTCCTCAGGACTTTCTTCTATTCGTTGTAATGTTAGTGGTTCGCCCTTCTTTTCTATATGTTTCTTGTCCGTTCATTTTAATCCGTCTTGGAGCATTGGCTTGTGCGGTTTGCAAATGTGCATGGCTGCAAAGGATTGGGTGACATGTTTATTGTCATTGTCAGATCGCTACTCTATTGTCATACAAATAAGTCTGGAAACCGATAAACGTGTTCCTAATTGTAGCAATGTCACCCAATTCTTTTTTTGCGTCTGCAATGGCGTGATATTTCAATATAAGCAAGTCGCCAATTTTGGTGTCGTCCAGTTCGTCAACACCTTGTTTCACATACTGGCTCAAAACGAAGTTTAAAAACTCTTGCTGTTTTGGGTCGTAGTTGTCCAAGTGAATTTTAGCTTTGTCTGCTCTTGTTGCTCTTTCTAAAATGTCGGAATGAAAAGCTATGTAAGCTAAAACATCATACAAGTCGCTGTTTTCAGCATTTAGTATTTTCTGAAACTCTGTCAACTGTTGTTTGGCAAATCCTTTTTCAGTCAGTTCTTCTAATAATTTTTTTCTTGTGTCGGGCTTGCTCCAAATGGTTCTTAATTCATCTTCACTTTTGAAAAGTTCTGGTAATGCACCAAAAAGAGAACGCAAAAATTCTTCTGCTGAAATGGGTCTACCATCTGGACTCCAAAATGATGTGCTAATCATGTGTTGAAACTGTCGCACTTTCCCATCTGCCAATTTCACTTTCACCATTCGTCTTGGTGGATTGCCGCAACGGCAATAAGAGTAACCACAAACAGGACAAGGTTCTGGCAGTGGTTCTTGTGCACAAATACAAGGACGATGTCCGCAAACAGCACAAGGTTGTGGCTGTGGTCTTGGTTCGGGTGTTTCAGGTTCTTCGGGAGGACCGTCCCAATCAACGTCATTAAACTTATGATGTGCTTTTACAAAGTCGTAAATGGTGAAATAGTCTTTGCCATCAAATAAACGTGTTCCACGACCAATGATTTGCTTAAACTCAATCATGGAGTTTACAGGACGAAGCAAAACAATATTTCTTACTTCGGGAGCATCTACACCAGTACTTAATTTTTGCGAGGTTGTCAGAATGGTTGGAATGCTTTTTTCGTTGTCCTGAAAATCTCTTAAATGTTGTTCACCTATTTTTCCGTCAAGTGCGGTAACTCTGTGGCAATAATTCGGATTTTTTGAATCTGCATATTGATTGATTAAATCACGAATTGCCAAAGCATGTAATTGAGTAGCACAGAAAACCAAAGTCTTTTCACTTTGATTTATCAAGCTCATAAAAATCTTTACCCGATATTCTTCCCGCTCTTTAATCTCAATGATGCGGTTCATTTCCGCTTCGGTGTAACGTTTGCCTTCTTCAATTTCCCCTTCTAAAACGGTATCGTCCGATGTAAATAAATACTCGTCAATGGTGGTGTCAATTTGTTTGACTTTAAAAGGCGTTAAGAAACCATCATTGATTCCATCTTTCAACGAATACACATAAACCGGCTCACCGAAATAATTGTAGGTGTCTGCATTGATGGTTCGTTTGGGTGTAGCTGTTAAACCTAATTGAACAGCTGGACTGAAATATTCCATAATGGCCCGCCAACTGCTTTCGTCATTGGCTCCACCACGGTGGCACTCGTCTATAATGATAAAATCAAAAAAGTCTTTCGGATATTCACCAAAGTAGGGCGTGCCTTCGACAGGTTCAGACACCGATTTCTCTAATTTACTTTTAGAAAGTTGTTTTAACTTTTCGATATCTCCTTGAATCAATGCAATTTTCTTAGCTCTACTCCATTTCTGTATTTGTTTTTCTCGTTCAAACGCTTTATCAATTCTGTCGAAAGTTTCATAATAAACAAGTTTAACCGGAAGGTGATTTGCTGTAAAATTTGCACCTTCTCCACTTTTATGTTGTTCAATTCTCAATGATAAATTTTTGGTACTTCCAATATAAAAACTCCCATCACCACATTGAAGAATATACATATAACCGTATGAGTCCACTTCTGCAAGCTCAGTTTCTGGAATTTCCGGAAATTCTATTTCTCTGCCTTCGAGAGTGACTAGCGGTGAAATCATCTGGGCGATACCTGAGCTTGCTTTATGAGCGGTGCCTGAGCTTGCTTTATGAGCGGTGCCTGAGCTTGCTTTATGAGCGGTGCCTGAGCTTGTCGAAGGCCCACTCATAAAGGTTTGGAAAATGGTAAAAAACACACTTCCGTTTTTAGGCACTCTGCCTTTTTTCTTGATGTCGCTTGGATTGATACGAACCAAAGCATCTTCTTCAAAAACTGAAAAAGCGTTGAAAGCTTGGTCTGCCAAAATATTTCTGTCGGCTAAAAATAAAATTCTTGGCGACCTTTCTGCCTGTTCTGCCGGATGGTGAGCTTGCCGAACCGTCCATTTTGCCTGAAACAGTTTCCATGCAATTTGAAAAGCAATGGCTGTTTTTCCTGTTCCTGTGGCAAGGGTCAATAAAATTCGTTTTTGGTTGTTCGCAACGGCTTCTAATACTTTGGTAATGGCGTTTTCTTGATAGTAGCGTGGTTGCCATGTTCCGCCACGGTCTTCAAATGGAACAGAAAGTAATTTGTCTCGCCATGCTTCGACAAGCTCAGCATTCGGCTCGTTCGACTTAAGAAACGTCATTTCCCACAATTCATCAGGAGTAGGATAGGAAGTTACTTCGCCTTCTTGTCCTTCCTGCATGTCAACACGGTAAATCTGTAAACCATTGGTGCTGTATGTAAAGCGAACCTGCAACTTGCCTGCATAGTCTTTGGCTTGTCCAACGCCTTCGGTGTAATATTTATCTCTTGCTTTGGCTTCAATTACAGCAAGGTTTCTGTTTTTGTACTGCAATACATAATCTGCCTTGTCGGGCTTGATACGCTGACCATGCCCTATTAAACGACCTTTGTTGATGGGAAACTCCATGCGAATGCGACTGCCTTCCACAACGCCCCAACCTGCTGCTCTTAAAACAGGGTCAATTAATTCTGCTCTTGTTTCGGTTTCGTTCATTTTGTTACTTTTATCAAATAGCCGTCAAATAAAAATCGCTTGTAAATCACATAACCATCACTTAAAAAATTACTAATTATCAATGAGTTACATTTCAACTTGGCACTTTCTATCACATAACCATCACATAAAAACTTAGATGCTGTCAAATAACCATCAAATAAGATTTTATGCCCAAAATGGAATATAGCTCGCATATTTTCTTGATTTACTTTCAGGGTCATCTTCTTTAATCCCGAAGGGATGAAAAGACTATAGCCTGATGAAATCCACAATGCCAATAAACCCCGAAGGGGTGATATACTTAATCCATCCATTCGAATAAATATTTTTCGTTGTATTCAATTTCAAATTTTTCAAGAAAATCAAGATATTCTTCTTTAAAAGTTTTCTTCCTATGATGCTCTTCTTGATTGGCAATGTATTGATAAACATTTTCAATTTGGGAATGGGCATAAGAAAAAGCACCATATCCTTCTTGCCAAGAAAATTTTCCCTTAATAAATTTTTGTTCGTTGATGAAATTGGAAGAATTGTTTTTGATGTCTCTTACTAAATCAGAAATACTCATTGCAGGTTTTAACCCCACAAAAATGTGAACGTGGTCTGCAACGCCATTTACGATAATTGGTTTTTGATTTTTACCTTTTATAATGCCTGCCATATACTTAAACACTTCATCACGCCAAGGTTTTAGTAATAAATTCTCTCTGCCTTTCACGGCAAAAACATATTGGATATAAATTTGTGAAAATGTGCCTGCCATATTATTAGTTTTTTAACCTCGAAAGGGTGCAAGGATCATAGAAATTAAGAACGGAACGACAACCCAAACCTGAAAGGTTGATATATATGCCACCCCTTTGGGGTTTAGTTTTGGTATTTTGTTTCATTGTTATAATCATATCATCCCTTCGGGATTTTATTGGTTAATCTTGTTTTCAATAATCTTGGCATCCCTTCTGGATTTTATTGGTTAATCTTGTTTTCTATAATCTTGGCATCCCTTCGGGATTTTTCTGTTATTGGTTCGGTGCTTCGAGTGCCTCAGCAACCGCACCACCACGAAATTCTCCTGCTAGTTCGGCAAGCTCACCATTGAACGCCTTTTGCAAAATACTCTTTTTCAGTTCCTCCAAATTAGCAATTTTTTGTTGATACACTGCTTCCAACTTTTGGGTTTCGGCTCGCAGGGCATCTAATTGGCGGACGATGGTTTGTTGGGT
>LNBW01000015.1 GCA_001567255.1 Bacteroidetes bacterium OLB9 | reverse complement strand
ACCTGTTTACCTTGTGCAGTACATACTCAAAATTATAAAAACAGGCAAGCATTGGTTGCTGCTAGGTGAATGACCAATATTATTATACCTTTTCGTTTGAGCAGCACCAACTGTGGATTTTATAGTCAATATCCCATGACATTTTATTGTAGATAAGTTAATTATACATATAATATATTACAATATTTTTTAATTCATTAGCCATCTCTTTGTATGGCACCCAATACGTGGCTATAGTTTTATTTATAATGAGTCTGCCCTGAAATATCATTTAAAAAATTGATTAACAATAAATTACAGCCAAAATAATGCAAGATTTTGTATCTTTGATATTCAAACCTTGCATTATTTTTCTATGATTCCTCACAAAAAGAACACTCAGCAAATTGGATTTTTTTCATCCTTTGAAGATACATTAAATCCTAAGCATCCATTATTCGTTTTAGCTAATAAAATGGATTGGTCTGTATTTGAAAAGGCTTTTTGCCCCTATACTCACAGAACAATGGAAGACCTGCCAAGCCCATTCGATTAATGGTTGGCTTATGATTCTTAAACATATTCGCAATGTATCGGACGAAAGTGTCGTAGAACAATAGAGCGAAAACAATTATTACCAATATTTTTGTGGAGAAAACTGTTTTGTGTCGGGTTTTCCTTGTGAAGAAACATAAGAAGTACAAATTTAATAATAAAGCCTCCTTTGTAAAGACAGACAGCGGAGTCATTGTAGGTGCAATGGGGTTTAGAAATGAGTACGACGGTCACACGCTACCTCTAGTATTGGAACAGGTAAAGACGCTTACAGGAAAACAATCCAAAATAGCTAAGGTGGACAGAGGTTACAGAGGAATGAAACAAGTCGGAGATACCACTATACTCATTCCCGGCACACCCAAAAAATCGGATAGTTACTACAAAAGTAAAAAACTAAGTCTAGCCCACAAAAAAAGGGCAGCCATAGAACCAATTATTGGACACATCAAATCAGACCATAGGCTGAACCGCAACTTTTACAAGGGCATAGTGGGTGATAACATCAATATTATACTTACAGCTGCTGCATTTAACTTTAAAAGGGTGATGAATAAATGGAAATCATCTTTTTGGCTATTTTTCAAAACCTATTTTGCATATAATTTCAGTCCAAAAAATCAAAACTTTTTCCGAATTTGGGTTTTTAAGGGTTGACTAGCTCACATCAAATTGGGTAGCTACTGATCTTGTCGTCATTTTGCCGCTTTCTATTATGGCCACTTTTTACTTCTTGAAGCTCTCTGAGAATACTTTTCTCTTTCTTTTTGT
The DNA here is from genome assembly GCA_001567255.1 of Bacteroidetes bacterium OLB9. GTDB lineage: Bacteria > Bacteroidota > Bacteroidia > Chitinophagales > Saprospiraceae > OLB9. The sequence goes on along the minus strand of LNBW01000015.1, from coordinate 5,613 downwards.
ACTCATATTTGCAAATTTTGTGAAAAGTTTTCCACATTTTTTTCTGTCAACGTATTTCATGAGACCATAGCCTATAATTTTATATCAAACATCTGAAATTCAATTAATTAATACCCAGAACAGGCCCGAACGATGATAAATAAACTCTTAATCCCAATATTATTTCATGTTGCAAGTATTAAGATTAACAAAACACATCTTGACACGTATTTAAATTTAATTTAATTTTGCATTTAATATTTTAATATAAAATATTCTATTGTTATTTACATTTTAATCCAACCTTTAAATATGCAAATTCAAAATTTTTGCAAATACATAGTGATAATGCTATTGATTTATACAAATGGGAATACCCAGTCTCATCTTCTTAGTCATCGTAATAGTGATATTCAATTTACCAGAGTGACCAGTACTGGTCGGACAACGGGACACATTGCAGAAATCACAGTTGTGAACAAAACAGACAAAGATCTGGATACCGAAATAGGACCATTTTATATCCCTTCTTCAGGCAGATATCAACCTTACATAGTACCTGATCCCATACGAATATATGTTCCAGCAGGAAAAGAAAACACCATTCAAGTGGTTGGTTACTGCACTGATATTCATAAACCCCCTGTGACATCTGGAGAATCAATGCCCCCACTGGATACATGGATTGTTCCCGACCAAATAACAGAAGAATGGCAACCTGATCCCCAAAACGGATGGGTAAATAGTTTTGTTTCTTCAGACGGCAAAGCTTTGCCCAATCCATCTGCCGGTATTTACTGGTCAATTCCAGGCACATATATACCTGTAGGTCACACTATAGATCAATACAAATTTCCTTCGGAAATAGCTCCGGTATTACTAAATGCCATCAACCGCATCATTACCACTGCTGACAGTTTACAGAGAAATGGTGGCGTACACACTCCATTTTCAAACAACAAAGACAAAGAAAAAGAAGCTGTAATACAACAAACATTCTGGATTTATACAGCAATGCTCACGGGAAATGAGTACACAAAAGACAACTTCAGGGAAAATATGATTAAACAAATGGAGACACAAAGTGGCCGTAGTTTTGAAAGTAATCCGGTGGCTGTCAAGGAGAAAATAGATGAAGGTGTTGATGACTTTTGGGAAAGTTTTATGCTTATAGGGGCTGCTGCGAAAATTTTACCTTCTGTTGAAACTTCATCATTAGCGCACAAAGATGAACTTGAGAAACACTTTGGCAAAGATGTTTCGGAAGTAAAACCACATACTCCTCCTACTAATACTTCTGCCGATTCGCTAAGTGCCAAAGCTTATGCCACGGGAGAGAAGGTTACATTTACAGACAAAGAGCCTTCAAAACAGACTATTGCTCATGAATTAGTTCATACCAACCATCAATCTGAACAACAGACTGATCAGAATGGTAACATCACAAATGAAAAAAAAGACCCTTGTAAATGTAAGAAACTGACGGGCAGCCTTTCTGTTGACAGGGGATTAAAAGAAGATATCACCATTGACATTGATTTGGAGAAGGTTTCACCAGAACAAAAAATATCATATCCCCGGGTAAATTTTGATAAATCAAAAAAGCAGAATCCTGAAACCTTTACTGTGACTTTAAAAAACCTGAAGCTTGAATGCGCATGTCAGGAAAGTCCATGTGAAATGCAAGCCGCTGAACGGGACAAGTATGATAAGGAAGAAGAGAAATTTTCTATTGCATTGGTAAGATACAGTACAGGTGTAAACGTTGATGGAAAAACAAAAGTCAAAAGCAAAAACGGATGCACTTATGAATTTACTTCAACAGTGAGTAGTGACAATATAGAGCTTTCTTTTTCAGTGAGTGCTTATTGCAAATCTGAAAGTTGCAGACATGATTTTTGCAAAGCATCTATAAAGCTGAATTTTAAAGAGGAGAAAGAAGTAAAAGAGAAAAAGTAATGGAATGAAAGTTAGATAGGCAGAAAATAATCAATGATACTTAAAACAACATATCTCTTGCCCTTTATACTTCCGATTTTTATGTTCGGTCAGCAAAGTAATGTGTCTGATATTTCAACAAAAGAATTATGGGAAGGTATTGAATTGACTTCGCGAAAGGCGAAGTTACTGCCTGTCACACAAGAAAAATCCCACATCTGGATTCCGGTTGCAGCAGGTACAGCTGCTTTAACAACCACCTTGATACTGATAGGAAACAATGACAAAGGATCGGATTTAATTGTACCCCCTGTTGCCAAAGAAGACAATTACCTCCTTATGTGTGGAATGAGTGCCCGATTTACACCTTTAGATAATGACACTGGAGAAGAATTATTCATCTCAAGGATTTCTGATGTGCCTTTGGGAGTTATTTTGGTAAATACATCAACTATCGAAGTTGCAGGATCGGTGACCAATTCCTTCATTTTCAATTATACCGTCACAGATAAAAACGGAAATACAGCCAGCGCAACTATTAGCGTAAGCATTGAATATCCAACCTTAATGGTTTCCGATCAAAATCTTGAAGTAATATCCGGCCAAATAATAACAGGCAACATTCTAACCGGATCTGATTGTCCTGAATGCAGAATCACACAAGTATCAGGAAATACTGACAATTCAATGGAATGGAATGAAAACGGAAGTTTTACTCTTAAAATAGAAAATTTAACAAGTTCAGCTACTTTACATACTTTCATTTTTCATATAACCGGTAAATGTTCAGTTACTTCAACAGCAAGAATTACTGTAAACGTTTTACCAAAACTATGCGATGTCGAACCTTCAGTAATTATTACTCCTTCAAATTGTGGTATGGATGATGGGAGTATATCCATAAATAATATTGAAGATTCATACGATTTCACATGGAATACTGGGTCAAATCATCCGTTTCTTACAGGTATTGATGCCGGAATTTATACTTTAACGATAACGAATTCAGAACTGTCATGTATCAAAACTTTCAGCTTTTCGCTTGAAGAAAAAATAGCAGAGTATATTCAGGATATTCAGATATCTCCGGGTAATTGTTATCAATCCGGAAAAGTACTCATGCAAATCAAAGGGCTATCACTCGGACCTTTTATGATAAATGTATCGGGGGCTGCTGGTATTTTCTCTTTTGAAATTGCTGAAGGCAAATATGATATTGCAGATTTAATCAGTAAGGTTTCCGGAAACAAAATTATTACCGGACAATACGAAATTTCTGTAAGGGATGTTTCCAAAGAAATTAGATGCACTCAAACCATTACCATAAATATTCCTGAAGAAGACGTAAAATTACAATTACTTGACGACATTTACACTACCGGACAGAGTTTAACAGTAACAGGAAACATTCTGGATAATGATATTGGAGTTGGATTGGAAGTTACAGATATTGAATTTCCCCCGGAAGTGATGATGGAGTGGAAACCTGATGGTTCCTTCAAATTTAAGGGAATTTCGGGGCAATATGAATTCATATATACTGCCACAGATACCTGTGGTCAAAAATCAACCGCAAAAATCATTATTAAAATTGAAGATATCGTTTGTGATTACCAGGTCACATTTACAGTAACACCTGCACTTTGTGGTGCTGCCAATGGCAATGCTGTTGCTCTGATAACCCCTGCAGATCAGTCAGAATTGATATGGAGCAATGGCGTAACCGGACCTTCTTTATTGAATGTTATGGCAGGAATGTATTCCTTGACAGTCACACACCCCACCGGTGCATGTCAACAATCATTTAGTGTAAATATTCCGCAAACGGAAATTCCTTATGTCAATGAATACACTGTCATCCAACAAAATTGTCATTACTCAGCAGAAGTTATTTTAAATCTGACTGCCCCAATTTCCGGTTTTCTTACCATTATTGCTGTAGGCCCAAACTCAACTGAGACCTTCAACGTACCGGAAGGATACTTATTGCTGAGCAATTTCATAACGCTTACTCCCGGAATTTGGACGCTGGTGATTAATGATACTTCAATACCCCCAGAATGTTCTCAAAATATCACATTCGAAATCAACGTATATGCTGCACCGGTACTTACGCTGCTGGATATTGAGCCGCCATCTTCGACAACTGCCAAAGATGGAATAGTTTTTGTTAATATCACAGGAGGAACGCCTCCCTATACCATTAGCGGACCCGGACAAACATATAATAATCTGATAGAAGGTTTTAATGCTTTACCCGGATTTCCTTCAGGAGTCTTTACCCTCTTTGCAGTAGATGCTGAAGGATGCATAACACCCCCTATTATTGTAGAGATGTTTGGAGGAAAACCCTCTTTAAAAACACAAATTTATGTTTCGCCCAAAGTACATTTTTTACTTAGAAACAAAATGGATTATGAAAAACCACCTACAGATGAAGTTGAGATTTTACCTATACAATTAGATCTTGTAAACGTGTCTTTTGAACTTGAGGGCTATTTTATCGGATTAGCTTGTGGTAAGATGCTTTCTTTTCAAGATATTTCAATTTCACAATCAATGATTACTGATTTGAAAGTTTTTATGGCAGAAGGAGGCAGAAAATGGACGCACAACAATTTTACTTTACAAGGCAGTGTACAAACATTAATTTATAAATGGCGAAACAAAAATCATAAGCACACTGCGTCACCGGCACATATGGATTTAAATTTCAATATTCATGCTTTTTACAAAATAAATGACTATATCAATATTGGAAGTAATATCACATGGCATCCGAACCTGAAAAGTTGGTATGGAGGACAGACAGTCAGATTTTACTTTTGAAACAAGGAATTTATTACATGCTGATTTCTTAAAAATATTCAATACTGTATTTTAACTAGTCTGCCCTGAAATAACATTTAAAATATTGATTAACAACATATTACAGTCATAATACTTTGAGAATAATGCAAGATTTTGTATCTTTGATATTCAAACCTTTCATTATTTTTTTATGATTCTTCATAAAAAAAAACACTCAGCAAATTGGATTTTTCCATTCCTTTGAAGACACCTTAAATGCTATGCATCCATTATTCGTTTTAGCTAATAAAATGGATTGGTCTGTATTTGAAAAGGCTTTTTTGCCCCTTTACTCACAGAACAATGGAAGACCTGCCAAGCCCATTCGATTAATGGTTGGCTTGCTGATTCTTAAACATATTCGCAATGTATCGGACGAAAGTGTCGTAGAACAATAGATCGAAAACAATAATTACCAATATTTTTGTGGAGAAAACTGTTTTGTGTCGGGTTTTCCTTGTGAAGAAACATAAGAAGTACAAATTTGCTAATAAAGCCTCCTTTGTAAAGACAGACAGCGGAGTCATTGTAGGTGCAATGGGGTTTAGAAATGAGTACGACGGTCACACGCTACCTTTAGTATTGGAACAGGTAAAGACGTTTATAGGAAAACAACCCAAAATAGCTAAGACAGACAGAGGTTACAGAGGAATGAAACAAGGCGGAGATACCACTATACTCATTCCCGGCACACCCAAAAAATCGGATAGTTACTACAAAAGTAAAAAACTAAGTCTAGCCCACAAAAAAAGGGCAGCCATAGAACCAATTATTGGACACATCAAATCAGACCATAGGCTGAACCGCAACTTTTACAAGGGCGATAGTGGGTGGATAACATCAATA
>LNBW01000014.1 GCA_001567255.1 Bacteroidetes bacterium OLB9 | reverse complement strand
TTCATTTCTGCCGTTACGGGTATTTGTATCAGACAAGGATTTTTCCACAATGGAAAGAAAATATTGAAGCTGTCCATAAATGGGGTGTTTATTGGTTTCCTATTTTTATTCTATTGCATTTTGTGGGAATTGTCATTGCTGAATTATCCAGTAAAAAAGGAGTCACCTCAAAAATGATTGGTGGGGATTAAAGAAAAATTTTGATATTGATAAGCCAAAATACTTTACAATAATATAACCTATCGACCTTATATATTTTGGAAAAATATATATTAATTAAATGATTATGAACCGTAATAACCAATAATTTTAACGCAAAGATTTCATTAGTGAGCGAACATAACAACATCAAAGAAATTGCCCGACTTTTTCTGAAACTGGGATTTACGGCATTTGGTGGTCCTGCTGGTCATACTGCTATGATGTGGGAGGAAGTTGTAGTGAAAAGAAATTGGTTATCCGAGCAGCAATTTCTTGATTTGATGGGAGCTACAAATTTAATTCCTGGTCCCAACAGTACTGAACTCGCCATACATATTGGTAAAGAAAAAGGCGGCTGGAAGGGAATGCTTGTTGCCGGAAGTCTTTTTATTCTTCCTGCCGTACTTATCACGGGGATTTTTGCTTATTTGTACAAAATATATGGACAACTTCCTCAAGTCGAACCATTTGTTTATGGTATCAAACCCGCAATTATTGCCATTATTTTGGCAGCAGTCTATCCATTAGGCAAGCAATCTGTAAAATCTAAAGAGTTGGCTATTGTTGGATTATTGGTTTTAATTTTTTCATTTTTTGTGCAAAATGAAATCTTATTAATGTTTGGTTTCGGTTTACTATTTATGCTTTATAAATCACTTAAAGAGAAGCATACACTCAACAGTTTTTTCCCGATTCCGTTCTTGTCCATTCCCTTAATGACCACAATTTCTGTTACCAACCTCAAACTGTTTTGGATTTTCCTAAAGATAGGAGCAGTTTTGTACGGAAGTGGTTATGTGTTGTTTGCATTTTTAGATTCTGAACTCGTGACCACAGGTATTTTAAGTCGCCAAGAACTGATTGATGCCATTGCCGTGGGGCAGTTTACGCCCGGCCCCGTTACGTCTTCGGTTACATTTATTGGTTATCAAATCAATGGTATTTGGGGTGCAATTATCTCAACATTTGCTGTCTTTTTGCCTTCTTTTATTTTCGTCGCATTATTGAATCCAATTTTGAAATTTTTACGAAAATCAACACGTTTCTCTTCCTTTTTAGATGCAGTAAATATTGCTTCGGTAGCACTCATTATTTCGGTCTGCATCATTATGGGAAGAGAAGTAATAACCGACTGGCGGACGATATCCATTGCAATCATCAGCCTTTTTCTAACCTTTGGCTTCCGAAAAATAAGCTCCGTCGTTATCATACTTCTGGGGTCTTTTGACGGGCTTTTTATTACATCTAATATAATTAAAATATTGTTTTATGACACCCTATAACATTCCCAAACACCTGACCGGACTTTCGGAAGAGGAACTGAAAATCTCTCGTAGCCAATTCGGTTACAACCAGGCAGACAACATTAAAAAAAATATCTGGTACACGATGCTATTGGACATCCTGAAAGAGCCGATGTTGCTTTTGCTCATTGCCGTGGCGATTATTTATGTGATTGTGGGCAATTATTCCGAAGCAATTTTTATGTTGGGAGCGATTATAGCCGTTTCGGGTATTTCGTTCTATCAGGACAATCGTAGTAAAAAGGCATTGGAAGCCTTGGAAAAACTGAACGAACCGCTCAGTACCGTTATCCGAAATTCAAAAGTAATACGAATCCCTACCCACGAAATTGCCGTGGGCGACTTGTGCATTACCGAAGAAGGAAAGATGATCAATGCGGATGGTGAGATTGTGCACAGCAATGATTTTTCGGTCAATGAAGCATCGCTAACAGGGGAAAGCTTTTCGGTGTTCAAAAGTCAGGAAACCGAAGACCGGAAAGTATATAGCGGTTCGTTGACCGTTTCTGGACTGGCGGTTTTCAAAGTGGAAAAAATCGGTGCGGAAACCAAGCTGGGAAAAATCGGACAATCCATTCAGAACATCAAAGGAGAGCAATCTCCCTTACAAATTCAGATTACAAAATTTGTCAAATGGATGGCAATCATCGGCATTGTTGTTTTTTTATTAGTTTGGGCATACAGTTTTTGGCAATCAAGAGATATTATTGAAAGTTTATTGGTTGGACTGACTTTGGCGATGTCCATTTTGCCGGAAGAAATCCCTGTGGCTTTTACCACTTTTATGGCATTGGGAGCCTGGAAACTGATGCGAGAAGGAATTATCATCAAGCGAAGCAGTGTAGTAGAAACATTGGGGAGTACCACGGTGATCTGCGCAGACAAGACTGGCACCATTACCGAAAACTCAATGCACTTGAAAGCTTTGTTCGATTATAAATCCAACAATATTTTTGACGAAGCTGATTTTAACGCACCCGAACTGTCCGAACTCATTGCATTTGCGATGTGGAGTAGTGAACCTGTTCCGTTTGATCCGATGGAGAAAACGCTGCATCAGGTTTATGAACAAACTCAAGCTGATGACCAACGGAAGAACTTCCAAATGATACA
>LNBW01000013.1 GCA_001567255.1 Bacteroidetes bacterium OLB9 | reverse complement strand
AAAACAAACCAAAAAGTTAAAATTTTGCAATGGTTTTTTTAAAATTTAGAGTATTTAATTTATTAATATTATTTTCTAACAAAACAATTTTTAGTATGAAACAAGTCTTATTTGTAGTACTTATACTATTTGGGGGTATAAGTATGACTTTTGGCCAAAAATTGGTTTCCGGAACAGTCTTAGATGGAGCCGGAGATGCAGTGATTGGTGCAAATGTTGTTGTTAAGGAAGCACCTGGTATTGGTACTATTACCGATATCAATGGTATGTTTCAGTTAATGGTTCCTGCAGAGGGTAAAACGCTCGTAGTTAGTTATATTGGCTATGAAGCTCAGGAAATCGAAATTGGCGGCCAGACTAAATTCGATTTGGTTCTCCGTGAGGGACAAGTTCTGGATGAAGTTGTGGTCACAGCTTATGGTATAGAAAGAAAAAGAAATGATCTTTCTATATCAGCACAAAAAGTGACAGGTGATGAGGTCAACCAAGTTAGAAACAATGACTTTGTAAGTGCACTTTCAGGTAAAGTGGCAGGTTTGAGTATCCGCTCTAGTAATAATATGGGTGGTTCTACTAACGTGGTACTCAGAGGTACTAAATCTATCACAGGAAATAACCAGGCGCTCTTTATTGTAGATGGTGTTCCTGTTTCTAATTCTACATTAAATTCATCAAATGTCACCAGAGGTTTTGAAGGTTATGACTACGGTTCAGGAGCTGCTGATATCAATCCTGACGATATTGATAACATTACTGTATTAAAAGGGGCTGCGGCTGCATTGTATGGAAGCCGTGGTGCTAACGGTGTTATTCTGATAACGACCAAAAAAGGTAGAAGAGATAACTTTGAAGTATCTTTAAATACGGGCCTTACTTTCGGTAAGATTGATAAATCTACTTTCATTCAACATCAAAAGGAGTATGGAGCTGGCTATGGTCAGGATTATTATGACTATTCAGGTAATCCTGGTTTTAATGGTTCGGACTTATTTACTCCAGGCACAGAGGCACCTTATGTTCCATTTACAGAAGATGCATCTTTTGGTGCTAAATTTGATCCTAATTTACTAGTTTATGACTGGAGAGCAATGGACTCTAAGTCTCCACTTTTTGGTAAACCAAGTCCTTGGGTTGCAGCCGCGCATGATGCTTCTGCATTTTTTGAAACTTCGGTTTCAAGTAATCAGAGTATATCTATTCAAGGTGGTGGTAAGACTACAACCTTTAAAATAGGATTTACTCGAAATGATGAAAAAGGAATGATGCCTAATAGTAAACTTGCCAAAAATATGGTAAGTATTGCAGGGGCGATAGAGCCAAATGATAAGTTTAAGTTTAGTACAGCACTTAACTTTACTAATCAGGGAGCAACAGGGAGATACGGTTCAGGTTATGGTAACACTAATGCTATGACCATGTTTAGGCAGTGGTGGCAAACAAATGTGGATGTCCTGGATCAAAAAGAAGCATTCGAACGATTTAGACAAAATGCTACTTGGAACTTATCAGGAACAGAAGTAGATGCTAGTCCTATTTTCTGGGATAATCCTTATTTTGTAAGGTATATTAATTATGAGAATGATTCTAGAAATAGAATTTTTGGAAATATTCAAGCACAGTATAATATCATTCCTGAGCTATCTATTGTAGGTAGAGTAGGAGCAGATATGTCATTTGATAAGCAAGAAGAAAGAAGAGGTAAAACTTCAGTTGACTTAGGTTATTACAGTATCTATAATCGTTCATACCAGGAGTACAATTATGATTTGTTTGCTAACTTTAATAAAGACTTGAGTGATATCCTCAATCTTAATGTTGTAGCAGGAACAAACATCAGAAGAAGTTATATCAGCTCCATCTTCAGTGAAACTAACTCTGATCTTGTTGTTGATGGGTTATTCACTATAGCCAACTCAAAGGATACTCCTAATCCACCTTCTGAATCATATATACCAGTAGGTGTAGATGGTCTTTTTGCTACTGCAACATTGAATGCATGGAAGCGATTGACTCTAGATGCTACAATCAGAAGAGACCAGTCCACTACATTACCTGATGGCAATAATACTTATATTTACCCGTCCGTATCACTGGGTTATAACTTTGGTGATCTGTTGAATCAGGATTGGATTGACTATGGTAAACTAAGAGCTTCTTACTCAGAAGTAGGTAATGATGCTCCTGCTTTAAGTATCTTTGATGTTTATGACAAACCAGTAGCACTGGGTTCCATTCCTTTATTTGCTTTGCCAACTAGGAAAAATAATTCAGATTTGAGACCTGAAAGAACTAAATCATATGAAGTAGGTCTAGATATGACCTTCTTTAAAAGCAGACTCGGATTTGAATTGACCTATTACAATGCTTCTACTTTTGACCAGATTATTCCTATCCAGATCACAGGAGCTACAGGATACTCTTCTAGATATATTAACTCAGGAGAAGTCAACAATAAGGGGATTGAATTAATTGCTAACTTTGTTCCTGTTAGGACCAAGGATTTCAGCTGGACTTTCAATGTTAACTTTGCTAAGAATAAGAACGAAGTTATTTCATTATATGATGAAAATACTAAGCAGATTGTAATCGGTACATTCCAGAACGGTGTCTCTCTTGTTGCAAGACCAGGTCAGCCATTTGGTACGCTGATCGGCCGTGGTTTTGAATATGATGATAATGGTAACAGAGTGGTTGGAGATGATGGTTATTACAACCAAAAACGTGATTCTGAGATTGGTAATGTTCAGCCTGACTGGCAGGCGGGTGTTGGTACTGGGTTGAGGTACAAAAACTGGAGATTTAATCTTTTAGTTGATGGAAAGATTGGTGGAGATATATTTTCGCTTGATCAAGGATACGGACAATATTCAGGTTTGACGTTAAATACTGTCGGTACTAATCACAATGGTAAGTCAGTGAGAGATCCATTAGATCAAGGTGGTGGTGTTATCCTTGATGGTGTAAAGGAAGATGGTAGTAAAAATGATATCATTATCAATGCCACTAACGCTGACGAGGCCCCTTGGGGATCTATCAATTCACCAAACGAAAATGTGGTTTATGATGCAAGTTATGTTAAGCTTAGAGAGGCTAATCTTACATACACTTTTGACAAAGGACTTTTTGCTAATTCTAAGTTTATCAAAGGTATAGATGTTTCTTTAATGGGGCGTAACTTGTGGATACTTTACAAGAATCTTCCAGATGCAGATCCTGAAGCTAATTATAGCGCAGGTAACCTTTCAGGACACCAAGGTGGAGCTTATCCATCATTGAGAACAGCAGGATTTAATGTTAAATTAACATTCTAAAAAATTTAAAAGATGAAGAAATTTTTAATTTATATTTGTTTGCCTATTCTGGTTATTACGAGTTGTGTTAATAGCCTGGATGACTATAACGTTGATTCAAAGCGACCATCAAAAGTAGAAGCTGGACCATTATTTACCTATTCAGTAAAAGCAGTAAATGATCTACTTTGTAGTAACAACGTTAACATTAATGTATATAGATTCTATGTACAACATATTACTTCAACGACTTATCTTGATGAGCCTAGATACGATATGGTGACAAGAACCATTCCTCAGGCTTCATGGGACAGGATGTATATTCGAGCACTTTCCAATTTAGAAGAAGCTAAAAAGATAGTGACTGATGACCAGGTAGTAGCAGCTGATGTTAAGGCTAATCGGCTTGCAGCGATAGATGTAATGCAGGTTTATGCCTATTCTATTTTGGTAAATACCTTTGGTAATATCCCATATACTGAGGCACTGGATGTGAATAATCCTCAACCTAAGTATGATGATGCAAAGACTGTAACACTGGATCTTCTGAAAAGATTAGACGCAGATATTGCTGCATTTAATACGGGCGCAGGAGGCTTTGGTTCTTTTGATGTTTTATACAAGGGTGATACTGAGAAATGGGTTAAGTTTGCTAATTCTCTTAGACTGAAACTGGCGATGGTTATTGCTGATGATGATTCTGCAACTGCATCTAACGCAATAAAAGCTTCTTTTGCTGGAAGCCTTATTACTAGCAATGATGACAATGCACTATTTGCTTATGGAGCATCTCCAAACAATAACCCACTTTCAGATGACATTCCACCTAGAAGTAGTCGTCAAGATTTCGTAGCTGCAAGTACATTTGTAGATGTATTGAATAACTTGAATGATCCTCGAAGACCAGCTTATTTCACTACTGTAGGTGGTGAATTTATAGGAGGAAAGTATGGATTTAATAATATTTATGCTAACTTCTCTACATTTAGTCCTAAGGTAGGTGCTACTACTTTTCCAGGTAATCTTTTAGATGCTGCTGAAGTGAACTTCTTACTTGCTGAAGCAGTAGAAAGAGGTTTCATTACAGGTAATGCCGAAGATTATTATAATGCTGCAATTAGAGCTTCAATTGAATATTGGGGTGTAGAAGGTGCGGATGCTTATCTTGCACAAGATGGTGTTAAATATTCAGGCGCTTCATGGCAGGAAAGAATAGGAATCCAGAAATGGATTGCTTTGTACAACAGACCTTTTGATGCATGGACAGATTGGAGAAGACTGGATTATCCTGCACTAGTTAAACCAGATGCACCTACTGTTCCAGATATACCTAAGCGATTGATATATCCGATTGTTAACGGATCGCTCAATGCTCAGGCAACAAAAGATGCAGCTTCTGCCATCGGTGGAGACGAGTCATCAACAAGATTATTCTGGGATAAGAATTAATAACTGATATTTTATATTTAAGAAGGGGAAGCTTACAAGTTTCCCCTTTTTTGTTGTGTATTATATTTATAAAAATAATCTAATGATGAATTAAATTAACGTGAGTTCAACGTATTTTTAAGACAGTAAATTAATATTATATTTATATTTAGCTGTATCCTAATAATATGTGAGCTAATTTTGTGTATTTACTATTCAAACAAAAACATAAACACCATGCTCACACCTGCATAAATTAAGGAGATTTTCTTTTTAGGTGTTGATTCTTGCATTCAATTTGATCATTTTTTTTGAAAATCATTCATATTATGAAGAATGCTTTAACTTTAAAAAGGTCGATTATTCCAAATTTTGCCTTTATCTTAGCGAAGAGATTACGTTACAAATATGTTTTCATCATGCTGCTGTTAGGTCCTTCAAAAGCTTTTTTTTCAGGTTGTTATTTGCTGTTCATTAAAACATACAAAACGCAGAAGCCTTATCAATTTTTTAAAATCACTTTTTAAGTGTAGTTGCAGCATATTGCCTCATCGTCAATAAACCTAAACTGAGATTCAGTATAAAACGCACTCAAACTATAATCCGCTAGAGCTTATACTTGACCTTTGATTTTCGTTGAACTCACATTAGTTTAACTATTCTTAATTGAAAATATTACCGGATATTTAAAAGGATATAGCGGATTTTTTAGTATAGAATTCTGTCAGCAAATTGATGAATTCGTTTGTTGCAACAACTAATAGTGTTGTTATATTGTTATGTCTTTGTAAACTAGAATTTCACATGGATCGTAAAACCTTTTTAAAGATGCTCGGATATTCTTCTTTGGCACTGGGCGTTCATTCGCTGACCCAATTAGATAATTTGTCTGCTTCATTGCCACATACTCAACGTATGCCTGTATTGTTTTTAGGCCATGGAAGCCCAATGAATGCTATTGAAGAAAATGAATTTGTACAAGGATTCAGAAGTATGGCAAAAACACTGCCTAAGCCAGTGGCCATCCTATGTTTTTCTGCCCATTGGTTCACGCGCGGTACTAAAGTAACTGCGATGGAAATGCCGAGAACGATTCATGATTTTGGTGGTTTTCCCAAGGAATTATATGAAGTGCAGTATCCAGCCAAGGGGAATCCTGCACTCGCTAAGGAGACTGCTGAACTATTGTCTCCGATTATTGTAGAACAAGACCATAGCTGGGGATTGGATCATGGAGCATGGAGCGTGATAAAGCATTTGTATCCGGATGCAAGTATTCCAGTAATTCAAATGAGCATTGATTATACAAAAATCGCTCAATATCATTATGAACTCGCAACAAAATTAATGAAATTGAGAGACAAAGGCATTCTTATCATTGGCTCAGGAAACATAATTCACAATCTGGGTCTGGTGGATTGGCGCAATATCGATAAAGTAGGGTATGGATATGATTGGGCAGTAGAATCACGTGAGAAAATCAATAACTGGTTACTCAATGGCGATGATGAGCCAATAGTAGATTATTTACGACAAGGAAAAGCATTGCAGCTGGCAGCTCCCACTCCTGACCATTTTCTTCCACTGGTATATACTATCGGCCTGAGGTCAACTGGAGAACAAACAACTTTATTTAATGACAAATTGCTTGCAGGATCTTTGAGTATGACATCAGTGAGAATAGGATGATTCATGATTTTAACAATTTATTATTATTAAAAAAATGATAGATTCAGAACGGATTTCAAATAAAAAGTGTTGATATATTGATAGAGTAGAGTAGTGAATCCTTTGCTAACTTCGTTTTATATATATAAATCAGTTAAATTCGATCTAGTTTTACAACATCTCTTATAAAATGCGCCAATTAAAAATTACTAATAATATCACATCCAGAGAGAGCCTCGCTTTGGATAAGTATCTGGTGGATATCGGTAGGATTGATTTGTTGACTACCGAAGAAGAGGCTGAGCTTGCTAGGCGAATACGCAATGGCGATGATGAAGCTTTGAAAAAACTGACCAAGGCCAATTTGAGATTTGTTGTATCAGTTGCTAAACAATACCAGAATCAAGGTTTATCATTGCCCGATCTCATCAATGAAGGAAATGTAGGCTTAATGAAAGCTGCTCGACGATTTGACGAAACAAAGGGATTCAAGTTTATTTCCTATGCGGTGTGGTGGATCAGACAATCCATCCTACAAGCTATCGTAGAATATTCGAGGATGGTTAGACTTCCACTTAATAAAATGACAGCATACAATAAAGTCAATGCTGCATGGAATGAATTTGTCCAGCTCAATGAGAGAGAACCGACACATGAGGAGCTTGCAGAAATATTGGATGTAGAACCAAAAGATATTGCAAATCTTTTGAAAGGTGCAAATAAACATGTCTCTGTTGACGCTCCATTGTCTGATGAAGAAGGTGCTCAATCCATGTTGGATCTCATGACGCTGGGAGATGAGGATAGTCCTGACCTCAAAATGATGGAAGAGTCTGTGAGAAAAGAGGTGGTCTATGGCCTTGAAATTTTATCGCCCCGCGAAATTAATGTAATCACAGCTTACTATGGACTGGATGGAAATAAACCTATGAGCCTAGATGAAATATCAGATATGTACGACCTGTCCAAGGAAAGAGTACGACAAATTAGAGATAGAGCAATAAGGCGGATGAGGAAATCTATAACAAGAACTACATTAAGAACTATTTTAGAATAAGAAAAAAGAGGATATTGTAGCGAATGGATGTAGAAGACTTTTTTAGATTTTTATTTAGGATGACCTTGTCAGGGTCAAAGCTCAATAAGGATGTGGATCAGATGAGAAAAGACCTGGCACCATTGAGAGCCAGATTGATTCCATTTAGTAAAGAAGAAATGGATTTACTCTCAGTCAATCAATCTTTTCAGTCCAAAAAGAGAGGCTTTACCAAAATGGCTACTGGAGCTTTAGATACGATATATTATGAACCTCTTTTTGCTTACAGCAGAAAATGGCTTTACAGCAACCAACCCATTACGTTAGTTTGCAATTCGAAAAATGATTATGTGTATCTTGATAAGGGCAATCGGTTGCATGTCTATATCAATCTAAAAGAAGTAGGCATTATTGACAGTCAAGGTAAAATGATAGGATTAAATAATAAGATCCTCGGTTATATTGATACTTCAACTAATGCTCCAACATTTTCAGTATATATCTATGATAAACTAATAGGATTTGTTACTAATCCTAAACATGAAGATAAGGCACTTCCTAGATTTTATTCTCTCCTCAGAGATATCACAGATGAGGAAAGAGAAATTCTCATTTGTCTTTCTCTGATATTTATTATAGACCACTATGTTGAAAATTAAGACACATCATATTTATAACAGAGCGGGATTTCTTTCCCTATCCATAGCAGTTTATTACTGTTAATTTTACAATATTTTGTATGATGATTGCATTTAATAGGTATTTAGAATTATCTTTGTGATATCTTAAAGATGAATGATCATGAGTGTATTGAATCTCGCAAGAGTTATTATATACCGATTCCACGAAAAAGGACTTGAAATTTTTCTCATCAACAATGAGATGGATAAAGATGCTGACATTTGGAAGTTGCCAAAAGGTATGGCTGAACAATTGAATAATGAAGGTAAGCTGAATTGCATTGATCTTGATACCATCGAGGATGAGAATGGCAACACAATTAAAACGCTGGCTATTGAAGGTGACTGGCATGATATACCTTCTATTCGGGGTATGATCAAGCACGATATTAGGCTTGTAAAGTCCATTGTTAAAGAAAATCTGCCTGGTAGTGAGAAGGGCGCTTACTTTGCGATCAAAGAAGCATTTAAAAAGGTTCTGCCACAGGAGTACAATGCCCTTAAGGAGTTGAAAGATATACTTCTTGACAGGAATACTATCACAAATATTTAACCCTTATTTGAGGCTATGATATCAAATACCGTTGGAAGTACTGAATTTTCATTTCCCGGTCAGCAAGCAGTTTATCATGGTAAAGTGAGAGATGTTTATGATCTGGGTGATAAATTGTTGATGATAGCGACTGATCGTATTTCTGCTTTTGACCATATTTTGCCGCGTACGATTCCGCATAAGGGGCAAGTGTTGAACCAAATAGCTGCATATTTTCTGGAAAGAACCAATCACATTGTGCCTAACTGGCTCGAAAGCACTCCTGATCCTAATGTAGCAGTAGGAAAAAAAGCGGTACCTCTCAGAGTTGAAATGGTTATAAGAGGATACTTGACAGGTCATGCATGGCGAGAGTATAAATCGGGTAAAAGAACCCTTTGCGGTGCAACGATGCCTAATGGAATGCAAGAAAATCAGAAGTTTCCGATACCGATTATCACACCAACAACTAAAGCAAGTGAAGGCCATGATGTAGATATCACACCTGATGAAATCATCAAGAATAATATTGTTTCTGCAGAAGACTGGGCAACAATAGAACGATACACTCGGTTGTTATTTGAGAAGGGGACGGAGATGGCAGCTGATAGAGGATTGATACTCGTAGATACGAAGTATGAGTTCGGTAAGGTAGGCAATGACATCATTTTGATTGATGAAATACACACTCCTGACAGCTCTAGATATTTTTATCTTGAAGGGTATGAAAAGCGACTTGCTAATGGAGAACAGCAGATTCAACTTTCAAAAGAGTTTGTACGAGAGTGGTTGATTGCCAATGGTTTTCAAGGAAAGGAAGGTCAGCATATACCGGAATTATCGGATGAGTTTATAGCTGAAATATCTGACAGATATATCCACCTTTTTGAGCTTTTGACAGGACAAAACTTTATAAAAGAAGACACTACTGACATCTTACAACGTATCGAAACGAACATTGTCCGATATCTGAATCAGGTTTAGATTTTTTCCTTTGTTTTTTTGTTAGGTAAAGTTTCATTACGTTTTTATTATAATTATACTGAAAAAAACTTATAATAATCTTAGCTTTACATCGTTAATCATGTTGAATGCCTATGTATTATAATGTGGACAGGATTAGTTTTTTTATATATAATGTATTGATTTTTATAACAATCATCCTGATGCCTGGATGTATATCTGAAGTTGAAATTCCAGATACTTCTGATTACGGTTATGAATATTTCCCGATAGAAAAAGGTAGATCCTGGATTTATCAGTCTGATAGTATTGTTTTTTACAATAGTGGACAGGAAGTAGATACATTTAGATCTTATTTAAAAGAAGAAATAGGTGACATAATAAAGGATATTGATGGGACAGAAATTCATAAAGTAAAGCGTTATTTTAAAAGAAATGAATCAGATCCATGGACACCAATACATACCTGGACCACCAGCCTAAGAGATAATAAAGCACTTAGAACGGAGGAAAATCTAAAGTTTATCAAAATGGTTTTTCCTATCAAAGAGAATCTAAATTTTGATGGCAATCTTTATATAGACCCTGAAATTAGGATTGAAGTACAAGGAGAAGCCCTTGAACCTTATAAAGTGTGGAAAACACGGATTGAAGATATTGATACCCTTATTCGATTTCATGATACTGATTTAGCGTGTATGATGATTCATCTGGTGGATGATACTACTATAGTGGATAGGCGACGTGTGTATGAATTTTATGGTAAAGGTATAGGCCTTGTAAGAAAAGAGATGATACTGGTGGATACAGATAGTTCGAAGCCGGACACGCCATGGGAAAATAAGATTCTTAAAGGATTTATTCATACGCTTCAATTATTGGAATACAAATAAATTTTAGTGGATAAATACACATATTTAAGAGTCGGCCAATTCCAAAAACCAATAGGCACTGAAGGTGAAATCAAAGCATCAGTAGATGAACACTTCAAGGCTGATTTTATGTCTACTCCGCACTTGTTTGTTATGATTAGAGGTAATTATGTACCTTATTTTATTGAATATATAAATGAAAGCCACCCTTTGATTGTGAAAATGGAAGAAATTGACGATCCATCGGCTGGAGCATCTTTTACATTGAAAGATATTTATCTGCGCAAGACAGATATTCGGTCTTCGAAAGGCAAACATAGGGTTACCTCAGGAGATTTGTCAGGTTTTACCATTATTGCTGATGGGAAAAAAATTGGAATCATTACAGCTATTGAAATTTTTCCACAACAAATTATGGCTACAGTTGACACAGGGAAATTGTCTATTCTAATACCGCTTGTTGAAGCGTTTGTTGTCTCCATTGATGACGAGAAAAGGACAATTTATATGGAATTACCTGAGGGGCTTCTTCAATTGTAATTACCAGAAAGTTACGTTTTCATCGTGGAATTTTAGCTAAAAGTTAGTGGAATTTGCATTTTCCATTAAAAAAATCAGCCGAAAATATATTATAATTAATAATAATATGTATATTTGCAACCGAACCAAATTCCGATAAAATGTCATCAAGAATAATTTTGCTATTTGTGGTACTTTGGAGTCCATTTGCATCTTTAAAATCAGCTGACGATTATGTAATTGCAAAAGTGAGAAATGGTGAGAACGTTGAGACCTTATTGCAGAGATTTCTACTAACACCTCATACTTGTAATATTGAAGCTTTTGTCAAGCTCAATGACCTTAAATCCAAGGACTTGATTTATGTCGGTAGAATTTATAAAATGCCATTGCTGATAAAACCATATAATGGGGTTAATATACGGAGTTCTATAGGTATCAGTGATTACGAGCTGGCAAAAAAGATTGAAAAGTTAAATTTGGATTTGTTAAATGTAGGTATCAGAGACCAATATTTTAAAACAAGTAAGAAAATATGGGTGCCTACTGATGAATTTAATTGCGAAACGAATTCTGATTTTGAAATAGGAGTTAAAGATTCTGAAGTAGATGATGATACAGTTACATCAACAAAGGGAACAGATGGTAAGTATATTCCCACAGGTACTGAATTGAAGAGAAAAGGGATCAAGACCATCAATGTTCCATTGATGGGGCCAGGGTACGATATTGTACATATTGAAGATTTTAGCCTGGCAGGCCAGGTATATTATATCATTTGTGGACATGGTGGACCTGACCCAGGGGCAATGTATATCAACGGAGATATTCAAATGTGTGAAGATGAATATGCATATGATGTTTCACTTAGACTAGCTCGAAATCTTATGCAACATGGAGCAACGGTAGAAATCATTGTTCAAGATCTCAATGATGGAATTCGCGATGATAAAATTCTGCCATGTGATAATGATGAGTTGACACTTGGTAAATATCCTATTCCATTAAGTCAAGTTAAAAGGCTGAGAGATCGAGTCGCTACAATCAATAAATTGTATTACAAATACAAAAAACGAGGTTATAAAATACAGAAAGCCATTGAGATTCACGTTGACTCAAGAGCTAAAAATAAAAGGCAAGATGTTTTCTTTTATTACAATAAAAATAACCCTGCCAGCAAGGTGCTAGCAGAAAATATCCACCAGGTTTTTGGTGAAAAATATGGTGAACATCAAAAGGATAGGGGCTATGATGGACACGTAGAAGATAGAGGTATCTATATGGTGAGAAACGTGATTCCCACGATGGTCTTTGTGGAACTGGCTAACATCAGAAATAAATATGATCAAAATAGGTTATTAATTAATACGAATCGCCAAGCTCTTGCCAACTGGTTATTAGAAGGACTTAGAAAATAAAAGTCAAAATTCTATATCATCTGACCATTTTGTCAATTCAAAATGCTTGATGCCATCTTGTCCAATCCAGGTCAATTTACCATTTGAGTGGACGAAAGTTTGGCCAGTTGTAGCTGTAAAAGTGTTGGGTTTGATCCCATTTTTATAAATAAACCATTCTGATTCTGTACTTATTCTGGCTTTAATACCATCACGTGTATCAAGGATAAAAACTTTAATATCCTTGTCATTAAGTACCCATGTACCTTCAATTTTTGAATTGTCAATGGTAGATGGAATAGCATGTGCAGTCTGATATTTATTATTGTTTTGATGTGAAGATATATCAACAGCTTCAATGTCTTGATGTAACGGGGCAAAATAAGAATGATGGTGGTCCAACGGGTATTCTCGTCTTCTATTATTTTTTTCTGCCCTAATGATGTTTGAAGCAATAAAGGTTAGCCTCACCTTGCCACGACGACCATAATAGGTAATTTTATTTTGAGATAATTTAATGTAATTACCCATTGCATCATAATAAGTGCGCGAGGTTCGCCTTCTGAAAACAGTACTACTATTAGCAGAGTGAAGGCCTAGAATCTCAATCTTGTTGCCAAATCTATCTATGTGCACTGCTTGTTCTAGGTAGCCGTTATACCAGTCTCCCATACAGACACTACGGCTCTGAGCGGTAAAGAATGGAGTCAAAATGATCCAAACAACTATGGTCAGAAAAATTCTCATAATAGGTCACTTTAAGAGGTTAATCATTACAAAGATGACGGTAAAAGTATCTCTACAATGTTAAAGTGATAATAAATGATAGTTAAAATAATTCGAAAATGAACAACAACTCACTTTTTTCGCGAGAAAAGTTACTTAAACTGGTCGGAAATTATCCTTTTTAGCAAGCGTCTTTTGAATCAATTTATCAAGCGTTTTGTCAGGAATCCACTTGAGGAGTTTAAACTTGAATGGCTTTTTATGGATGAGATACCTAGTTTTAGGATCGGCGGATCGAAGTATTTTCAGAATAGTATCACTTATTATACTGACTTCCAGCCCATTCTTTTCATTGTTATCAATCACTTTATCCGCTGATGCGAGGATACTACCATAAGGCGAATCAAGGAATTTATCCATTTTGCCTTTGTTTTTCTTCCATATTTGGGTTTTGATAGGACCAGGCTCAATCGCTGATACCTTGATGCCAAACATCTGCAACTCTCTTCTGTAAATATCTGTCATGCTTTCTAGTGCATGTTTGGAGATACAATAAGAACCTAAATATGGAGAATTGAATAATCCGGATACGGATGATATATTAATGATGTTACCTGGCGGATAGTGTTTGTCCGTTCCCAAATAAGGCAATAGTAGATTTGTAATCCGATGAATAGAAAGTACATTAACATTCATTTGATATTCAAAGGCCTCAGGTTCAATTAATTGTAATGGACCAGGTACTGCCTGACCTGCGTTATTGATCAGACAATGGAGGCCGTGATCTTTAAGTAGTGGAATCACTGAGGCGATTTGTTGTTGTGTATTTTCTGGATCTGTAACGTCAAAGATCAGTATTTTTACCTTGTCGCCAAACTCTCTTTCGATTCTTGCTGCATCATCCTTTTTTCTGACCGAGCCTAAAACAAAATAACCATCAGCTACAAGTCTTTGAAGCGCATCAAACCCTATACCGGTAGATACACCTGTGATAAATACGGTCTTCATAAACTCTATTTTTTTATGCGTCAAATATAATCAACATCTACAGCATAAGTGTCAGTCATCAAGAATTTTAAGCCACGTCGTATATCTAATCCTTCAAAAATGACTTTATGCAAAACAATTACAATGGGCAAATCCAGATTTTCATTGCGTGACAGTTGATAGATAATCTTTAATGTCCGTACACCTTCAACCACTTCTGTGGAGGTGGCCATAATATGGTCGAAATCCTCACCACTGCCTAAACGCTTACCGAATGTATAATTTCTACTATCTTCACTAGTAGCTGTAGCAATTAAATCTCCGATTCCTGCAACACCGAGATAGGCAGCACCGCTTGTACCCATCGCAGTGCCAAAGTAAATCATTTCTCTTAGTCCTCTGGTTATCAGCAATGACTGCATATTTTTGCCCATACCTAGACCTGCAAGTATGCCCGAAGCCAGTGCAATGATGTTTTTGAAAGATCCAGCAATTTCTGCAGCCTTCAAATCATGCGAGCCAAAAGCAAAGAATTTATTTGATGCTAAAACTGTTTGTCCTAGTTTTATGACTTCGTCAAACTCAGATGCTATAACCGTCGCTGCCGGTTGCCCTGATAAGATCTCTCTTGCTAAATTAGGTCCTGACAAACAACCCACTCGCACTACATTACTTTCTTGCCTGATCACTTCTGTCATAGTACAAATGTCTTTCTTACAGAAATTGAGTGACTTCCAGTCTTCTTCACTGATGCGGCTTACATCAAGGCCTTTTGTACCCTGGATGATGATGTGAGATGGCTTAAGATAGGGACTGAATGCTTTCATCATCTGCCTGAATGCCGATGATGGTACTACTGCAAAGAGCAACTCGCAAGAGGAGGCCATGCATTCGATGTCACTGGTAGCTCTTATATTTTCACTCAGTTGAGTGCGCAAATGGAAGTGGTGGTCGTTGATGGCATTTACTACCGATTGTTGCCTACTGTAAACTAGTACATTTACATTGTGGCTTAAAATGGTAGCGACGGTTATACCGAAACTTCCAGCACCAATGACACCTACGGTTTTCATATTTTATACGAATTTACGTACGAGAAAAATTACTTTTTCTTTCGTTTTTGATCCTGTATGGCTTGTTGTTGCTTCATGGCCTCTTCAAGGCGACTCTGAAAAGACGACTTTTTCTTAGGCTTGGCTTTTTCAGCCAGAAGTTCTTGACGGATTTTTTCCTCATCAAAAACATAATTTTTGGTAATAATTGTCTGCAAGACATTGATCAAATTACTAAAAAACATATAAGCTGTCAAGCCTGATGCATAATTATTGAAGAAGCCTAGGAAGAGTAACGGCATAAAATACTGGACATACTTCATAGCCGGATTGGCTGACATATCCATACTTTGTGAA
This sequence comes from Bacteroidetes bacterium OLB9, assembly GCA_001567255.1. Taxonomy (GTDB): domain Bacteria; phylum Bacteroidota; class Bacteroidia; order Chitinophagales; family Saprospiraceae; genus OLB9. The sequence goes on along the minus strand of LNBW01000013.1, from coordinate 4,451 downwards.
TTGTAGTAAGTATATGCAATCGTCGAAAGTGTCCATAAGAGTGTGAATAAACTGACATGATCTCCAAAGTATGGAATATTGAAACCTAAGTGGAAAAACACATCATAGGTAGATAAATCCGGAGCCCACAAAAACGGTTCCTGACGGAAGGTAATAGACGCAGGGAAAAATCTGAACAACGCATACCATATAGGCATTTGTAGTACCATAGGCAGACAGCCACCAAAAGGACTCACACCAAATTCGCGATAGATTTTCATCGTCTCCATCTGCTGTTTTTGCATGTCATCTTTATATTTTTCCTTGAGCTGCGCTAGCTCCGGCTTCAGTGCGGCCATCTTAGCCTGAGAGTGCAACATCTTATACATCAGAGGATAGAGTGCCATCTTGATGATAAAGATTAACACGAGAATCACGATTCCCTTACTTGAAATGAAGCCAGATAAGAAATCAAAAAATGGACGAATAACCCATCTATTGATACTACCAAAAATACTCGAACCAAATGGAATGATTTCCTCCAACTTATTATTAAAAGAACGGAGCGTTTTAAACTCATTGGGGCCAATATACATGGTCATGTCAAATGAGCTATTATTCCAGTCTGTAATGGGCACACCGACTTCAGATGTAACAATCTTTACATAATCGCTTTTCTGAACATCAGTCATTTTAGTAGTCATAACTCCATCTACAAATGGCTGATTTTTTGTCATCAATGCTGAGTTGAAAAACTGATTGGCGTGGGCCACCCATTGTATTGGCTTGTTAGGAAGCTCTTCTGTGGCATCGGAAATACATCTACAGTAATCTGTTTTTTGGTCCTTTTCTCTAAAATAAACCGTAGAGAGGCTTTGCTCGTAATTTGCAGCCTTTTCATACTTACTCAAGTGATTGATCCAGTTGAGATGCATAGGCTTATCTTGTGAGACACTACCCGCAAGGCCATTGGCGCGTAGTGAATAATCTAGAATATACTGATCTGGTTGTAATGTAAATCTTTGTTCAAAATATCCACCACCGGATGCTGGTGCCTTAAATGAAATAGTATTGCCTTGCTGATCTACCTGAAAATATAAATCTTTTGTATTGACTTCTTTATTCAAGGCTGATGGTACAGATAGGGTATAGTCGAAGCGATTTTCAGGACTGTTGAGCATATGAATGAGCTCCTTAGAATCATTATTATTACTATCAGTGACAGTTTTATAATGTTGTTTGAGCAGGACATCCACAATTCGACCTCCTTTACTTGAGAAAGTCACACGTATTTTATCATTTTCAAGTACTGGAAATTCTTCCTTGCCACTTGCTGCAGTACTGAAAGCACCAAATTGGAGATGGGCTGCCTCAGATGCGGTAGTGTCATTGCTTTTTGGGAGCGTATCAACCAAAACTGTTTTCGATTGATTTTCGGGGAGTATATTTTGCTCAGCTAGTGCGATTGAGTCGCGCATTCTTTTGGACTTTTCCAGCTCTTCTTTACTGGGTTTGGTGGTTAGTGTCCACAAGAAAAATGTAAGCATGATGAGTAAAATACCTATAACCTCGTTCCGTTTCATTCTCTATTTTGTAAAATTCGGCGCAAATGTACGATTAAAAATCCTAATTTATTTCCTATTTTCGACGAAATGATAGAAGTCTTAGATTCATTTCAGTATCCACATAGATATCTCATTGATTTATTATTGTAAATGATCCATAAGCTCAGCTTAAATACTAACTGATTTATAATCAATTTCTCGATATCTTTTATAAAAGGTGACAAATAATGTAAGATATCATTAACTGTTTAAATTCTAAGGTTGAATGACTTACTTCAAAATTACTTGTTTATGCATTACAGAGCGTGTGCCATAGCTCAGTCTAACGAAAAACAAACCTTTGTTAATCCCTTTTGTGTCCCATATGACCCTCTGGTTGCCAATATACCTCCCTGATGGCATGAGTGTCTTAATCAATTGTCCGTTTACATCAAAAATTTCCAATGCAACATTTTGTTCACCGGATGAGTTGAATTTAATTTCGACAATAGAACTGGATGGATTGGGCGCAACAGATAAGTCTATTTCCTCCACTTTTGGATCAGATGTAGCTACTGAAGGTGACCAAGTATCAGCACCATTGGTTAGCCAATCAAGACTGAAGCGGGCAAAATTTAATTGGTAATTTTCATATTCTCCATTTTCATAGAAGAGGCCAATTGTCCCGTCTTCAAAAGCCGTCATTGCAGAATAAGCGGCAAGGCCTGGTACTATAACTCTCCTTGTAGCCCAAGTTTCGCCTTCGTCATAACTGACAAAAACAGTCAGGTTTCGTCGTTGCTTCGGATGAGAAGCAATGGAAAAAAGCAAGCGACTTTTATCATATCCGGAGTTAACAGAAGTATATCGAATCAAATCGCCATTTACACCTGGTTCTACGAGTTCAGGCTTAGATATAGGAGAAGACCACGTATTACCGTTGTCACTTGAATAAGTTACCTTACGTTGTCCTGGAGATCTGATAGCCATAAGTAATCTGCCATCATCTAGAGAAACTATCTTTGCTTCGTCACCAGTAGGAGAAGCTTGACCAGGGGCGGTTTGCCACGATAGGCCGCCATCATCACTGTAGATCATAAAATTACTAATAGTGCTACTGGAGTTCTTCCGCACACCTATAGCTGCAACAATACGTCCATCTGGCAATTGGTGTGCGCTACCCGATGCTACCCAGGCAGCGTACCAGCCTGTACGATAAATTTGAGATGAAAACTCTTTTGGGGTACTCCAAGTCTCTCCGAAATCTGAACTACGCGCTACTTGAAATCGTATCTTATTTGAAGGCGTTGAGGCAAAAAGTCCATTATGTGAAGCAAAAAGACAAAGTAAGTCGCCAGTTACTTTATCGTACACAAGGGCAGGATCACTGGCTCCATTGTTTCCGAAATCAGCAACTATGACAGGGGAAGACCAGGTTTGTCCACCATCTTCACTGAATCTGGAGATTAGATCAATATTGCCAGGTAGATCACCGTTATTTGAAATACGCGCATCTGCTACTACAACAATTCGCTGACCACGTGATGCTATGGCAGGAATTCTATAATGCTGTGAACCGTAATCACCTCCTGAAAATAATAACTTGTGTTTAAGCAAGACAGGACGTAGGACTTGATTGACTGGATCATCTAATGTTGTTTCAATGCCATTTTTAGAATAGGTGTGGAGCCAAGCTCCAATTTCAGTTCCTTCACGTGCTACATCGCTGATGTCGGCGCAAAGCCAAAAATAATTGTCTCCTTCCTCCAATGTTCTAGACATAGGAAAGTAAATTTCATCTCCGACAACTTGTGCAGTGCCTAATAATTGAGCATCAGCAAGTTTAAACCTATTGAAATGACCATTGTAAAAAAGTCGGACAGTCTGTATTGCCTCAGGATCTGTTTGCTTATTGAGTTTAAATTTAAAATGACTAAGAATTAGTGGATTACTAGTGCCGATAGTTTTGAAATTGATAGAAACTAACCTTTCATTAACTTCACCTTGCCCAGTCGGTAGGTCGGGTTGATAAGTGGCAGCCTCTATCAAAGCCATATTGTCCACATAAGGGTCTAAGATTTGGGCATTACCGTGCAGAGTCCCTGGATGGATTCCTGATAAGTCATACACTTTCTGATCTTCTACGTTTTCAAAATTCCAAGCAGCGACAATATCAGGTTCAGTTTCGGTAACTGTCTGCGTTAAATCTTTAAGGATTTCGTTATCGCTTAAAGCCTTTTTCCAAATTCGAATTTCATCTAACCACCCATTCCAATAAAAACTAGGTTCTGCTGATGCTCCAATATTTAAGCTGGTAGCATTTTGGAAGCTTTCAGCACCGATAGCATTTGAGTTATTGGTTTGATCCAGTTTTCCGTCCACATAGATTTTAGAAGTATGCGCAGCAGCATTTACGACCATAGCCACGTGATGCCATTTACCATCCGAAATAGTGGTCGTGCCAAAAGGTGGGCCTGCATTGGTTCCGGATGTACTACGAAGGTTAATACCCAAATTGCCTGTACCTGATTGGATTATCATCTCGAAACCAGAATTTGAGGCGGCACTACCTCCTCTCTTACTTACAATTCGGTGATAATCTATGCTGGTAGAAGTCTTTACCCAGCATGTTAGTGTGAAACTTTCACCTTTTTTGATATTTAGATCGGTATGATCAGCCACAGTCATATAGTCACCTGCACCATCGAGAAATAGAGCTTTGCCGGTTTGAGATATACCTATACTTGCGAATAGGTGAAAGATAATAGGAAAAATAAATCTTTTCATAATAAAATGATTTTAACCCGGATTATGCATTAGAAAAATAAAAAACATCCGGTGTTGTATCTATTTTTGAAAATAGTCCATCCATCCACTGTCTCTTTTTGACAGGTAAAGCCAATTTCAGAACCTTTCTATTGGCGTGTT
>LNBW01000012.1 GCA_001567255.1 Bacteroidetes bacterium OLB9 | reverse complement strand
TACAACATTTTGTATATACGACATATGTAAATCGTAATCTTCTTTTTTCAAATATCTAAACTATCCAAAGGACTTTTTTATATTTTTTCTCAATTTGTCTGTAATGTGCGTATATATTTCTGTTGTCTTTAGTGCGTTAGGCCCTAAAAGTTCTTGTACGATCCGGATATCTGTCCCATCTAGTATTTGTTGGTATTCTATAGTATTTTCTATGGGCGAGTTATGGGCTTACTTTTTAAAACTCATCCACTTTTATACTGTACCCTAATTGCTTAAAGGCCACTTTTTGGCTATTCTTTTTTTTACCGGACAGCTATAATTTTTAAAATACCACTACAAACACCTACCCGATATTGCACCGTACAGAGCGCCTAAAGACGCACTTACTTCATTGATTTTCAATCAATTTGAAATTTCCTTTGATTATATTTTTAAATTATCCAAAAATTTGTATTATCTTTGCGTGCATTTTTAATAAAATCATTCGTTCATATATTTAACGAAATTATGAGTAAAAAGAAAGTTCTTTTTGTCACCCAGGAATTAAATCCATATACGGAATTATCTTTTTTATCCGATCTGGCGAGGCAAATTCCACACTATGCATCAGCTGATGAATTTGAATTTAGAATTTTGATGCCAAAGTTCGGAATCATTAATGAAAGAAGACACAGACTTCATGAGGTAGTAAGATTATCAGGTATGAATATCATTGTTGATGACGAAGACTATCCTTTGATTATCAAGGTAGCTTCACTGCCAGGTGCAAGATTACAAGTTTATTTTCTGGACAATGAAGAGTTCTTCAAAAGAAAAGCTGTCTTTACGGATGAAAATAATGAGCCATTTGAAGATAATCAGGAACGATTAGTATTTTTCTGTAAAGGTGTGATGGAAACTGTCAAGAAATTTGGCTGGGCTCCGGATGTTGTACACTTACATGGACAGATTACAAGTTTGATACCATTTTACATGAAGGAGGCATACAAAAATGATCCTATCTTTGATGATGCAAAAATAATTTATTCTATGTACAATAATGACCTGAGTGCTTCGTTTGAGCCTAAGTTCATGGAAATTGCAGCAATCAACGACCTGGAATCTTTAGAATTGTCCTTTTTTATGAATAATGACAAAATAGATCTGGATTTTGGAGCCGCAAAATACTCAGACGCTATCATTTCAGGCAACGAATCAACAGACGAACTCGTTAAGCAGTATGGATCTTTACTAAATATGCCGGTGTTGATGAGTGGTGAGGAGATGGACATGTTTGCAAAAGAATCCCTTGAATTTTATAATACTGTTTTAGGAGTAAACGAAAATCAAATATGAAATACCGATTCCTTCAGGTCATTAGAGTATCTATCTCGGTTTTAGTTGTTTTGTTTTTTATCAATAGTTGTCAGGAACCGATACCGGTAGGTGCCGATCTACTCGATAATGATAAAATTCTTCTCAGTACTATATCAGATTTTGACTTGACCACCACTACTATACTAGGAGAAAGAGTAGCTACATATACCTCAGGTGCAGCAAGAAAAAAAATCTACCATCTGGGAGAGACCAATGACAATATTTTTGGTAAGACCAGTGCTGAAATCTACCTGAGATTTAAATATAACATTTCAAGTTTGCCCACCTATTTAACGAGTGATGATGTAAGATTTGATTCCTTAGTGCTTGTATTAAAATATGATTCGCTGGCTTCTTACGGAAATAAAACCGGTATGCAGGCGTTAAATGTGTATCAGTTAGAGCAAGCCTACCAAAACACTGCTACCTATTATTCAGATACATCGTTGAGCTATAACAACATTCCAATATATAGCAATGCATCCTTATTTATCAATCCCATCGATTCGATTTACACGTTCAATTCTAAAGATAGTACATTGACAAGGCAGATTCCTCATTTGCGCATTCGATTAAATGATGCATTTGGAAAGTCGATTTTTGAAAATAAAGAATTAAAAGGAGATACCTCATTATACAATTTCATAAAAGGTATTTACATTACTTCTAAATCAGTTGATAGTCAGCCATTCTTATATGGATTTGATTTTTCAGATGCAGCTTTAACTGCTTCTAATTCTATCAATAAACTGATTATGTATTATACTCAGGGTGATACACTCTCCAAAACTTATGAATACTTTATAGACAATACCATCATCAATCGATATGTAAATAATTACGATGGCAGTATGGTCAAGTCTTTTATTGATACACCTGCAGCAGGAGACTCGTTATCTTTTATCCAGGGATTCGGCGGTGTCAAGACCCAGATTAAATTCAATGATCTTGAAAAGCTAAAAGATTTGTCTATTAATAAAGCAGAACTACAGGTGACCGTAAACGAATTCCTTATACCCAATGGAAATTATGCTTTGCCACCACAATTGATTGCTACGCGACTGGACAAGGATAGAAAACATGTATTCATTGAGGATATCGCAATTCCGCTGAGTGTCAACTCCAGCTTTAGCAATACCTTTGGCGGTTTGTTATCAGAGTCCAATAATGTCTATACATATACATTAAATATAACTAACCACCTCAAAAAAAATTCAGAAAATCGCCGACTACCCTTCTGATATATATTTGAGTGTTGTCACAGAATCAGAAAATCCATATAAAACTTCAATTTACGGTGCCAAACACAGTAAATTCCCTATAAAATTAAATATTATCTATACCAAAAATTAATAAACTATGTGTGGTATTGTTGCTTACATTGGCCCAAAACAAGCTTATCCAATCATCCTCAATGGACTGAAGAGATTAGAATACCGAGGCTATGATAGTGCGGGTATTTCAGTATTAAATGGTCAGATAAAAACGGTAAAGAAAAAAGGGAAGGTATCAGAGCTGGAAAGCGCTGCAAAACTAACAGATGTTACAGGTTCGGTTGGAATTGGCCATACGAGATGGGCCACACATGGCGAACCAGATGATATCAATGCTCACCCTCATCTGTCAGGAAACAATAGATTGGCATTGATTCATAATGGGATTATTGAAAATTATTCAACACTCAAGAAGGCTCTGATTGGTCTCGGTCATACCTTTGTTAGCGAGACAGACACTGAAGTACTGGTACACCTCATCGAAGAATATCAAACTAAAGAAAATTTAGACCTGCAAGAAGCCGTTAGAAGAGCATTGCAAAGGGCTGTGGGCGCATACGCAATAGCCGTACTTGACAAAAATAATCCTGACATCATTGTAGGAGCAAGAAAATCGAGCCCGATGGTTTTAGGTTTAGGCGATAATGAGTATTTTCTTGCTTCTGATGCTTCGCCGATTATCCAGCATACTAACAAAGTCATCTATCTTGAAGACGAAGAAGTGGTGACCTTGCACAGAGATGGTCGATACGAAATAGTCAACCTCCATAATCAGGTGCAAAAGCACAAAATTCATGAATTGGATCTCAAAATAGAAGAGCTGGAGAAAGAAGGTTTTGACCATTTCATGCTCAAAGAAATCTATCAGCAACCTACGACCATCCAGGAAAGTATGCGCGGTCGTTTTAATGCCCAGGACGGATGGGTGACTGTAGGTGGTATGCAGCAGTATCTTAATCGCATAGTCAATGCACCACGCATTATCTTTGCAGCTTGTGGTACTTCATGGCATTCTGCCCTTGTGGCCGAATACTTAATCGAAGATCTAGCCAGAATACCCGTAGAAGTTGAATATGCTTCAGAACTGCGCTACCGAAATCCCATCATCAATCAAGATGATGTCGTGATTGCTATCTCACAATCAGGAGAAACAGCTGACACATTAGCAGCACTACAACTTGCCAAGGAAAAAGGTGCTCTGACCTATGGTATTGTCAATGTCGTAGGTTCATCTATAGCCAGAGCGACCCATTGTGGTTCTTATACTCATGCTGGACCAGAAATCGGAGTAGCCTCTACTAAAGCATTTACTAGTCAACTAAGTGTGTTGACGTTGATGGCACTCAATCTGGCTAATAAAAAAGGTACAATCTCAGAAGATTATTTCAGAAGATTGCTTTATGCAGTGGAAGATATCCCTTCAAAAGTCAACAAAGTATTAACTCAAGATGATAAAATCAAGTATATCGCTAGTGAGATCAAAGATGTATCGAATACACTTTACCTAGGGCGAGGATACAACTTTCCTGTTGCTCTAGAAGGTGCGCTCAAGCTCAAAGAAATCTCATACATCCACGCAGAAGGTTATCCGGCAGCAGAGATGAAACACGGACCTATTGCTCTTATTGATGAAAAAATGCCTGTGGTTATCATAGCGACAAATAAGTCAGCATATGAAAAAATCGTGAGCAATATCCAGGAAGTGAAAGCTAGAAAAGCGATCGTCATTTCAGTAGTAACAGAAGGTGATGTCAAAATCAAAGAGATGTCAGATTACTGTATTGAAATACCGGAAACAGAAGAACCTTTAACACCGCTGCTGTCTGTGATTCCGCTGCAATTATTGGCTTACCATATAGCAGTCATGAGAGGATGCGATGTGGATCAACCAAGAAATCTTGCAAAATCAGTCACCGTCGAATAATATTTATCTATAAAATCATAATTTCCTACCCCGTATGGAAAAATCATTAAGCTTAGAATACAACTCCACACGAGACAAACTCATATTTTCTGAATATGGCCGTAGCGTTCAGAAACTGGTCAAATATGCCATGACAGTAGAAAATAAGGATGAGCGTCAACGCATTGTCGAGACCCTAGTGGAATTAATCAATCAACTCAACCCACAGACTAAAAACGTACTGGAATACAAGCAGAAGCTATGGAGACACGTATTTAAAATGTCCAATTACCAACTGGACGTTGAGTCTCCCTTTGGTGAGTTAATCAAACCCGAAGACGACAATATTAATCCCGATCAAGTTCCTTATCCACAGCATGAATTTAACTGGCGTCACTATGGTTATAACATCAGGGTAATGATCGACAAGGCTCTCAAAATGGAAGACGGGCCTGTGAAGAAAGGTTATGTAGAAACCATACTTTCTTACATGAAACTTTCTTATAGAACGTGGAATAAAGAACATTTTGTAAGTGACGACATCATCATCTCTGACTTAGCTGTTTTGTCAGGCAACCAACTTTCTGTTGACGATGATCACACTATCCATGTGGTAACTAAAAACAACCTTCCAAATAATAATATCAACACCTTTAAAGTTTCAAAAAATAAAAAAGGTGGCGGTAACAATAAAAACCAACAAAATAAGAATAAGGGCAATAAGATGAAAAGAAAGTAATTCTTATTGAGACTATTGTAATCCTAAACTCGGTATTAGGAATTCGTTGTATGAAAATGCCTTTTCATACCTATTTGGTGCTCGCTTTTTTGATTTCGACACCGAGTAAAACTGCGACTCAGTATAATAACGCCGATGCTCATACCAATTTTGCATCAATTGCCTATATAACAAAGTCTAAAAAGTAGTATGAGATAATAGAAAAAGCCCATCACAAATATGTGACAGGCTTTTGCGTAGCGTGGGGCGGGCATGATCCGCCGACCTCGTGATTATGAATCACGCGCTCTAACCAGCTGAGCTACCACGCCAACATTGCGCGTTTACTTCAAAACGGCCACAAAGATAATACTTGTGATCAAATTAACAAGTGTATTTTAAAAAAAAATTAAACCGCTTTAAATTCACCACCTATATTTTCGTCATCAAATGGATCACGCTCTTTCTTCATGATTAAGGCCATAACTGCAGCTATAATAAAAGTAAAAACAGCACTTATCACTAGTCCCATCATTAAGTTTAATGGAGTAAAACCAGATGCTGCACTTTCCTCCGCATTTTCAATAGCTTCTTCTATTTGGTCATCAGGTACCCCTAGTGATTCCATCATTGACCGTGTGGATTCCACACTCATTTCAGTCATTTTATCAATAAGTCCTGGATCTATAAAATTAATGATCACGATGGTAAAAAGCACACTTATAGCAGCTCCTACTAATCCGGTAAAAAACATTTCTTTAAGCCCAGCCCCGAAACTCAGTTGGCCTCCATTCTCTTCCCTCAATTCTTTAGCTGCAAGATACATAAACAAGATGGGAACAATAAAGCCAATTGCGGTCTGTAAGCCTAATCCAATAAAGGAAATGTAATATGAAAACAAACTAATGAGAATGGATACAATACCGTATAACACACCATACTTAAGCCATATAGGTTTTAAATCTTTCATAATATTGAATTATATAGGTTGAAAAAGTTAAAAAATCGCATTAAAGATAAGAAGATTTGTAATATGTACAAATAATTTCATTTCAGCCCATCATTACTCCTCTCCCTTTTTATTGATCAGCCCAAACTTTACATCCTTCAGTGCAATTTTTACAAATGTCGATTTGATCTCGCCCTTTCAACAAAGATTTTCTGAAAGCATCATAACCATGACCGTTCCATACTTGAGCGAAACTCATGTTTTGCAACTTGCCCAGACGGTGTTTTGCATCTTTATCAAAGCAACACGGTAGGACAGTGCCATCCCAAGTAATCACACTAGCATGCCACAATTTCCAGCAGTGATTCAGCAATTGATTCTTAATTTTAAACTTACCATCTTTCCCTTTGCGATATCGTGAGTATTTATCTATTGTTGGGATCAGCTCATTACCATTTTCATAGTCATAAATTTGTGCTGTTTTCAATTTGACCTCATCTACTCCGATCTCTTTTGCGAGTCGATAAATGTCAGGAATCTGATGTTCATTGGGTTTAACTACTAAAAACTGAAAAATGATATGTGGTGTTTTTGAATTAAGTTTCTTCTTCCATTTGACAACATTTCTAGCGCCCTGCAATACATTTTCTAGATTGCCTTCACGTCGATAACTTTGATAGACTTCCTGGGTCGTACCATCTACAGAAATAATCAATCTATCCAGGCCGGATTCAATCGTTTTTCGAGCACGATCGTCATCCAAAAAATGACCATTTGTAGAAGTAATCGTGTAAATGCCCTTATCCGTCGCATACTTTACCATATCCAGAAACTTAGGATTGATATATGGTTCGCCCTGAAAGTAGAAAATGAGATACAATAATTTTTTATGCAATTCATCAATCACTTTTCTGAAAAAATCTTCTTTTAAATTCCCCGTATTGCGCGTAAACTGCCTCAATCCCGATGGACATTCTGGGCATCGAAGATTGCAAGCGGTAGTCGGTTCAAAAGAGATAGTCATCGGCAAACCCCACTGTATAGGTTTCTTTGCAAGCTTAGTAAGTTGATAGGAAGTATATAATTGTATGATATTAAAAACTCTCCTAAAGGTCAATTTACGCAAAAAGTTAATCGTATCTGCTTTGTAGAAAGTCAAAATTATATCTGATTATTCTGATGATGATCACATTAATACAACAAAGGTCTAAATAAATTTTGACAATTATCTAACTTTGCACCACAATTCAAATCATGAAGACTAAAACACTAAGACAGGACAAGGTCAATGTAATTACATTGGGCTGCTCTAAAAACCTTGTGGATTCAGAAGTACTGATCACCCAACTCCAAGCTAATGATTATGAAGTGCATCACGATAGTAATGAAAAAGCTAATATTATCATAATCAATACTTGTGGTTTTATAGATGTAGCTAAAGAAGAGTCCATTGATACCATCCTGCAATACGCTAATGCAAAAAAAAGGGGAGAAATCGAAAAACTCTATGTTACTGGATGTCTATCGCAAAGATATAAAGACAATCTGGAGGAGGAAATACCGGAAGTGGATGCATATTTTGGGACGATGGAGTTACCCGGCCTGCTGGCTAGACTTGAAGCAGACTATAAACATGAGCTCATCGGCGAAAGAACACTGACTACTCCTCAGCATTTTGCTTATCTTAAGATTGCTGAAGGCTGTAGTCGCACTTGTGCTTTTTGTGCGATTCCACTCATGAGAGGAAAGCACGTTTCTAAACCTATGGAAGACCTGATAAAGGAAGCAAAATTTCTAGCCTCTATCGGAGTCAAAGAATTGATGCTTATTTCTCAAGAACTTACCTATTATGGGCTTGATCTCTATAAAAAAAGAGCCCTGCCGGAACTATTAAAAGCATTATGTAAAATTGAAGGTATCGAATGGATTCGCCTTCACTACTCCTACCCTAACAAGTTCCCTAAAGAAGTACTCACAGTCATGGCCGAAGAGCCAAAAGTATGCAATTATCTTGACCTTCCACTTCAACACGCTGCTGATGGCGTACTACACCGGATGAAACGGCAAACGACCTGTCAGGAACAAAGAGAGTTGATCGAATATGCTAGAAAAGTAGTACCTCATCTAGCCGTAAGGACGACATTCATCGTAGGATTTCCCGGTGAATCGGAAGAAGAATTTCAGCAGTTGTGTGATTTTGTAAAAGAAATGGAATTTGACCGTGTCGGCGTGTTTCAGTATTCTCATGAAGAAGATACGTCAGGCTTTCTGTTAGATGATGATGTTCCAGCTGATGTTAAGGCAGAGCGTGCCAATAAAATCATGGAGATTCAACAAGCCATTTCCTATGAACATAATCAACAGAAAATAGGATCTATACTCAAAGTGTTGTTTGATCGAAAAGAAGGAGAGTATTTCATTGGCCGTACTGAATACGACTCCTTTGAAGTGGATAATGAAGTCCTTGTCAATGCCAAAGAAAACTTTGTACGTATAGGAGACTTTGCGATGGTAGAAATCACAGATGCCGAAGAATACGACCTTTACGGCAAGGTTATCAATGTTTAAAATGATACTTTACTTTAGCGCATCAAGCATCGGCATACATACTTTCAATTTCGTTGGCGTATTTATTAAGAATGACTCTTCGCTTGAGTTTTAAGGTAGGTGTCAGCTCTGATTCTGTCCCATCTGCTTTGACAGGATCCCAAGTTACCGGTAGTAAGACAAATTTTTTGATTTGTTCGATATGGTTAAATTCCGGATTAATTTTATCCACCACTTTCTGATATTTGGCTATGATTTTATCCTTTTTAACCATGTCTTTCAGATCAGTCCACTCTATGCCTTCATGTTCACACCACGACTTTAATGCATCTGGAGAAGGAACAATCAAAGCTGATACAAACTTCCTTTTGTCACCCACAACCATGGCCTGCTCAACGACAAATTCCTCCTTAAGTTTTGCCTCAATAGGTGCCGGAGCTACATACTTACCGCCTGACGTCTTAAGCAATTCCTTCTTTCTGTCCGTGATCTTAAGGTATTTCTGACCATTTGGCCCATCTACAAATGTACCTATATCGCCAGTTTTAAAATATTTTTTACCATTGATGGTTTTGAAAACTGCATCTGTCTGCTCCGGCTGCTTATAATAACCGATCATAATATTGGGGCCAGCAGCAAGTATCTCTCCTTCGCCAGTCTCATAACTCCCTTCAGAGTCGTCAATGATAATATCACAGATTTTAAGCGGAACACCTACAGTGCCTATTTTGTTACTACCATCAAAATAATGATTTACAGTAAGCACCGGAGATGTTTCTGTCAGCCCATACCCTTCCATAATAATAATACCCGCTGCTGAAAACACCCTAGCTATTTTAGCTGGACAAGCTGCAGCCCCTGTAGCAATCGCCTTCACATTACCACCCAATGCTTCCCGCCATTTACTAAATATGAGTTTATCTGCAATCTTTCTCTTCAATGCATCTAGACCGTCAAATTTTTTACCATGCTCAAAATCATCTGTCAGCCTCAGTGCCCAGAAAAAAAGAAACTTCTTGATACCTGACAATGCAAGCCCCTTGTTGTAAATCTTTTCATATACCTTTTCCAGCAGTCGTGGTACTGTCGTAAAAAAGTAGGGTTTTACATCTGCCAGATCTCCTGACTCACCACCCAGATTGTCTGTACCCGTAAGATAAATTACATTGCCCACCTTGGTATATGCATAAAGTACGGCTCTTTCAAATATATGACAAAGAGGCAAAAAACTAAGCACTTGTTCTCCTCTATTAATCGGCATCAACTCTAAGGTGGCTTCCACGTCACTGATAATATTATGATGGGTCAACATCACACCTTTTGGATTGCCAGTTGTTCCTGAAGTATAAATAATCGTTGCTAAATCTTCAGACTGAATAGTGTCACTAATTCGATGCACTTCCTCAAGACGCTGGCTATCGAAATAATCTTCCCAGTAAGGCCTCCCTTCCTGCTTGTCAAAACAAATAATCAATCCTAAACTTGGCACTTTACTTTTTGCAGTATTGACTTTATCATACAAATCACCTGAACCTACAAAACAGATTTTAACTTCTGCTTCATTCATAATATATTCATATTCGCGTGAAGATATTGTTGGGTACATAGGCACGCCAATGGCGCCAATATATTGAATAGCAAGATCTGTAATCACCCATTCTGCACGGTTCTTATAGGTCACAACACCTATTTTATCTCCTTTTTGAATACCTTGATCTAGCAGTCCGGAAGCCAGTTTTCGTGACAGTTCAATCACCTCTTGAGTACTGTAACACTTCCATTGACCATCAACTTTACTACAAGCAAATTTATCTAAAGGCCCTTCATCAAACTGATGATTGATATAATCAAATAATCTGGAAGCTTGTGGTTTTGCCATACTAAAATTCTTTTTATGCACCATAAAGATGCAATATTGATAAAAAATCACAACATGAATGGGTAAAGATAAAATTTTTATACTGTTAGCACAAATATTTTTGAGGATATCATGAATAGTTCTTTCATGCAACAGATATATTCGATTAAATTCAAAATTATATAGTATTTTTTTAAATACAAAAATTATACATATTAAAAATAATATTCATATTTTTGTACCTATGAATCTTAAGAAAGAAAGTAAACGTACCCCTTCAATACAAAAAAGTGCAGCTTCTTTGCTGCCGATCAGTCTGCATGCCTGGTTAGTATTTATCTTTGGTGCTCTACTCTATGCCAATACCTTATCCCATGGATTTACACAAGATGATGCCATCGTCATCTATGATAATATGTACACAACAAAAGGTATCAGTGGCATCAAGGGGTTGTTTACAAAAGATACATTCTATGGATTCTTTAAGGAAGAAGGCAAAGCAAAACTAGTTTCAGGAGGTCGGTACAGACCTTTTACGCCTGCTATGTTTGCCATAGAATACCAGCTTGTTGGCAACAACCCATGGCTGGGGCATTTGATAAATATACTTCTATATGGGTTTCTGTGCTTTATGGTGTATAAGCTTATGGTACTTATGTTATGCTACAAAGAGGACACACTCAATAAAAGATATATTGCACTGGCTATAACCTTACTATATGCTGCCCATCCACTCCATACTGAAGCAGTTGCCAATATCAAAGGCCGCGACGAAATTATGAGTATGCTGGGCTCAGTTGTTTCTTTGTATTATATTTTGAAATTCACTGATACAAAACAGATTAAAGCGCTCATCATCGCATTAATCAGTTTTTTTATAGCATTTTTGTCCAAAGAAAACACCATTACCTTTTTAGCTGTCATTCCTCTAGCATTATACTACTTCAGAGATAAAAGCATAAGACATTCCATTGTTTCGACCTTGCCTCTGCTCATCCCGACTATCGTTTTTTTACTGATGCGCACGTCTGTACTAGGCAATGATTTTGGCGGTACTCCGATGGAGTTGATGAATAATCCATTTTTGAAGCTGAGTAATGGTGTGTATGTTCCATTTTCAGCAAGTGAAAAGGCAGCAACCATCATTTTTACGCTTGGAAAATACATCCAACTGCTACTTTTTCCTCATCCACTCACCCACGACTATTATCCAAGATACATTGATATAATGCACTTTGGAGACTATAGAGTTGTATTGAGTTTACTGGTTTATATTTTACTCGGGTATATCGCTTTTAGAGGTTTTAAAACTAAATCCATAGTCGCTTTTGGGGCAGCTTATTATCTAGTAACGCTTTCTATTGTTTCTAATATAGTCTTTCCCATCGGCACCAATATGTCAGAGCGATTCATGTTTATGCCATCACTTGGCTTTGCGATGATGGTTGGCTGGGCCATGTACGAATGGGTATTTAAAAAATTAGGTAAAAAGGTATTTTTTTCACTATTAGGTGTTATTATTCTTCTTTTCAGTTTGAAAACTTTTACAAGAAATCAAGTATGGGAAAGTGATTTTAAACTCTTTACTACAGATGTAAAAACCTCGACCAATAGTGCCAAAGTTTTAAATGCTGCAGGAGGTGCCCTGACAACTAAAGCTTTTGACGAAAAAGATGAAGCAAAAAAGAAAAATATGCTCCATGAGGCCATAGGTTATTTGACTAAAGCAGTAAAAATTCACCCAGGCTACAAAAATGCTTATCTTATCATGGGTAATGCATATTATTATCTCAAGGATTACGATCATGCCATAGAAGCCTACGGCAATGCTTTAAAAATAGACCCTGACTTCAAAGATGCCTTTGTAAATCAGGCTATCGTGCTCCGCGAAGCAGGAAAATATGCAGGTGAAACACTCAATGACCTCAAAAAAGCAGAAATATACTTGACTCGATCTTATCAGATGAATCCAAATGACATGGAAACCACCCGATTGCTTGGAGTATTAAGTGGTATCAAAGGAAATCATCAGGATGCGGTAAAATATTTTAGCAAAGTAGTTGAAGCTGACCCTAAAAATGCCAATGCGCAATTAAACCTGAGTATAGCACTTCAAAATGCAGGTGAATTGCTAAAGGCTGAAGAACATCGCAAAAAAGCAGAAGCATTAGGTGCAGAACAACCTAAAAACTGATAAAAACCTAATTTTAGGTTCCTTTAAGTAAGACTTAACGTGTTTTAACATTAACAACCAACAATATTTGCGTTAATAACTTACGTTTATTTAATGGTGAAGATTAAGAGATGTTGAAAGGATTTAAAATTAAGATAACTGTATTTTTACTATTGCTTCCAGTATTACCCATACTGGCTCAAAGCTATCTTAAGCGCGAAGATAGTTGGGTAATGGAAAAAATGCAACAAATGACCATTGATCAAAAGATTGGCCAGCTTTTTATCATAAGAGCCTATTCGCGTTCAAATCCTAGTGAAGAAAAAATCATTTCTAACTACATCAAAAAATATCAGATAGGTGGATTGTGTTTTTTTCAGGGAGATCCTGTTGAACAAATTAGACTCATCAACACCTTTCAGCAACAATCCACCATCCCACTTTTGATGGGCATAGATGCTGAATGGGGACTGAATATGCGCTTTCCATCTAAATCCATAGCTTTGCCTAAACAACTCATGATGGGCGCCATCCGGGACAACAAACTCATCTACGAAATGGGCGCTGAAGTAGCCAGTCAATGTCGTGCCACAGGTATCCATATCAATTTTGCACCTGCTATTGATATCAACACCAATCCTTCTAATCCTGTGATTTATGACAGATCCTTTGGCGAGTCAGTACGAAATGTCACAGCAAAAGGTTATATGTACATGCGAGCACTTGAAGACAACGGTGTCATGGCTTGTCTCAAACACTTTCCCGGACACGGTGATACTGACAAGGATTCACACTATGAATTGCCCGTAATCCACTCCACTCTGGAACAACTTAATGCAACTGAATTATATCCATTCAGGAGGCTCATCAGCCAAAAGGTGAGTGCTGTGATGATGGGACATATTTATATGCCGGCTATTGATGATAGACCATTTCGACCTGCTTCTTTATCAGATAAAGCAATCAATATATTGAGAAAAGACCTCGGCTTTAATGGCCTGATTATCACAGATGGGATGGATATGAAAGCGATTACCAATCACTATCCTAATGGCATAGCTGAAGCAGAAGCCATCCTTGCAGGCAATGACATCATATTATTGCCAGAAAATCTAGACAAGGCATTTGCTATGATAAAATCATATATTGCTCAAGGCAAAATCACTGAAGAGCGCCTAAACCAAAGTGTCGAGCGGATTCTTAGAGCAAAATACCGAATCGGCTTAAACCACCCTCAGACTGTAAGTTCAAATTACGTATATGAACGACTCAACTCTGATCAAGCTATTGCCATAAAACAAAAAATCGCTGCTGCAGCTGTTACAGTCCTTACAGATGTGGATAATGCCATACCTATACTCAACATCACTGACAGCCGCATTGCTACCCTCAGCATCAATGCCGATAAACAGACACCATTCCAGATGAGAGCTAGTAGTTATCTACCATGTTATCATTATAATATTAACCCTTCTGATGATTCAGATTATTTTAATCAACTCAAACAAACGCTCACTCAATTTGACAAGGTAATCGTTGGCATTCATACATCCGGGAAGTTATCCGGATTTAATAGTGAACTCACACCTTCGACCCTTTCATTTTTAAAGAATCTTGATCAAGAAAAGGAGGTCATCATTGTCTTTTTTGGCAGCCCATATTTAGCATATAAACTCGACTTTGCAAAACATCTGATTATAAACTACGACAATGATCCTATCACACAAGATATGACTATGCAGGCTATTTTTGGAGCATCCGACATCAGAGGAAGACTCCCTGTATCATCAGGCAGCTTATGGAAGGAAGGGTTTGGAGTTGATAAAAATTCACTTCGGAGACTAGGTTTTGCCCATCCGGAGTTTGTTGGGTTAATTTCTGATACGCTCAGGGAAATTGACAATGTAATGAACAAAATGATTAAAGCCGGTGCAGCACCAGGCGGACAAGTGCTGGTAGCAAAAAACGGTAAAATCATACTGCAAAAATCCTATGGAAGACTTGAACCCAATGGCGAATACGTCAATAATCGAACAATATACGATGTAGCGTCTATCACAAAAGTACTAGCCACAACTTTATCAGTAATGAAGCTAGTTGAACGCAATAAATTAACACTCAGTAACCCTATCAGAAACTACATATCAGGTATCGACACTACAGATAAAGCCGACTTAATTATCAGTGATATTTTAGCTCATGAATCAGGTCTTTACCCGTGGATAGGATTCTACAGATCAACTTTAGCAAGTAACAAACCCTTCGGATTTAATGAGCTTTATTATAGTGGCATGCTACTTAGTAATTACACAATCCCTGTTGCTAAAGGTATGTTTATGAGAACGGATTATATTGACAGCATTTATCAGACGATCTGGACGAGTCGTTTGCTGGCACCACATCAATATAAGTATAGCGACCTAGGCTTTTATATCCTTCAGAAAGTAATAGAAAATCAATCAGGTCAAAAACTTGACGAATATGCAAAAAATCAATTTTATAAGCCGCTTGGGTTACGAAATACAGATTTTAACCCTATTGACCAATTTCCACTTGAACGTATTGCACCTACAGAAGTAGATAACTACTGGAGAAAGCAAACCATCAGAGGGTATGTCCATGATATGGGTGCGGCTATGCTAGGTGGTGTCGCAGGCCATGCTGGTTTGTTTTCAAATAGCTATGATCTGGCTATCATGATGCAAATGCTTCTCAATCAAGGCACTTATGGAGGTACAGAATTTTTCAAACCTAAAACTGTAGAACTATTCACTACCAGATATAAAAATTCCACACGTCGTGGGTTAGGTTTCGACATGAAAGAACTGGACACAAGCCAAAGGGAGAGTGCTTCAAGTTTAGCTCCGGATTCGGTTTTTGGACATACAGCTTTTACCGGGCCTGCAGTATGGGCAGATCCTGAAAATAACATCATATTTGTCTTTACAACTAACCGAACCTTTCCTACTCCTAATAGAAAATTTAGCAATGGTCACTTCAGAGAATCAATACAAAATTTAGTGTATAAAGCTATCAGACCATAAAGTATAAAATAAGTAGCTCAATATCATGATGTAGCATACTAAAAAAGGCATGACCAATGGTTCATACCTTTTTAAACAATGTAAAATGTTTATAATAATGCTAAATAGAAAATGCAATTACTTTATCCCTTATCATCAAATATAAATTAACAAATATATAATCTTTGATAATCAAGCGACACTACATATAACGATTAATTTGCAAATAAGTTGCAATGAAAAGATATAAAATTCTGAAATTTTCTAATTTTCTTTCATTCAATCTTTAAGTCAATATAGAAAATATGCTTATTCAGAATATAATACAAAAATACTCATCAATTAAAATGTATCCACTTTAACATTGCTTTTACATGTTTGGAGCTTTTATTCAAATGCTGCCACCATTATTATTCTCAAATAATTATAGCGTCTAATCGTCCGCATATCTTATAATAGGCAAAATCTCAACCAATAGCGCAACTTCACAAGGATGCATGTTCAGCCTACTCATGATCATCACATAGGTTACAGTATAAAATTATTTAGGTTCAATACCCAGTTATCAGGCGATGTTTTGCAAGCCATTGATTTTTTGCTGATTAAACATTACGTCCTATACTGATACAAAAATCGATATATAAATTTTAAAAATTAAGGCTCAATTATTTTTATATTTATTATCTAGGTTGTACCTTAATGCCAAATTCAACACCAAACAAACTGTTCTGAGGTTGACTTCATTGCATTAATTATTACTTAAATATTAAAGCTGTTATTTATGAGTGTAGAAACAAAAAATATCCGAAACGTCGTCTTGTTAGGGCATTCTGGTTCAGGTAAAACCACTTTATCTGAAACTATGCTTTTTGAATCCGGAGCCATTAATAGAATGGGGTCGGTAGAGGCAGGCAACACCATGTCTGACTATACCAATATTGAACAAGAAAGAGGTAATTCATTGTTTTCATCCCTGATGCACGTCAACTGGAGGGATTGTAAAATCAACATTCTGGACACACCGGGATTTGACGACTTCGTCGGTGAAGTAATTTGTTCACTCAAAGTAGCTGATACAGCACTAATGGTCTTGAATAGTACCAGTGGTGTAGAAGTAGGCACTGAAATTTTATGGGAATATGTTACTGAATTTGGTACGCCAACCGTTTTTGTTATCAATCAAATTGATCACGAAAAATCTGATTTTGAAGCTACATTAGAGCAAACCATCGCTCGATTTGGTCCAAAAGTGCTTCCTATCCAGTATCCATATACTCAAGGTGCAAACTTCAATTCCATCATAGATGCGCTCAGAATGGTCATGTATGAATTTGGTCCAGATGGTGGTAAGCCCGTAAAAAAGCCTATTCCTGATACTGAAATGGCAAAAGCAAAGGAAATGCACAATGCACTGGTGGAAGCGGCAGCCGAAAATGAAGAAGGACTGATGGAAAAATATTTTGATCAAGGTACCCTCAGCGAAGAAGATCTCACCGAGGGATTAAGAATTGCACTAGCTAATCAGCAAATCTTCCCTGTGTTCTGCTGTTCTGCTAAGCAAAATAAAGGTAGTGGCCGTATTATGGGATTTATCAATGATATTGCACCTTCACCGGCGGATGTTCCACCTTATAAACTGGCTAACGGCTCAACAAAATCTTACGATTCAGCAGCTCCTACCAGTATCTTTATTTACAAAACAATATCTGAGCCTCAAGTCGGTCTGGTGAGTTATTTTAAAGTGTATTCAGGAACACTCCATACAGGCGATGAATTGATCAATGCTAATAATTCAACAGCTGAGCGAATCAACCAGATATTTGAATCCAAAGGCAAAGTGCGTACTTCTACAGAAACTCTTATAGCGGGTGATCTCGGTGTCACTTTAAAACTCAAAAATTCACACACCAACGAAACCCTACATGCTAAAGGTGCTGACATAGTAATAGAGCCCATTCACTTCCCTGAGCCAAGAATTAGAACAGCAGTAGTTCCTCCAAGTAAATCTGATATGGAGAAGCTAATCAAAGCACTGCATCAGATCGAAGAAGAAGATCCAACACTCATCGTAGAGCAAAATTCTACACTTAAACAAACCATCATACATGGACAAGGTCAACTCCACCTCGATTTGATTAAGTACAGAATTGAAAAAGCTTTTGGAGTACATATGGATTTTGAAAGGCCTCGTATTCCTTATAGAGAAACCATTACACGTGTAGCTAATGAAGTATATCGTCATAAAAAGCAAAGTGGTGGTGCAGGTCAGTTTGGAGAAGTTCACATGCGTATTGAACCCTACTATGAAGGAATGCCTGACCCTGATGGACTTACCGTAAGAAACGTTGAGATCGATGACTTGGATTGGGGTGGTAAACTCGCCTTTTACTGGTGCATCGTCGGCGGTACTATAGATGCTAAATATTCCAGTGCCATCAAAAAAGGTATCATGCAAAAGATGGTGGAAGGCCCACTTACCGGCTCTAATTGCCAGGATATCAGAGTGAGCATATACGATGGTAAAATGCACCCGGTAGATTCTAACGATATGGCATTCATGCTGGCTTCAATCGGTGCATTCAAAGCCGCCTTTAAAAATGCGGGTCCACAAATCTTGGAACCTATCTATGAAGTGGACATTACGTGTTCTGATTCAGTGATGGGCGATATCATGGGTGATTTACAATCCAGACGTGCTCTTATTATGGGTATGGATTCTGATGGCCATTATCAAAAGATCAAAGCGCGTGTGCCTATTGCAGAGATGTATCAATATTCATCTACTTTACGGTCTCTTTCTCAAGGTAAAGCTAAATTTACCAGAAAATTTGCTGAATATGTGCCTGTCACACCTGATATTCAGCAGCGACTGATAGCAGAGCATCAGGAGGAAGAGGAAGATTAATATTTCTATCACCATAATACAAAAGGCATAGTCAGAAATGGCCATGCCTTTTTAAATTTTTAATCTGTCCCGTCCTAAAATAGCGATACACTAAAAAAGTATCAATATGCAAAATAAAAAAAAACGAGTATGTTAAACGCACTCAAAAAGATTACACATTAGCATTTAACCTGAATTATGCAATAGAATTTAAATTTCGTATCTAATTGCTTATTTTTGTTTTGTTTAATTCATATTTTAATTTCACCATTATGGTTAATCTTCCCATAGAGTATAGCGACAAGTCTGTTACCC
>LNBW01000011.1 GCA_001567255.1 Bacteroidetes bacterium OLB9 | reverse complement strand
TTCTATTTTTTAATATATTATTTTTTTATATGTATTTCTATTTTGTAATATAAAAATTTATACGAAAAACTTTAAGCATTTAACTTCCCTTCATTGTTCAGTTCACTATTTCAAAGCCTTTGTCAATCTCTTAATTACATTTTCAATAGTCTTAAATGCCAGTAATTCTTTACTCACATAAATAAAAAAAACATCATATTCCATAGCTGAAACACTTTCAGAGTCCTTCAGTACTTTTCTCACAGCCTCTCTGATTCTACGCTTAACTTTATTTCTATCTACCGCTTTCGGTAGATTTTTTTTACTTACTCCGACACCAATGCTTATACTGCTCTGCCCTTCTATTTCATTCCTTTTAAGAAAAATCATTTTTACAGGGTAAATAAACTTGGTTTTACCACTATCAAAAACTTCTGATATCCTTTTTTTACCTTTTAGATTATGATACAATATCTTATCAATTTAAGTTAATAAAGACAAGTTATCTTTTTAAATTCACATATAGAAATCACATTGGCGACTTCATATAATAAACCATCCATATCTCTAAACTTGCTAGAAAAAATTAGGGATTCTCCTAAATAAAAAATTCTGAACATCAGTCTGCACTTGATATTCAGAATTTTTACCAGCTTAAATAATAAGACTATTTAGGTCCCTTCTCGTCAGAAACCGTCAATTTATATCTGCCCCTAGCTCTTCTCTTAGCAAGAACTCGTCGTCCGTTTTTAGTTGCCATTCGAGATCTGAATCCGTGCTTATTGACTCTTTTTCTCTTGGATGGTTGAAAAGTACGTTTCATGGTGTATTGCTTATAAAAATATTTTAAAAATGTTCACTTTTAATGCCTTCCCACACCGGAAAATTTCAAAAGAGCCGCAAAAGTAAACAAATATGTATTAATTACAAAAAATAATCAAAAATCCTTATTCCACTAAAATACCTATCCATTCATAGACAGGATAAACTCGTCATTATTCATCGTGCCGATCATGTGCTTCTTAATAAACTCCATCGCTTCATCCGGTTTCATATCGGCTAGATGATTACGCAGAATGAAAAGTTTAGGCAGGATGCTCTCCGGCAGCAATAACTCTTCTCTTCTCGTACTAGATTTTGTAATATCTATGGCAGGATACATACGCTTATTGGCCAACGAACGGTCGAGTTGCAATTCCATATTGCCTGTCCCTTTAAATTCTTCAAATATTACTTCATCCATCTTCGAGCCTGTATCAATCAAGGCTGTGGCTAGTATGGTTAGCGATCCGCCGTCTTCAATATTTCGAGCTGCACCAAAGAATTTCTTGGGTTTATGCAGAGCATTAGCTTCGACACCACCAGACAATACCCTACCACTGGTCGGTGCTACCGTGTTATACGCACGTGCCAGACGAGTGATCGAATCTAATAGCACGACTACATCGTGCCCACTTTCTACCAGTCGCTTAGCTTTTTCAAGCACAATACCTGCAACACGAACGTGGTTTTCTGCCGGCTCATCAAAAGTACTAGCTATCACTTCGGCATGCACACTACGACGCATATCCGTCACTTCTTCAGGTCGCTCATCAATCAATAACACAATAAGGTAACACTCAGGATGATTAGTTGCAATCGCATTGGCAACGTCCTTTAATAAAAAGGTTTTCCCTGTTTTAGGTTGTGCTACAATGAGTCCTCTCTGACCTTTGCCTATTGGTGTAAACAAATCAATCATCCTGTTTCCATAATCCTTACCAGCCGGATGTGTTGTCAACTTAAATTTTTCATTGGGAAAAAGCGGTGTCAGGTAATCAAAAGGCACTCTTTCTTTTAGTTTCATTGGATCACGTCCATTAATAGAGTGTACTTTCAATAGTGCAAAATACTTTTCTCCTTCTTTTGGTGGCCGGATAGAGCCTAAGACTGTATCGCCTGTTTTTAGTCCAAAAAGTTTAATCTGTGATGGGGATACATAAATATCGTCAGGTGACGAAAGATAGTTATAATCTGAAGATCTCAAAAAACCATATCCCTCCGGCATGAGTTCAAGAATACCTTCACTATCAATGACACCATCTAAATCCGGTATAAATTTAGGTTCTTGAGGCTTGACCTCTTGTTGCTGTTGTACAGGCCGCTCAGCAGATACATTCGGCCTTGCATTATCTGAATTTGGCCTTTGTCTTTGTCCAGATTCTGGCCTATGGCTTCTATTATAATCGTTTTTATTATTATCTTTTCGTGGAGTCGTAGTCTGTTCAGGTGTAGATTTCAATTCAGTAGAAACCTGCTCGGATTGGTCTGTATCTGTGGTGGTCTCTTTAGGTGCATTTTCTACTTTTGCAGGCTCTTTAGTGATTCGCTTTCGGCCTCTCTTTGTAGGTGCTGCAGGTGCTTCTATTTTTTGCTCAGTAGCTGATGTCTCCGCTGTCGGCAGATCATCAACCATGATTTCCGCATCTTCTTTAACTAAAATAGCACTGACATTCATCCGATTTTTTGACCTTGGTTTGGTAGCCTCTCCACTCGCCTCTACTAGACTGGTGGATTCTTTTTTAACTTTGATTGCCTGCTGGTCTAGAATTTTATAAATAAGTTCTTGCTTGCTTAATTTTTTGAAGCCATCCAGACCTAGCTTTTCAGCGAGATCCTTCAACTGAGGCACAAGCATGTCGTTGAGTTGTAATATATCGTACATACAAAAATGAATATTCTATAATCTGTAAATCAGAAAAGTAAAGTTTCTTATGAGTAAAATAAAGCTTTGGGCTATCCCAAAAACTATATAAGAGAAATTATAAAAGAAAATTAAACCAGCCGGATGGCTTTATGTGTATAATTTTTGAAAGTGCAAAATTATATATTTTTTGAAATACAAAATACTATCTTTGCAAAAATTTTATGGAAATCAATAAATATTTAAGAATCTTATATAAATAATACATTGAAATGTTAGAAATCAGCACAATCAGAGAGCACAAAGACAGGGTTGTAGAAGGGTTGAAGAAAAGAAATGTTGATACTACATTGTTAGAATTGCTTGACACTATCGTGACCACTGATGATCTCAGAAAATCTACTCAGACTACTTTAGATAATCTGCTCTCTCAATCCAATAAAATGGCAAGTGAAATCGGACAGCTCTTCAAATCTGGTAAAACGCAAGAAGCCGATACACTTAAAGGTAAAGTGACAGAGCTCAAAGATGATATTAAAGAGTACGAAAACAAGCTGAGAAGTATTAAGGAATCACTGGATGACATGCTACTACAAATTCCTAATGTACCACATTCATCTGTGCCTGCCGGAAAAGGTGCTGAAGACAACGAAGTATATAAAAACTGGGGGCAGCCTTTTCCTCAATTAATGGACGGCGCACTGCCTCATTGGGAACTTGCTGAAAAATATAATATCATCAGTTTTAAAGATGGGGTAAAACTTACCGGCTCGGGATTTCCAGTGTATAAAGGTAAGGGGGCGAGACTACAACGCGCATTGATAAATTTCTTTCTGGATGAAGCAAGTAAGGCCGGATTTAATGAAATACAACCACCGTTAATGGTCAATAAGGACTCTGCAAGAGCCACAGGCCAGCTGCCAGACAAAGAAGGTCAGATGTACTATGTAGAAAAAGATGATTTTTATCTGATTCCTACCGCAGAAGTGCCAGTGACCAATCTGTACCGCGATGTGATACTTCAAAAATCTGATTTCCCTATTAAACTGACAGGTTATACACCATGTTTCAGACGTGAGGCCGGATCTTATGGTTCAGATGTAAAAGGCCTCAACCGATTGCATCAGTTTGACAAAGTAGAAATCGTATGGATGGACCTTCCAGATCACTCCTATGATGTGTTGATGGAAATGTTAAAACACGTAGAAGGCCTGCTAGAAAAACTAGAGCTTCCATATCGCATATTAAGGTTATGTGGTGGCGATACCGGCTTCAATTCAGCACTGACTTTTGACTTTGAAACGTGGTCCGCTGCACAAGAAAGATGGCTTGAGGTCAGTTCTGTTTCTAATTTTGAGACTTTCCAGGCGAATCGGATGCACCTTAGATTTAAGGATGAAGATGGCAAGACCCGACTTGCACATACCCTTAATGGAAGTGCACTGGCTCTAGCTCGGATAGTTGCCACATTGCTCGAAAATCACCAGACGCCAAGTGGCATTAAAATTCCTAAAGCTTTAGTGCCTTACACTGGTTTTGACTTCATCAATTAGTCTTTGGTAGTGTGATTATTGAATGTATCCACCTCATTTGCTAAGAAAAAATTAATGAATAGTGAATTGAAACTTTTTTAAAGTCCAAAGAGTTATAATACCAAATTTTTAACAATAAAAAATAATTGACAGCCATGGTTGACATGACTTATTTTATCATCTTAGGCGTTTTTTACTGTAATAGGTATGCTCATCGGCAGTAGATTAAAGTCTAAGTTTGCACATTATGCACGCATACCTGTAAGTAATCACAAGAGTGGAAAAGAAATCGCAGAAGACATGCTGAGATATTATGGTATCCACGATGTTCAGGTCGTGCAAGGACAGGGTTATTTATCCGATCACTATAATCCTGCCAATAAAACCGTAAATCTCTCCCCTGAAGTATATAGTGGCAGGTCGATAGCTTCAGCAGCAGTCAGTGCACACGAGGTAGGGCACGCTGTACAACATGCTCAAGCATATAGTATGTTGCAACTCCGATCTAAACTGGTACCTGTAATTCAGTTTAGTTCTAGTGTACAACAGTTTCTGTTTATGGGATTGATTTTTGGATTAGGTAGTGGCTTTGGTGGGCATACATTTATGCTTATCTTAGTAGCCACTTTTGGTGTAACAGCGCTCTTTAGTTTAGTGACACTCCCAGTAGAGTTTGATGCATCTAATAGGGCACTTGCCTGGTTGGATGAATCCGGCTATATGCAGGGTCAAGAACATGACGGTGCAAAGGATGCCTTATGGTGGGCAGCTATGACTTATGTTTCAGCAGCATTAGGTGCACTGGTAATGTTTTTATACTTTTTGCTCAGATTTATGAGCAGCAGTAATGATTAATTCGCAATTTTTATTATATTTGTGATTGATAATATAAAGTATCAATAGTTTTATGATTGAAGAAATTAACAGCCAGATAGAACACGTCAAGGAAAGTTTTGACAAATCTATTGAACATCTAATATTCGAGCTCAATAAAATTCGTGCTGGTAAAGCTTCCCCTAATATGCTAAGTGGTATTTTGCTGGATTACTACGGCACCATGACGCCACTTCATCAGGTTGCCAATATCAGCACGCCTGATGCTAGGACTATTTCCATTCAGCCATGGGAAAAAAAGATGCTTGCAAGTATTGAAAAAGCCATTTTTGAAGCCAATCTAGGGATCACACCCATGAATGACGGAGAAACAGTGAGACTTATCATCCCGCCTATGAGTGAGGAAAGGAGAGTGGCCATGGTCAAGCAAGCAAAACAATCAGCTGAAGAATCGCGCGTAAGCATTAGGTCTGCTAGGAATAAAATCATGGATTTCTTAAAAAAGAAAGTAAAGGAAGGATTTCCTGAAGATGCAGGAAAAAGGAAGGAAGAGGAAGTTCAGAAATTGATTGAATCTTATATGATAAAAATTGATAAAATGATAGAATCAAAAGAGAAAGATATCATGACCATTTAATTTTTAAAGAATAATAGTAAAAAGCCGGCACGACCGGCTTTTTTTATTGCCACAAAATTTAACTATACTTATTTCTTATAGAAGACAAGCCCTATTCAAGTGATCTCAAAAATCTAATTCCCAGATTTTCTTCGAACGATCAACTCATACTATTTACGCTATCATACCTAAAATAATCATGTGATAAATACAATTGACAAATAATTATTTAATTTTGTGTGAATTATGGTGGCTCTGTCAGAATTGAATTTTATGCCGTCATCAAAAACAAAAATCACTATTAAACACCACTTTATAAACTAGCAACTGTCATGTCTAAACAAATGAAACCCGAAAGTCTGATGATGTCTTATGGCTACAAGCCCGAACTGTCAGAAGGGGCCGTAAAATGTCCTATATTCCAGACCTCCACTTTTGTATTTAAAAATGCTGAAGAAGGAAAAGCTTTCTTTGAGGTCGCTTACGGCCATAGAAACTTGCACGAAGGCGAAGAACTAGGATTGATTTACAGTCGTATCAACAACCCTAATTTTGAAATTCTAGAAGACAGACTAGCACTGTGGGACAAGGCAGAAGACTGTGCCGTATTTGAAAGTGGAATGTCGGCAATCACCACTGTTTTATTTGAATTTTTAAAGCCCGGCGATCTTTTGTTATTTAGCAATCCAGTGTATGGTGGGACCGATCACTTTATCCGCCACGTGCTTCCTAAATTTGGAATTCAACTTGCAGAATTCAGAGCCGGACAGTCCAAAGATGAAATTATTCAAATCGTAGAGGCGACCGGTCTTGCTGATAAACTGGCACTGGTATATATTGAAACACCTGCCAATCCAACCAATGATCTCATAGACATCAGCCTGAGTAAGGAAATTGCTTCATACTTTGCTAATAAAAACAATAGCGAGATACCTCTTGCCGTTGACAATACCTATATGGGACCTCTCTGGCAACATCCACTGGAGCATGGAGCAGATCTGGTCTTGTATTCTGCAACCAAATATATCGGCGGGCATAGTGATGTGATAGCTGGCGCTTGCCTTGGCTCTAATAAACTTATGGCAAGAGTGAAAGCACTCCGGACATTTCTAGGCAATATGGCCAGTCCTAATACTGCATGGTTATTACTAAGAAGTTTAGAAACACTTAAAATCAGAATGGACACTCAGGCAGCTAATGCCGAAAAAGTCGCTGCTTTTCTAAGTGCCCATCCTAAGGTTGAGAAAGTATACTATCTCGGTAATATCACTGAAAATGATGGTGAGCAATTCCACATCAGAAATAAGCAATGTCTATCCAATGGCGCCATGATATCCTTTGACATTAAAGGAGGTGAAAAGGAAGCATTTTTATTTCTCAATGGACTTAAACTGATCAAATTAGCAGTGAGTTTAGGTAGCACTGAAAGCCTTGCTCAGCATCCGGCATCTATGACACACGTCGATGTAGATGAAGAACTCAAAGCATTGCTCGGAATTACACCTAAGATGATCCGACTTTCTGTAGGTGTAGAGCATTACGAAGACATTATTTACGACATGAGTCAAGCCCTGGATAATATTAGTATCTGAACATCCTTTGAATAGTATGAAGAGTGCTCCAAGTTTTAACAAATAATATTGATAGATGCCAATATAAACTAGCAGAGAAGGATTAATTGTAGGATGATTTGCCTTATGTTTAGGTTCATAATGATCAATAATTTGCCTTATTCCATGCTAAACTGTAAAAAATTAGCTAAAAACAGCTACATTTGCACCTCAATCAAAAAAAAGTGGCCACGTCTAAAAGTTTGTACATTTTTAACACAGAGTTGCTTCCACATATGGAGGCATTAAAGACGTTTGCCTACCACCTTACTTTCAATGAAAATGATGCCGATGATCTTGTACAAGAAACATACATGAAGGCACATAAATTTATAGAAAACTATGAGTTGGGAACTAATGCAAAAGCCTGGTTGTTTAAGATATTAAAGAATGCTTACATCAACGAGTATCGCCGAAAATCGAGAATA
Source organism: Bacteroidetes bacterium OLB9 (assembly GCA_001567255.1). Lineage (GTDB taxonomy): Bacteria > Bacteroidota > Bacteroidia > Chitinophagales > Saprospiraceae > OLB9. The sequence goes on along the minus strand of LNBW01000011.1, from coordinate 55,863 downwards.
CCACCCAAGGTAGATCTTGATGAATTAGGTGGTGTCAAATCCGGTGATGAGTCAAAGAATCAAACTTACGTTGATTTGAGGACAGATATTTTTGACATGACTCTGGGTGATGAAGTTACGATGGCATTGAAAGCATTGCCTGAAGAGTTCAGAGAAGTAATTCTGATGTGCGATATTGAAAACTTTAGTTACGAAGAAATTTCCAAAACACTTGACCTTCCTATTGGCACTGTTAGATCGCGGCTTTTCAGAGCTAGAAATATGCTCAAGGAAAAACTGCAGGAATATGCTAAACAAATGGGTTATAAAGACAAAAGAGGCATAAAAAATAAAGCATCATCAGAATCAAAAGAATGATTTTAAAATATAAATTAAGAATACAATGAGAAATATCGACTCAACTCGATTCTTAGAACAAATGGACATGTATCTCGATAATCAGTTATCGCAACATGAACAGCAAGATTTCCTGAAAGAAATGGAAAGCAATCCCAAAAGTCAAAAGATGATGGAAAATGAAATTCAGTTTAGGAATTTCATCAAACAAAATGTCAAAAGACCTGAAGTTCCATCCAGTATTATCAATGGAATAATCAGCAAATTCAAAGAATAAATCGCTTTATAGGAAAATTTTGTTTTACTTTCTCATTTTAGCGAAACATTTTACTTAATTGATTCCGTCTAAAGTAATACCTAAATAGAAAGCAATCATCTTATTTGAAGTTCTATTAAAAAGTAGCTTTGATCTGTGCTCTACCCACATGCACAAAAGGTGAACTTCCAGGTTTACGACCTTCGTAATTGACGGTGAGGTCAATGTTTTTTCCCACTCTGCGGGTAAATACTAAATTCCACAAGAAATTCTTTCCATTTTTCAATCCGTCCAGCATGTCATACTCAAGTGGCGATCCACTTTCACCAGAGAATTGTATAGCAACATAGCTCAAACTTAGGTCAAAACTGTATTGATTTGCTTTGCGCAATGCAAATTCACCCGTAAAATCATTGATAAAAGCCAGGTCTTTTGTAAGAATTTGCTGTCTTTTGTCCTCATAAGTGTACCTGGCAGTCAGTCGCACATTGCCGGAAGGTCGATAACTCAACTCCGGTTTGAGCCGAAGTATTCGAAGATCCAGGTTCCTATCGGCAAAAACTCTGGAAAAATATGTTCTTTCAGATTTTTCAAGTATTAAAAATAAGTCAGCCCTATTAAGGATATTCAAACGAGTCCTAAAAAACCAATCATTGATACCATGATCTTCAGTATCACCTACCTGCAATGAGCGATTTTGATTATCTCGATTGCCTATCTGAATATCATATTTCACATTTCCTTTATTGAAAAACAAAGTATTGGAAAAGGTAGAATTATAACTCACTAAAGAAGTGTCTTGCAGGTCAAAGTTAAAAAATGACGTTAGCGAAGTACTCGAATTATCCATCTGCTTTTTCGTAATCTTTGCATTTGACATAGTAGAAAAACGGGAAATAAATCGATAGAAAGATGACAATTTGCGCTCAGGTGTTGCTTTAATAAATTTAACAGGTTCTATGTGAAGGCTTTGATTGAGTTCTATATTGTTAGTGCGAATAAATTCATTATTAGTCAGTGTCAATCTAATATAACTACGATTGGGATTGGACGGATCAAAACGAAAGTCCTGACTATTATTCAAATTAGCATTTTCCTCTTTCCCAATAAAAACATAGTCGCCTGTACCGGGTTCTACTTTCTGATAAACGTATTCTACTTTGGGCTCCTGCCCTGAATTAGTATTGTAAGAAGTCACCGACCTGATGCCTTGATTGAACAGCGAAAAAACATAGTCCAGTTTCCCTAAAATAGTGTTTTTACTAGTTTCCTTTGGCAGCAGTATAGGATCTTTTATATCTAGCTGACGACCAATAATATTCCATTGTAAATCAGAGTTTTCTGAAGCAATCCATTTTCCTGCCCACTCAAGTTCCTTAGCAACTGAGGCATGAGCAAAGTCATTTTGTTTGCCTAGATAATCATCCCTTACTGAATAGGAAAGCCTCATGGCAAAATCCTTTGAAAAATCATTACTTACAAACCACTTAAGATGATGAAATTGATTACTCGCAGCAAAAAGTGAATCTCCACCAATATTGCGAATAACATTAGACTCTCCATCATAAGCGGCTCCTATCGACCAGTCGCCTTTTTTAGAAATTTTATATGATATAGACAACTCTGGTCTTAAAAACCGAGTATTCTGATCCAAGCTTGAGGCCGTAGAAGTGAGATAATCAGAAAAGGCCCTTACATTCCATCTGTCTTTAGCAAAAGTCCATAATGCCTGATGCTTTCTACCTGTATAATCATCACCTTTTACATAAGTATTAAAGCCATACTCCAACTTCATTTCATTGCGTTTATTCAACGAAACACTGCTTAATAATAAATACTCATCTCCTTTGCTCATCAGTTGACTGATATTCCAGTCTCTTACAAATTCAGGAGCCCGAAAAGGGTTTAACTCATTGAAATTCTTATTGACAAACTCATGCTTCACAGAAGTATTGAGTGACCATTGACCTGCTGTGTCCAGCTTTATACGATTATTAAACGCTACATGGGTAGAAAATCCAGTATTATCACTTTCATCAAAAGAAGACAATCGGTTGACATCATAATTACTCATGGCTACTTCTCCAAATACCGACGCATCACGATTGAATTGATATTTGCCATTGACCGTGACCATCTGTCGCTTTTCAGGCGGAATAAGTTGAATCACAGGCAGATAGCTCCCCATATTATTACCTACATATCTATACACTCTACCATTCTTATTGGCCTTCTCATCAATAATATAATCACCTTTACCTTGTCCTACTTCAGTAAAAGTCGCAGCATACATTGCACTGTCAAGATTAGTAGTAAATCTCAGTATGATGTTTGATGGATCTAATGGATCAGGCATTCCGGCATAAAGGATTCTGTTGACACCACGCCTCTCTTCATCTTTGAGTAAATAAATACTATTGCGCACTGACCTAGATAAATCATCGCCACTTTGCTGAAGTATCTGTAAGTCGAGTGAGTCCAGCTGAACATCGCCGGTGGCATTTTTACTATCTTGCTCAGAATAAAAATTAATACCAGCCTTCCATTTCTTACTTCTGAATTCCGTTTGAGTGGCATACATAGATCGTAAATAAGAGATGTCCGTATATTCAAATTCCACAATCACCCTAGAATCACGGGCAATCACTCGAGTAGGCGAAAAAGTAATCTCCGCACGGTTATAGTCAATGACGTAGTCATAATCAAAGCCACGTGTCAACAAAATACCATTAAAATATACCCGCTCCGTCCCTGCTAACACTATAATAAAACGCTCATTACTATTACCTTGCAACCTATACGGACCTTGATTTCCTTCACTGGTTTTCAGCGTCTGGCGTGCAAACTTACCTCGAGAAATCGCAAAACTCCCTTTGGCAAAAACTTCTGTTCCTTTACCACTATTCACTGTTGAAGACACACTAATACCCTTAAGTTTTTTAAAGTAATTCATAAAATAACTATCCGGTCGATGGAGTTCATAATCCCCCGCTATGATTGAAGTTCTGTCCTTTGACACCTGAATAAATACTTTGTCAAACTCTTGCAATTGTTGAGTATTGCCTTGAGCCTGAATCGGAAGGTTCTCATCAGAAATGGCTGCAATAACCTTCAATCCATTGCCTAGATCACCGACGAGCTGCATGTCAAAATTAGAATTCAAAACCAGACTCTGGCTATTGCCAATGGATAAACCTCTTGAAAAACTGCCTCTATAATCCAGTCCGCGAGATTCAATCAACCCATTTTTACTTTCATTTTGGCGATATTCATATACTGTAATCAGGGCTTTCTCTTTAAATGTCAGCAATGATGAGTCAATCACATAAGTCGGCTCCTCAATATTAAAACCAAAGGTACGAAAACTCACCAGCAAAGAATCGGATCCATATTTGCTACATAGCGAATCTCCTAGAACTATCTTATTATTCATGACTTTCCAGCCGATCAATGTGTCTGTTGAGGCCACTATAGTTATGGTGGCTGGCATCAGTGAATATTCTGACACATTCAATTCGCAAGCATGAGGTTGGAGTTTTTTGTATTGAAGGCGATATGCAGCATGGTGTTGAGCTGAACCGAAAGCGCAGTACAATGATACACAAAGCAGCCAAAAATACTTATTCAAATGCATAACTTATTATACGCAAAAATAGTGCATAAAAGTATAAAAATCAGTGATAACCGCCCATTATCATCGAGATAAGTACCGTCATTTGGCTATATCAATCCTTCTATCAATTGAATAAAAATACGTACATTTGTCCAAAATTGACAGATGTCAACACACAGAAGATGGTTTTTACAGCATGTGGCACAAACCAGTGAATACCCATTCGGATTGGAGATAAGCCATGCAGCAGGTATGTATATCTTTGACGTACATGGAAAAAAATATCTGGACTTTGATTCAGGTATATCTGTGAGTGCTCTGGGACATTGCCATCCTGCGGTAGTCAGTGCTGTCCAAAACCAGGTGGCCACATACATGCATACGATGGTATATGGCGAGCACATCCAATCACCACAAGTTGAATATGCTCACATGCTTGCACAAACACTCAACAACGGCCTAGACAGTGTGTATTTTGTCAACTGTGGTACAGAAGCTGTAGAAGCAGCTATAAAGCTAGCACGAAAGGCCACCGGTCGTATAGAAATTTTGTCCTGTGCTGGTGCGTATCATGGGAGTACGATAGCTGCCGAGAGTCTGCGCAGTGATACAGAATTTACACGGCATTACGTACCTTCTATTCCTTGTGTTCGTCATCTTCCTTTCAATGATGTGGAAGCACTTTCAAAGATAACAGAGCGCACAGCTTGTATCATCCTCGAACCTGTACAAGCAGAGGGTGGCATCATTCCTGCTACAGAAGCCTATCTTAAAGCTGTCAGAAAGCGATGTGATGAAACAGGCACTCTACTTATTCTTGACGAAATTCAGACAGGTTTTGGCCGCACAGGTTATCTTTTTGCTCATCAGAAGTATGGTATAATTCCAGATATTTTACTGATAGCTAAAGCAATGGGTGGCGGTATGCCGGTAGGTGCTCTAGTCGCTCCTAGTGACCTGATGAAAACCTTTTCAAACCATCCTGCATTGGGCCATATTACTACTTTTGGTGGTCACCCTGTGTGTATAGCAGCTGCACTGGCTACGCTCAAGACATTGGTCTCCGAATCCTACATTGACGAAGTTCAACAAAAAGAACAGCTACTCCGTGAGTTGTTACGACATCCATTGATCCGCACTATCCGATCGTCTGGCTTGATGATGGCGGTAGAACTTACTGCAGCTGAACACCTTTCCCCAGTAATCAGGCTACTCATCCAAAACGGACTTTTGACTGATTATTTTCTTTTTGACCGGCAATCATTCAGAATAGCACCACCATTGATTATCAGCCATGATGAAATTCGGAAGGGTGTCTCTATAATTTTGAATACACTGGACCAGATCCAACATCATTCATACCTATCATGAAGCCAGGCTTACTTAAAAAATGGTGGAGCTATATCACTGATGTTCACATTGAGTCGATGTCGTCGCCCTATAACGAATCTATACATGTACTACTGAGCAAAGGTCGTTATCAGCTATGTACACCCAATGCAATCTATTCCTACGCTGATAAATATACCAACTTCCGAGGTGTATTTGAACGGCTTAACATGGGATCTCCTCCATTAGAAACCGTATTAATCCTAGGTTTTGGCCTCGGGAGCATACCCTATATGCTGGAGAAAGTATTCAAAAAAGAAATGATTTACACCGGTGTTGAGATTGATGAAACTGTCATCTACCTAGCTTCAAAATATGTACTCGGAGAACTTGTCTCAGACATCGAACTCATTCATTCAGATGCGTGGACCTTTATGGTGCAAAATACCACCAAATACGACATTATCTGTGTAGATGTCTTTGTGGATGATCAAATACCTCGTGTATTTTGCGAAAAAGAATTTCTTGACCTAGCGCAAGCCAGCCTTATCACTCATGGTATTTTGCTCTTCAATCATCTCGGATTGACTACTCGTGATATATCTAAGGCTCGAAAATATTTTGATGAAGTTTTTGTCAAAGTTTTTAAGGATGGTACGATGCTTCAGATAGAAGGCAATGTGATGATGATTTCCGATAAAAAGCGGATTTCTTAAAAAAAAAAGAGCTTTCATCCTGATAGAACGAAAGCCCATTTTTTCTATTATCTCGAATTATTACAATTATTCTTCTACCAGTTCAAACTGAATATTAGTCGTTAGTTCCTTGTGAAGTTTAAGTACAGCTTCATATGTACCTACTTCTTTTACTTCTTCAGGAAGAACGATTTTCTTGCGCTCAATCTCGATCTCCAGCTGATCTTTCAGTGCTTGAGCTATCTGTACACTGGTCACACTACCAAAAATCTTACCGGATGTACCAGCTTTAACACCGATTTTCAATATCTGGCCTTCCATCTTTTCAGCCATTGCTTTGTATTCATCTAATCTAGCAGCTTCTTTAGCTTCCTCTTCAGCAAGAATTGCCTCTCTTTTCTTTCTATTAGCTGCATTTGCATTTACGGCCAGTCCCTGAGGAATCAGGTAATTTCGACCATATCCAGGCTTAACATTCACGATATCGTGCTTGTCGCCTAGTTTATCTATATCTTTTAAAAGTATGATTTCCATTTTCTGATGTTTTTAAAAAATTATTTTAATAAGTCAGTAACGTATGGCAGAATCGCAAGGTGCCTTGCTCTTTTTACTGCTACCGCTACCTTTTTTTGATACTTCAGTGAGTTGCCGGTTATTCTTCTAGGAAGCAATTTTCCCTGCTCATTGACAAACTGAAGTAAGAACTCAGAATCTTTATAATCGATGTATTTGATACCGAATTTTCTAAATCGGCAATACTTTTTTCTTTGTTGTCCTATAGTAGGATTACTAAGGAACTTTATATCATCTCTAGATGCCATTATTATTCTATTTTTTAAAATGAATTATCAATAATTATTCTTCTTCTCCAAATTTCTCCACTTTAGCCTGCACTTCTTGCACAGGTGCTGATGCACTACCTTCAAAAGACTTTTTCTTTGTCTCTTTTCTCTTGTACGGGCTAATCTTTCCAGAGCGACGATCTTCATTGTATTTAACACCGTACTTGTCGAGCTTAACAGTGAGGAATCTCATGATTCGTTCGTCTCGTCTGAGGGCAAGTTCTGTCTTTCCGATCACTGTGCCAGTAGGAGTTGTAAACTCAATGCAGTAATATACTCCTGAAGATTTCTTATTGATAGGGTAAGCCATTTGTCTTAGCCCCATTTCATTTACGTGCACAATAGAACAACCCTGATCTTTCAGAAGCGATTCGTAAGTGCTCGCTGTCGATTTTATTTCATCACCTGACAGAACGGGATCGATGATGAAAGTAACTTCATATTGATTCATGTTTTTATTAGAAGTTTGTTATTAAAAAAAATTATTCTTATACCGATTTTCCAATTCGGGTTGCAAAGGTAAGACAATTCTTTGATTTACAAAATTATAAAAATGCTTTTTATGTAGAAAATATGAATTAAATCGCTGTTTTTTCTTATTTTTACTTTTATTACACGTATTTTGACAGCATCCTTCAATTGTAGTGAGTGACTTCTATCCAAAATCCCACTTTGATTTCTTAATAAAAAGGCACGAACATCATGGGTAAATGAGCTAAAATTTCAACCCAAATGACGCATTATAAATTTACTACATGAAAATACTACTTCATATCTATTTCAGTACCCGTCTTTCTTTTCTCGTCATAGTAAATAATACCTGTGAAATAAAAACTCCGAAACTCATAACAATTTTATATGATTCTCCTTTGTAACAAAGTCTAATGAGTAATATGGGTTTAAAAAAATCATCTAAAAGCCTATTTACGATTTGGTAATGCTTTTGACAAGTTTAATCCAGAAGTTTCATTTATTTCTATTCGTTAAACTAGCTATTACAAACAGGCTTGACTAAGCAATAATCTTTTCATTTAGGGCATTATCTTAATTATTACCTACAAACACTTTTAGAAAATCTGATTCCATAAGATGGAGGTCATTAAAGACAGTTTTACTACACTTAGTAATTCATGCTATCAAAATACCTCATTGTGTCTTCTGCATATAATTCAATCCAATAATTCCAATGAGAATACAAGCCACAAAAAACAACTCCAGCAGACTGGTTTTTTCTTTGTACCATAAAATGCCGGCTAAATATACTAGAAAAGTACTGGAACCTGCCCAAACCGCATTAGTATATCCCATCGGCAAATAATTGAGAGCCATTGTCAATAAATAGAACGTAAGCCCATATGCTACAACACCTGCTATCAACCATCCTTTATGCAGCATACCGTTGGCTTCCTTCATGCTGATGATAGCAATCGTTTCAAAAACAATGGTCAGTATCAGATAGAAATATCCCATCGCTATATTACGGATTTTCGCTCACCCATGCTACCGGCATATTTTTATCATAATCGCCCATGATGAGTGGATTCTGAGCTTTTGCAGTGTAATCTCGAACACTGCTTGAAACAAAATCATACAATTCAGATACAGTAATCAGCTTATTGCTGTCGCTATCTGCTTCACCTTTCAGACCCTTGATCAGAAAATGTGAGAAAATACCCTGTCTTATGCCGGTATATTCAAGAGATGTTTCTTCTTTTTTAGATGACATCATCACTGCTGTACCACCTTGGGTAGTATTATAGGCGCTATAGAAATTTTCCAGTGCAACCGAATAAGGCGATCTAGCCTGTGCCAGCATAGAGCCCGAGTAGCATGCATCCACAATAAAAAGCTTGTGCTTAGCACTGGCGCCATCCAGCATATCCATGATCTGAACGTAAGCCAGCTGATTTTTATATCCGTCAAAGTCACTAGGAACAAATGATCCACCTAAGCCATGCCCAGCCATATAAAGCATAATTACATCATTCTCGTCAGCATTACGCACCATCTTTCTCACCCCATCCACAATAGTCTGTCTTGTAGCAGCATCGTCTATGAGTACTTCGATCTGATTATCCGGGAGTGCACCACCTTCCGGACTTTTGAGAAAGGCATAAAGGCGGTAAGCGTCATCATCAGTATATTTAAGAGAGGGCATATGCAGATAGCTCGCTATACCTACAATCAGAGCATAAATTTTTGGCTTGGAAGAGGATTGTGTTTTGCTGATCTTATCCTTTGCTTCCGGTTGCTTAGTCGTTTGCTGCTTGTTTTGTGCTATGACTTTATCTTCTATCTTTTCTAGTGGCACCCCGTCATTCCAGATTGCTTTATATGTTATTCCATTGGCAAAGACCATGGTGCCCTTTCCATGTGGAGCGTGGTTTTTCCATTGACCTGTATATATATCACCATTGGCATAGACACATTGACCTTCGCCTTCACCTTGTCCCTTAATAAAATCACCGGTGTAAACTGAACCATCTTGATATCTAAAAGTTCCTTTGATGTGGTCACAATATATACTATTGCAGTCAGCAAGTGCAAGTGGATACTCTTCAGCGTCAGCCTCTGCATCATTATTTTGCTCATCTTCTTCAGCTATTGCATGTTGGCTAGCTAACTGATCCATTTGATAATATACTTCAGCCATAACTCCTTGACTGACTTCTATTCCTTTGCCGTGCTTCTTGTTATTGACCCATCCACCTTCATAATAATCTCCATTGGGCAAAGTCATCCGTCCATAACCTGAAATATAACCGTCAACAATTTCTCCTTCATAAACATCACCATTGGCAAACTGATATTTTCCTTCGCCTGAAGCTCTTCCTTCTATCCAGTCTCCAAGATATACGTCGCCATTACTATAAGCCATCCGACCACGCCCTTGTACCATACCATTAAAAAAATTACCTGTATAAACATCTCCTGATGTAAACACCATTTTCCCTAGGCCGTGCTTTACTCCATTTTCAAATGGACCTGTATAGACACTACCATCTGCCTGATAATAGGTGCCTTTTCCGTGTGGTCTACCATATAAAAACGAACCGGTATATTTTGAATGATCTTTATAAACAAAAGTACCATATCCATTAAAACAATCTCCGCTGATGCATCCTGCATAAGCATCTGCAATGTTCAAAAGAAATGTTGCACATAGAATGGTTGCTACCATCCAACTCTTATTTACCCACATATAAAGATTATTAAAAATACAAAGGTAGGACTTCAGATCAAATTATTTGCGATTCTAACTGTTTATATAACTCTTTTTGAGTCAGTTTTAGTACTGCAAACTTAATATTTTATGACAAAGTTAACATAGATTTTTAATTTAGCTGCCCTTTCAGAAAGTATCTATCTTATATATTGTTACTGAATCAAAAATGTCACCTGGCCTCAGTATGCAATCAGGAAATTCAGGCCTATTGGGTGAATCCGGAAAGTATTGTGTTTCAAGGCAAAGACCTGCAAAATCCTTATATTTGCCTGGTTTGCCCATGACTCCACCTAACCAGTTGCCAGTATAAAGCTGTATGCCCGGCCGATCCGTAAAGACCCGTAGTCTTCGACCACTTGGACTGTGACATACAGTGGCCACAACTTCATCCATTTGATGCTCAGTAATGACAAAATTGTGATCAAAACCCTTAGTAACTTTAAGCATATTAGATTGATCATCAATGACTTGTCCGATTATCTTTTCTGTTGTGAAATCAAGTGGTGTACCTTGAACTGGTAAAATATGTCCGGTTGGAATCAGAGTATCATCTGTTGCCGTAAAACCATCAGCTCGAATACATACTGCATGATCAAGAATAGTAGTATTTTGATCTCCAGATAAATTAAAATAACAATGATTGGTCAGATTAAGAGGTGTTGGCTTATCTGTCACTGCTCGATAGTGGATGATCAGTTTATTGTCTTCTGTGTAAGTATAATGCACCTCCATTTGGACATTGCCGGGATATCCTTCTTCCATATCATGTGATTTGGCATGCAGTTTTAGCGTGCATTGATCTGTGGAGGTTGCCACCTCGTATTCCCAAATTTTCCTGTCAAACCCATCAATTCCGCCATGGAGATGGTGTGGTGGAAGATTGGTATGCAAAAAATACTTTTTACCATCCAGAGAAAATCTTCCATTGGCAATGCGATTAGCAAATCGACCTACAATAGCATTAAAATAAGGATGCCTTTCATGGTATTGCTCCAGATCTTTACAACCTAGCAAAATATCTTTAAGTACACCTTCTCTGTCTCTACATTTCCATTCATGGACGATACCACCATAATTTGTGATGGAAACAGACGGTCCATCTATTCCGGTAAAAGTAATTAGATCTATCGATCCATGATTCAATTCTCCAAACTTCCTAATTTCTACCTCCATCGTATTTTTTAAACATACAATTTTATTCAATATATAATTTATCTATTAGATTGGTGATTACATACTAAAATAAAACATATATTAATTAATTTAAATTCAAATAATATGCAAATGATTCAAAAATAAAACTTTAACAAAATTTTAGATACATTCTATAAAAATAATTTTTTATATTTGCACAATAAAGTGTTTCATATGTTGAGAAGTGTACTTTTTTCCATTTTATTTATCTTCGTTTTCGTGTTGACTTCGGTCAATTTAACAGGACAGAGTAGTATTGTCAATGATTATTTGACTGAAGACATAAAGGTATTTCCAAACCCCACTACGGATTATTTTCAAATCAATAATGGTGTGAATGTTAAGAAAGTAATCATATATAATATGTTTGGAAAAGAGATTAGAGTTGCAAATAACTACACTAATACTCTTCACGATGTTACTGATCTGAAATCAGGTATGTATATCGTAAAGATGCTCGACGACAGAAACAAAGTAGTAAAATCGATTAAGTTGCAGAAATCAAGCGGTGGCGCTTAAACTTTTTATAATCAAAGGCACATGAAACATATATTTACATTAGTATTTCTTTATTTTTCAATAGCAGTATTTGGTCAATTTAATCACAGCCCTAATCCTGTAGTTATTAATGCTCCGGTAGATAGTGTAATTACAAAGTATAAAATTAATATTGAAGTCGAAAGAGACACTAATTATGTCGTTTATTGGGAACTAAAAAAGGATTCGACTACCTGGAATGAAAACTGGGCAACTCAGGTTTGTGACCTAAACTTATGCTACCTACCAAATGTAGATAGAAATCCGAAAAGTTTTCCAAATTACATGGGACAAGGTAATTATGATTTTTATGTTTACTTTATTCCTAATGGAGTCGCAGGACAAACACATATGGAACTGGTTCTTTATGGCGACGATGAATATTCACAGGAATTGTACACTATTGAAATAGATGTAAATGCTTCAACTACATCGACAAAAGAAATCTCCAAAAACCTTATTTCAGTTTATCCTAATCCTGCTTCTGATTACTTTTCGATTGCAAATGGTAATAATGTAAGTAAGATTAAAATCTATAACATGTTTGGCGCCGAAGTCAAGTCTTTTTATCATTATAATAATGCCCAGCATCTTGTCGGTGATTTAAAACCAGGCATGTATATATTAAGAATGTTGGACAATAAAAACAATACGATTAAAACGGTTAAATTTAATAAAATACATTCAGGAGCATAATTCAATTGTGTTCAACAAATCACTCATAAAAAGCCTTTTATTTCATCGTTGAGATAAAAGGCCTTTTTTATGCCGGATATTGAACTATATTTCTTGGAGTCTCCCAAAGTTTCACACTTAATTCATATCGCTCATCAATCTTAGCTCTTAAAATGTTGTAAATCACATAAACAATATGCTCTGCTGTAGGAATTAAAGCCTTAAACTCCTCCGTATCCAGGTTGAGATTTTTATGATCAAATTTAGCTTCTACCTCATTTTTGATCAGATCACTCAGTAATTTCATATCATAAACATAGCCGGTATCAGGATCGACTTCACCGGTAACTTTCACTTCCAGCTCATAATTATGTCCATGATAATTAATATTATTACAAGGACCAAATACTTCCTGGTTCTTTTCAAAAGTCCAGTTGGGGTTATACAGCATATGTGCTGCATTGAAATGTGCTCTTCTAAAAACAGAAACTCTCATAATCAACAAACAATTTAGCTACCCAAATAACATTTAGCGTTTTCAATATGTTTTGAGATGTAAATTTAAAGGTAAATTTGCAACCCATTAAGTCATATTAATTAACACTCCCATGTTTTTCAAATCTATTCCCGGAAAAAGTGAAGTCAAAAAACAGCTTGTATCTGCAGTGGATAAAAATAGAATACCTCATGCCCAACTGTTTTTATCAAAGGAAGGCTATGGAGCACTGGCTATGGCACTAGCACTTGCTGCATACATAACCTGTGAAGATAAAAAGAATGGTGACAGCTGTGGTGTTTGCAAACAGTGTCTCAAATCTCATAAATGGATTCATCCTGACATACATTTTTCATACCCTGTAGTGAAATTTGGTGATAAAAAAAGGGAAAGCACCACGAGTGATGATTTTTTGCCTAAATGGCGGGAAGCACTATCAAAAAATTCATTTATGGGCCATTCTGATTGGTTTGACTTGATGGATGCTCAAAATAGTCTGCCTAATATTAATGTGAAGGAATGCAACGACATTATCCACAAACTCAGTATGATGTCCTTTGAGTCTGAGGCAAAGATTCTTATTATGTGGTTGCCCGAATACCTAGGAAATAATGGCAATAGGTTGCTTAAACTGATTGAGGAACCTACTGATCATACTTATATTATCTTAGTTGCTGAACAACAAGAATTGATTTTACAGACGATATTAAGTAGGTGCCAAATCGTAAAAATACCATCATTTTCCAATGATGAAATCACAAGATATTTATTAGAGCAGAACAATACTCTACAGCGTAGCACTGCCGAGCAAATTGCCAATCTATCCGATGGCAACCTTAATCTCGCTATTGCTATTAGTAACAACGAAGATGTGGACTATTCTGACTTATTGATATCATGGTTTAGAATAGCTTATAAAGCCGATCCAGTAGAAATCAATGCATGGATCAAAACCATTGATGGTATGGAAAAAGAAGAGCAAAAGAATTTTTTGGAATATGGCCTTCATTTCTTTCGTCAATACAACTACAGACTACTAACTCAGAGTGACAACATTCAGCTTACTAAAAAAGAAAAGGAAATCGCTTCCAAGATGGCGAATATCATCGATATTGAAAAATCTACTGAAATCTGCGAGGTAATCAATACTACTGCTAATCGTGTGAGCAGTAACATTAACCTTAAAATCACCTTGTTTGCTGACACACTTCATATACACCGAATATTGAGGAGTAAGTGAAAATTGTAGCTGAAAGCAGTCCCTCTACATCCTGATATATATCCGCTTAGACTGATCACCTACTTTAATAATATAAATACCAGAAGACATCGGGTGATTACTTAAATCTAATTGTCTGGATATAGGTTGATGGATAATTTGCCTACCCATACTATCGTACACACTCATTAAGTTACCATCCATGACATCAGGATAGGTAAGAATGAGTTCATTACCTCTTTGATAGGCCGTGATTTTGGTTGTTAAATTTACATCCTTAACATCTGATGCTTCTCTATTAAACAGCCATACAAAGGCTTTTGGAAATTCTCTCCTCCAGTACCATTCACTATGTTGACCATCAGGGTGTGTCTCCTCATATAGTTGCTGTTCAATGGCTCCTGATGCTAGCAATAAATTGTACATCTTGCGCATGTCGGACACCTGACTACCGCCTTCTCGGCCACCTGCAATCAAATACATAAAAGATGTCGGACTAACACCTTTTTCACTCACATAAGTATAACTGGAAGGCGAAAACCAATACGATGAAGAAAAAGCACCGACCCTACTAAATACATCAGGATATTTAATACCTGCATACATAGATATCAAACCACCCATTGAGCTTCCCATAATCCCGGTAAACTCTGCTTCTTTCTTTGTTCTGAAATGCTGATCTATATATGGTTTAAGTGTTTTTACGATAAAATCGACATATTCATCACCTTCTCCGCCACCATATTTAGTATTGACCCAAGGAGAATATTCATCCAGCCTGGAAGCGCCTCCATTGTCTATACCCACCACTATTGCCGTTTTCTTACCAGCTTCAAAAAGACTATCCAGGCTTTCGTCCACCTGCCACTCTCCGGCAAAAGAGGTTTTCTTGTCGAAGAGATTTTGTCCGTCATGCATATACAATACAGGATAAGTGCTAGATGACGAGTAGTAGTCCTTTGGCAAATACAGCCAAATGCGTCGCTTTCTATTTAACTGGGGCATATCAAAGGATGTGGACAAAATTGATACTTGTGCTGAGGCCGTAGATGAAGCTCCTACACCATCTTCCCATCCTGCTATAGAAAACTCTATCGTTTGCTCCCCTCCATGATAGGTCAGCGTTCTATTAGGAATATACGAACCTTGAGCCGTACCTTCTACATTATCCCATGAGCCTCGAGTAAACTTAAACTCTAGATTGCTCATAGATGGCGCAAAAGTAATCGCATACACACCTTGCGCATCCTGTTCTAGCTTAAATTCGGAGGATCCAGGATCCCAGCTATTAAAATTACCTGCTATGTAAATCGAGCTATTGGGTGGAGTAGATGCTGGAATGGCAACTACCTTGATGGTCAGCTGCGCCACAAGACAAGTCCATCCGATAGCAAAGTAAAAAAGAACAGATAGAAAATACTTCTTCATCATTGTTATTGAATGACTGCTCCATAGCGCTCAACAAACTCCTTCATATCTCTTACCATATCTTTTGATCCCATAGCAATGGATGACGTCTGATGCAATGTAAAGATTTCAAGATCCATTATGCGCTCCAGCTTACAAGTTAGAGCAGTACCTCCGGCTTGTTCAATAATGTAGGCCATAGGGAAACATTCATAAAGGAGCCTCAACTTGCCTTTAGGGTATTTACGCGTATTAGGGTACAGGAATATACCACCCTGAAACATAATCCTATGGATATCAGACACCATGCTTCCAATATATCTCAACCTATAATTTAGATCGGAGCAATGGTCGATATAGCGCCGCATTTCAAGGTCAAATTTGAGATAGTACCCCTGATTTACTGAATAGTAATTGCCAGCCGCAGGCATTTTTATATCTCTATGCGACAGACAAAACTCACCTATACTAGGATCCAATGTAAATCCATTTACACCTTTACCGGTAGAATACACCAGCAAGGTTGATGTTCCATATAAAACATAGCCTGCAGCAACCATTTCGGTACCCTTACGCAAAAAATCTTCCATCTGCACTGGTCCATCTGGCGAACTTTTGCGCTTAAATATACCAAAAATAGTTCCTACTGACACATTCACATCAATATTTGAAGAGCCATCCAGTGGATCCATGACGACGACATATTGTGCTTTCTTTTTGCCGACAGGCTTGACTTCAATAATCTCTTGGTTTTCTTCGGAAGCAATCCCACATACTTCACCACTGTAGGAAAGCGTCTCAATAAATTTATTATTGGCAAAAATATCGAGTTTCTGTACTTCGTCACCTGTGGTATTTGTACTACCAGCTACACCCAGGATATTGACCAGACCTGCACGGTTGACCTCTCTATTGACAATCTTAGCAGCGATACCAATATCCCTCAACAGGCGTGTAAAACTCCCAGAAGAGTTAGGATTCTCCTTTTCTGACTTGATGATGAATTCATCCAGCGTAACGATCTTGTCCTGCATTTGATTCATATTTGGTTTTATGACGTAAATATAAGTAAATAATCAAATGAATCAAACTGAATAGGTATAAAATATGAATTACGCTATTTTTTCCTTGTCCATGATTAATTTCCTACTTAAAAATATCTTCTGAATCCTATCATAAATGACAAATAATTTTGCAATATATTATAATACATTATTTTTATCAGATAATTTTTTAATTTTAAAAAAAATAACACTAACTTTCCGTCCATTTACTTACACTTTTAAACCAACAATTCGTATGAGAAATTTTTTAATTGTAGTAATTCTTTTACTATTTCTCATATTAGGTTGGCTTTTCTACAAAGATCATAAAACTTGCTGTTCTGGCGAAAATGGTACTTCGGCAGCAGTTTCTGTTCAGGTTGAACAACAAAGAACAGGACCTCTATTATTTAAACCGAACGACAGTACACCGATATTAGGAGAAAGCTGGCCTGCGATGAGAGATTCTCTGTTGCGTCTCGCTGCAAATGGAGATACACTGGAGATTACTGGATGGTATTTCCCAAATTCCAGTCCTCCTGAGACAGAAGACATTGGTCGAGCAAGAGCTAATGCTATCAGAGCCTTATTTCCTGAAATTCCTAACGATAGAGTCAAAATCAGTATTAAGGCCGCACAGTATGACGGCACAAACGGCGAAGCTGTTGAAGCAGCATCATTCAGTTTTAGAGCTAAAACCTCCGGTGTCATAGAAACAGACGACATGGCTACTATCTACTTCCCGTATAATTCAGATGCGAAGTTAAATAACGCTGAAGTCGAAACTTATCTTGATAAAGTAGCGCAAAGAGTGAAAGCTTCGGGTGAGAAAATTCAACTTACCGGCCATACAGATGATGTAGGACCTGATGACACCAATATGCGCCTCGGTCAAAGAAGAGCGGATATTATTAAACAATACCTACTCTCTAAAGGCGTACCTGCAAGTCAAATTATGGCTGATAGTAAAGGAGAATCAGCACCTATAGGCGACAACACTTCTGAAGAAGGTAGAGCTAAAAATAGACGTACTGAACTTAGAATTATTCATTAACAAAATAAAAAAAGAAATCATGATAAATTTATTTTCATTTTGTGATATACCGTGGTGGCTAACCTGGCTACTACCATTTTTGCTAGGTCTTGGACTCGGTTACCTACTGTGGGCGAGGTACAAATCTATGGTTGAAGACCTGGAGAATCAAATCAACAATCTTAATGTAAGAATCTCTGGTCTGGAAGCAGATCTGGAAGCTTGCAAAAAAGTTAGAATGGAAGCCGAAGGCGACGTGGCTTTACTAAGAGGTCAGCTGAAAGAATGTGAACTAAAGTTATCTAATGCAACATCTGCTAAAGCAGGTAGTGGGACTCCTGCCGTAGCTTTTACCTCATCAGGCGGAGCAAAAGCAAGAGATGCATGGACTGTTGCTATCGGCACTGACAATCTACAGATAATTGAAGGTATCGGGCCAAAAATGCAAGGAGTCTTGAACGAAAACGGAATCAATACATTTGCCCAGCTAGCGACCTATTCTCCTGAAGCACTTCGGGACATTCTAAATAAATATGGAGACAAATACCGCATCATTGATCCTAATACTTGGCCACAGCAAGCACAACTTGCCAATGACAAAGCATGGAACGATTTAATTGAGCTTCAGAAATCTTTAGATTCAGGCAGAAGCGACACTGCTACATCAGGCGAAACAGACTCCAAACTTGAAAAATGGCTGATTAAAGCTGGTATTCTCAAAAAATGGGCTCAAGATGACCTGAAAGCAGTTGAAGGAATAGGCCCTAAAATAGAAGAACTGCTTCATAATGCAGGTATAAAAACGTGGAGAGCACTTGCTGAAACGTCAGTATCCAGATTGCAAGAGATACTTACAGCAGCAGGGCCTAGATTTACACTGGCTGTTCCCGAAACATGGCCACAACAAGCCGGACTGGCTGCAGATGGCAAATGGGATGAACTCCAAGAATTGCAAGATTTTCTGAATGCCGGAAGACAAAGATAGTAGAAAGTACAATTACGATAATACAGAAGGGAGCAATGTCTCCCTTTTGTATTTTACGCTACCTGTATTTCCTCAATATGTAAACTGCCATATTCATAATGACATCCAGCGTAAATGTAAACACTGCAATACTCAATAGCAGCCAAATCCATAGAAAGGATCGAATTTCTATTGATGTAAAAAACAAAGTGTAGAATTCCATAAAGAGCACTAAAACCATTAACCCAAAAACCACCAACCTTAGATTTTTTGAAATAATCTACAATCAGTACTTTATGATAAAAAAAAGCCATGATCAATAATGCAACTGCGAAGAGCAATTGAAACAAAACCAGCCGTATTCTCACCTCGCTACTCTCACTGCCAACAAATATGACTTCATTTCTAAAAAATACTCCAACGGTTAAATTCACTATAGCCAGTAAGTAAAACCAGAAATAAAGCTTTTTAAATAATGATTGCATAAGTTTACCATATTCCATTAAATCTTAAAGATAAAAGGTTAACGCCTTAATATCAAAAAGTAAGCTCAAATAATCTGTTGATCATGGAATATAGACTTAATTGACGTAAATTTTACTATTGCAGGTTAAATTTTATACTAATTTCAATAAAAAAAAACTAAAAAGTCAACCAACAAATCAAGAAAAATCACGTTCTTTGTGAGTGAATATTCACTCACTATAAATGGATATAACTGAACGACAAAAAGAAATCATCACAGCAGGTGGAAAAATCATCACCGAAAGGGGTATTTCTGCACTGACCATCAAAAACCTTGCAGCAGAAATGGGTTTTGTGGAGAGTGCTCTTTATAGGCACTTCAGGAGTAAAGAAGATGTTATTATCCTGATGATAAGATACCTATACATCAATGTCAAAAAGAATATGGATACCATTATAACGAGTGATAAAAGTCCGCTGGACAAGCTCAAAAGGATTGCAGAGAGCAATTTTACTTTTTTACAAGCTCATAAACATTTTGCTATCGTTATGCTGGCGGAAGGTCTGATGGATGAGAGTGAAAAAATAAGAGCAGAAGTTTACAACCTGATTTCCTATCTTTTATCAAAAACATTGCAAGTCATCAGCCAGTGTATCGCTCAAAATGAAATAAAATCTTGCCTTGATCCCGAGACCATCATGCACTTTTATGTTGGTGGTATTCGTCTCCTAGTGTTCAAATGGAAAATGATGCGGTTTTCTACAGATCTGGTACAAGAAGGAAACCGACTATTTTCAGATTTTATCAACCTGATTTCTACCAAAAATGAATCCTCCTATGTATAAAATACGATTTCTAAGCATTCTTCTTTTATTGATGGTACAATCCATTGTCTATGGTCAGGATACCAAAAATTTCAACTCTTTGGATGAACTTTGGAATGAAGTCAAAAAACACAACACTGTTCTTAAAGCTAATACTATTCAATCAGAAATAGCACGACTTGCCTACAAAACCTCACTTGCCAATGTCATTAATCCGCGCATTCCAGCAACGGTTAATTTTATTGACAACACAAAGTTACAAAGCACTTTTATTCCTGCTGAATTTTTTGGAGGTCAAGAAGGCTCTTTCAAACAGATCCAATTTGGTCAGCAGTACAATACAATGGTAGCATTACAACCGCAATTTGATCTACTGAATCTTTCTGCTGTCGCCCAGATAAAATATGCTAAAATTAATAAAAACCTTACAGAAAGCAAGAATCTACTTAACGAATACAATTTACTTGAACAACTCAACTCCACTTATCATAACATCTTGTCTCTCAAGAGTCAAAAGTTAATTCTACAACAAAACTTAGCCATTGCCGAAAAAATCAAATCCTTAACGGACCATAAATATCATGAAGGACAAGTAAGAAAACAAGAAGTCAATGAAGCAATGGTACATATCATCAATATCAAAGATAAAATTGAGCAAATCGGTTTTAATATTGACATTCAACAAGCAATGCTAAGCTTATTTGTAGAAAATAGTTTTCAGCCAGAGCTCACCCAAACCTTGGTACCAGAGACTTTTGACAGCGCACTAACTGCAAACGATTTGACACTTGAAGCAGACACTAAGCATTTAGAGCACGCTTTGCTCCAGCAGGATATCAAATCATTGCAATATCAATATTTCCCTACTATTTCTTTTATCTCTTCATTCAACTGGCAGAATCTAAGCAATACTTTTTTTCTATCAAGTGATGCTTCTTCTATCAATTACAATCATGTAGGCTTAAAGCTTACCTGGGAATTTCCGACAGTTCAGCGATTATCTTCCATAAAAAACAAGCAGTTTCAGTTAGAAACCCTATCTTTAGCTGAGCAGCATGCCCATACTGAAGCTTCATTACAGGCAGAACAACTCAACCTTGAATATCAAAAGGCTATAAAGCAATATGACAATTTTTTACAAATCATCAAACTTAAAGAGGACACTTATCAGAAATGTCAGCAACAATACGAAGAAAATGTTTTGGTTCTGGATAAATTGTTGACTGCTCAAAATGATTTACTCAACAGCCAGCTCAATTTTATAATGGCTTTAGCCAATATTTCATACACCAAAAACAGAATTTTAATCAATAATCGTTACTAAAAATATGATCACCAGATACATTTCAGCATACTTTATTACAGCATTATTTTTACTCTCAGCAGGATGTAAAAATGGAGGTGATGACGAGATCACGCCGATGAAGCAAGATATTAAAGAATGGGTATTTGCCCCGGGTTATATCGATTGGGATCATGAGTATAACATCACTGCTCAGACAGAAGGTATATTGCTACAGGCAGATTTTGAAGTAGGTAGCACAGTCCACAAAGGAAGCATAATAGGTGTCATCGATAATCAATCGAGCCAAATCAATACGATTGCTTCTAAAGAACAATTGCAAATTGCCCAAAAAAATCTAAGTATTGACGCACCGGCACTCCGTCAGTTGGAACAAAACATTGAAGCTGCAGAAGCTAAATATGCACAGGATAAATTACAAGCAGAAAGATATGAACGATTATTCAAATCAGAGAGTATTGCTCGTATCGAACTCGAAAACGTACAACTGGCAGCCGAAAGTTCGCTTAGAAACCTCAATGCACTCAAGAAGCAGCGAGACATCATCCTACAACAAGCTAAACAGCAAAAAATAATAGCCGCCAGCCAGGTTAAAAATAATGAACTCATCCAATCCTATAACAAAGTGATCGTTTTACAATCCGGCAAAATCATAAGGAAATTAAAAAGTGCAGGTGATTTTGTCAGAAGAGGTGAAGTGATAGCGATTGTCGCTGATCCTGCTAGTCCAATTATCGAACTTTCCATAGATGAAAAAAATATCAGCAAAATCAAAAATGGTCAACCGGTAGTTGTTAGATTGAATACGGAAAGGACTAAAACCTACAATGGAACCGTTGATGACATAGTTTCAACCTTTGATGAAAGTACACAGTCATTTATTTGCAAGGTAAAGCTCACTGAATCATTGGATTCATCCTTAAATATCTATATGACTCCACTGGAAGGTAATATACTGACTGCTGAAAAAGATAATGCCCTGCTCATACCACGTGCCTATATGGGCTATGGAAATAAAGTCAGGGTCAAGGGTCAGGAAGATCCAGTCATCATAGAGGCCGGCATAATATCTAGCGACTATGTTGAGATTTTAGGCGGCATCACTGATAAAGACATCTTATTACCACTCAAGCCCTAATATGAAAAACATCAATACAGATATTGCAACGACCTATCTCATCACCAGCAAGAAAATGACGCTTGTGGCAGTGCTGGGAGTGCTAATCGGCATGGCTATTTATATCTCAATGAACTGTCTTTTATCGGGGTTTGACGAGGTATCTAATGAATGGATATTTAAATCTACGCCACACATAAGAATATATAAGGATGATGTCATCAGTCGTCCATTGGTCGAGTCTGAAGACGCACTTGATATCATCGTCAACCCAAAGATTGTACCTGCAAGTAAGACCATAACAAATCCACAAGAAATTATTTCGACCATAAAAAAGCAAGAAGATATCACTGTCATCACTCCTGTCATCACCACTACAGTATTCTACAATATGGGCAAGTCTCAGGTACCGGGCACGGTCACCGGAGTACATCCGTTTGAAGCTGATCAGATGTTCAAAATTAAGTCCTCCATCATTGAGGGTCAGTTTGACAAATTAAAATGGAATGTAAACAGTATTGTACTCGGTGTTGAACTTGCCCAAAAACTGAACCTTTCAATAGGAGACAATGTCAACATCACCTCTTCCAAGGGTGTGAGCAGAAATCTGCAGGTGGTGGCTACCTTCAAAACCAGCAATGCACTCAAAGATAAGTCCACGTCATATATCAACCTGGAAATGGCTCAACAATTGCTTAGAGAAAACACCAGTTATATTACTGACATTAATGTCAACATTCCTGATCCAGAGCAAGCGGTAGAAATGAGTAAAAAATTATCGTTATTGACAGGATACAAAGCAGAAAGTTGGCAAAAAGCCAATGAGACCGTCATGGCTGCATTTAGGATGCGTCGTATTGTGATCACCTTTGTTTCGTTTACCGTATTGATAGTAGCTGGTTTCGGAATTTACAACATACTTAACATGACGGTATCTCAAAAAATCAATGACATAGCCATATTGAAGGCCATCGGCTTTAAAGGAAAGGATGTCATAAGGATATTTCTTACTCAGGCATTATCTATAGGATTTTTAGGCGTGATGGGTGGAGTCATTACTTCTATTATTATTATAAGTTTTCTCAAGACGGTCTATATAGGTGGCGATATCGGATATTTTCCTATAACCAATGAGCCTACCAAGTATGCGATGGGTATTTTCTTTGGTATGTTTATCACTTTTCTGGCAGGCTATTTTCCAGCTAAAAAAGCAGCTAATGTAGATCCTGTTTCCATTTTTAGAAAATAATCAAGTATGAATATCTTAGAAACTAAAAATATTACAAAATATTTCTACAGCCCTGTTGAGTTTCAGGTATTGAAAGATATTTCATTTTCTGTACGTAAAGGTGAGTTTCTCAGCCTCATGGGTAAATCAGGCAGTGGGAAATCCACCCTACTCTATGTGCTTTCGACAATGGACACCCAATACAAGGGTGATTTATATATTGATGGTAAATTACTGACAAAAAAAAATAATGATGAGCTAGCAGAATTACGCAACAATAAAATCGGTTTTGTATTCCAATTTCATTACTTGCTACCTGAGTTTAGCTGTCTTAAAAATGTAATGATTCCGGCGCTAAAGCTAGGTACATTCCATCCTGATGAAATAGAAGATAAAGCCATGCAAAAACTTGAACTACTCGGCATCAAAGATCAAGCATTGAAGCCGGCCAGTAAATTATCCGGCGGACAACAGCAGAGAGTAGCTATAGCAAGAGCACTTATCAATGATCCACAAATCATCATGTGCGATGAGCCTACCGGCAATCTGGACAGTAAAAACACCGCTATCGTTTTGGAAACTTTTAAGGAGCTGTCAAAACAATATCATCAAACGATTATTTCAGTCACCCATGATGAAGAGTTTGCTCAAAAGAGCGACCGCATCTTAGAAATGGTCGATGGGACAATCACTTTATAAAACTACTATTCAAATTCTATCAACACTTGATTCTTATCAACTGTATCACTACCTTTCACCTTGATAGATTTGATAGTGCCGTCGCCTGGAGATTTTAAAATATTCTCCATCTTCATAGCTTCTAGTGTAAGTAATTTATCACCTGCAATTACCTGTTGACCTTCACTGACAAAAACCTTAACCACTAATCCAGGCATGGGTGACTTGACTTCCTTGACGGAATGTTTGCTTGCCTTAAGAAACCCAAGGTCATTGATCAGTATATCTAGTGGCTCCTTGAGCTCCAGAGTAAAGTCAAAACCATCTACGTTTATTATCGCTGACTTAGTCTCATAATTGAATTCTTTGACCAGCACATCATACATCACACCATCCATCATCACTCTTTTCTTATCGCCTAGATCTTCTACTATGTGTATATGCTCCTGATTCAACTTATCCTGTTGTATAGGATCCATACCTTTTATCTCTATAATAGAATTGAAATCGCTCATGCCGTTATTTTTTTTTAAGATATCATGGTTTTTTCCTCGCCATATCGGACATAAACCAAGTTTCAAAGATGGTAAAACTCACATAAATAACCAAAAAAGGCCATACAAACTTTGTGTCAGCAGTGTGAGCTACAAGCTGATACACTAAGAGTATCACTATAGTTAGAACCATTTTTGCAAGTAAATTAACCATAGTGACAGAAAGAAACAACCGATGGTTTTGACGCAATACAGACCGTCTTAAAATCAGATACAAGATGATGCTCATCATAATAAACATCCCTACCGAAAATACAGATAAATCAAGATATGGCTTAAGATCCGGAATTTGGAGCATAAAAGCTAATACCGGTATCAACACTACCAATGTTACAATTAAGCCTGACCAATATAGTTTCATTTTTCCTTAGTAAGGTCTAGATACAATTTATACATAAACCCGGCAAAAAACAATATTATCAATAATATCGTGATGTAAGGCTTTTCCAGCAACAACTTTCTATCCAGCCACTGGCCTATCAAGTAGCCAAAAATAACCACCCCAGCCATTTGAAAAGCTAAACCGGAATACTTAAGATAAGCATGTACCTTATGAGTAATTTTCCCCTTTTCCTTTGGAATCATCAGGAGATTGACTTATCAATTTAATTATTTACTTTTTGCGAAGGTTCCTTATTAACAAGTGGCTTTAGTTTCTGCCCACCCATTGTACAAGTAGTATTAAATACAGCACCTGTCTGGATAAAAAGTTTATCACACCTTATATCACCATTGACAACCCCAGTCTCCTTCACTGTCAATAGCTCCTTGACATCAAGATTGCCGGTAAAAGTACCTTCAATAATCGCATTGATACAAGTGATATCACCTTCTATTTTACCTTGAGCACCCAGGATAACTCGACCTTTACAATCCAACTTACCGATGAGCGTGCCGTCAATTCTAATATCATTGGAAGCGACGATATCTCCTTTTATATGAGTACCGTCCACAATACTGTTGCTCGAATTGGCAGAAGGCGCCGCATTATTTCCAGTGGTTTTTTCGTTCTTACTTCCAAACATATATACTGTTTTTTAGGTTATATCAATCCCAGTGTTGCATCATCCGGTTTAATTTTTTCAATAGCAGCCGGACAACCTATATATAATCACTATCCATCAAAAATATGATTCGATAAAGAGATATCTCAGTAACTAACAGTTAGAATCTCGGACAGTAAACACCTCTGTTTTCAGGTCCACAAATATTATAAACCAGAGAAAACTCAAACGCTCCGTTTACAGGTGATGCCTTTCTTAAGCCTGATACGTTAATATCATAACTAAATCCTAGTCCGAAGTTCTCGTAATTAAACCTTGTTGAGATAATAGCAGCATCGGAGTGTAAGCCACTAGGTGTTTTATTTCCAATTCTATACCATAAACCTGCTTCCCATGACTGGTTTGTAGTACGAGATGGGCCCATAGCAAATCTTACACTTGTCCCTGCATTTAGCTCTCTGTGTGGACCCTGAGCCATATAAACTGCAAAAGGCAACAAAGAAATTCGTTTTCTCAACTCAAACTGAACACCCGCATGAATTGTGTATTTACTATATAACTCTACATCCGTACCCAGAAATGACACATTAGGCTTGTTGAAATGGTGAACAGCAGCACCAAAGTACCAGTTCGTATAATTATCAATCACACTAAACCACAATAAGCCGGCAGAAAGATCTGCATAGAGAAAGTCCAAATCCTGGAGGTTCTCATTAGAAGGCAACGTCAAATCTGGTCCATCAGGGGTAATCTGAGAAGGCCATCTCAAATCTCCATCACTGATGCCTCTGTTAGCAAGGCCAGCATCTGCTCCAATCACCAAATAACTAGCTTTTTTACGATATCCGGCCATCTTTTTAGAGTATGAAAGGGACAATCTTCCTTCAGTGGTTCCGAATCGACTTTCACCGGCAACATCGCCCCAAATAGATCCGCCGATACCAAAGTAATCCTCTCTTCCTACCGGAATCTTCTGATCATAAGAAACTGAATAAGTATTATATGCATTAGCAGATAAAATAGCCGACCATTGATTTCGGTAATTGGCTATCATTCGGGTCTTACAATTCATCACACCTGTCATAGCAGGATTCAAATTAAGTGGTGACATGTAAAACTGAGTGAAGTGAATATCCTGCGCAGACACACTCAAGGTCACTATCATCATCAGCAGGATACTGGCTCTGGTAACTATTCTATTCATATTCAAAAATTATTACAATATCGCTCTAAAGCTTTTAAGTGGACACAAATAAAAGGCTAAAATTAAATATTATTATCAAAACGCACCACAAACTTACAAAAAAAATTAAAATCGAGTCAATAATTAACAATTCCAGATCCATGTTTCTTCCATCTTGCTCCATAGGAATGAACCAGGATGTTGTCATATTGATCCGCTTTCTCAAGCAAATTTTTAAACTGTACATGCATGGTCTCCGGATTTAGATAGCGGTCATAAATCATCAGCGAAAGTAAAATATCGCCTTCTCTGATAGAAAAACTGAACCCTTGCAAAGTTAAATTTTCCTTCAACAAATAACGGAATATTAAATCGTCCTCTATGAGTGCAGGCAGCGAGCATAAAACAACATCACCTGTCAACAAACCCGTCTTTTCATAATAAGCTATTTGTAACGCTGCACTCCCATGTAGGAGCGACCATTTATTGACGCCTTCTCGATGCAGTTCGGGTTGAAAGCCCATGGTACGCATCATACGTTCTACTTCAAAACTGATTCCCTGAGGAATATACTCAGGTAGAGATGATATGGTTTCTATATGTCCACCACAATGATTACAAAACTTACTATCATCTTCAGTTTCAAAGTGAATATGATGACAGACACAACATCTTACACCTGATACACCTCTACCCTTTTCAAACTCTTGAGCTATCCGCAATATTTCAGATGTCGGTAGCGCATAATAAATATTCCGGCCACCTTTATAAATAAAAGAGCAAATACCAAGCAGAACGCCGTTACTATCTAGGAGTGGTACACCATCATTACAGGCATTAACCTCACTATCATACAAAATATAATCGACAGATCTATTATCTCTATAAACATCAGTGACCCGGCCGAGATGGGATTCAAGTTCACCGTTTATAGCACATCTGACAATAGTCACCGATGAATCTACCTCAAGAAGAAACCCATCATTAATACTAAAACCTGACATATTGTGACCAAGAGGAGCGGCTAAAAAAGCTAGATCATTTTCTGCATCCAAATAAATGACATCCACAGATTGAGTGGCACACCCTGCACCGGTAATTGTAACTGATTTATTTTTTCTTACAATATGTTCCTTAGTGACAATCCATCCATATTCTGCAATAAAAAAGCCCATTCCTTTATTATAAGGTGTAGATATCCGCACCAGATTTTGAGCGTTATTTAATATAAACTTGTTTGTCATAAGGGTTAATTTGTTTCTAGATTACTGATCATCAATAAATAAGACTTTGAAAAAGTGACTTTATCAGTATAGTCAAGGCTCGCTGTATCGAGTTTCAAAACATCATCTTCACTACTATATTGATTGGCTATTTGTTTTATCGATTTAACAATCTTAGATTTATCAGGCATGCCATCGGCATTAACCAAAACTTCGCTGTAACCAAGTGCCTTGAAGAAATCATGTTCTAACACTTTGTAATACAACATCATTAATGCAACATACATAGCCGGTAGATCATAAATATAAAGTGAGTAACCAGCTACAAAATTACAGATAGCTTGTGCATATCTTTCGTATCCATTAGCATGATACCAGTCTATGTCAGTAATATGCACACGCACTAATTCTGCCATTCTATCTCTACCTTCAGGAAAAACAGTACCAAATGTCGATACTACGTTATAATTTTCTTTGCGAAATGCCGCATACTCATAATTCTCCATGCTTTTTAGTAAATCACCAATCGTTTTGTTCTTTTCAAAAACAGAGGTGAAATTGTCCTCAAAATACAAGGTATGACCAGTTCGTATTTTGTCCATTAATCTACCTTCAGGCTTGATCAAAAAATCTATTTTGTAAAGACAATCTAAAAGTAAAAATGAAATTCCTCCGGGATATTCCTCGGCATTCAACCGTCCTGAAGCCACTTCGGTCGTAGTCTCATGAACCCATTTTTTAAAGAAATCATACTTTACTTGCACGACTTCTTCTGATAAATAACGAATATGGGGTTGGTTAATTGCTGATAAACCCTGATAATTAGACAAGAGCAAATCATCCTTACCATCGGCTATCGTCGCTAGCTCAACCAGGGCATTGTAAATTCTGTCAGGAGATGCATCCTCTACTAGTGTGTCAAAGTACAATACAATATTATCAGTCGGGTCTAGTGCATATCTACCATATTTCAGTTCATAATTCTCCACCAATAATTGGTGCAGAATGGTGGGTTGTGCGTGCTCAAGACAGACAATAGGTGCCTGCGCCCAAAAGACTTTAAAATCAGCATATCCGGTGATGATTTTTGAACCTTGCAACATTGAAAACGTCAATTTACCATTCTTATTGGTATAAGTCAGATTACTACCATCAGCGTGTGTCAAAAATTCCATTAGTTGGCAGAAGGCGTCCATGTATTTTTCACTTTCAAAACTCTTGACTGCTGCACTCCAATACTGATACATTTCTGGTCGATCATTCAATTCATGATGCCTGCCCATCTGAATGTATGGTACATCCAAACGCTCATTTTTCTTGAAAAATCTGGAAATTATATTCATTTTTACACTTTATAATTCAGATAGACCATTTCAGATGACTTTCAGAACAGAGTTAAACCTTAATCCTTCACCATTTAACATAAGCCACCAGCATTCCATTTTAATGTTAGGCTCATGCTTCACTTCACATATAGGTGACAGATTGCAAAAGTATAAATTTAATTGCATTTCTAATCCTTTTGGAACCATCTTCCATCCGGTAGCTATCGCAAAAACCATTGCGTACATTCTTGAAGGTCGTCCCATTGATCCATCTGACTTGATCTTATCCCAGGGACTAATGGTTCATCCAGATTTTCACAGCTCACTGGCAGGGACAAGTGTAGTTATAAGTCAAGAAAAAATGAATACAGCGATAGATCATACCCATCAACTTGTAAGGCAGTTAGACTATCTGTTTATCACACTGGGTACATCTATTGGATATCGATCATTGAAAAATGGAAAAATCGTAGCCAATTGTCATAAAATCCCGGCCTCAGCCTTCACAAAAGAAACTACTAGCATTGAAACAATAGTAAATGAACTGCAAAAGGTATTCAGTCATTTACACAACGTCAATCAAACAATAAAAATCATATTGACGGTGAGTCCTGTAAGACATATAAAGGATGGCCTTATTGCCAATAGCAGAAGTAAAGCTCAGCTTATCCTTGCCTGTGAGCAACTGTGTCAAACCCTACCATTTGTTTCTTATTTTCCGGCATATGAATGGCTAATGGATGACTTGCGAGATTATCGATTTTTTGAAGCAGATCTGATTCATCCTAATACGCAAGCTGTAGATTATGTCTGGCAAAAATTTTCAGATCATTATTTTGACAATACTACCCATGAAATCAACCGCCGCATAGAAAAAATCAATAAATCTCTCGAGCATCGCCCTTTCAATCCTGACTCAAAAGAGCATCACACTTTCGTGAATAATACTGAAAAAGAAATCCAATTATTATCCAAAGAATATCCATGGATGAAGTTTTGATTTACCTTTATAAATCATCGTGTAAAATAGGGCACAATCCCGATTGAGCAATAGCCCAAAATGACGCCATCCGTTTACCATAGCATACGAAATACAGGCACCATCGCTAAATTCTTTGCAAAGCTGGTTTTTCACAACAATTGCTCTGCAGAATTTTGGGACATTATTTATACTGTTGAATCTGTTTTGAATAACTGGCATGGAATATAATACATTACTTCACTCATCTATCTATGATTGGGTTGTTAAAGTAATCTAATCTCTTTTTGTTTTACATCAAATCTGGCTTCATGTGTATCAATAAATCATACTTCCTTATCTGCTAAAAGATATTATTAATGAGAAAAACATTGAGGTTGCAGTTGTCGCTTGAATCCAGCAATTTAAATTAATTATTACGCAAAACTTTAATCGTATTAATATGAGATTAATCTTGTGTACTTTAGTAGAAAGAAGCCTAAATTGAATGTAACTCGAAAAAAAAGAGTAAATTTGAGCCTATAAAAACATTAGATGTTTACAAGATGACACTTTGGAATAACGATACTGAAATACAATTTTTCAAAGAAGCATTAAAAAACTTTGCTTCGCCAGAACAACTCTTTTATAACCTACAAGATGGTTATTTTGCCTACGTTCCAAAAGGTTCAGACGCTCAAGGACAAACTTTGCAGAGTCGAAATTCACTTATCGGACAGTTTACAGAAAAATGGAGCAAAACACTTTTTGAACCTATTGCCAAAGAGCTAGGTCTTTACGCAATAAATAGCGTAGTATGCGATGAACTTGGTCTATCAAGACAATCAAGTGCTGATCTTGCCCTTTGCACAACAAACAATACCATTCAAAAGCCTGAAAACATTAAGCTACTGTTTGAAATCAAAATGAGTGTTGTTTCCAACTACAAATACACCCATCCAAACAATGTTGATTATGTAGCCGACTACAAACAACACAAAGGTAATCCAGCATTGTTACGTTCCGACTCTATGCTTAAAGCAATAGGCAAGTCTATCAATATTCGTGTTTCGGGTATTGCTTCAACAAAAATACCTGTGGTTGTATTAGGAAACAGTCCCATAACAGAAAGCTATGTTAAAAAGGTAGATTTTTTAAAAACTTCAGGAGTTATTCAAGGTTTTTGGTCTTTAAATCCTAAGCCTACGAATTCTGACTACGTAAAAAATACGCCAAAATTGGGTTTCCAAACAATTTTAGACAAAAACCAACTTTTTAATAATTGCAAAGAACTTATTACTAATGATATGAACTACTTTTCTTCAATGATTTCAAAAATGAAACTTGGAGAAATTATACAAATTGCAAATCAGGAAAATACAGACATTGCAAAAGCTGAAAAATTTTTAAACTTAATCCGAGGCTAAAATGAAAAGACCAAAAGGAACAGAAACGAGTGCTTTCGGAACTAACGGAAGAATTAACCACGACAGCTCAAAGTTTTATAATTCTAAACTTTACTCTGAGCTTGGCGACAAAAAAATTCTTGATAAAAATGAGAATAATTTTCCTGATAAGTTGGAAAATAAATTCATTCTTGGCTCGGCAGAGAATATGAAAGAGCTGCCTGACAACTCAGTTCATTTGATGATTACTTCACCACCTTATAATGTTTCAAAGGAATATGATGAAGATTTGTCCTTGAAAGAGTATTTACAACTTTTAGAAAACTCCTTTGAAGAAACATATAGAGTTTTAGTTAATGGTGGTCGTGCTTGTATAAATGTTGCTAATCTTGGTAGAAAACCCTACATACCACTCTCTGACTACATTTCGAAAATAATGATAGGTATTGGGTTTAATATGCGTGGCGAAATCATTTGGAATAAAGCAGCAAGTGCAAGTCCTTCCACAGCTTGGGGAAGTTGGCAAAGTGCTACAAACCCAATTTTAAGAGACATACACGAATACATTTTGGTTTTCTCAAAAGGCGACTATAAAAGGGAAAAAGGTAAGAAAGAAAATTCAATAACCAAAGAGCAATTTATGGAATGGACAAAATCAATATGGACTATGAATGCAGAAAGTGCAAGAAGAATTGGGCACCCTGCACCGTTTCCTGAAGAATTGCCTTTCCGGTTAATTCAACTTTACTCGTTTAAAGGAGACATTATACTTGACCCATTTATGGGTAGTGGAACAACAGCGGTTTCAGCAATTAAATCAGAAAGAAAATTTATTGGTTACGACATTTCTCAAGAATATATTGACTTGGCAGAAAAGAGATTAAAGCCATTTTTAGAGCAGAAAACTCTAAACTTAATAACAGTTAGAGATTAAAAAGATTAAATCCAATGCAAATAATATTTTTACAAATTGTGGAAAGCGCAAAATATATGTAAAACCAGGGAGGTTACTTCAGCTTTGTGTATCATTTTAATAGTCACCACCATCGGTAAATTCTTCTCAAAGTAGGTTTTTTACAACAATTGCCCTACAGAAACTTGGGAGATTATTTATACTGTTAAAGCTATTTTTTAATAATTTGATTATACTAGAAAGAAAAATAAAGTGTTTTAGATCAAAATTTTACACCTTGAGAAAGCGGATTAATAGCCTCCTGATTTTTTAACACATATTACTCATTAAACATTGTTACGAAGGGAAATGATACATTATAGTTATAAGACTAGGAGTTTTTATTCCACCGACATTGTTTTAATATGTCGAGGACAGAAAATTGAGTACCGAATTAGATATGAAGTAGCATTGTCATGTAGTCAATTTCTAATACGTAATTTGGGTTTAATTGAATAGTAAAGTTAAGTTTTGAGTAAAAAGTCTGGTGGGCATTCACCCTTGTCAGACATATTCGCCAGCAGTATTACTTGAACATGAATTTAACTACGTCGATCTACAAAGAACAGCCCTATTAAACGATAACTAGCTGCATCGATTTCCAATTAATAAAACAAAAAATCAATATCCATCGTTACTCTTGCATTAAAATAAGCAAAACATTTTTTAATCGTTTATGGTCAGATATTTCGCTTTATTATTGCTCATTGTAAATTTTTACGCGTGCAGACAATCCCATGCACCGGATGTATCGGGTATTAGTGTAGATACACAATTCATTCGTACTGAACAGGCATTATCAGATGTAGCTTCTTCTGATGCACTTCAAGAAATCTACAAAAAACATCCTGCTTTTTACAAACTGTATTTTAACGATATAACCGGCATTTATGGCGGCTCAAATCCTGATAGCTTATATTTAGCCTACTCAGGATTCAGAAACGATACGGTCGTAAATGACCTATTCAATCGGGTGCAT
Source organism: Bacteroidetes bacterium OLB9 (assembly GCA_001567255.1). GTDB lineage: Bacteria > Bacteroidota > Bacteroidia > Chitinophagales > Saprospiraceae > OLB9. The sequence continues at coordinate 21,798 of LNBW01000011.1, read as the reverse complement.
AAAAGGTATGCTAACATAGATATAATTAAAAAAGATGTAGATCAGATGTTTCGGTATTTAAAGTACTATTTCCCTGACAAAACCGATGTACCTGATGTATATACTTTGATTTCTGATTTTGCATACCAGATGTTTATCTTTGAAGATGATCATCAAAAAGATGCAATCGGGATCAGCCTAGATATGTTTATGTCACCAGACATCCCTTATAAAATGGTCAGTCCGGACAATACAAATTTTTCCGACTACATCACCCGATCTTGGAATCAAGACCATATTTCTAAAAAAATCGCAGACATCTATGTAGCCGATATTGTAGGCGAACCACACGGTCATCGGCTGCTAGATTTGATGATCCATAATGGAAAAGCGTTGTATATAACTAGTCAGTTACTACCTGAAAAGCATGACTCTATTATTCATGAATATACTGGAGCTCAAATGCAATGGTGTTATGATAATGAGTTTCAGATGTGGACCTTCTTTCTGGACCAGAAGTTGTTTTATGAGTCGAACCTCAACAAAATCGGCAAGTATGTGTATCCTGCACCCAAAAGTCCTGACATGCCTTCTGATGCTCCAGGTAGAACAGCCAATTTTATTGGGTGGCGAATTATTCAGTCCTATATGGAACGATATCCGGAGACAACCATTGAACAGTTAATCAATCTGACCGATAGTCAAAAGTTACTGGATAAATCCAAATATAAACCTAAAAAATAATTTGTTCTAGTACTTTGCTAATGCTATTAATTGGTAAAAAAAATTAGTATTAGTATTGATTATTAATCGTATCTTTGTGCCATTAAAAACATTTTAAAAATCAATTCAATGTTTAGTTTAATATTTGGAATCGGTGGTCAGGAATTGTTAGTGATTGGACTTATAGTTCTTCTCATGTTTGGTGGCAAAAAGCTACCTGAGTTGATGAGAGGTTTAGGTTCCGGTATTCGTGAATTCAATAATGCCAAAAACAATATCGAATCCGAAGTCAGAGAAAACATGAAGGAGCTGGAAAAAGAAAAGAATAATCCGGCATAACACTCCACGATCATATTAAAAATTATCTACTATTTGAATACTTCGATGACGAGAAGTAGGGTCTTAGGTTTTCTTTAAAAGTTACACCATTTTAGTTCCGCTTATCGAATCCCCAAAGCAACTTTTCATTCATCGTTTTCATAAAGTGACGTCCTTTTAATTGTACAAACTTCATGTTAAAAGGTGCTTTTCGGATATCTATCTGATATTCACTAGTAATCGTTTCATATCTTGAGTCTAAGGTACACATAAAACTATTCGTGCGTCCTTCCACTTTGATGGATATCCGTTTATTATCAGGTAGTACGATAGGCCGTACATTGAGATTATGTGGTGCCACAGGTGTAATGACAAAATTATGGCTATCCGGAAACAAAATCGGACCTCCGCAACTCAACGAATACCCTGTAGAGCCAGTAGGCGTAGAGATAATGATACCATCTGCCCAGTAAGAATTTAGTAAAACATCATCAACAAAAGTGTGTATCGTGATCATACTCGAAGTATCGCGACGGTTGAGTGTAAAATCATTAAGTGCATAAGGAAATGAAGTAAAAAGTGTTTTATTACTTGAAAGCTCAAGCATGGATCGCTCTAGAATAGTAAATTCCTTTGCAGAAAACTGACGTACTGCCTTCTTAATGATTTTCTTCTCGACGCTAGCCAGAAATCCTAATCTGCCTAGGTTGATACCCAGTATTGGTATTGGTAAGTCTCTGATTAATGTTACAACTTTTAGTATTGTGCCATCACCACCTAGTGTTATAGTAGCTTCAGGAAGCGCTTTTTTAATCTCTTCGTATCTCGCAACAGTAGCAATATCGACAAATTCATCACTATACTTCCGCAATTCATTGGCAAACTGATAATATAACAATATTCCAATACCTTCTTGTATCAGTGCTTCTATTAGCACTTTTGCATAGGAATACTCTTCCTCATCTTTTACCTGCAGACCGTAAACGAAGACTTTCATCCGTCAAATGATTTTGAAGAAAACATACTCTTAGCAATAAATAGGTTAAAAGCCTTCAAATCACTCAGATTTACATTGAAAAGCGGAGTGGCATTTGTCCCTGAAGCACTCAGGATCTTAACATAACCAAGCGCCATCGTCCAACCATGCAGCGTGCACAACATAGAATCAACCTTAATTTTAATACTTCCATCTTTTTTGCCACGTTCGATCTCTTTGACAGTTAGTTTAAAAGGTAGGTTGTGCATATCCTGCAACTTGACATAATAGATACTATCTTTGACGGCTTCAGTGAGCTTAGCTTCATTAGTACCTCCTGATGTGGAGCGAATCAAAGCAAAATATTCAAGTAAGGCCTCTGAGTATAAATAATTTTCTTCACAAAATGACATAAACCCTTCGAGTATGCTCATGACCGATTCTAGACCACTTTTATCCTTTGTTTTCTCTATGATGTCGTAATATCGCTCTATCAGAAGCAACAAAGCACGATAGGTCACGGCCAGATAAAGATTTTCCTTTGACTGAAAGTAGGAATAGAGTGTCACCTTAGTGATACCTGCGGTTCTGGCTATCTCTTCCATTTTAGCATTCTTAAAGCCGACTTCTCCGAAAACACTTTCAGCTGCATCAATTATCAGTCCTTCTTTTATGCTTTTTTTATGATCTTTCATCGAATGTATTGAAAATTATTAGCGTCAGAAAGTAAAATCTCCTTATAAACTGACCATCCTACTATCCAAAACAAACAGCAAACTAAACAAAAAATTTTTATCACTCTCAAGCCTTTCGTCAAAAATCAAACAAAATTGTATTCCTTACCCTAAAACAACATAAAATCATTATATATTTCGTTAAAGTAATGAATGCTAAATAACAGATTGTTATATATAAAATGTTTTTGATATTTTTGCAGAAAATTTTCTATATCCTACATGTCAAAACACTCTAAATCAGCAGTCCAATCTCATAACAACAAATTTTTCCGGTACATGATTTACATGGTACTGGGAGGTTTAGCATTGACTGTATTATTGTTTTTATATATTTCAAAAAAATTACTTCCAGATACAGAAGAACTTGAAAATCCAAAATATGAAATTGCCTCACAATTCATATCAGCGGATAATGAGGTCTATGGCAAGATCTTTAAGTTTAATAGAGAATGGCTCAATTACGAAGACATCAATCCCAATCTTATCCATGCGCTTGTCGCCACAGAAGATGAAAGATATTTTTACCATAGTGGTATCGATGCACGTAGTACCGCTAGAGCCATATTTTTTTTAGGTCAGCGCGGAGGTGCTAGTACGATCACACAACAGCTAGCAAAGCTATTTTTTACTCAAAGATCTCCTTCCTTTATTAAGCGTGTATGGCAAAAACTCAAAGAATGGGTCATCGCCATTGAGTTTGAAAAAAGATACACTAAAGAAGAAATCCTAGCGATGTATCTCAACAAAAGCGACTTTCTGTATGATGCTGTTGGCATAGGTGCTGCAGCAAAGACTTACTTTGGCAAGGACCAAAAAGAGCTCAACGTTGAAGAAGCAGCAGTACTCATCGGCATGCTCAAAAATCCAAGAATTTACAACCCTAAGATTTTTCCGGAAAATAGTATGAAGCGCCGTTCTGTGGTACTGAAACAAATGGTCAAAAACAATTTTCTATCAGAAGATGAATATCTCAAAAAGCGCGTAAAGCTCATCAATATGGACAACTTCAAGCGAGAAGTGTATTATGATGGCATCGCACCATACTTTAGAGCAGAGCTTACTAAATGGTTGAAAAACCTGCTTGACCAAAGCGATTATAGAAAGCCAGATGGTAGTAAATACAACCTATACACAGATGGCTTAAAGATTTATACTACCATTGACACACGAATTCAAAAATATGGTGAAGAAGCCATGTTTGAACATATGTCTGAACTTCAGGCAAAGTATTTTAGGGTGTGGAAAGGTAAGGACATTTTCTCCTACAAGGCAGACAATGCAAAAGAAAAACAGCGTCGGAATATACTCATCAATATGATGAAAGATTCTGACCGGTACAAACGCATCAGAGGAAGATATATGTCTAGTGTATTTACGGATTTAGATGCTGAATTCCCAAATATTCAACTTTCAGACAATGACATATTCAGGATGTTTGAAGAAGATGAGCACCCAGGACATCTTGAAAAACTTGTAAAAAACAAATCTCTGTCACAGTCAGAAGCCGACAAGTGTAAGAAAATACTTAAAAGTGAAATATGGCCCACACTTAAATCTCAATGGTCAAAAATGCAGAACAGTGTGAACAAATCATTTAATACTAAAGTCAGAATGAAAGTATTTGACTACTCTGCATCCGGTGAAAAAACCGTAGAAATGACACCTATGGACTCACTTAAATTTCATCTGCAACATATGCAAATCGGTTCAGTAGCAGTGGATCCAAAGACGGGAAATATTTTGGCTTGGGTAGGTGGTATAGGGCATAAATATTTCCAATACGACCACGTCAACTCTAACCGACAGGTAGGATCGACATTCAAACCATTCATTTATGCCACAGCTATTATCGAAAATGCTATGTCGCCTTGTTATAAAGTAAAGGATGAACGTCAATGTATTGTAGCAAATGATCCTAATTTTCATCTTGCTTCTACGTGGTGTCCTAATAATGCAGATAATAAATTCACCGGTGAAATGCTGACATTGCGTCAAGCGCTTAAAGAGTCTCGTAACTCAGTTTCTGTATATTTGATTAAAGAAATCGGTAATGTACAGAGTGTCAAAAACCTAGTGAGTAATCTCGGTATTGATAAAAACAAAATTCCAGATTACCCTTCAATATGCTTAGGAACGCCCGAACTATCGGCTATGGACATGGCTACGGCCTATACGGCTTTTGCCAATGATGGTGTCGTTACAAAGCCAGTTTTTGTAACTAGAATTGAGGACAAAAATGGGAAAGTAATTTACTCCTCTATTCCTGAACAGAAACGAGCTATCAATCCTGCTTACAACTACGTTCTCGTCAATATGCTTCAATATGTTGCTGATCCTATCAAAAACAAGGTAAAAAAGTGAAGTAGCAGGAAAAACAGGTACCACCAATGACTATAAGGATGGCTGGTTTGTTGGGTTTACACCTGATATAGTCATTTCGACATGGGTAGGTGGAGACCAAGAATTTATCCGCTTCAATACACTAGCAGACGGCCAGGGAGCCGTGATGGCAAGACCTTATTTTGTCAAACTTTTACAAAAAATCGAAAACGACAATCGGCTTCCTTACGGAAAAAGTTCTGTTTTTATGAGGCCTGAAGAAGAACTCATTGAACTAGATTGTAGTCAATATGAAAACATTTTAAAATCTACCGAAGAAGAGCCAAAATCAACTGATTTTAGTGAAGAGTTTTAATGGTTTGTAAATGCTATCCTGCCCATCCTTCTCTATCTAGACTGCGATACTGGATAGCTTCTGCAAGATGTTCGATCTTGATATCAGGGCTACCAGCCAAATCTGCACCAGTTCGGGCGACTTTTAGTATTCGGTCATAAGCCCTAGCTGACAATTGTAGTTTTGACATCGCTGTTTTTAGCAAAGTGGTGCCTGCTGAAGTCAGTTGACACACTTCCCGCACCATACGAGAAGGCATCTGAGCATTAGAAAAAATACCTTCAAAATCTTTAAATCGTTCATTTTGAATTTCGCGGGCTCTAACTACTCTTTCGCGGATGCGCTCACTGGGCTCTGCACTATATTCCCTACTTGACAAATCATCGTAGGAAACCGGTGTCACTTCGACATGCAAATCAATCCTATCCAGCAGCGGACCTGAAATTTTATTAAGGTATTTTTTTACTACACCGGGACCGCAGACACATTCTTTTTCTGGATGATTATAAAACCCACAAGGACATGGATTCATGGATGCTATCAACATGAAGCTGGCAGGATAATCCACAGAAATCTTGGCTCTAGAGATTGTCACCTTCCGTTCTTCCATAGGCTGCCGCATTACTTCAAGCACCTGACGTTTAAATTCCGGCAATTCGTCTAAAAACAAAACTCCATTATGCGCTAGTGAAATCTCCCCTGGATTAGGATTAGAGCCTCCTCCAACCAGTGCCACATCACTAATTGTGTGGTGAGGAGATCTGAAAGGTCGCTCCGTAACCAAAGACGCATTTGCACCAAGGATTCCAGCTACAGAATGAATCTTAGTCGTTTCAAGTGCTTCATAAAGGTTAAGCGGTGGTAAGATGGTAGGCAATCTCCGCGCTAACATCGTCTTACCTGCGCCAGGTGGACCTATCAATATCACATTGTGACCACCAGCAGCTGCAAGTTCAAGCGCACGTTTGATATTCTCCTGACCCTTGACATCGCTAAAATCCGCAGCATAATGATTAATATTATCTTGAAACACTTCTCGTGTATCGTATTTTACGGGCTTGAGCTCTAAATCACCATTGACAAAATCTATAGCTTCACGTATATTATCGATGGCATAGACATCAATATCGTTGACAATGGCTGCTTCACGGGCATTTTCCTTAGGCAGTAAAATAGCTTTAAATTTTTCCTTCCGCGCTTGAATCGCAATAGGCAACACACCTTTGATAGGACGTAGCTGACCATCAAGTGCTAGTTCCCCCATAAAGACCAAGTGATCCTGCTGTTCGGCTCTCACCTGACCTGTGGCAGCAAGAATACCCATTGCAATAGGTAGGTCATACGCTGAGCCTTCCTTACGGATATCTGCAGGAGCTAGATTGACAACCAGCTTCACTCGAGGCACTTTGAATCCTACATTTTTAATAGCAGCTTCTATTCTTTGCCAACCTTCCTTGACAGCATTATCAGGCAAACCAACTAGAAAGTAACCTTGCTTACCGGCAGCAACAGTTCCTCCTGCATTCACTTCTACAGTGATCGTCCGGGCTTCTACTCCGTGTACAGCACTTGCAAATGTTTTGGCCAACATAGAAATTGAATGTTTTGGAGGCTAAAGATAGTATTTTTAATCAAAATAAAAATTTGATTTATAAAAATACTCACACAGCCCAAAGCCCTACATATTGCCAATGATACAAAAGAGAACAGAATATTACATAATAGGAGTATCAATGGCCAACTCATCCACAGGCGTAGGCCTCTGCCCAATCAATCGTTCTACATCTGATTTGAGCAGTACTTCCTTCTCAAGCAAGGTCTGAGCCAGCTTATTGAGTTCTTCACGCTTCTCTATGAGGAGATTCTGTGCTCTTTCATACTGAGTCTCAATCAGCTTCCTCACTTCTTCATCAATCATCCTTGCTGTTTCGTTCGAATAAGGTTTATTGAACTGATCTTGTGACATCGCATAAAATGAAACATTACCTACATTTTTATTCATACCATACACCGTCACCATGCCATAGGCCATTTTGGTCACTTGATCCAGATCATTTTGTGCACCCGTAGATATCTTGTCAAAAACAATCTTTTCTGCTGCGCGTCCACCGAGGGTCATACACATACGGTCCAGCAGCTGTTCTGTACGAATGATAAATTCTTCCTTGGGCAAATATTGTGCATATCCCAGAGTACCCATACCTCTAGGTACGATGGTCACCTTGACCAGTGGACTAGCGTGCTCTAAAAACCATCCGCAGATCGCATGGCCAGCTTCGTGGTAGGCGATAATCTCCTTTTCTCGTGGTGAGATGAGTTTATTTTTTTTCTCCAGACCTCCTATCACTCTGTCTAAGGCATAGTTAAAGTCATCTGAATCTACTTCATTTTTATTTCTTCGGGCTGCTATCAGTGCCGCTTCATTGCAGATATTTGCGATATCAGCACCAGCAAAGCCCGGTGTCATTTCAGCAAGCACTTTAGGATCTACTTCAGCTGAAATCTTAATGTTTCTAAGGTGAACCCTAAATATTTCTTCACGTCCTATGATATCCGGCGGGTCGATACCGATCTGCCTGTCAAAACGGCCCGGTCTTAATAGCGCTGAATCCAGAATATCCGGTCTATTTGTAGCCGCCATAAGAATTACACCTTTATCGGTTGTAAAACCATCCATTTCTACCAGCAACTGATTGAGGGTATTTTCACGTTCATCGTTGCCACCCTGGATAGCATTGCGTCCTCTGGCGCGCCCAATAGCATCAATTTCATCTATAAAAACAATACAAGGAGCCTTCTCTCTAGCTTGTTTAAATAAATCACGCACACGTGAAGCTCCAACACCAACAAACATTTCTACAAAGTCCGAACCTGAAATTGTAAAAAATGGAACACCCGCTTCACCGGCTACAGCTTTTGCCAGCAAGGTTTTTCCAGTACCCGGAGGACCTACAAGTAATACACCTTTAGGTATCTTTCCTCCTAGAGCAGTGTATTTCTTTGGATTTTTCAGAAAATCCACCACTTCCATCACTTCTACCTTGGCTTCTTGGAGCCCGGCCACATCAGCAAAAGTAACATTGACTTTTGAGTTCTGATCAAAAAGAGTGGCTTTAGACTTTCCTATGTTAAAAATCTGACCTCCAGGTCCACCAGCACCACCACTCACTCTCTTCATGATAAAAAGCCAGATAGCTATTAGAAGAATAAATGGTAGCATCCAGCTAAATATTTGACCTATATAATTGGTTTCAGTTTTGAAACTATAATTGACCGGATGACCTTCTGCTTCCAGATCATCCAATTTTGTCTGAAAATTACCAACATCTCCTATAGTAAACCTAAAATGTGGATTCATACCGTACATCTGGCTCTTTTTCAGATCCGGATACTTTTCATCTATCACTGCACTCTTTAGATATACATTGACTAGTTTTTCATTAATGACTTCTACCCTATCCACTTCATCTTTTGTGGCCATCTCCTTAAAGTCATTAATATTGATATCCGCCACCTGAGAGTTAAGACTAACGTAGATATTCACTGCAAGAATACCCAATAGAATCAATCCATATATCCAGTATGAATTAATATTAAACTTTGGCGGATTATTCTTATTTTCCTGATTATTATCCATTTACTCTTTTTCTTAACAATTAACTTAAAACAGAATTATTTAAAAGTAGTTTTCAGTAGGTAATCAAAGATTTTCATATTGAGTTACTTTGGCATCTCCCCATAACTCTTCGATATCATAAAATACTCTCAACTCCGGATGAAATACGTGCACCACGGTGTCAAAAAAATCCACTAGAATCCACTTTGCTCCTACGATACCTTCTACATGATTAGCATGAACGCCCAGTTCTTCTTTTGTTCTCCTGAAAATATTATCAGAAATGGCCTTGATCTGGGTCGTAGAATCTCCTTCACATATTATAAAAAAATCTGAAGGTGCATCATCTACGTCTCTTAAGTCCAGCTTTAAAATATTTTTTCCTTTAATATCCTGGATAGCATCAACCACACAATGATTCAGTGCTTCGCTATCAACTTTTTCAGTTATTAAATGATTTGTTATATTCAATACGTTAAATTTTTCTATTATTACACCACAAAGATAATCAATCATGTTGATATGACAACCCTACAAACACTATTCACTGGTAAAAACCAAATTCACTTTCCTGAAATACCTTCGACCAATGAGTACGCATTAAATCTTATATCAAAAACCAATCCACCTGAGGGAACATGTATTATTGCTGACTTTCAGTCAGAAGGGCGCGGACAAATTGGCAGTCGCTGGCATAGTGCACCAGGTAAAAATCTATTGATTACTTATATTTTTCACCCTAAATGGTTAGACATCAGACATCAATTTTATCTAAATATCATCAGTAGCCTGGCTGTGAGCGATCTAGTGCAGCACTATGGAGTAACTTCCAGTATCAAATGGCCTAATGATATTTTTGTAGGTAATAAAAAAATAGCCGGAATTCTCAATCAAAATATCCTCAAAGGTAATACAATCAAAGGTACGGCCATGGGAATAGGTTTGAATGTCAACGAAACAGATTTTCCCATTGAACTTGAATATAGTACCTCACTAGCTAAGTTTAATGGTCAAGAGTACAACATATTTGAAGTCATGCATAGGCTTTCTGAATACCTGGAACACTACTACCTGCAGCTCAAAGCAGGAGAAATGACATCGCTCAATGACAAATATCATCAGCGGCTTTATCTACGCAATATCGAAGCTCCTTTTGAGCTACCTGACGGCAAGCGATTTAAAGGCAGAATCTTAGAAGTCGATAAAGATGGAAGATTAGTGATACTACATGATACAGGAGCCATGTTTAGTTATGCATTTAAGGAGGTCAAATACCTCAATCAACGTTTGTTTTAATTTGCTAAATGATGACTCATTATTGTAGCAATAGCCATGCTGATACCACGATAGCGATGAATGATATAACAATGGTCCAATATTTTTTCTGAAGTTTCCATCGAGTTATGAGCAAATATCCTAGTAATAACACAGTACTTACAATCACGAGCTGACCAGCTTCGACGCCTAAATTGAAGGCAAATAAGGGCTTGACAACACTAGCTTCTCTCCCCAAGATGGCCTTAAAATATGTAGAAAAACCCAGTCCGTGGATCAGACCGAAGCCGAGCGCCATGACATAATTAAATCTTACACTTCGTTCGTTTGTTGATTGCCTATAAATCATGATGATGTTAAAGATTCCAGTAAGGATAATGGTAATAGGTATCAATGTCTCGACTAGATCCGGATTAATACGAACCTTATCTAATGATGATAGTGCCAATGTCAAACTATGTCCAATAGTAAAAGCAGTGACTAGAATTAAAATCTTCTTCCACTGTGATGGATCGTACAATGCACATAATACCGTTACAAAAAGAATATGATCATAGCCATTAGGATCAAGAATGTGCTCCATTCCAAGTTTGAAAAAGTCGCTAAACATCGTAAATAATTAAAAATATTTCGGCTAAGGTAATCAAATTACCATTTCTGCAAAATACCCAAAGGGTTCTTTACCATAATTAATTGAATACTGTTATTGAGAGGATAAAGTGTTAGCACGTGGGTAACAGCATATTATCAAAAATTCCTCTTTCATACAGGGCTTCTTTTATCTATGTGGCCTGAAGGAAAATGAATGGTTGCAGAGTAGATCTTGGCAATTGAAAATGCTATCTTTTAATGCTGAGTCACTAGAGCGATAGCATATCCAGTTGGCTAATCAATCTCTGTTTGCACGAAGCACTATCGCCCAATAATTAAAATTAATGAATCAGCAATCAAGGAATAGTGTTTAAAATTTGTGCTTACAAAAATTATCCTTAGTTTTGGAACTCTTTTTACTTCTTAAATCAACATCACCCGGATGAGGTCATTTTTTATACTATTAGTAAGCGTCTTTATCCTCTGCTCACTGACAATCCAAGCTCAGCAAAATGATGAGCAAATGCTGAAGCGCATTCACGATGAAGCACTGGCTCATGGTCAAGCCTATGGATGGTTGGAGACACTTTGCCGCAATTATCCTGGAAGAATAGCAGGTTCTGACATCTACATCAAAGCTGCAGAGCATACATTATCTCTTGTGAAGACTATCCGCAATGTCAATGGCTACCTACAGGAATGTGAGGCTAATTACTGGGATCGAGGTGATAAGGAAGAAGCACACATCAAAGCTGCTGATGGAACAAAATCACCTTTAAATGTCTTAGCTTTAGGCAATTCAGTCAGAACACCTGAAAATGGGATCACTGCTGAGATTATAGAAGTACACACACTGGATGAAGTCCAAAGATTAGGTCGAGAAAAAATCGAAGGTAAAATCGTTTTTTATAATAGGCCCATGAACCCTACTTTTGTAGAAACTTTTGAAGCATACGGCGATGCTGTTGACCAGAGAACACGAGGGCCATACGAGGCTGCTCAATACGGTGCGGTAGCTGCAATGGTACGTTCTGTATCGCTCTTTCAGAGTGATTATCCACATACAGGTGTCACAGGATACAGAGATACCATCCACCGCATACCAGCAATCGCTATCAGTACAAATGATGCCAATCGTTTAAGTAAGTTGCTCAGCGAACAGAAAGTAGAGGGTTATATTAAAACAAACTGCCATATGGTCGGTCCACGATACGCACCCAATGTCATCGGCGAAATCAAGGGAAGTACCCATCCGGATGAAATCATCCTCGTCGGTGGACATCTTGATAGCTGGGATAACACAGCAGGAGCACACGATGATGGTGCAGGAGTAGTGCAGTCGATAGAAGTGCTGCGTATCTTGACTGAGATAGGTTATAAACCAAAGAGGACCATCCGATGTGTACTTTTTTCTAACGAAGAAAATGGCCTAGCAGGTGGTAAAGAGTATGCACGAGTATCCAATGAAAACAATGAGTTCCATCTTTTTGCTATAGAATCAGATGCCGGCGGTTTTACACCGAGAGGTTTTGTCTTTGAAGCAGACAAAGAAGTTTTACGCCCATACATGGAAAAGTTATCTCAATGGGAACCATTGCTCGAAAATTATGGTCTTTTATTTAAAGAAGGATATTCAGGAGCCGATGTTCATCCACTCCTGTCTCAAAAAGGATTGTTAGGTGGATTGATGCCGGATTCACAGCGCTATTTTGAAATTCATCATGCAGCCAATGATACCATAGACAAGGTCAATCCCCGAGAACTGGAGTTAGGTGCTGCAGCTATGGCAAGTCTGATTTACTTAATTGACCAACATGGATTAAAATAATATATGGTGACAAACAAAGATCTTATTCAGGTAGGTGATTTAACCTTTATAAAGTACATTGATGCTCAAGATATCGGTGACAAAACAGCTGAAATCGGAGATAGTATTCGCGAAGATTTCCATGATAAATTCCCTATGCTTTTAGTGATTTTAAATGGTGCATTCATGTATGCTGCTGACCTGATAAGAGAGTTGAATTTCCCATGTGAAATTTACTTCATTGATATAAAATCTTATGAAGGCACTGAAAGCACAGGTACTGTCAAAATCAATATGCCGTCTGACATCCATATCAAAGGGCGACATATTATTATTGTTGAGGACATTATAGATACTGGCAATACCATCGCTGCGCTTCTACCTGAACTACAAAATATGGAACCTGCCAGCATCCACTTATCGGCCATCTTAGTTAAGCCGGAGGCACATAAGCACGATTTAAAGATAGACTATCCAGGATTTATCATTCCTAAAAAAATTTGTGGTGGGATATGGACTGGATTATAATGGTATGGGTAGGAATCTAAAAGACATCTATCAACTTTACGAACCATGACACCAGCAGAAAAGGCGCATCATATCGTAAGCAAGCTGATGCTGGCCAATGATGCTTTTTCTAAATGGATGAACATTCAACTCATCGATATACAACCTGGTACATGCACGCTACAAGCATCTATCAGAACAGAAATGCTCAATGGCTTTCAAATCGCCCACGGTGGTATTGCCTATTCTATCGCTGACAGTGCGCTCGCTTTTGCCTCCAATAGTCACGGATTGCAAGCATTATCAATCGAAACGTCTATCTCACATCTCCGACAAGTCAAACTGGATGACACCTTAACTGCCGTAGCTGTTGAAAAATCACTCACACGACGTTTAGGCATCTACGAAGTAACCGTGTCCAATCAGCATGGAGAAATTGTTGCCCTCTTTAAAGGTACGGTTTATCGGACTGACAAGGAATGGGTAGTTTAACCAAATTACGCATTTGAAAGTTACAGCATAAAAATGCTAATTCATATCTACTTTGGTACTCGTATCTCTATACTCGACATAGTAAAACTAGGCCTGCAGACTAGAAAACTAAGAGTCCCATCGCTATTTTTTGTATTATTTCTCTCCGTATCGAAGCCCAATGAGTACTATGGCATTATCCAAACACCTCACGAAGTAGATCTTCAATTCGGGATAAAGTCCTAACCTCCACACCAAAATTTTTGCCAGTTACGATTTCTGACTTGTACTTTGATATAAAGATAGTCTCAAAACCAAGTCTTCCAGCTTCCTGGATTCGTTGATCTATGCGGCTGACTGGCCTAATCTCTCCTGACAAGCCTACCTCTCCAGCAAAACACAATTTTTTACTGATGTGAATGTCCTGCAGTGATGAAATCAATGCTGCCACTATCGCCAAATCAACAGATGGGTCTGATACCTTAAGACCACCTGCAATATTAAGAAAAACGTCATTCTGACCAAAAGGCAATCCGCATCTTTTCTCCAGCACAGCCAGTAGCATAGAAAGCCTGCGCAAGTCAAAGCCTGTGGCCGACCGCTGCGGAGTACCATATATAGCAGGGCTCACCAGAGCTTGAGTTTCGAGCAACAAAGGCCTGAGTCCTTCCAGCGAAGCAGCAATAGCACTGCCACTTAAATGAGTATCGTCAGGCGATATCAGCAATTCTGATGGATTAGACACTTCACTAAGTCCATTACTATCCATAGCATAAATGCCGATCTCGTCAGTGCTGCCAAAACGATTTTTGAGCGTGCGTAGTATTCGATAGGCATAGTGCTGATCTCCTTCGAACTGTAACACCACGTCAACAATATGTTCTAAAAGCTTTGGCCCAGCTATTCCTCCTTCCTTTGTAATGTGGCCGATAATAAAAATCGGAATATTGGTTTCCTTTGCAAATCGTTGCAATTCACCTGTACATTCTCTGACCTGAGAGATACTACCCGGCGTAGAATCAATAAAAGGGCTCATCAACGTTTGAATAGAGTCAACAATAATGATATCCGGCTGCAACTGTGTAGCCTCTTTCAAAATCTGCGAAACATTGACTTCCGTATAAATGAAGCACGCTGAATTTGTTACTCCTATTCTGTCAGCGCGCATCTTGATTTGTGCTTCGCTTTCTTCACCGGATACGTATAAAATTTTTTTATTTAGCTTCATGGCTAATTGTAGTAATAATGTAGATTTACCTATACCCGGTTGTCCTCCTACCAGGATAAGCGATCCGGCTACAATACCACCACCTAGCACACGATTGAGCTCTCCATCTAGAGTGTCTATCCTAAACTCATGAGTAGCTATAACGTCCTGCAGCGTCTTAGGTATAACCTGTTCTTTTTTCGCAATGCGCCACACTTTTTCTTTTTTCCTGACTCATCGTTTTCTTCTCGATAATTTCTTCATGGTAGGTATTCCATTCGTTACAGGAAGGGCACTTGCCAATCCACTTGGGTGATTCGGCTCCACAATTGCTGCAAAAGAATGAAGATTTAATTTTCATTTTAAAAATATTAATCAAAAAATGTGACCTTTCATTTTTAAGTCGTCAAATATAATGAAAAAAGCATTAAGATACAAAAGTCCAGATGTGGATAAACTGTTATTTTTTCAATTGGTTTTTTGGGGTTATGCGGCGCTTGGACTTTATAAGTTCGGCGCCGTTTTTGTTTAAGAAAAAAATCCCATTACCCAAAAAACAATAAAAAAACCATTCAAAGATAATCATTTTACCTGATGATTCAGCATGAACTATCTTCAAATGGTTTTTAATGCGAGATTTAACATCTCAATTTAAAAATCCTCGAGTTATAGGTTAGGCATCTTCCTTTTCATCATCGTCAAGTTGATCTGAGATCTTATCTTTGATCTCACTTGCTTTAGCAGCGAGATCTTCAGCAACTGCTTCTACTTTATCTTCCACTTTATCAGCCATCTTGTCTAATTTCTCAGAAATATTTCCGGCTATCTCTCCGGCTTTACTAATGACTTTTTCAAGGTGTTCTTCTCCTTTATCTTTTATATCCTCCAAGCGATCTTCTGCTAGATCTGCGATTTCTTCTGCTTTATCCATGGCAGACTCAATCTTATCCTCTACTACATCAGCGACTGCCTTCGCTGTATCTACTACATCGTCCACCAGTTGTTCTACAGAATCCGATAACTTGCTGAAAAAAGATTGCTTTTTAGGTGTTGTTAGTTCCTCAGCTGCTTTTTCAAGCTTATCTGCCATCTTATCCATTTCTTTATTCTGCTCAGCAATCTCATCTGCAATCTTCTGCTTCACTACCTCTTTTGCTTCTTCAATCTTCTCACGTTTTTCAGCCTTTATGGCTCTCTTTTTCTCCTTCTCCATTCTTGATTCAAGGTCTGTCTTTGTCGCATTCATATCAGCTAGCTTATCTTCTTTAGAATTGATTTTTTCTTCTAGAATTTTAATCTTAGCCACTCGCAGTTGAGACTCTAACTGACCATCACTGTCCGCCACCTTTTTCTCTTGAAATTCAAGCTCTTTCTTGTCAAAATCTATTGATTTTTGCATTTTCTGTATTGCAGCCAGCAGACCATTATACCTTGATTCTAGCCGAGAAAGATTATTATTAGTTTGTCGCTCACTAGAACCTCTCTTTTCTCTTATCTTTTTAAATGCATTATCTATCTTATTCCACACCTCATTCCTGTCCTCTTTAGTAAATTTAAATTCTTTGATTTTAGCCTGCAATTTTTTCAAGTCTTCAAAAAGTGGGCTCAAACCTAGACCTTCATCAACTTTACTTTCAATTTCCTCAATCTGCGAATAGAAAGATTTTGCATATTTATTGGACTGTGTTTCAAATTCTTCTTCCAGAGACTTCTTCAATTCCTTAAGTTTATCAAATAATGTGTTGACTCGCTCTCTCAATGCTGCTCCTTGCTCTCTGAATAGGTTTCTATCATTGACCTGTCCTTGAACTTTTGTCCAGAATCCTTTTAATTCTTCCCAAATTGTATTGTCAAACTGACTGATACCATCAATTTTGTCCTTGATATCTTCCAGCTCAGATTTATACAACTCGTACAGCTTGGATGACAATACTACAAAGTGCCATTCTGCCTGAGCTCTTGTGATCACTTCAGGTCGTTCTACCTTGATTTCGTCAGGTAGCAAACTATCCGAAACCGACAATTTTCGCTCAATTTTTGAATATTCTGTTGGAAACTCAACATCTTCGTCTTCTCTCCATTTTTCAGACATGGCTTTATAAAATTCTTCTGTAGCAACATTTTTCCGGAAAAGTGTAAATATTGACTAGGTTTTCTTTCTCAAGGAGTTCTAAAGCAACCAGTATCTTCTGGTCTTTCTCATTATTTCCCCAAAGTACAATTTTGCGTCTCATAATACGAATGTAATTAAATGATCTAAAAAAACTTTAATGTAATTAATTAATGCGGTTAAACTAATTTGTTATTTAAAAGATATTGTGCAATTTGAACAGCATTTGTTGCAGCACCCTTGCGTAAGTTGTCAGCAACTATCCATAAATTGAGGCCGTTTTCAATTGATTCATCATGTCGAATCCGCCCAACGAAAACGTCATTTTTATTTTTACTATACAACGGCATAGGATATTCAAAAGTTTCAGGATTGTCCTGAACTACCACACCACTGGTATTTTTTAACACATTTCTAATTTCATCCAGTGTAAATGGCATTTTAAGTTCTATATTGACCGACTCAGAATGCCCGCCGCTCACTGGTATTCTGACTGCTGTTGCTGTAATTTTTATACTTTGATCACCGAGTATTTTTCTGGTTTCATTGACAAGTTTCATTTCTTCCTTTGTGTAAAGATTCTCCAGAAAAATATCACATTGAGGAATAGCATTTTCAAATATTCTATAGTGATATGCTCTTTGATCATCTGGGAGTGAATGACCTTCACGCTCCATTTCATACTGATGAACAGCTTTAGCGCCTGTACCGGTAAATGACTGATAAGTAGAGATCACCAGCCGCTTGATTCCATAATTTTTATGCAGCGGTGCGAGTACCATTGCAAGTTGTATAGTGGAACAATTAGGATTAGCAATGATTTTATCCTCTTTGGTCAAAAGATGAGCATTGACCTCAGGAATGACCAATTTTTTAGCAGGATCCATCCTCCAGGCACTCGAATTATCAATCACTACTGTACCCACCTCAGCAAAACGAGGAGCCCACTCTTGAGAAGTGTTTCCTCCAGCTGAGAAAATAGCAATTTGCGGCTTTCTTGCAATGGCTTCTTCCATTCCGATGACAGTGTACTGTCTGCCTCTAAAGGTAACTTCTTTTCCTACTGAACGCTCAGAAGCAACCGGCATATACTCTGATACCGGAAAATCAAATTCTTCCAGTACTTCATTAATAACTCCGCCAACGAGTCCTGTGACTCCTACTACCGCAATTTTCATTTAAATTAAAAAATTAATAATAATTGATTTCGATGGATAATCGCTGCTTTAATTATTTAACGATAAAAAAGCATTTTTCGTCTTGTTTTAACGCTTGACAAGGTAAATATTTTCTATTCCTTTCATTTTCATTGCCCAAAATCATGCTTGTTTTTATATTTGCTCTTCAATAATCCGGTTAAAGCCAAACTTAACCTGTCCCAACCTTTCAAACTTTATAAAAAATAAACATAATGAGGCGCAAAGATAAGTATTCCATCCATTTAAGCTATAACTACCGGAAAAGATATTTTTTATTCTTGCTGTTTGGATTCATGATGAATACTGCATTTAGTCAGCTTCATCTTGATTTTAATGATAACAATCTACATTCGGTAGTTTGGACTGGGGATATCAATCATTTTAAAATCAATACTTCCGGTCAGTTGCAATTGAGTGCACCCGGTGCCGGAGAGTCGTCTATTTTTACTAAATATAATAAACCCAAAGACAGTATTCAGGTGGATTTATATTTTAAAATGCAATTTGATCCATCCAATGACAATATGGCAAAAATATATCTATTTTTATCAAAACCTAGCGAAGCTAATGCAGATGGTTACTACCTGAAGCTAGGAGAAAACGGTTCTAATGATGCCATACAACTATATAAACTTACAGCTGGTGTACCGATCTTGATGGGCTCGGGTGTCATGGGCGCCATAGCAAAAGATCCTGCCCAGGCCCGTCTCAGAATAAAAATTTTTGAAGATGGATTTGGCATTATGGCTACCGATTATAAAGGAGGCGAGCTTTTCAATACTGACTTAGAATTTTATGATAGTGAGTTTAATCTACAGGATTCTCTTTATTTTGGCATTTATTGTAAATATACTTCCAGTCGTGCTGATAAGTTTTACTTTGACGACATTCATATACAGACTATACAGCGTGATACCATTGCGCCTCGTGTAGTCAGTGCTATTGCTATAGATAATCATACAGTCAAAATCCAATATTCAGAACCGCCTATTGCTTCAACTGCCATCTCACCATCCGTTTATTCTATTGATCATGGTATAGGTCAGCCCGAGTCTGTCTATTATACTATCGGCGATCCACTGAATGCTAGATTGGCATTTGCTGAAGGAACGATTAAAAGTGGTATTGAATATCGACTCACCATTGATGGGCTCAAAGATGTAAGTGGCAATACGGAGGTGCACAGCATATCCTTCTTATTTACAGAAAAAGCAAATATAGGCGATTTAGTCATCAATGAAGTGCTGACAGATCCTGCTACTGGTGGAGAAGACTTTGTAGAGATATACAACCCATCTCAAAAATTCATTGCATTGGACAGTATCATTTTGCGCAATGCGGATCGTAATGAAAACCGAGTGATTCGCACAGATTTTGTATTAAAACCGGGCAATTATGTAGCTATTTCCAAAAATGTTGAATTTCTCAAACAATACTATCAGACCCCGACAGAAGCTGCTTTTATTGAGGCAACTTTACCTGCTTTGAATGTAGCCTCAGCAAATATATCCCTACTTTCTGTGGTAAATGGCAGACAAATTACAGTAGATTCATTCAACTATAATCAACAAATGCACTTTTCGCTGATTAAAAAAAACTAAGGGTGTGTCACTGGAGCGCATTAAAGCCGATGGCAATACAAATGATGTTAATAACTGGCACTCTGCTGCTTCTATCAGCAACTATGGTACGCCTGGATACAAAAATTCAAACACTTCCATCACTAATGAAAGTGAAGATGACGATTTTGTAAGCATAGATAACAAAGTATTTACTCCCGACAGTGATGGGCATAAAGACTTTGTGTTGATTTCTTATGCACTAGAAAAGAGTGGTTACCTCGCAACCATCCAAATTTACGATGTGGATGGTCATGAAATCCGCCAGCTTGCTGACAATATTCTGATGAGTCAAGCTACCGATATCCAATGGGATGGACTAGATGCTGAAGGAAGCATTGTCAAAACAGGCATGTATATTGTATATAGTAAATTGTTCCATCCTGATGGAGAGACAAAATATAGTAAAAAGGTAGTCGTTGCAGCTAAAAAGTTTTGATAGATAAACTTTCTGAATGAAGAGTCTGATCTCCAAAGGTAATATACTCATTGCATCGATCATTATCACGATGACCGTCATTGCCGTTTATTTGCCTTCATTAGAAATCTACCGACAATTTCAGGATTATCTCGTTCATTTTTTAATTATTCTTATCTTGTTGGGACTGCTAGGTCTTATCATCAACAGCAAGGTCGTGCTTTATTCAGCTTTTGGTTGTGCCGGCATTCTGGCTTTGTTTTTAAAAAATGCTTCTTACAGCGAATTTAAAAATCCGGTGATCAACGAGACAAGAAAGATGGGTGTAGCTCATATTAACCTCAGCTTGCTAAATGATGTAGAATCGGTACTGAATGCCATTGGTGATACATCCATCACAGTGGTTTCTTTTCAGGAATACACCCCTGATTGGGCAGGTATCCTTCCCCATGTACTGGGAGAATCATTTCCCTATAGTGTTGAATTAGTTCAGATAGACTTGACAGGTAAGGCAATATTTTCTAAAACACCCATAATCCATAAAGACACTTTTCTGTTAGGTAATTCACCCAACCTCCATATTTCGTTCCTCCTTGGCAAAGATTCACTTGATCTATATTCGACTTATATGACACCGGCACTGGACCGCAGTACCAAAGAAAAGGCCAATCGAGAATTTAATGAACTGGAAAATCTTATTCAGAATGACCTGCATAAAAAGATTCTTATGGGTGAGTTCAATCAAGTGTACTGGTCACACGATATCATTGATATGCGCAATAAAACCAAGTTGCTCAACAGTAGGAAAATCGCATATCCTACCACAGCTAAGATGCCTTATGACCATATTTTTTATTCTAAAGACCTGGAGTGTTACTCCTTTGATGAAATTTACGACCACACTAAGGAGCGCATTGGATGTAAGGCTTCATTCCAACAAAAGAGCCATAAACAAATTAAAAGACCCCGAAATTGAAGTTCACATTAATTTTTACTTGTAAACACTTTGACGAATTAACTGTAGGTGAGCTGTACGACATTTTAAAATTACGGCAAAAAGTATTTATTGTTGAGCAAACATGCCTTTACCTGGATATTGACGATAAGGACTTGTCTTCTTTTCACCTATCAGGATACACTGAACATGGAAAGTTGATTTGCTACTCAAGGCTTATTCCCGAAGGTATTTCATATCCCGATTATGCTTCAATTGGCAGGGTAGTTAGTGATCCGGAATTCAGACGCAATGGTGCAGGAAAGGAACTGATGCATGCATCTATAAAAAAATGTGAAAAGCTATTTCCAGATAAGCCTATTAAAATAGGAGCACAGACATACCTAAAAGCATTTTATGAATCATATGGGTTTGAAACGGTCGGACAGGGCTATATTGAAGATGGCATTCCCCATATCATTATGGTACGAACCTAAATAAAAACAATCATGACTAGTCCTAAATAACTGATACAGATTTAGGGTAAAGTTAAATAATTAAACCGAAGTAGATTCATTTTTACTTCGGTTTTTTGTTTTATAAGATTTAATAGGGATAGAATTTTGTCTGTGCATTT
>LNBW01000010.1 GCA_001567255.1 Bacteroidetes bacterium OLB9 | reverse complement strand
AGGTTGTTTTAGATTTAACCAATGTCAAATTTACCTATATTTTCTCAACCAATTGGTTATTGTTGCTCTACCTTGAATTCCATACTTATTAGTTGCTCCTCTACAGCTGAGTTCTCCTCGTTCAATTTCTGATACGACTTGAAGTTTAAATGCTAATGTGTAATCTTTTTGAGTGCGTTTAACATACTCGTTTTCTTTATTTTGCATATTGATACTTTTTTAGTGTATCGCTATTTTAGGACGGGACAAGGTCAAAATAAAAAAGGGACAACACCATATGGCATGCCCCTTTTCATCTATTGATTACAAGTTAATCACATTACATTATACCCATTTATCGCATTCACCTTAAGGTCTTTGAACTTGCGGAGCCCTGTACCTGCCGGAATATTCTTACCGACAATTACATTTTCCTTCAACCCAGATAACATATCTTTCTTTGCAGCTATAGCCGCTGTACTTAATACTTTGGTTGTTTCCTGGAATGAAGCTGCTGATATCCAGCTATCCACTCCTAGAGACGCTCTAGTAATCCCTTGAAGCAATATTGATGATGTAGCTGGTACTGCATCCCTAACTTCAACTATTTTCTTATCTGATCGCTTCAGAAGAGAATTTTCTTCTCGTAGCTGTCGAATAGAAACAATCTGACCTTCTTTAAAATTATTAGATTCGCCTCGGTCAGTCACTACCTTCTTATCAAATATCCAGTCATTTTGCTCATTAAAATCATGTCTATCCACTGCCTCTCCTTCTAGGAAGCTAGTATCACCTGGATCGACGATCTCTACTCTCCTCATCATCTGCCTAACAATGACTTCTATATGCTTATCGTTGATAGCGATACCTTGTGAACGGTACACCTCCTGAACGCCATTCACTAAATATGATTGCACCGCAAATGGTCCTTTGATATTCAGAATATCTAGTGGAGCTATGGCACCATCGGTCATCTGTGTACCTGCACGAATAAAGTCTCCTTCTTGTACTAAGAGGTGCTTTGAAAGGCCTATGAGATATTTCCTCCTTTGACCAATCTTTTCATCATCAATGAATAATTCTCTGTTTCCTCTCTTTATTTTACCAAATGACACAATACCATCAATTTCAGCAGTTACGGCAGGATTAGATGGATTTCGGGCTTCAAAAAGCTCCGTTACTCTAGGAAGACCACCTGTGATATCCTGAATTTTACCTAGGTTTCTAGGGATTTTCACGATCTTTTGGCCTGGAACCACAGTATCATTATCTTCAATAGAAATATATGCTCCTACCGGTAAGTTGTATGTTTTTAATTCTTCACCAGAAGGTGAAACAATCTTAATTGCAGGTATCTTCTTTTTATTCTTTGAATCAATGATAATCTTCTCAACGTGTCCGGTCTGATCTTCTCGTTCAACTCGATAAGTCACACCTTCTTCGATATCTTCAAACTGCGCTATACCTCCAAATTCGGAAACGATGAGATTGTTAAATGGATCCCAATCACAAATTACTTCTCCTTTAGCAAGCTTCTGTCCTTTTTTAACCCTCAGCGTAGAACCATAAGGAATAAAATATGTGTTATATACTTTTTTAGTTTCAGGATCTATAACTTTCACTTCTCCTGATCTAGAAAGTACTATCTGCTCACCGGTTTCTTGCTCTGTAGTTTTAATGTTGTCAAATTCGACAACTCCATCAAACTTAGAAGTAATTTCAGATTCTGTCTTAGACACTGATGCAATACCTCCAACGTGAAAGGTCCTCAGTGTCAGCTGTGTACCGGGTTCTCCAATCGACTGTGCTGCGATAATACCTACTGCATCTCCAATCTCTACTCTACGGCCTGTTGCCAGGTTTTTACCGTAACACTTCGCACATACCCCTACTTTTGTCTCACAAGTTAATACCGAACGAATCGTTACCATTTCAATTCCGGCATTTTCCACCTTCTCTGCAACTTCAGGACTAATATATTCGCCCTCTTCCAGTATGATTTCGTCAGTAACAGGATCAGTTATATCATAAAGAGTATAGCGACCTACAATTCTTGAAGCTAATGATTCAGTGATATTCTCCTTATCCTTTAAGGCTTCTGTATCAATTCCTCTTAGTGTGTTACAATCCTCCTCAGTAATGATTACATCCTGAGCTACATCCACGAGTCTTCGAGTTAGA
This sequence comes from Bacteroidetes bacterium OLB9, assembly GCA_001567255.1. GTDB lineage: Bacteria > Bacteroidota > Bacteroidia > Chitinophagales > Saprospiraceae > OLB9. The sequence goes on along the minus strand of LNBW01000010.1, from coordinate 11,614 downwards.
TAACCTGCATCAGCTGTTTTGAGCGCTGTATCCGCAAGACCCTTTCTAGCACCGTGTGTAGAAATAAAATACTCCAATACAGACAGTCCTTCTAGGAAGTTAGCAAGAATTGGGTTTTCGATAATGGCACCACCTGTATCTCCTGATTTTCTTGGTTTTGCCATCAAACCTCTTAAACCACATAACTGCTTGATCTGTTGTTTAGAACCCCTTGCTCCTGAATCTAGCATCATAAACACTGAGTTAAACCCATGCTTGTGCTGAGCAATCTCTCTCATCAGGTTTTCAGTGATTATATTATCTGCATAAGTCCACTTATCTATAATCTGATTATATCTCTCATTAGGTGTGATCAAACCCATATTAAAGTTCTCCCAAACCTCATCTACCTCCTCTTGTGCTTCAATAAGCGTTTGTTCTTTAATACTAGGTGTAATTAGGTCACCAAGATTAAAAGATAGTCCTCCTTTGTATGCCCAGTAGAATCCGAGCTCTTTGATGCTATCCAGGAATCGGGCAGTTTGAGTAAAGTCAGTTCTATTGATGATGTCACTAATGATCTTTTTAAGGCTTTTCTTCGTCATCAATTGATTAACAAAAGGTACACCCTCAGGAATGGTTTGATTTAAAATAACCCTACCAACAGTGGTCTCAATAATCTTACTGACCATCTTACCTTCAGCGTTCTTTTCCTTCAATCTTACTTTAATGATAGCATGCATTTCTACGGCACCTTCATTAAAGGCGATTATAACTTCTTCAGGACTGTAAAATGTCTTACCTTCACCTTTTACCTTCAACTCTGCTGTTGATTTCTTAGGCTTGGTCAAATAGTACAATCCGAGAACCATATCTTGAGAAGGCAGTGTAATAGGAGAACCATCCTGCGGATTGAGCATGTTGTGTGCTGAAAGCATCAGCATCTGTGCTTCAAGAATTGCAGCATGTCCAAGCGGAACATGCACGGCCATCTGGTCTCCATCAAAGTCAGCATTGAACGCACCACAAACCAATGGGTGCAGTTGGATAGCTTTACCTTCTACCAAAATTGGTTGAAAAGCCTGAATAGATAATCTGTGAAGCGTAGGTGCTCGGTTTAACAGTACTGGATGTCCTTTCAATATATTTTCAAGAATATCCCAGATAACAGAATCTTTTTTATCTACAAGCTTTTTGGCTGACTTAACTGTTTTAACAACACCTCTTTCAATCAATTTTTTAATTACAAAAGGCTTGAATAATTCAGCTGCCATCGACTTAGGAATACCACATTCGTGGAGTTGGAGCGTAGGACCTACCACAATTACAGATCGGCCAGAATAATCCACCCTTTTACCTAATAGGTTTTGACGGAAACGTCCTTGCTTTCCCTTGAGTACATCACTCAATGACTTCAGTGATCTACCGCCTTCTGCCTTAACTGCATTCGACTTTCTTGAGTTATCAAAAAGTGAATCCACTGCTTCCTGAAGCATTCTTTTCTCATTTCTGAGAATCACTTCAGGTGCTTTGATTTCAAGTAATCTTTTCAGACGATTATTCCTGATGATAACCCTTCTATAAAGATCGTTCAAATCTGAACTGGCAAAACGACCTCCATCCAGCGGAACCAACGGCCTTAATTCAGGTGGGGTAACCGGTAGATATTGGATAATAGTCCATTCTGGCTGATTTTCGGTGGTCTTCTTGCCATCTCTAAAGGCTTCTACTACTCTCAGTCTTTTTAGTGCTTCAGATTTTCTTTGCTGAGAAGTCTCGTTAGCTGCCTGATGTCTCAGCTCAAATGATAACTCGTCAAGATCAATTCTTTCAAGTAAATCTCTAATTGCTTCAGCTCCCATTTTAGCAATAAACTTATTAGGATCTGAATCTTCAAGCAGCTGATTATCTTTAGGTAAGGTATCTAAAATATCAAAGTATTCTTCCTCCGTCAAAACATCATGCTTCTCAACACTACCTTCCTTCACTCCAGGCTGAACTACTACATATCTCTCATAATAGATTATAGATTCCAGCTTTTTAGAAGAATAACCCAATAGGTAACCAATCTTGTTTGGTAATGACTTAAAGAACCAAATGTGTACCACAGGAACTACAAGCTTAATGTGTCCCATTCTTTCACGCCTTACTTTCTTTTCAGTTACTTCGACACCACATCGGTCACAGACAATTCCTCTATATCTTATACGCTTATACTTACCACAAAAACATTCATAATCTTTGATAGGACCAAAGATACGCTCACAAAACAAGCCATCTCTTTCCGGCTTATACGAGCGGTAATTTATTGTCTCCGGTTTCAAAACCTCTCCATAGGATCTCTCAAGAATCTCATCAGGTGAGCTAAGGCTGATCGTAATAGACTCAAATCCTTTGTCAGGTTTTATTCCCTTCTTTTTAAGCATATTGTTTAATTATTATGTTTTAAAAAAACTAGGTTAATCAAATTTAATATCCAGTGCAAGTCCTCTTAACTCATGAACCAGAACGTTAAACGACTCCGGAATATTCGAATCAGGAATATTGTCTCCTTTCACAATTGCTTCATATGCCTTTGCTCTTCCAACAATATCGTCGGATTTAATCGTCAATAACTCCCTTAAAATATTGGCTGCTCCATAAGCTTCCAATGCCCACACTTCCATCTCTCCAAAACGCTGACCACCAAACTGTGCCTTACCTCCTAGTGGCTGCTGAGTAATCAGTGAGTAAGGACCTATAGATCTGGCGTGCATCTTGTCATCAACCATGTGAGACAATTTGAGCATATAAATCACACCCACTGTAGCTTGCTGGTGGAATCTATCACCAGTCTCACCATCGTACAGATACGTCTGCCCATAGGATGGAAGTTTAGCTTTCTGTATATATTCTTCTATTTCCTCAACTGTGGCTCCATCAAATATCGGCGTAGCAAACTTGACGCCTAGATTTTTACCAGCCCATCCAAGTACTGTCTCGAAGATCTGTCCTAGGTTCATCCTAGATGGTACACCTAATGGATTAAGAACGATATCTACAGGTGTTCCGTCTTCAAGGAAAGGCATGTCTTCCTCTCTAACGATTCGGGATACAATACCTTTGTTTCCATGACGCCCTGCAAGTTTATCACCCACTCTAAGCTTTCTCTTTTTAGCAAGATACACCTTAGCTAGCTTTAATACGCCTGCTGGCAGTTCATCACCTATGCTAATATTAAACTTCTCTCTCTTATATCTACCTTCTTCTTCACTGACTTTGATAGCATAATTGTGGAGCAGTTTGGCAATTAGTTCATTCGACTTTTCATCCTTTGTCCATCCTGAACGTTCTATCTCAGCAAAATTGATGTCCTTAAATACTTTTTGAGTAAACTTCGTACCCTTTGAAATGACTTCTATTTTCTTAGTTGTTTTTACTCCTTCACTCGTCTTACCATCCAATATTGTCATCAGTTTATCTACAAGTATTGTCCTCAGCTCATTGATATTGATGGCATGTGTATCCTCAAGCTTAGACAGCAATTCTTTCTCCTGAACTTTTTGAAACTTATCTTTCTTTGCTCTGGCAAATAACTGCTTTCCAATAATCACACCCTGAGTTGATGGTGACGCCTTCAATGAAGCGTCTTTAACATCTCCAGCTTTGTCACCAAAAATGGCTCTTAGCAACTTCTCTTCTGGGGTTGGATCTGTTTCACCTTTAGGTGTTATCTTCCCGATCAGGATATCTCCTTCATTGACCCATGCTCCTACTCTAATGATTCCATTTTCGTCAAGGTCTCTTGTGGCTTCTTCTGATACATTCGGAATATCATTTGTAAATTCCTCTTCGCCTAACTTAGTATCACGAACATCTATCTCATGACTCTCTATGTGGAGGGAAGTGAAAATATCTTCTTTTGCCACTCTTTCAGACAACACTATGGCATCTTCAAAGTTATAACCTTTCCACGGCATGAAAGCAACCTGCAAGTTCTGCCCCAAAGCCAACTCACCATTTTCGGTGGCATACCCCTCACAAAGCAAGCTACCTTTGGTAACTCTTTGTCCTTTTCGGACAATAGGTTTCAAATTAATACAAGAACCCTGGTTTGTGCCTACAAATTTTGGAAGCTCATATTTCTTAACATTATCAACAAAAGAAACCAGTATTTCTTCCGGTGTTCTATCATATCTAATGATGATCATATTGGCATCAACATATTCCACGACACCCTCGCCTTCTGCATTGATCAACATTTTAGAATCTTCTGCGACTTTAGCCTCTAGCCCTGTACCTACGATAGGTGCTTTAGGTTTAACGAGAGGCAACGCCTGTCGCTGCATGTTAGATCCCATCAATGCTCTGTTAGCATCATCATTTTCCAAGAACGGAATCAAAGATGCAGATACACCCACAATTTGGTTAGGTGCAATGTCCATAAACTCCAATTCATTAGGTGCAAGTACAGGGAAATCACCATGCTCTCTAGACTTAATCCTATCATTAATAAATGAACCGTGATCATCTACGATGGCATTAGCCTGTGCAATTCGTTTATAGTCTTCAGCCTCGGCCGATAGATACTGAATATCTCCTGACATATCTAACTTACCATCAACCACCTTTCTATATGGAGTCTCTAAGAATCCCATCTTGTTTACTTTTGCATGGACGCAAAGGGTCGAGATTAATCCAATGTTAGGCCCTTCTGGTGTTTCAATAGTACATAATCTACCATAGTGTGAATAGTGAACGTCTCTCACCTCAAACCCAGCTCTTTCTCTTGACAATCCACCAACTCCAAGTGCAGAAATCCTACGTTTATGTGTAATTTCTGACAATGGGTTAGTCTGATCCAGGAATTGTGACAACTGACTGGTTCCGAAAAACGAGTTAATCACTGACGACAATGTTCTGGCATTAATCAAATCAATCGGTCCAAACACTTCATTATCTCTCACATTCATACGCTCACGGATAGTTCGTGTCATTCGCGCCAGCCCCACACCAAACTGAGCATATAACTGCTCACCTACTGTTCTAACGCGTCGATTTGCCAAGTGATCAATATCATCCAGCTCTGCTTTCTGATTTACCAAACTCACAAGGTACTTGACGATAGAAATAATATCTTCTTTAGTAAGCACCAAAGTATCCCTAGAGATATCCAGTTTCAGCTTTCTATTGATTTTATATCTTCCTACTTCTCCCAGATTGTATCTCTTATCAGAGAAAAAGAGTTTATCGATAATGCCCCTTGCAGTTTCCTCATCTGGTGGATCAGTACCTCTTAACTGACGGTAGATTTGTGTTACTGCTTCAACTTCAGAAGAAGCAGGATCTTTTTGTAATGTATTATATATAATAGAATAATCCTCGTCGAGGTCTTCCTTTTGGAGAATAATGGTGTCTGCCTCTGCGTCAGCAACCAGTTCCAGATTCTCTTCATCAAGAACAACATCTCTTTCGAGGATAATTTCATTTCTCTCTATAGTAACCACTTCACCGGTATCCTCATCAACGAAATCTTCAGTCCATTTTCTCAATACCCTTGCTGCAAGCTTTCTACCAATTGCTTTTTTGAGAGATGCTTTGTCCGTTGGTATTTCTTCTGCCAGATCAAAAAGATTAAGAATATCTCTATCTGAATCAAATCCGATTGCCCTAAGCAAAGTAGTAACAGGAAACTTCTTCTTTCTGTCGATGTACGCATACATCACAGAATTAATATCTGTTGCAAACTCCATCCATGCACCTTTAAAAGGAATAACACGAGCGGAATAAATTTTTGTACCGTTAGGATGGAAAGTCTGACTAAAAAACACTCCAGGAGATCGGTGCAATTGCGATACAACAACTCGTTCAGCACCATTAATCATAAAAGTACCTTTCTGAGTCATATACGGGATGTTACCTAGAAAAACATCCTGTTCTACAGTTTCAAATTCTTCATGTTCCTCATCATTGCAAGACAACCTTAGCTTAGCTTTAAGAGGAACACTATATGTAAGACCACGCTGCATACATTCTTCAAGAGAATAACGAGGCTGGTCTATATAATATTCCAGAAATTCTAGTGTATAAATATTTCGGGCATCGGATATTGGGAAATTCTCCTGAAAAACCCTGAATAGTCCTTCATTCTCTCTGTTTTCCTGTGTAGTTTCCAGCTGAAAGAATTCCTTGAATGATTTAAGCTGGATTTCAAGTAAGTCAGGATATTGATTAGCTAATTTAATTTTACCGAAATTTATTCTTTTTCCTCCGGTTGTATTTACGACTCCATTTGATGTCATATTAAATATTTGTTTAGCGTAATTTGATAAATAAAGAACATTTGACGTCAAAATGTTCAAAGGTGTAATGCTTTAATGACAATAGGCTTAACCAACCACAGGGTCGGTTAAGCCAGATATCATTTGATTGTCGGGTTAATCTTCTGGTGACAAACCCTCTTGACTTGTGTCAAATTACTTAAGCTCAACTGAAGCACCTGCTCCCTCAAGAGTAGCCTTGATGGATTCAGCTTCAGCCTTTGATGCTCCTGCCTTCAATACACTAGGAGCAGCATCTACGAGGTCTTTAGCCTCTTTCAAACCTAAATTTAACAAGGTTTTAACTTCTTTAACGATAGCAAGTTTATTAGCTCCTGCAGAAGTTAAATGTACATCAAATTCAGTCTTTTCAGCAGCAGCTTCAGCTGCACCACCGCCACCTGCAGCCGGGCCCGCAGCGACTGCAACAGCTGCAGCAGCTGGCTCGATACCATACTCGTCCTTAAGAATTTGTGCCAATTCACTAACTTCTTTTACAGTTAAATTAACTAATTGTTCTGCGAATGATTTTAAATCTGCCATAATATTATGTTTAAGATAATTTTAAAATTAATAAATAATTCGTTAATGTTGGAAGCTATAACGTAACATTTAATAAAAAATCTCTATCCGCGCTCTTCAAGTGCTTTCACCAGACCTGACAATGTTGATCCACCTGATTTTAATGCACTCACAACATTCTTAGCAGGTGATTGTAATAACATGATCACATCTCCAATCAATTCGTTCTTTGACTTCAACTTAGTCAGCACTTCAAGATTGTCATCTCCGAAAAATACATCTGAATCGATATAGGCTGCTTTAAGGATAGGTCTCTCGTCCTTTCCTCTAAACTCTTTGATGATTACAGCCGGCAACTTGCCATCATTAGAGAACAAAATTGTACTCTGGCCTTTAAATGCATCAAAGATTGTTTTGAAATTACGGCTATCATCATACTCTTCCATTGCTTTAATAGCAAGCGTATTCTTAACCGTCTTCATCTCCACACCTTTTTCAAAGCAAATCCTTCTTAATTTATTGATTTTATCAACTGTCAGCTCAGATGCATCCGTAACGTAGAAATAAGAAGCATTTTCAAACTTATCTCTTAGTTCCTGAATTAATAAACCCTTTTCTGTTCTAGTCATCTCTTATAATTTGAATGGTTTATTTAATAGATTTTGTATCAACACTGATTCCGGGGCTCATAGTACTTGCCATGCTAATAGACTTCATATAAGTACCCTTTGCCGTAGAAGGCTTCATCTTCTCCAGTGTGCTGATTAATTCAATTGCATTCTCAGCCAGTTTGTCAGATGAGAAAGATACTCGTCCTATAGGCGAATGAATAATTCCATACTTATCCACCCTAAACGAAATCTTACCTGCCTTTACTTCTTCAACTGCAGCGCCTACATTGAGCGTTACGGTACCCGTCTTAGGGTTTGGCATCAAACCTCTAGGTCCTAAAATTCTACCTATTTGTCCGACTTTAGCCATAACACTAGGCATAGCAATAACTACGTCCACATCTGTCCATCCTTGACTGATTTTAGTGATATACTCATCCAGTCCTACATAATCAGCGCCTGCTGCCTTTGCCTCGTCTTCCTTATCAGGTGTACAAAGTACAAGTACTCTTTTAACCTTACCAGTACCATGAGGCAGTGAAACAGTACCTCTAAGGGCCTGATCGGCTTTTCTTGGGTCCACCCCAAGCCTAATGTGCAAATCTACTGAAGCATCAAACTTTGCTGTATTCACTTCTTTCACTAATGCTGAAGCTTCACGCAAAGAATATAACTTTGTAGCATCTACTTTGGCATTTACTGCCTGTCTTTTCTTACTTACTTTTGCCATATAAATACTTTTTAAGGTACATTCGTCAATATTAAATTGACTCCCTTACCAAGTGAAAAAATTAATTATCCTCTGATTTAGATACACTTTCACCCCATGGCGCATCACCTGTAACTGTGATTCCCATACTTCTTGCTGTACCTGCAACCATTCTCATAGATGCTTCAACAGTAAAAGCATTAAGATCTTTCATTTTATTCTCAGCAATTGATCTGACTTGATCCCAAGTTACAGAGCCGATTTTATTCCTATTAGGCTGTGCAGATCCGCTTTTAGCTTTGATGATTTCCATAAGCTGAGCAGCTGCAGGAGGCGTTTTTATTACAAAATCAAAAGATTTATCCTTATAAATCGTGATCAACACAGGCAGCAATTTACCATTTTGATCCTGAGTTTCGGCATTAAATCTCTTACAGAATTCCATAATATTCAACCCCTTTGAACCCAGTGCAGGTCCTACAGGAGGTGCAGGGTTTGCTTGTCCGCCTTTTACCTGGATTTTTAGATATCCTTGAATTTCTTTTGCCATTTGAACTTCTGATTTAAAAATGTTAAATAACGACCTTAGGGAAGCATCAATATTGATCTAAAGCCAATTATATTTTTATGAATGTTTTTCTACTTGCATATAATTAAGTTCCACCTCAGTACCTCTCCCAAAAATTTTGACGATGACTTTTAACTTCTTACGATCTTCATTGACCTCTTTTACATCACCCACAAAATCATTAAATGGTCCATCGATGATCTTCACTGTTTCGCCTACAATAAAAGGTTCAATCATAGCAGCTGTAACCTCTTGTGAATCATCTACCTTACCCAACATTCTGTTGGCTTCAGTCTGAGTCATGGGAATAGGGTTATTCTTACCCAAAAAATGTATGACATTCCCTACATTAGCAATGGCCTGAATAATTTCGCCTGAAAACTTAGTGTGATCAGCCTCAACAAGAATATATCCAGGAAGAATATTTCTTTCAAGAATCACTTTCTTGCCATTTCTAATCTTATAGACCTTTTCAGATGGAACCAGCACCTGAGTAACAATATCTCCCCATCCATTTCTCTGGATTTCGAGATCAATTCGTTCTTTGATACTCTTTTCTTTTCCGCTGATTACTCTTAAAGAGTACCACTTTTTATTTTCTGACATTACAATTTACATTTTATATTTATCAAAGATTATAAATCATCTCCAATAAATTACTTGCAACTGCATCAAATATGGCGATTACCAAAGAAATAATTACAGTAGAAACAATAATCAGTTTTGCACTACTGAATAATTCCGGCCAGGTGGGCCAGGTTACGTGGTTCATTAGCTCATCGTAACTTTCCTTAATATACAATCTCAGATTTTCCATTGTATTGATGTTTATATCCTCATGCAGGATAGATTGTTTAATTACTTAGCAGGGGAGACAGGGCTCGAACCCGCACCTACGGTTTTGGAGACCGCCACTCTACCAATTGAGCTACTCCCCTGTATGTAGCCTCTCCGGCTACAAAATAAAAAATTAAGTGCTTCATCAAGCACTTAATTTTTTACTTAATTTATCAAAATAACATTAATTACTCTATAATTTCTGTTACCTGACCAGCACCTACTGTACGACCTCCTTCTCTAATCGCAAAACGAAGTCCCTTTTCCATCGCAATAGGGTTGATCAATTTTACTTCCAAAGAAACGTTATCGCCTGGCATAACCATCTCAACTCCATCAGGAAGTTTTACGTCACCCGTTACGTCCGTTGTTCTGAAGTAGAACTGAGGTCTGTAACCATTGAAGAATGGAGTATGTCTTCCTCCTTCATCTTTGCTCAATACATATATTTCACACTTAAAGTGAGAATGTGGTTTAACAGAACCTGGTTTGATAATAACCATACCTCTTCTGATATCATTTTTGTCGATACCTCTAAGAAGGATACCTGCATTATCACCTGCTTCTCCTCTTTCAAGGATTTTTCTAAACATTTCAACTCCGGTAACTGTAGAAGTCAATGGTTTTTCACCTGGTTTCATCATACCTACGATCTCAACTGGATCTCCAGTGTTTATAACACCTCTTTCAATTCTACCTGTTGCTACAGTACCTCTACCTGTAATAGAGAAAACGTCTTCAATAGGCATCAAGAATGGCTTATCAACGTCTCTTTCAGGTGCAGGAATCTGAGCATCAACAGCTTCCATAAGATCAAGAACCTTCTGAACATAAACTGGATCTCCTTCGAGTGCTTTCAAAGCTGAACCTTGTATAATAGCAGCATTATCGCCATCAAACTGATAAGAGCTTAACAATTCTCTTAATTCCATCTCCACAAGTTCCAGCATCTCCGGGTCATCTACCAAGTCAACTTTATTCATGAAAACTACTATTGCAGGTACACCTACTTGTCTTGCAAGAAGGATATGCTCTCTAGTCTGAGGCATAGGACCGTCTGTTGCAGCACAAACTAAAATAGCTCCATCCATCTGAGCTGCACCTGTAACCATGTTCTTAACATAGTCAGCGTGACCTGGACAGTCAACGTGCGCATAGTGTCTGTTTGCTGTTTCGTACTCTACGTGAGCAGTGTTAATAGTAATACCTCTTTCTTTTTCTTCAGGAGCAGCATCGATAGAATCATAATCTTTCTTCTCTGCAAATCCTAAACCAGCTAAAACACTAGTAATAGCTGCTGTAAGAGTTGTTTTACCGTGGTCAACGTGACCAATAGTACCAATATTTACGTGTGGTTTGGTTCTTACAAATGTTGATTTAGCCATCAGTGAAAATTTTTCAAAAATTTAATTATAATAAAAATGATTAACTTCTAAACTCGAGCCGAGGAAGGGATTTGAACCCTTGACCCCTTCCTTACCATGGAAGTGCTCTACCCCTGAGCTACATCGGCTTTTATATATTTTATGGTTTAGCTCCGGGTTTAAACATATTGAGCGGAAGACGAGACTCGAACTCGCGACCCTCAGCTTGGAAGGCTGATGCTCTACCAACTGAGCTACTTCCGCCTGTTTATTTTTATGGTATGAGTCTAAGTGGGGATGATAGGATTCGAACCTATTCAGCCATAGGCAACAGATTTACAGTCTGCCCCGACTCTCCCACTTCGGCGCATCCCCTCTCTACTACGAGCCAGTGGAGGGATTCGAACCCCCGACCAGCTGATTACAAATCAGCTGCTCTGGCCAACTGAGCTACACTGGCATACTACAAAATATTTCAATTTTTTTAATCTATCTTCAGGATCTTTTTTCCAAAAGCGATGCAAAGGTATATCTTTTTCAGTTATAAAAAAAAATATTTGGCAAAAAAAATATAAAAAAACTTTTTAGTAAGATCTGCTGGCCTGAATCCACTATTTCTCAAAGTCTTATAAAACTGATTTTTTTAATATACTGCAACTCAGTATTGACAACTTTCCGAATCATAATATAACATTCATTCTATACAAAAAAGTTATAGTAACCAT
>LNBW01000009.1 GCA_001567255.1 Bacteroidetes bacterium OLB9 | reverse complement strand
ATATTCATCAGGATAAACCCATCTGTTGTCTGGACCACTTAATTGAGTGTAACCATTACTAGCACTTAAGTCTTTGATATTGTAGTTGTCCAGTCTGATATCATTAACATATTTAGAATAAATACCTTCAACAGTAATTGTCAATGGGAAGGCTACAGGAACTTTATAGTCAAATGCTAAAGATGTTTTCCAGATTTGAGGCATCTTAAAATTAGGATCTACACCTGCCATATTACTCTGAAGTCTTCCATCTTCAGGTCTTATTTCATTAGGTAAGCCAAATACCTCAATCATCTTCTGGACATCAGTGATTAATTTGCCATCGATATATGCATTCTCCAATTTTGAATCATTATCACTAGGTGCTATAGTACCATCTTTGTTATATTTAGTATATATTTGATTACTTGCACCTTGTATCATACCAGAGTTTTGAGGCATGTTTGTGAAGAATACTAATGGAATACGGCCTGTAAATAATCCTGTTCCACCTCTAATGACGAGTGTCTTGTTATCATTAACATCCCAGTTAAATCCTGCACGTGGAGAAAATTGGAATTTGCTGTCAGGCCAAGCACCTGTGTCCACCTTCTTTCCTCCAAAGTCAAGATCGTAAATAGCATTATTACGTAGATTTTTGTTTAGGAAGAAAGTATTGTCAACTCTCAGACCATAATTTAATTTGAAATTATTCATGATGTTCCACTCATCTTGGACATAAAGTCCTAACTGGCCGAATGTGACCTTTCCTGCTGGTGAAGCCTCTCCACCATATCCATAGGTCAATGCGAATGCTTCTGGTGCTTCTCCATTTACAAAATCAGAGAAACTTCTAAATCTATAATAACCGGTACCATTTCTCATGTAAGAATTACTAGCAGACTGATGTTCGTAACTTACACCAGCTGTAAATTTGTGAGATCCTTGATATATTGTTACATTATCTGTAATATTCAATACTTTATTAGTGACACCGTTATTCCATGTAAATAACTCAAGTCCTGCACTCATATAAGGGGCAAAGTTCTTGTTGTTAGTAGGGTCTTCTCCTGCTGCAGCGACATCGTCACCATTCATAATGTCAATAAATGGGAATGGTGATGATTTAGTGCCTCTTTGATCATTGATATCAGTATATGTCACTATAAACTGATTGTTAATCTTGTTAGAGAAAAGTGAGTTCAATTCTCCGGCGATAGACTTGACAATATTACCTCTAGAATAGGTAGAGTTCATGAATGCCATAGATTGTACACCGATACGGTCTGTACCGTTTAATCTATACCCTGTGTCTGATGAATTACCATTTGTTGGAACCCACACATCATTTTGAGTATAATTGTATCTGACACTCAATTTGTGAAGATTGCTGATGTTCCAGTCTAAGCGTCCCAAATACTTAAGGTTAGATGTACCTCCTGGAAAGTCAGTGGATGAACCAGTATCGTAACCATAACGCTCTTTCAATAAAGCTGAAAATTTATCAAGATCTGCTT
>LNBW01000008.1 GCA_001567255.1 Bacteroidetes bacterium OLB9 | reverse complement strand
AATCTTCAAAGGAATGGTCAAGAAAATGCCGGCTACATGGAGACAAATTCATTTTGCGAAAATGGCAAAACAAAAAAAATCTCTGATCATATTCTATGTCAGAGATTTTTAACTTTGATTCACTTATGAGTCATTATGTCGGGCGGCAGGATTCGAACCTGCGACCCCCTGGTCCCAAACCAGGTGCGCTAACCGGACTGCGCTACGCCCCGAAATATCATACTAGCCTTGTTATTCCAAAAATTGAACAATCCCGCCCTGTAGATATTATATCTTTTGCCTCATATGCGGTGGGGGGGGGATTCGAACCCCCGGTACCGTTTCCAGTACGACAGTTTAGCAAACTGTTGGTTTAAGCCACTCACCCACCCCACCAGGGGCTATTTTAGCTTCAATTTTTAAAACCAATCTTTATGGTTTTCATGCTGTACTTCTAAAAGCGACGCAAATTTAAGACTATTCAAATTATAAACAAGAAATAATCAAAAAAATATTTTCTATTTTATTTCTTAGTGGGATATACTGGACTCGAACCAGTGACCCCTACCCTGTCAAGGTAGTGCTCTAAACCAACTGAGCTAATACCCCATATTCTTTTAAAGACCTTTCAACTCATTCAACAACTGAACCGGCTCCTTATAACCAAGTGAAACAGTAATAGGCTCCATTTTCTCGTTCATATACACCAAAGATGGATAACTCAATCTACCCTTAAGTAATTCATACCCTAAACGATTCACACCACTACGACCTGAGCTCACCCATTCGTAGGTTTTACCTTTATATTGTACAGGTTCGCGCTGCTCAGCATTAAACTTTACAACATGAAAATGCTCATTTATGTAAGCAATTACTTCAGGATCCGTAAAGGTCTTTTTATCCATCACCTTGCACCATCCACACCAGTCAGTATATACATCTACAATAAACTTCTTATTGTTTTTGCCTTGTGCTATTTTGTCTGCCTCTTCAATGGTCAACCAGGTCAGTTCCTTTGGTTCTCCCTTGGATTTACATCCCAAAATGGTCAAACCAATCATAAGAAATAACCAATATTTCATTTCAAATAACGTTTTGAGGCCACAAAGATAAACGTAAAAATATTAATTCCTAATCTAAAGCAAATGATGTTTTCACTTTTTTAAGCAATACATTGACCTTATCCTTAAATACTTTGTCTGTGTCAATCATATCCTCAATTGTCTTGAGTGAGTGGATTACTGTGCTGTGATCCCTGCCTCCAAAGGAATCTCCGATTTTCTTTAGCGAACTTGTTGTATATTTTTTAGCTAAATACATAGAGAGTTGTCGAGCAATGACGACATCTCGTAGTCTGGTCTTAGAGTGTAATTTTTCAACAGGTACGTCAAAGTAGTTAGCCACCAGAGTTTTGATATTTTCAACAGAAATCTCCTTATCAACCTGACTGACAAACTGCTTCACAACCTCCTTGACCAGCTTTAAATCAATGAGCCGCTTATTGAGTGTAGCCTGGGCTACAATAGAAATCACTACTCCTTCCAGTTCTCTGATGTTGTTTTTAATATGGGCACAGATATATTCCTTGATTTCATCCGGCAATGTCATATTATCTTTCTCAAGCTTTTTATCAAGGATCTTCAATCGTGTATCAAAATCAGGTGCCTTTAAATCAGCTACCAATCCCCATTTGAATCTTGAAATTAACCGCTCATCTACATCAGTCAAGTCCTTGGGAGAACGATCAGATGTGAGAATAATTTGCTTGCCGGACTGATGTAACTGGTTGAAAATATTAAAAAATATCTCCTGGGTTTTAGAACGACCGGATAGAAACTGTATATCATCAACGATCAGCACATCAATCATTTGGTAGAAATGCATAAAATCATTAACACTGCTGTTCTTGATAGCTTGAATAACCTGATTTGTAAATTTTTCTGTGGTAATATACAGCACCTGCTTGTCGGCAAAATTAGTCATTATCTCATTTCCGATAGCTTGTGAAAGATGGGTCTTGCCTAGTCCTACATCACCATAGATGACGAGAGGATTGAAAGCGGTACCGGCAGGTCTTTTAGCAATTGCCATACCTGCTGAACCAGGAAATCTATTGCATTCACCATTAACAAAATTATCAAAAGTATATGCAGGATTCAATTGGTTGTCAATTCTAACTTTTTTAATACCCGGTATTACAAATGGATTAATAACTAAATTATCCTCCTGGGCACCTTTTGGTGTACTTGAAGTTTTAGCTCTAGCTTGAATATCTCTATGGTCTTCGACCATGATCTGATATTCGAGATTACCATTAGTGCCTAATTCACCCTTGATGGCTTTACGAAGTACGTCCACATAGTGTTCTTCAAGCCATTCATAAAAGAATTTATTAGGAACCTGTATAGTCAGAATTTCACCTGACAACTTAATCGGCCTGATCGGTTCAAACCAGGTTTTATACGGTTGGGAATCTATACTTTTTCTTATTATATTGAGACAGTTTTTCCAGACAAGTATATGATCCTTTAACATCAGTTAAGTGTGTAAAATGTTTATAAAATTAGGTTCCTTAATTCATGCTATCCAGCTCGGTAATCAAGCTGAATGCCCCTCTATATCCAAACGCACAATCGGATCTTAATTTCGGGAGTGGGACAAAAGTGAGGCTTTTTTGGCAAGAAATGAAAATATTTGGAAACAATCTTCATATATTTTTTTTCATAATAATCAATTGATTGACAAAAGATTATATTTACAATTTAACAATTTATATCTACCTGATATATGTAGTTTTAATACATTAATTTAAATAAAATAAATAAGATATTGATAATATAGGCATTTATGAATCTTCTCCCACAAGGAGATTAGTACATGTTGTACAGTGGCCTTTTTTGTTACGTTCAAAATAGATATCCAGTCTGCCAAAATGATACCTGCCCAACCCACCTGATTTATAATAACCGGTTTTCCATCTTTATTTTGAAGACGATCTGGCTGGCGCATAAAGGTGTGAGTATGACCTCCAATAATAAGATCTATCTCTGAAGTGTTTTTAGCCAGAACCACATCTGAGATCTTCTCTGGTTCATTCTTATATTTGTACCCCAGGTGTGACAGACAAATGACATAGTCGCAATTTTTCTCGTGTCTTAGAAAAGTAGCCCATTTCTGAGCCGTATCTATAGGGTCAAGATAAACGGTTTCCTTATAGAGTGCCTTAGGAACTAACCCGTTCAATTCTATACCCAGGCCAAAAACGCCTATCCTTTTTCCTGCTTTCTTAAATATCTTATATGGTTTAGTTTGATCATGCATTATCGTATCACTAAAATCATAGTTAGAAATGATTAGTGGGAAATTAGCATGTTTCAATTGTCTTTGAAGTCCATCAATACCGCCATCAAAATCGTGATTTCCTATTGTAGCAGCATCATATCCGAGTTCTGACATCATTTTAATCTCCACCTCACCACCAAAAATTGAAATATGGCGTACCCTGAAAAAATCTCCTGCATCTAATAACAACACATTTTTCTGTTCCTCTCTAACTCGCTTTATGAGAGTAGCTCTTTTAGCAACACCACCGAGTCCCTGATTTCTACTACCATCCATCGGAAATGGTTCTATACGGCTGTGTACATCATTAGTGTGTAATATAGTGAGCCTAGAAATATCCGGATCAGAAGCTGCTGCATGAAGAGGAAAGGCTCCTGTAGATAATAACAGACCAGCATAGGCTGAATTCTTGATAAAATTTCTCCTGTTCATATTTAGTTAATTATACGTGGTGTTTTATCTGCTATGATATGAAGGCCTTTTGCTTTTAAGTCACGAAGGTGAGTAACGAGCATATCTCTGACTAGAGTATGGGTGTCATGAACTTTGCAATCGCGCAAGAAGGACATATTATCACCACCATTGGCAACATAATCAGGAATTGCAACACGATAAATTTTATCTAAGCTTAAAGGCTGTCCTTTGATCTTTATATTTTTTGCTTTACCAAAAGCGAGTTCAAAATACACATTTCGGCTGATCGGCCATCCTTCAGATTCAGCAATCTTATCAAATAATTGCTGAACTGTCTCTCCTTTTAGCTCCAGCACATACATAGTATTATCAAAAGGCATCATTTCATACACTTTCATCAGTGTTACTTCTCCTGGAGGAAGAGATGAAATACGAATACCTCCGTAATTTTGAATCGCAAAATCCACAGAATCTTGTACCAGTTTTTGTGTCTCAGTGAGTAGCACATCAGCAAACCAATTAGTCAGTGAAGATGAAGGTTTACCTTTGGTCAATTCCTCATCATTATAGCTGAGCACTTCGTTCATAATACCATCTAGCCTGAGCTTATAGGGCTCTATTTTAGCTGCAACTTTTGTATCTACTGGATAAGATGCCTTTTCAATCCTATACGAGCGTGGCTTAACTTCTGCTACATGATAGACCTTACCACAGCTAAAAAGGAAAGCAATTAAAATGACAAACCAATACTTCTTCATATTCCCAATATTACATCATTAATTGAGCTTCATCTCTTATCGCAAGCTTAGCATAAACCACCGGATCAACTTTATTTGATGCGATCTTAATTCTGACATTGGCTATAAACTCTGCCAGAGTCGTAGCTTCAGTTTCAGCAATGATGGCCTGCATCTGATCTTTAGCCAGCTGTATGATTTTCCAGAGATTATCGCTTACATATACTTGCTGAGAAATGTTATGCTCGTATTCCTGTTGTATCGCAACCATCATTGCATTCCTTAAATCTTGAATAGTCATATCAGGGAAGGACAATCTGTATGAAAGATTATCCACTGAGATCCGCTCACAAAACATCATCAGCCGTTCATAAGCCTGTAATTTTAATGGAATGATTTCCTTACTTTGACTTTGTCGGTATTTAAGCAACTCCATTTGATACTGCTGGGTAAGAAATTTTTTGAACAGAAAATATACTGTTGCAAAGACAATCAAGGCAGGAATTGTATATTTTAAAATATCCAGAAATGCTTCCATCAGCGATTTGTAAAAATTTAATGTCTTTTAATGAATAATGATAAGCAATAGCAAAGGTATCAATTTTACGGAAATAATGGTTAACATATTGTCAAAGGTGGTTTGAAAATTTGAGTACCCAATCAAATCAACAAGCTGACACTTGTCCATCTACGACCTCAAAAAGTTGAAAAGCAGCACCAATCTCTTGCAAAACTGTTCTGATTCTGTCTTGTTCTGTATCGGTAATGAAAATCTGACCAAAATCTTCTTTGATTAGCATTGTGAGTAGATGTTTTACTCGGCTTTCGTCGAGCTTGTCAAAAATATCGTCCAGCAGAAAGAGAGGTTTATCTTTACTAATACTTGCCAGCATTTTATACTGAGTGATTTTCAGAGCTAATACAAAAGATTTTAATTGACCTTGGGATGCATAGTTTTTTAAGGGTTCTCCATTCATATTAAAGATCAAGTCGTCCTTATGGATACCAGCAGTCGTTCTACCCAGTACACAATCTTTATCTGTATTAGATCTTAGGAGTGTGGCAAAACTTCCTTCGCCCAGTTGACTGGAATAACTTATATCACATGCTTCGCTTTCACCGGAGAGGTCTGCATAGACTTGCTTAAAGACCGGTAACATTTTCTCAACGTATTCTTTGCGTTTTTCATAAATCCTGATTGCAGGTTCGATTAGAGGTGTAGTCACAGATTCCAGCAGCAATGCATTGAAAGATTTTTGTTCTGCAAATGTTTTTAATATAGCATTTCTCCGCTTTAGCCATCCATTGTATAGCAGTAGGTCTACCAGGTAGCCGTGATCCGTCTGCACTATAGTGTTATTCAGAAAATTTCGTCTGTCCTCGCTACCTTCCATCATTATATGTACATCATCAGGTGCAATAATTACGGCTAGAAAATTGCCAATAAAAGCACTGATAGATTCCATTTTTTTGCCCGAAATCTCTATTACTTTCCTCTGGCCTGATTTATTCTTTATCACAATCACTTCAACACCTTCATTTTTATCAACCAGAGTTTCAATCCTGAAAAAATCCTGATCTTTTAGTATTACATTTTTGTCAATAGATGAAAAATAACTTTTCCCAAGACAAGAATAATACAATGCGTCAAGAATATTCGTCTTACCCATTCCATTTTTGCCAGTCAAGGCGTTGACATGTGAATGAAAACGCACGTCTGCATGTGCGTAATTCCTGAAGTTGGTCAATTTTAGGTTTTTAACTATCAAAGTCGGAATAAATAAATATTGAATGATGTGCAAAGATATAGATTTCAACAAGCAGTCACAATGAAACCTTACTGTTTGAGGTCATCAATTGAATCTTTCCAACACAATGCATAAATTATCTTTGTCATAAACAACACAAAATGTCCTTCATCGTTTTATTTTTATACATTTGCAACCGTAAATATCGATTCATTATCAGGTGAAAAAGATAGATAAGCTTATATCATCGAATTTTATTGGTCCGGCTATATTGTCGTATTTCATTGCCACATTTGTGTTGATTATGCAATTTCTGTGGAAATATATAGACGAAATATTAGGCAAAGGGCTATCTATATTCGATCTTTTGGAACTGATATTTTACTATGCTGTGACACTGATACCAATGGCAGTACCGATTACTGTTTTGATTTCATCAGTTATGGTTTTTGGAGATATGGCAGAAAAGCATGAATTATCAAGTATGAAGTCCGCCGGAGTTTCTCTGACAAGGATCATGCTTTCAGGGGTGATCATATCGCTAGGCATAGGCTTATTTTCAATACTGGCCTCTAATTTTCTTAAGCCAGCTGCACTACTCCAGTTTAACAAACGATTTATTACCATAAGAAAACAAAAATCTGCACTCTCTATTGAAGAAGGTATTTTTAACAATGCCTTTAATGAAACCATCATACGCGTGGATAAGATTGACAAGGATAAAAAAACGATTCACGATGTATTAATATATGACCACAATCAGAATGACAAAAGCCTAATCGGTGTGACAACGGCCAAAAGCGGAGAGATGTTTACCGTTGACAATGGAAGATACTTTGTGATGGAACTAGACACCGGCATTAACTATCAGGAGCTTGAAAGGCGAAATTCGACTACTACCGGCCACAAAGAGATGCCTTTCACGAGGACTTATTTTGATAAATGGGAAATGGCTTTTGATATGAATGAATTTTCCGGCGAAGAAGGGCTGCTCAATTTTAATAGGGATCGTGAGCAAATGATGAATTCTTCTCAACTGATAGAAGCAATTGATTCCATATCAGGACAAATCACTAAAAACCATACAAGAATTAGTGATCGACTGGATGATATCGTCGCACTAAGACAAGAAAATGAAGAAATAAACACACCAGATCATCAGCATATTAAAGTTAAACCCCAGGTTCTTCAGGACACTGCACTGAGTGCTCAGACCTTAAAAGATAGTATCCATCATTTAACTGACAATGCTGAATTAAATACCACAGAAAAAACTGATTATGTAAGTTTTATCAAAAGCGTGAGTGGAGAAAAACAAGATGGAAGCCCGATTCCTATTGTTAAGAAAGTTTATAATGAAACTCAACAAGGAGGCAAAAGAATCATCAGACAAGATCAAAATGCAACCCACTCAAAATTAAGACACATTATTAATTCCATCCATCCTGACGAATATAGACTCGTGCTAGGCGGTGCCCAATCCATGCTATCACGAGACTGGGACAATGGACTTTCAGTCTCCAATTCTAATCAGGAATATTCTAGACAAAAGAATAAATATCTATTACGACTCAATCAGCAATACAGCTGGGCAGTGGTTTGTATATTATTTCTATTTATTGGTGCACCATTAGGGAGCATCATTCGAAAAGGTGGATACGGATATCCATTGCTTGTGGCCATCTTGTTTTATATGATGTTTATCATCAGTACAATCTATGGCGAAAAACTCGTAAGAAGTGATGCCATGAGTGGCATCATGGCTGCTTGGGTGCCTTGTATCATTCTTGCGCCTTGGTCTATTTTGTTAACCTTCATGGCGCTAAGGGATACCGGCTTCAATCCAGCCTCATTGTATGGTTACGTCACCGGATGGGCAGCTAAAATCAAAAGATTACGAACAACCAAAGCGACCGGAGCTTAAGATGCATTAGAATTTGACGCTTTGAAAATACTATGCAATCTCTATCTCGGTTCTTGTTATTCTGTCCTCGACATAGCAAAACTATACCTGAGAAATAATAGCTCCGTAACATAGGGCTAATTTGTAGCATTTCACATACAAAACAATATATAGATGAATCAAGGCCAAAAATTAAAACACCTCTTACAGTTATCCGAAGATTTCCATAAGAGGCGTCAATGGTTTCTGAAACATATTCTATTATCTAGCAAGAATTTCAATAGTAACTAAACTGCGAAGCTCTCACCACAACTGCATGATCTTGCTGCGTTAGGATTGTCAAAATAAAACCCTTTACCTTGTAGTCCATCCGAAAACTCAAGTGTGGTGTTAGCAAGGTAAAGAAAACTTTTAAGATCTGTCACCAGTCTAACTCCTTTGTCATCAAAGATCTGATCATTAGGTTGTGTTTCATTATCGAAGTCTAAATGATAACTCAAGCCTGAACAGCCTCCACTAGTCACAGAAATTCTAACAAAATAATCATCGCCCAGATTTTTGGACTTAATTATTTCTTCAATTCTAGCCTTTGCGCTATCGCCTATAAACAACATTTCAAACTTAAAATTAGTCCTTTAGATTGAATTAAGCGTCTGCTTTTCCATTTTTCTTCCTATAATCAGCAATAGCGCTTTTTATTGCATCTTCTGCCAATACTGAGCAGTGGATCTTGACCGGTGGTAATTCCAATTCTTCCACTATATCCATGTTTCCTATTGCAAGGGCTTCATCAATCGTTCTGCCTTTAAGCCATTCGGTAGCCAGAGAAGATGATGCGATGGCTGAGCCACAACCAAAGGTTTTAAATTTAGCATCAATAATCTTTTCAGATGCCTCATCTACCTCGATCTGTAATCTCATAACGTCACCACATTCCGGAGCGCCTACCAGACCGGTGCCGACGTTCTTCTTGTTTTTATCAAGGGTTCCTACGTTTTTTGGATTTTTGAAGTGATCCAATACTTTTTCTGAATATGCCATTTCTATTTATTTTAAAAGTCTTTTCAAAAAATTAATCAACAAAGATAATTAATGATTATCCCATTCTACTTTTTCGAGATCTACTCCTTCTTTGTACATTTCCCATATAGGGCTTAAATCTCTCATGTGGTTCACACCATCGACCACAGCTTTGATGGCATAGTCCACTTCTTCCTCTGTTGTGAATCTACCCAGACTAAATCTGATAGACGAGTGTGCCAGGTCATCACCTAATCCCAAAGCTACCAGCACATAAGACGGTTCTAGCGATGCGGATGTACAAGCAGATCCTGATGAAACAGCTACGTTTTGATTAAATGTCATCATCAAGCCTTCACCTTCTACATGCTTAAATGATACATTACAAGTATGTGGCATTCTATGCTCAATGTTACCATTGACATAAACCTCTTCTAGCTGGTCTTGAAATGCCTTTTCCATTTTATCTCGCAGTTTACTTAGTCGCTCAGCATCCTGCTGCATCTCATTTTTTGCAATTTCCGCAGCTTTACCAAACCCCACGATACCAGGAACATTTAGAGTACCTGAACGCATACCTCTCTCATGTCCACCACCATCCATCTGAGCTGTTACTTTTACTCTTGGGTTCTTACGGTTGACAAAAAGCGCTCCTACACCCTTAGGTCCATACATTTTATGGGATGAGAAGGCCATCAGGTGTACACCTACTGCTTTAGGATCTACTGGAATTTTTCCCACTGCTTGAGTAGCATCACTCATAAAAAGAACACCATGCTTCTTGCATATATCTCCTATTTCTTTCATCGGCTGGATCACACCTGTCTCGTTGTTGGCCCACATCACAGAAACCAGAATGGTCTTATCGGTGATAGCTGCTTCAAGTGCACCCAAGTCAATCAATCCGTCACGGTTAACATTGAGGTAGGTCACCTGGCCACCCATCTTTTCTATTTTTTTGCAAGAATCTAGTACTGCTTTGTGCTCTGTCTTAACGGTGATGATATGATTGCCCTTAGATGCATACATCTCAAACACTCCTTTGAGCGCAAGATTATCTGCCTCAGTAGCTCCTGAAGTGAATACAATCTCTTTTGGATCTACATTAATCAATGCAGCGATTTGCTCTCTAGCATAATCAACCGCTTCCTCCGCATCCCATCCGAAAGGGTGATTTCTACTCGCAGGGTTGCCAGGTATTTCATAAAAATAAGGTAACATGGCTTCAATCACTCTCGGATCAACAGGAGTAGTTGCATTATTATCTAAATAAATATGTCTTGTAGTGGTCATTGTTTAATTTTGAATCTTATAAATAATTAATCTAAATACAATTATAGCTCGATTTTGTTTAAACTTTTCAGGTTAATTTAACAATCCAAATGATTTGCATAAATCGCGTCTATTTTCAAAGCATCATCCATCGCTTCAATAAAATACGAAAATTTCAATACATACAAAATATACCAATTTTAATGCTGATTTTTGAACTTCGTGCTCAATTTCTTAACAAGGGTAATAGGAAAGAAAAATTACCTAATTCTTTTTCATATCATCTTGACTTGTAGAGAGAACGATCACCTTCACTTCTTCAATTTTTGTGTCTGATCGCTCCAAAACTTCAAAAGTATAATTGTCAAGCGTGATTTTCTCTCCTACTTCAGGTATTGCTCCTGATGTCATCACTATATATCCTGACAGGGTGATATAATCCTCAGGAAAATTCAATTGATCATATTTTGAATTTAGGTAAGACAGCTCTAGTCGACCTGAGAAAATATATTCACTTTCCGAAATCTGCTCTTCTTTATAATCTTCTTCATCATGTTCATCAGCAATATCACCAAAGATTTCTTCTAGGATATCTTCCAGTGTGATGATACCTGCCATGCTCCCGTACTCATCAACTACACAAGCAATATTAGTACCATTTCTAATAAACCGGTACATCAAATCCTGCAGATTCATTACATCAGGCACAAACTTAATGTCAAGAATATTTCTTTTAAGAGAAGTAATGTTTTTAAATAATTGCTGATGGTGAATATAGCCTACTACATTTTCCAAATCTCCATCTACCACTATCAACCTCGAATGCCGCGATGAAATAAATACTGATTTCACATCATCAATATCATCCGTTTTATCGACAAACACCACTTCATTGCGCGGAATCATGCAGTCTCTGACCTTGATGTGGCTTAGATGTAAAGCATTGGTTAGAATTTCCTTATCGATTTCTTGCTCCTCATTGACATTAGTCTGAAGGTAATCTTCCAGGTCAGTACGTGTGATATTATAGACATCTTCGATATGCTGCTTGCCAAATAGTAGTCTTCCTATAAAACCTGAAATACCGGTAATGATCCATGCGGGAATTACAAAAATCCAATAAATAAATCTGAGTACAGGTGCCAGTCTGAACACCAGCTCATTAGCGTGATTTTTAGCTATCAGACGTGGAATATACTGACCAGCAATAGATACAATCAGCATCAGTCCTATTGCAATAGCTGCAAATGTGAGCACCATCTGTCCTATCGGCATTTGCATAATCTGCATAGACCAAGGTGATATCACGAGCAATGTTATCAAAACCAATAAAACCACACCTCCAGTAAGGATGGCGTTAAGAAAAGTGCGCGGGCTTTCATAAAGATCTGTAAGTATCTGTCCTCTTCGAGATCCCTTATTTTTAAAAACTTCTATTGAAAGCTTATTCGTCGATAAATACGCCTCCTCAATGGCGGATATAACAACCATCACTAAGAGGATTATCATGACTATAAATATGAAAAGTGCCATGCGCAATATGTTAGAAAGTGCAAAGTTACTTAAATCCGGCGAGAAAATCAGTAACATTGAGCTTACCCTGTACTTTCTTCCGAATTTCAAACACGGTAAACTCCTGATTAGATCTGAATCCAAAGCCATAAGTGGTATCGCCCTTTTCAGGTTGTGTTATTCTAACTAGTTTGTCAGTGTAAACAATTCGAGTATTTTCATCGAATATCAACTCTGGTGTTTCTAACTTTTCGTTGTTAGGATTATAAAAAACGACATTACCACGGGCCGTAATTTTTTTGGTTTTTTGCTCACGAATGGCTGTCTCTGCCTGAAGCCAGCTACTCACATTTCTATTTTGGTCTAGAAATTCAAGCATGATACCTTTGGGGAATACATCTTTAGAATTAATATACTCATTGTAGCGCTCCAATACCGGTGCATTCACAATCATTTTAACTTGTGCTGAATCACTGTAAAATATACGGACATTGGTACCTCGCTCCATCCTAGAATCTATACCTCTTGCTAAAAAAGCATCTACTTCTTCCAGATTTGTACTGCAAGCAATCACACTTGAGGCTATAATCAGAATAGTGATAATTCGCTTCATTATCTATTAGCTGGTGCTAGTACTGTGATATCTCCCGCATGCTGGGTTACAGATTTGTCCTTCCATCTGACTTGAGCCCTCCAGGTATAAACGCCAGATACTACCGGTCTACCACTACCTGCTTCATTAGATCCATATTTAAATCGCCCATCCCAACCAGTACCCGGATCGTTTCTGTTAAAATCTACTCCATCGACACCTCTGTAAACAAGATTACCCCATCGATCATACACTTCCAGCAATTCTACTTGCTCAGCACCACGTGAGGTCCACACATTAAAAAAATCATTATTGCCGTCTCTATTGACAGGTGAAAAAATATTAGGTGCCCATACATTGATGTTTCTAATCACACGTACTTGAACCTCTGCTGAATTAGTACAACCGCTACTGTCAACAACTGTCACTGTGTAGGTTGTTGTTACTCCTGGCGAAACCTTATACGTATTTGGACCAATCTGCTCTGCAGGTGGTGACCAAATCACTTGATCCCCGGGCTTAACGGGTGTATAACTAAAATAAATGATGGTATCACCACCTAACTCAATCTCTACGTCAGGACCAGTTGTGACCAAAATTTGTTCAGGTTGATCGACGGTCACCTCCAGATCGACTTCACATCCTTTGATATCTTGAACAGATAGCGTGTATTTCCCAGGTGTGAGATTTCCAAAACCTGGATTAGGTTGGAAAGGGCCACCATTAAGGCTGTACATATAACCTGGTGCGCCACTGATACCCTGACCAATAATCGAACCATCAGGTATGTTGTAGCATTTCAAATCTGTAACCAAAGCATCCAATGCTAGTGTTGATGTATCTTTACAACAAGGTTCAACATAAAAATCTACAATTTTCGTTACAGTGCATCCTCTGGAGCTCTTTACTGTCAGTGTGGCAAATTTATCTCCAAAAGACTCATAGGATACATCAAATGGTCCCAAACCTGTACCACTAGCCGGAACAGCACGCTCTCCAAAATTCCAATTATAACTCACAATATTATCAGTTGGTGACATCGAGTTATTTGTTATCACTACAGATTTATCACATTCGAAAGCTTTGTTGGCATTGATTTCAAAGTCTGGAACGGGGCCTAAAAACGTACCAGTTCCACCAAAGTCAATAGAAAATCCTCGGCCTTTACGTGAAAAATTATTAACAATCAGCACATACGACTTGCCTGAGATCATATCGAGTTCTTTAAGAAAATTATTATCTCCTGACTGGCATCCGGCAAATTCGACCATATCCGGATCTCCTTGTCTTAGACCTGTAGGTCCATTGCAATCAATCCATGTAGATAAGGGATTGGTCACACCATTAGTCCCATTGGCACCTGATGCCATACATCTAAGTAGCACCTTATTACCACAGTCATCCAGACCACCAGGCAACTCATACACTGCAAAATCTAAGTCATCAGATATCGTGTTTCTATTGATATAATCATTAGGTGTGAGTGTAAAAGTCAATGTACCAGACTTATCACACGTCCACTTATACCACGCTGATTGAAACTCTTCTTGAATACAATCGTTTTTGCTGATTTCGTTAGTGACTTCACCAGCATCAATGAGGCTTTCAACCTTAAACGATGACTTATCACAAAGCACTACAGCACTACGGCAATCCGATTCAGCAGACGGCACAGGCACAAACTCATCCAGACAAATCTTAAATGTACCTTCACCACCACGAGAGGATTCAATCATCATAAAATAAGTGTGACCAGGTGTAAGATTAGCCAATAATAATTCGTCTTCCTTACTATTTTTGCCGGGAGAACACTGCAAGTATTGACCACAAACATCAAAAACGACTATTTTAGGATCTTTGATGGTCTGACCTAAAACACTGATTAAAACACCGGGCTTTCGGGGTGTAAAGCTGAACCAAACACCATTTTCCCATAGCAAATTCACACAAGTATTTGGAAATGCTTGATCAGGTTGAGCACCGACATTAGTAAAAGCGGCTTCTTCCGAACAATACTTTTCGGTACTAGGCAAACGTATTGCCTTACTACAGTCATCATTAAATACCTGGGCGGAAAGGCTTTTGTATGTCATCAAGACTAAGGTCATGGTGAACATACTTAACTGTATCAATGAATTGAGATTAATTTTCATCCTTAAACTTTAGAAAAAAATATAAAACCAAAGGTAATTGTTTAATTTTAGTAATGGATTTCTATTCAATGTACCGTTGATTTATAATATTTAAACGCAAATTTAGGCATTTTGTCACTCACTTGACAATATTACTTTACTTTTGTGTCTTTCAAAAGTATCGTATGCTATATCTCGTGCCCACTCCGGTAGGTAATCTGGACGATATGACCTTTAGGGCCATCGAAACGCTCAAAATGTGTGATGTTATCCTGGCTGAGGATACCCGCACCAGTGGTAAACTACTGAAACACTTTGAAATAGACCGACCATTATGGTCATTTCATGCTTTTAATGAGCACAATGCTGTCAAAGGCGTCATCGAACACCTGCTACAAGGTAAAAATATCGCACTCATTTCTGATGCAGGCACTCCCGGTATTTCAGATCCCGGATTTCTGTTGGTCCGTGCTTGTATTGCTGAAAATATCGAAGTGTCCTGCTTGCCTGGAGCAACTGCATTTGTACCAGCACTAGTTGCATCAGGTATGACCACCGATAAGTTTTACTTCGAAGGTTTTTTACCCCATAAAAAAGGAAGACAGACGAGGTGGAAGTTTCTAGCTACTCTGGATTGTACCATTATTCTCTACGAATCTCCACACCGCCTGGAAAAATGCCTAGAAGAAATCAAAACCTATCTAGGAGCTGAACGAAATATCTGCGTAGCTCGTGAAATCAGTAAAAAATTCGAACAATTTGTAAGACTCAACGTTACAGAGGCTATTGCGCATTTCAGTGCACATCCTGCGAAGGGAGAAATCGTTATCATCCTAGAAGGCAACATCAAAGCATCGAAAAACAAAAGAGCTGAATGATTCAATTTAAGAAATTTGTGCTTGACAATGGGCTCAGAGTCATCATTCACGAAGACTTATCTACACCGATGGTTGCGGTCAATGTCGTGTATAATGTCGGTTCTAAATATGAAGAGCCCGACAAGACAGGGTTTGCCCACCTTTTCGAACATTTGATGTTCAGTGGATCTGCTCATGTCCCTGATTTTGATACAGTAATACAAGACGCAGGTGGTGAAAATAACGCATTTACAAATACAGATCTAACTAATTTTTATGATATCCTTCCGGCGGAAAATATTGAGACAGCACTCTGGCTAGAGTCTGATCGAATGTTTCAACTCAATTTTAGCAAAAAAGCACTCAAAACACAACAGAAAGTCGTTATTGAAGAGTTTAAGGAAACCTGTCTCAACGAGCCTTATGGAGATATGTGGCATCATCTCACAGAGCTAGCTTATCAGGTGCACCCCTATAGATGGCCGACCATCGGCAAGGAGATGAAGCACATCAGTGATGCTACGCTACAACAAGTGGAGACATTTTTCTACAATTTCTACCGCCCTAATAACGCTGTCATTGTCTTGGCTGGAAATATCAGCGAAGGCGAAGGCTATCATCTGGTGAAAAAATGGTTTGAAGATATCCCTGCGTCCGAAACCCGACGAATGCCTTACGACCCAGAGCCTGACCATCAAATACTATCCAGAAAAGTCGTCTATGCTGATGTGCCACACGATGCCATCTTCCTAGCTTATAATATGAAGGACCGATTAAGTGATGAATATTACATTTGTGACCTATTGTCTGATCTTATGGCCAATGGACGATCTTCCAGATTTTATCAACGACTATACAAGGAAAAACAACTCTTCAGCCTCATTGATGCCTTTGTATCCGGTTCAATCGAGCCGGGACTATTTATTATCGAAGGTCGACTCATGCCAGGTGTTACATTCGATGATGCACGTGCTGCTATCATGGAAGAAATTAGCATACTCCAGCAAGAACTCATCTCAGACCGTGAGCTGGAAAAACTCAAAAATGCAGTCGTCAGCAGTCTGACATTTTCTGAAGTCAGTGTGCTCAACAAGGCCATCAATCTGGCTTATTATGAAATACTAGGCGATGCTGACCTCATCAATCACGAAGAAGAGCGCTATCAGAAGATAACAGCCAATGATATCCGCAATACTGCCTTAAACTTATTCAAACCATCTAATTGTAGTGAACTGGTTTATATAAGAAATGGAAAATAAGACACTTATTGTTCGCAAGAGGATGTTCTAATGAACAAGATGTCTTTATTCAACTATTTAATCTCCACTACGTATAGTCCTATCTACAAGATAGCGGATGCCTATCCTACCGCGCAATACCTCAAGACCATACTCTGTATCTGAACCTAATTCAAAGGCAATAGACCAATTACGCACTTTAGTAAATGGTCGAATAGACAGACCGATAGGATTAATAATAAATGCATCCGGTAGTAGATCACTAAACTGGATGCCCGCTCCTACATACACTTCATAGCTTGGCCTTTTGACATAGTTGAAATGGACTAGAAGATCAGTATAACTAAAATTAATGGCATTAACCGGACCTACACGGCCTTCTGCCCATAATCTATCCGTAAAATTATATCCTATAGCTGCTTTGACCCCATATTTATCCGTATAAAGGCCACCACTGATTTGAGCGGAAAGACTTAAAGCAGCGCCCATCATAAATAAAGGCAGAAAGAAACACTTGAGGTATTTGGACAACATTGTTATATGGTTTTCTTGTAAATCAAATTATAACTATTGATATAACGAAAAATAATTTCAATGGCTGCCTTAATTCAAATACTGCGACAAGAAGCCCATCATTGCTTTGTAAAACTCAATACTATTTTCTTCATGGCTAAATCCGTGGCCTTCATTGTACTTCACCATATAAGGCACATGTACACCTCTATCTCTCAGTTGTTGGACGATTTGATCACTTTCATTGATATTGACACGGGGATCATTGGCACCTTGTACGACAAAAAGTGGTGCTTTGATCTTATCTATCTGATAAGCCGGTGACACCTCTCTGGCGATGGCTGCTTCTTCTGGTTGATCAGTATCATACCATATCTCCTTGAGCATTGTCAAATACGGTTTCCAGTATTCCGGTATGGACTTCATAAAAGTGAAAATATTGGAAACACCTACATAATCTACACCACAAGCATAAAGCTTAGGTGTTTTGATCAGCCCCATCAGGGTAGCATATCCACCATGAGATCCACCATAAATTGCGATTTTATCCTGGTCAATCCAACCTTGATCTATTGCATATCGGACACCATCTTCTACATCATCCATACAAGCTCGACCTACCTGCTTGAAGCCGGCCCTCAAAAAAGCCTTACCGTAACCACCCGAAATACAAAATTGACCTGCAATGTGGCCCATCCTCGACTCGCAAAAAGCTGCGCTTCCGGATTAAAACCCCATCCATCCCTTATTCCTTGCGGACCACCATGAGGATTGACAATGAGCGGTACTTTTTTGCCTTCAATAGCCACTGCTGGTAGCGTGATGTAACCGTGGATCGTCAAGCCATCTCTACTTGTAAATTTTATTGGACGCATTTCGGCCATATCTGTTTCTTTAAGATGTGGCATCAGTTCATACAGCAGTGTAAAAGTCTTTGTCTTATTATCATACTGGTAATAGGTACCCACGTGTTTATCACTCATCACAACAAAAAGTAGTGTATTTTCATCATCGTCAGCACCTACAATACTGAATTCTTTATCAGGAAATGCAGCTTTCATCTGTGCAGTGAATTCCTTATAAAAGTCACTCACCGGTTCTATTATCTCCTTTTCGCCTACATAGCTAAAATAATCGATCTCCCAGTTGCGCTTCCTGCTTCTAGCCATCGTTCCAGCATCATATTCAGCATTGGAATACACTTCTTTGACGATCTCTTTCTTTTTAAAATCGTACAAAACTATCCTAATCTTGTCACTATCCAGATTAGTAGCTACATAAGCAATATCAGGGTTGTCTCCGACATAATCATAAGCAATTATGCCAAAACTTTCATACCACTTCATCTTTTTTACCAGGTAAAATTCTCCTGTTTCCAGATTTTTGTACCATTGTTCGGAATCTACACCATTGACGAGGCGTGTGTATCCACGTAAATTTCCTTCTTTATCATAATCAAATCCTTGTATAGGGTTTTCAATATCTAAATTCTCATAAAGTTGTTCGATTTCGCCAGTGACTATATTGAGTTTGTATGGCTCAAAGACTTGCTTATTGTTTTTATTCATCTCTATGATGACGTGGTTCTTCTGTTCTTTAAGCATATTTGACACTCCAGCTTGAATACCCTCAAAAGGTGTCAAATCTACATCATTGCTCCCATCGATATTGACAGCATGGATATGATATTGTTCATTGCCGCCCTGATCCATCGCGTACAATATGCGCTCATTATTTTTCCAAAAGTAGTTACGAATCAATTCGTCCTTTTCTTCAAGAATACGCGTCACCTGACCCGTAGCTATTTCTTTAACATACACATGTCTCTTAGTGCTATTATCTTCCTTCTCTCTGTAGGACATGTATTTTCCGTCAGGCGAAAGCTGAAAACTACTGGCTTTAGGGCGTGAAAAATAATTTTCAACTTTATACTTGTAATCTCCATGATCTCTATCTATCAGCTTCCTCAGTTCTTCATCCGAAGTGACTAGATCCGGATTGCCTGGAAGTTTTGCTTCAAAACGAGTTAATGTAAGTGCCACAGATTTGTCATTGGTTGTGAATTGACCCTCTATAATCCCTTCCTCAATGAGTTGGCCTTTGAATTCTGACTGTAAATCTGATATGTGCAATGTCAATTGGTTATCAGCAAATACTGTTTGTCCAATGGCGATATCAAAAGCTCCCTGCATAGGAATATCCATTGTCGTCAGTACATCATGATCTGTATCTTTGATGTGAAATACCATTTCCATTTCTAATCCATCCAATGTGACAACACCTTTCCAGTCACCCACTATCTGTTTACTCATTTTATTCTTTGTTTTATATTAAAATTTGAAAATATATAATGCTGATAATGGCTGAGATGTTTTATAAGTCTTAAAATAATCCTCTATAATTGATTACTGGTTGAAAATTTTTTAATGATCAATATAAATCATCGTTAAAAAATTGTATTTTTACAAGATCGAACAAGCCCTCCCATATTCATATCTATAATTTTATTAATACATAAAACTGATCAATACGCTATCTTATGACAAGATTAACGACTTATCTTCTGTTTATTTTATTGCCTCACCTAATGGTGGCTCAGGATATAACAGGTACATGGAATGGAATTCTTAATGTCCAAGGCATGCAGTTGCGCTAGTATTCAATGTCACCACGACGCCTGAAGGTATTAAAGCCACGATGGACAGCCCTGATCAGGGAGCAAAAGACATTCCCGTATCAAAAGCAGCGTTTGACCCGCCAAAAGTAACCTTTGAAATAGCTATGGCCGGAATCAAATATCAAGGCGAACTTAAAAATGGAATTATCGATGGCAATTTTTATCAATCAGGAATGGAATGGCCATTACAGTTGACACGCGAGCAGCAAGAGAAAAAAACTACCAAAAGAAGTCAAGAACCTGAACGACCGTTTCCCTATTATGAAGAGCAGGTAACGTTTTACAATAAAGAAGCAGGAATCCGTTTATCAGGAACACTGACACAACCTCAAAAATCCGGAAAATATGCAGCTGCTATTTTGATCTCAGGTTCTGGACCACAAGACCGTAATCAAGAAATTTTGGGGCACAAATCTTTTCTTGTTATCGCTGATCACCTAACACGTAACGGCTACGCTGTCTTGAGATTTGACGATCGAGGTACAGCCATGTCAGAAGGGGATTTTTCAACAGCGACAACTGCAGACTTTGCCACTGATGTAGAGAGTGCTTTTCAGTATCTACGTTCTCGTGATGAAATCAACTCTAATAAAATCGGTCTCATCGGCCATAGTGAAGGTGGCATGATAGCTACTATGGTAGCTGCCAAAAACAAAGATATTCATTTTGTCATTTCAATGGCAGGGCCTGCATTACAAGGTGATTCTATCTTGCTCCTTCAGCAAAAGCGCATCAGCGAAAAATCCGGAGTGAACCCTGAATTAATTGCTCAAAACGAAACCATCAATAAGGCTGTCTTCGACATGGTTAAGTCAACAGATGACATTGAGCAGTTAAAATCATCATTGATTAGCTACTTACAAAGTGCTGTAAAAGATCTGCCTAAAGGTGCTATACCATCCGGCATGAGTGAGCATGACTTTATTAATTTGCAAGTGCGCCAGACAATGACTCCTTGGATGCTCTATTTTTTACGTTATAATCCTGCACTGGACTTACAACATGTCAAATGTCCTATACTCGTACTCTTCGGTGACAAAGACTTACAAGTTCCGGCCGAGGAAAATATACCTGCTGCCCGTAAGGCGCTGACCAAAGCTAAAAATAAAAAGGTAGATATAGTAACATTTCCTGGCCTCAATCATTTGTTTCAAGAGTGTGATACCGGACTTCCGTCAGAATATGGCACTATAGAACAGACGATTGCACCTGTGGTACTTGATGAAATAGTCAACTGGATGAAGAAACGAAAAATTTAACAGACTCTGTTCATGAGACTTTTGTGACATACAAATATCGCTAATTTGTTTGGATTATTTTTATCACGGCTGATATAAGGCATTCATCAGCACTTCAATCATCTCCAGCTGAGCATCCAATTTGCCATGCTTTGCTTCTGAGTTGAAGTATCTTTTTTGATGGGCTGCTGCAAAGACAGACATGGAACCATCATCTATAGGATTGGCATTTTGTAGCACTACTGAACAGCGGTGCAAGCGCAACATTTCAAAATCTTGAAGTTGAGTGACAATAAAAAACTCACTATTATTGAGCGCAGCATTAACATAAACATCCGAACAAGAACTATTATTATCATCCTGAATGTCATGGGATTTGATATAGGATTTGATACTATAGGATTCAGGTTCATACCGAGTCCAAAACAGCCATCTTCTACTTACTTCTGCAGGTTTGTTAATATTATTATGTAGGGCAATTATCATATCATAACTGCGTATCTCTGACCAGATTAAGTCTGCCAATCGCTGCACCATACTCACTACTTCTTCCGGCAAAACATCCTTGCCTTTGACAATTTTTATTGTTTTCTTGAGTACTTCTGCATTGTTTGTAAATATCCTATTGGGATCGAACTGAAAAGTCTGCTTACCATGGCGAAAAACAATATTTCTATGGCGCGTGCCATCTGTTGAATGAGCAATGGTGACTAGCTTTCCACCAAATTTTTCAAGGATCTGCATACCGGCATCTAGTGAGGTAAACTCATTTTCATGTAGATGAAGGAATACCTGATGATGTCCGGGACTGGTATAAATTTTTAAATAGATGGTTTCATCACCTAACTTAAAAGGAATAATTTTTTCTGTGGGCGGTGCAGCACCCATTTTAAAACTGATCACCAAAAACGCTATCGTTAATAACCGAGCAAGCATCGACACAAATATTTTTAAATTCGTTACAAAAATACTATTTTTCTTCACTCCTCTATAAAAAGCCATTTATAACCAGTTTATTCATCACACAATCATCTTTTGCGACCTCTATATTTCTCTGGTTTGATTTAAAATACTGGTTAAAGACAGAATAGTGTCTTAATCTCAGATATATACTTGCTGAGAAGGTAAATATTTATTAATTTTGTGCTGATAATTTCATATTCTAAAAAAAAACAAATTCATACTATTATGAGCCACGATGCCCGACCATTATCCATAAAATCAGCTAGTTATATAGAAAGAGAAGACAAGTACGGAGCACATAATTATCATCCTCTGCCGGTAGTGCTGGAACGCGGCGATGGTGTGTGGTTATGGGACGTTGATGGCAATAAATATCTTGACTTTTTATCTGCATATTCTGCTGTTAACCAAGGCCATTGCCATCCGAGGATAGTCAGCACCATGATTAGACAGGCACAAAAGCTGACTTTGACTTCAAGAGCATTTCATAGTAATTTGCTAGGAGAAGCTGAAGAATATATAGCAAAACTATTTGGTTACGATAAGGTTTTGCTGATGAATACCGGGGTAGAAGGTACGGAAACGGCAATGAAGTTAGCCAGAAAATGGGCTTACAAAGTAAAAGGTATAGAAAGCAATAAAGCTAGAATTCTTTTTGCTAACAACAACTTTCATGGTCGTACATTAGCTGTGATCTCTGCTTCCAATGATCCCGATGCACGAAATGATTTTGGTCCATTTATGCCTGGGATTAGCCGCATAGCCTATAATAATCTTCCAGCTTTGCAGCGTGAATTAGAATCTGACACTGATATCGCTGCCTTCATTGTAGAACCGATTCAGGGTGAAGCAGGTGTTGTCGTTCCAGACAGTAATTATTTGACCGGGGTTTATGAACTATGTAAGAAGCATAATGTCTTGTTTATAGCTGATGAAATTCAAACCGGCATCGGTAGAACAGGTACAATGTTGGCTACTGACATTAATAAAAATGCAAAACCGGACATGGTGATCCTTGGCAAAGCGCTATCAGGAGGAATGATGCCGGTCTCTGCGGTACTTTGCAATGACAATATCATGATGACCATTAAGGCAGGAGAGCATGGTTCTACTTTTGGTGGCAATCCACTAGCTTGTGCGGTAGCTATGGAAGCCTTGAAAGTGATTCAGGACGAAAAACTCGCTGAAAATGCTGCTAAAATGGGACAAATCTTCAGAGATGGGTTAAACAGTATATCAGCTAAAAACAACCTGGTGCAGCTGGTGAGAGGTCGTGGATTACTCAATGCCATTGTGATCAATTCAGATGAAGACTCTGATGTAGCATGGAATATATGCTTAGCCTTCCGCGATCATGGATTACTAGCAAAGCCAACACATGGCAACAAAATACGCCTGGCACCACCACTGGTCATCAATGAAGAGCAAATACATCTAGCGCTGAATATCATCGAAAAGTGCTTAGGATATTTCCGTAATTGACGTGAGGTTATTTGCATCAAAATAACACTACTTTGCAGCCAAATTAAATTCTTGCATAATATATTATTCGATATATTGTTTTGAATTTCAATACATACTTGCTAAGCAAACGTTAAAACTGCAATTAAGGCCGATAAAGAATACATTTATTTTCAGAAGGATAATTGTATTTTGAAAAAGAATTTTTACCTTTAGGTCATGGATATTGCGATACAATTACCTAAACAAAGTGAATCAGACTTTATCCTAGCGCTAATCAACCACGAGCGCTGGGCACAGAAGCAATTGTATGAAAGCAATTATTCTTGTTTATTAGCTATAGCAATGCGATACGCTGGCAATAATGAGGACGCATTTGACATATTGCATGAGAGCTTTATCAAGATTTTCAATAATATCCATAAATACAAAATTGATACTTCTTTCACGGCATGGATTAAGAGGATTTTGATTAATACAGCCATTGATTTTTACCGTAAGGAAATCAAACGTAAAGTAGAAGATTTAGACCAAGCGTATTATCTCAGCACTGATATTCCGGATGCCGTTTCAAAAATGAGTAGCGAAGAAATCATGCAGGCCATGCAGCAATTGCCGCCATCATATCGTTCTGTATTTAATCTGTTTGTGATTGAAGGATATTCTCATCGCGATATTTCTAAAATGCTGGGAATCAATGAAAGCACGTGCAGATCTAATCTTGTTAAAGCAAGAGCCCGACTTAAAACCATTTTACTGGCATTAGATTCAGGATTGAGATGAAGGAAAAGGAGTTTGATGACATAATCAAAAGCAAACTAAACAGGTTTGTGCCAGAAGGTTCGTCTGCTGGATCTTGGGAAAATTTTGAAACTTCTCAAAAAGGATCTTCCATATCTTCTGATGAGGATTTTGACCAGATTATCAAATCAAAGATTACTGAAGTCCGGACTGAATATCGACCTGTACACTGGCGACACATTAAAAATCAACTCAAATTAATCCAGGAACGTAAAAACACCATTTACATATCCAAGTCACTGGAGCTCATAGCCATTACCCTAATCGTGTTTACATTTATTCATTGGGTTCGATATATTGATGTACTAGAAATAAAAAATAAGCCTGCAACATCTATCGAATTTACATCCGAGACAGGAAGTTTCAATGCGAATAATAGTCAGATAGGTATCATTGCGCAAGCAGCTGTGGCAAAAAACAATTCAAACCTAGTCACAAATAATAAGGAACAAAAGATTCCATTTTCAAAATCTGCAACCAGGCAGTTCAATTCAAATCAACTTTTAGTTAACGATCCATTAATTAAACCCGAAGAAGGTGCTCCCATTCAGAATACCCAGCCCATTGCAACACGCTTCAATGCTAAGCCCTTAATCAGCAACCTTCATAAACCTGTAGTAAAAATCAAACATGAAGCACCATTGATACCAGATCCGGTATTTGCAATGAATGAAGTAAAGTCAATAGCTAGTATCATGCCCATAATATGGTCAGAAAAGCCTCTGATAGTACCACTCAGCATCATAAAAACCTCTAGCAAACCCAAGACAAGCCTATCAGGTTATGTTTCTGCAGATGTCAACTTGATTAATACACCTTTTGATAAAATTTATTCAAAAGCGTCTTATAATAAAGAGGCAATCAATCATTCTTTTGGGCTCAGTGTTTCCAAAAAATTTGGTAGCCTTGAATACGAACTAAGCCTAGGTTATGCGCAAAGAACTTATCAGCCTGAAAAAATCAGCGAAGTCTTTAATGCTAAGGAAAATTCCTACTCTGAGGTCAGTTTTAATAAGATTTCTTATGACATCGCCACACTACCTTTCAGTATAAAATATCACTTTATCAATAAGTCAAAATGGTCGGCTTATGTGATGGCCAATATCACTCTTAATATGGTCATGAATGCCGAATATGGCATTAAAAAAGTGGAGGTGTATTCGAGGCCTGCTTCTGGACTTAGGTATGAACCGGATCCGCGACTGGACGAAAAACCATTTATAGGAGGCTTACTAGCAGGTGATAGGGTCAAGGATGACTATTTCATTTCTGCTGGATTTGGCTTTGGTATAGAAAAAGTAGTATTCAAAAACACTTCAGTTTTTCTTCAACCGTCTTATCATCGCCATATCCTTGCTGACGATATCGGTATAGGGCCCAACAAGGACAAGATCCATACTTCATCATTGCAATTCGGTGTTAAAACCGTGCTAAATTAAAATCTTCACAAACATCTTTTTACAGAGATTGTTTTTAACTTGTGCATATTAGAAATCAATATTTACAATGAGAAAGTACCGTCTTATCATATTATTTGTATGGATATCAGTGTCATTGTTTGCCGGTAGTATAGAAGATGATATGAAGAAGGCAGCCAAAGCCATACAAAATAAAGATTATACAACAGCACTCAAAGTTTATCAGATGCTGGAGGAGACAGGTTATGCAAGTGTCGGACTATATCAAAATATGGCGATTTGTCAGTCTGCACTACAGCAAGAAATCAACGCCCTAGTGAGTGTAGAAAAAGGTCTTTTATACAAACCTGAAGACTACGAACTTTTAAAAATAAGAGAAAACATCCTAAAAGACCATCCTGAAATCGATGCCCATCTACAAAGTTCAGGATTTATAAAGTTATGGAAAAAATTTGCTTCATTGCTACTGCCTACCGGATGGTCTGTACTCTCGCTGATCGTCCTAATCGTCGTGGGAATGATCACAATAAAATTGTACCCTGAATGGGGCCAAAACTCAAAATTAAAACTATTTGGCGGCATTCTGGGAGCTATTTTTATACTCTTTGTCATAACTGGCATCTATCGCAATCATCAGCTATACCACAGTAACACCGCTATAGTTGCATCAAAGCAAACATTGTTGTTACTGGGGCCAGACAAACAAAGTCCCATATTAGACACCCTAATAGCAGGAAATAAAGTGTACAAAACAGACCATATAGGCCAGTGGTGGAATGTCCAAACTGCTTTTGGTGAAAGAGGATGGATACAATCCGAAAATGCGGTGATGATTCGTTAATCATCGTCAGAACAGCTACTGCGCATTTTCTATCAAAGACTGTAATTGAGCTAACGACTGCATACCTGACTGTCTCCAAAGTACTTGACCTTTTTTGTATAGAACAAAAGTAGGAACACCCTGAATATTCATTTTTTGGGCAATTGCAGGATTTTTATCTACATCGATTTTAATAATTTTTCCTTTATCTCCTATTTTGGACGCAAGTTTCTCTAAAATCGGTGCCATAGCTTGACATGGCCCACACCACGCCGCAGTAAAATCTACCAGAGTTGGTTTCTCGTCATTGATAATTTCTGTATATGTCATATTTTTAAATTCTTATTACCATTAAGACAAATAATAATTTGTAAAAGTTTCAGCTATGTAATTGATGTTACACAAGGCATTTGAGAAGCTGGTAAACTATTGTTTTTCTCAATATATCAAATTATTTGTAACTCTTAGTTATCTTCGCAAAAATTTTCAAACCATCATGATTCTGACAGACAAGGAAATCCTTAAAAGCATCGAAGAAGGCCAGATTGTGATTGAACCTTTCAGACCAGAATGCCTCGGAACGAATAGCTATGATGTACATCTGGGCAAATGGCTGGCAGTCTATAACAATAGAGAACTTGACGCAAAGAAACACAATGAAATAAGCCACTTTGAAATAGGTGATGAAGGATTTGTACTACAACCGGGCACCTTATACTTAGGTGTCACTGAAGAATATACAGAGACCCATCACACCGTACCATTTCTTGAAGGCAAATCCAGTATCGGTCGCCTCGGTATTGACATCCACGCTACAGCCGGTAAGGGCGATGTAGGATTTTGCAATACCTGGACGCTGGAAATCTCATGTGTTCAACCGGTGAGAATTTACGCTGGAATGCCTGTAGGTCAATTGATTTACTTTAAAGTAGATGGTGACATAAAAAATTATTACAATAAAAAGTCAAGTGCCAAATACAATCAACGCACCGACAAACCAGTAGAAAGCATGATGTGGAAAAATAAGTTCTGATTTGAGTACAATCTCTTATCGGGACTTTCTGCCCTTCCATTGGTATGCTGTCGGAAATAA
This sequence comes from Bacteroidetes bacterium OLB9, assembly GCA_001567255.1. Taxonomy (GTDB): domain Bacteria; phylum Bacteroidota; class Bacteroidia; order Chitinophagales; family Saprospiraceae; genus OLB9. The sequence continues at coordinate 3,471 of LNBW01000008.1, read as the reverse complement.
AGCATGAAAGCCAGACATTAGGATATGAACATAATAAATTAAAAAACATGCAAAATAGGACCTCATGACATCTGTCCTATTAAAGTAAATGGTTAGTTTTCGTAGAAAAATATAGTCCACAACCAGTTTTGAAAAGAATAAAATGAAAAAAGATATTCCAAATTGCTCCCATCGTATCCACATCAACAGAAAAGAAACAAAAGTCACCAATACGAAAGTAAAAATAAAGACCTGAACTATTTTTAACCCAATATCTTGACTATTGAGGGATTTTCCGGCCCATCTTTTTCGTTGATGCATCAATGCTTTCCAGCTGGATTCAGCTTTGGTGGTGACGATAGCGGCTCTATCAGCAAGAAAGCCTGTATTATGTGGATCGTCTTTTGACATTTTTTTTATCAAAAAAATATCATCTCCTGATGCTATTGTTTCATTGCCTGCAAATCCACCAACACAGTCAAACATATGTCTAGAGTAACACAAATTAGCTCCATTAGCCAAAAAATATTTTTGCCTAACGATACCATTGGCAGTGATAGCCATTGCAGCTGCAAAATCCAGCCATTGAAAATGTTCAATAAGCCGGTCGCCAGCTTCAGGAAGTACATAACCGGTTCGTATATTTTTACCTTGTACAATGAGCGAACTATGCGATGCAATCCACCCGCTACCTACCCTCGAATCGCCGTCAGTGCAAAGAATGATGTCGTACATAGCTGAGTGAATTCCTGTAGATATCGCATTCTTCTTTCCGGTCAGACCACTTGCTAAGCGAATAAATCGGAGGTTAGTAGATGGAATTGACTTGACAATTTCAGCAGTATGGTCTGTACTATGGTCATCAATGACAATAATTTCATATTTATCTTTTGGATAATCGCATTTCAAAATACTAGCAATACACTGGCCAATGAAATTCTCCTCATTCCTTACGGGAATAAGAATACTGACTCCGGGAAAGGAAACAGTAGGAATCACAGTTGATTCATTTGCCTGTCGCCAGCCTTTATAAATCCAGGTAATTAAGCCTGCATAGCATACTGATAAAAAACCTGCTATCAGCCACACTATAATCAAAGTAGCTTATTTAAATAATTCATCATAACGCTCGGATTCAGAGCGACTTTGAGGTTCAGGTTTTTTCTCCAATGTAGGTAATTCCAGAAAATTTCCGTCCTCAACTATCTCTTCATATTCTGTAAAGGTGTTCTGCTCCTTTTCAACTCGCTCATAAGCTTTTTTTAATACTCCTAATACCTAGCGCTTTAAAAAAATAGATACCCAATTACAAACGGATGCCCTAAAACAGTCAGTATAAGAAAAAATAAACCTATCAGTGGATCTTCTTTAAGCTTTCTCCAGATGTATAGCAGGTATTCTGTGACAACTTTATAATTGATAATTAGTGTAGCAATTAACAGCACTGGTGCAATCCATTTCAATACCCTAAACAAGCCTTTGGCTACAAAAAATAAGATACTAAAAAATACAGCCAGTATCAATAGTGGTCCTAAAAAACCGAAAGGACTGCTTTTAACTCCAGAATTAAATTCTCTATATATTGCCATAAGTCGTATTTCAAAATTAAGGTATTACAAAGATAAGGTAAAAAACTCCCGATTGTTGAGTATTTTCTACTAATAGTCAGTAATTTAAGACAAATTTAAAATTTATTAACGCTTTTAAGGCCTATTATTTATTTGATTGCATCATGAGCGTCGTAAGTACAATCACTCAATAACTTATTATCGAGTATATATCTACTCTATTGATGTCAACGTATATATCATGCAAAACGCTTGATGCAAAGGTATTTTGGCTTATAATAAACATTCCTCATTCCAAAATTGAGTTAATTGAAGAGGAAAAGTAAAGAGGTCTTATAGTACACGCATACCATAAAACCTCTTCTTGAATTTTATTTTTAAAATTAGAATGAATCTATTGCTTAAGGATTTTTTCAACAAAAATATCGTCCGATGTTTCAATTCTTAAAATGTACATTCCAGGCATGAGTTCGGATATATCTAACCATTCATTTGTCTCTCCATTATACGTCTTCAACAATTGGCCAGTTGGATTATAAATATTAATTCTGTGAATGGCTTCCCCAGATTTGATTTGGAGTATATCAGTAGCTGGATTAGGAAACACCCTCGGCACATTAGATATCTTCAAATCAGTTAAAGGCACACCTACTTCCTCGATAATTAAAGGATGCTCAACAAGGCTAGTTGCTGTGCTAACGTTGATTACAACTGCATCAATAAAGACCATTGCGCCCTCGCCTGAACCTGCTGACTGAAATCTAAACCGTGTTGCGTCATTTGCTTTACTGGATGTAGTATAAGTCACTCTATACGTCTGATTATTTACAAAATGTAAGCCTGCCTTGAAATGTACGAGTTTCTTCCATGATGTTCCATCGTGATACTGGAAAACAAAACCTTCGCGATTATTCATGCCTGTGGCGATAAACATAAACTGGAAAGTAACTGTCTCATACATTGACAAATCAAATGGTTGGGAGGTCATCGACGATTGTTCGCTCGAGTTGCCTCGTATCTTAATCGAATAAGCACCCTCAGGCGAAGGATTTCCGTAATATCGACTACAATCTTTACCGCCATCCAACCAACCATCCCATCCTGTTTCAAAATAGGCGCCATACTCAAAGTCTTCCGGAGGAGTTATACATGGTAAACAATCCGGTCCGCCACAGTCTATACCTATTTCATAGCCATTTTGAATACCATCATCACACGTCGGACATGGTGGACAGTTGGGACCTCCACAATCTATGCCAGTTTCCATACCATTCAGCATGCCATCTTCACACGAGCCCGAATCGATTAAGATCGTTTTAAAACCTGTCAAAACTACAGCATCAATATAAATTTGATTGGTTGGTTGCTGAGCATCGGCTTCAAATTTTATTCTAGTAGCCGAAATATTTTTAAAACGAATATGTACCTTCTTCTGGTATTGGTCATTGTTTATAAAATCCTGATCATAAATAAATGTTCTTGCGGTTTGCCACTGAGTTCCATCAAAGTATTTAAGCTTAAACTGATCCCCATCACCGAACCTCAAAGCTCTGAAACTAAATTCTACTTGAAGAGAATCATACTCATCTATCATAAGAGATTCAGACGTCATCGAAGAATGTTCGCCATTATTATTACGTAAGCGAATTGAGTATCTACCTTCAGGAGATGAAATAGAACGGACACGCGAACAAAAATCACCACCGTCTGTCCAGTTATCCCATCCTTGCTCAAAATAATATCCTGCAATGAATGTCTCCGTCACCTCACCCATATGAACAGGTTTACACGGCTCACAATCAGGACCTCCGCAGTCTATTCCCGTCTCTAATCCATTTTTTATGCCATCGTGACATGTCGGACATGGTGGACAGTTCGGCCCACCACAATCTATGCCTGTTTCCTAGGCCATTCTTCTTACCAT
>LNBW01000007.1 GCA_001567255.1 Bacteroidetes bacterium OLB9 | reverse complement strand
TTTCTCCTGCTCCTTGTTGACTCCTAACGAAATGCACAGAACAAAATTACTATCCCTATTAAATCTTATAAAACAAAAAACCGAAGTAAAAATGAATCTACTTCGGTTTAATTATTTAACTTTACCCTAAAATCTGTATCAGTTATTTAGGACTAGTCACTAGTCAGATTAGATTTAGTTTATGCTATCGTAACCTTATCATCCAGATATACATCTTGAATAGCATTTAGCAATTCCACACCTTCCTTCATTGGTTTCTGAAAAGCTTTACGACCACTAATGAGTCCCATACCACCAGCTCTCTTGTTGATAACTGCAGTTGCGACTGCTTCAGCTAAGTCAGAGGCACCTTTTGACTCACCGCCTGAATTAATCAGACCTGCACGCCCCATGTAACAGTTAGCCACCTGATATCGGCAAAGGTCAATCGGATGGTCTGTAGTTAGTTCCTCGTAAACTTTCTTATGTGTCTTTGCAAAATTAATAGCTGTAAAACCACCATTATTAGTTGGTAATTTTTGCTTTATAATATCTGCTTGTATAGTTACGCCGAGATGATTTGCCTGAGATGTTAAATCTGCGGCGGTGTGGTAATCCACTCCATCCTTTTTGAATTCATTATTTCTAAGATAACACCATAAGATGGTTGCCATTCCCAGTTCATGAGCATATTCAAAAGCTTCGGCTACCTCGATTATCTGCCTATTGCTTTCTGCTGATCCAAAATAAATAGTAGCACCTACAGCAACGGCGCCCATGTTCCATGCATCTCTGACAGATCCAAACATGATTTGATCATATTTATTAGGATAAGTCATCAATTCATTATGGTTAATTTTGACTACAAATGGTATCTTATGTGCATATTTTCTGGCAACAGCTCCGAGTACACCAAAAGTCGAAGCTACTGCATTACAACCTCCTTCTATAGCCAGTTTAACAATGTTTTCAGGATCAAAATAAATTGGATTAGGAGCAAAAGATGACCCTGCTGTGTGTTCAATCCCTTGATCAACTGGCAAAATAGACACATAACCTGTATTAGCTAGTCTGCCTTCGTTAAATATAGCTTGTAAACTGCGTAAAGTCTGAATATTTCTGTTAGAGCCTGCCCATACTTCATCTACAAAATTTTTTATTAGGTAGATGTAATACACTTTTGTCAATGGTCTTACACTGATGATTCAGAAGATTTTCAGCATCTGCACCCAGTAAACTCACAATTTTTTTCATTTGCCATAAATAAAAATACTTTTTTATTAAATAAGGAAAAATATACCACAAAGATACACAATATTATGTTACGAAAGCGACTCTGCGATTCAAAACCAACAAAAACATCCATTAATCTTATACCTTGAGACTAATACCATCAAAAGTAAACGGGACTAACTCATCAATTCCTAACTCACCTTAATACTTCATGTCAACGGATAACCAAAAAGAGTCATTAATAAGATAATTTTTTTCATTTAAAAATAAGATTCTTTATCTTGCGCCTGTATTTATTATCGCACTGGACCTATTCAATTTTAGACATGCATCATATAAAGTTCATCATTGTAAAAAGCCTAATCGTCTTATTTTTCACCTTTGCCTCCATCACTATTTTTGCACAAGACAAAGGTGTGTTTTCTGGCGGATTTGAAACCAACGTCAACATGTTTTTGCGAGATTCGTCGATCAATGCTATTAATACGCCACAATATGATCATCAGCTTGTTGGTGGTGAGGCATGGCTCAATCTCAACTATAGTATTCATGGATATACAATAGGAGCAAGATTTGATATGTACCAGAACTCAAACCTACGTAATCCAACTGGATCCTACTCAGGATCGGGCATTGGTCAATGGTTTATTTCTAAAGAACTCAACAACCTCGAAGTGAGTGCTGGATATCTCTATGACCAGATAGGATCGGGTTTTATATTTAGAGCTTTTGAAACCCGACCGCTGTTTATTGACAATGCTTTGTATGGAGCCAGACTCAAATACAACTTTAGCGACACCTGGCACTTGATGGGCTTTATGGGAAAACAAAAAAATGCCTTCGATACTTATTCCGGCAATCTAAAAGGCATCCGTGCAGAAGGATTTTTATCATTTGGAAATGAAGATAGTCCTGTGACCCTAGCTCCAGGCATTGGCTTCGTCAATAAAACATTGTCTGATGAATACATGAATGAAATTATTGACGTGGTACGTACATATCAGGAAGTTGATAAGTTTATCCCAAAGTACAATACGTATGCTGCTACTATTTACAATACATTGAGTTACAAGTCATTGAATCTTTACACTGAATTTGCTTTAAAATCTGATGATACTTTTTTCAATCCCTACATCGAAAAAACAGAGTTAGTTGGTAACAATACACTCGGAAAATTAATGTCTGCCACAGGTTCTGTTGCTTTTGTGAGCGCCTCATTTGCTAAAGGTGGCTTGGGTATAACGGCAGAAATGAAACGCACTGAAAATTTCAGTTTCAGGGTCGATCCTAACTTGACACTTTTGAAAGGTTTAATAAACTACCTCACGCCAATCAACCGTCAGAATACCTACAGGCTGACAGCAAGATATAACCCAGCTGCTCTGGACATCTCAGAAATGGCTTATAGTCTTGACCTCCGATATAAGTTCAATAAATCATGGAGTGCCAATATCAATCTATCTGACATCAAAACCATAGAAGGGGACCAACTGTTTCAAGAAATATTTACTGAAGTAATGTATAAACACAAGAGAAAATGGCAGCTCACCACTGGCATACAAGCAGTAAAATACAATCAGGAAATTTACGAAACAAAAGCAGAAGTTCCCCTTGTAAAAACATTGGTACCCTATGCTGATTTTCTATATAAATTCAATTCTAGAAAATCACTTAGAATCGAAGCTCAATATATGAATACAGATCAGGATTATGGTAGTTGGCTTTTTGGTCTGGCTGAATTCAATATTGCGCCAAAGTGGAGTTTTGAAGCTTCCGGAATGTACAATATAGATCCTAAAAAAACAAATGCTAAGGGAGCGCTTGAAAAGACACTCTACCCTACCCTTGGTATTGTATTTTTTAACAAATCACAAAGATACAGCCTTAGATATGTTAAGCAGGTAGAAGGTGTGGTATGTAGTGGAGGCATTTGCCGTCTCGAGCCGGCATTCAGTGGAATGCGCTTTACAATGAATACAATATTCTAATATCAAAAAATCAGAATTATGCTTAAATTGAATAAATATTTCGTGTTTGCCTCTATCCTTTCATTGGCCTCCTGTAATGAAATACCAGTAGTCATAGGTGATGTTTCTCTGCCTGATACAGATCGGGTGGTACTTTTGGAAGAATTGACTGGTGCATCTTGCCCTAACTGCCCAAAGGGAACTGCTGCTGTAGAAGCCATATTAGACAATTATCCAGATAAAGTAGCAGCTATTGCTATTCACGGAGATTTTCTTTCTGACCCGATCAAAGGCCGAAGTAAGTATGACTTCAGAAATCCAAAAGCTAAAGACCTAGAAAACTGGTTCAAGCCTTTTCTAGGCAAGCCTTGTGCAACAGTCAACAGAATAGACCTCAATGACCCTGATCAGCGGTACGCAACTGCTGTAACCGGCAAGTGGCAATCAATGGTTGAAACAGAACTTAATAAACCTCACCAGGTTTCTTTACTGATGGAGACCAATTATAATCCATCCAACCGAGCACTAGAAATTGATATCACCGTGATTCCAATTGCTGATATCAACGGTAGCTTTAGTATCAGTGTATTCCTTACTGAGTCTCATATTATTGATGCACAAATTAATGGGTCAAATATTCTTGATGATTTTGAGCACAACCACGTATTGCGCGATATGCCTACCAAATTTGACGGTGATCTTTTGGGTACAGATTTCAAGCGAGGTCAAAGTTTTAAGAAAAAATATATCTATACGCTTCCGGATTCAGGAGATGGCCTTTGGAAGCCAGAAAACATGGAGGTAGTAGCCGCAGTACATAAGTCAGGAGCAAATGACAGAGAGGTACTCCAAGCTATAAATAAGAAGATTTTGGAATAATAGATCTCTACTTCCGTCAATTTAGCCAGTATACACTTTTAAAAATTGCGTTAGCTACATTTATTCAACTAATGTAGCGTTATTATGTTGTACTCAAAATATTATAAAGATTTAGGTATTAGTGAATATTTAACTATAATCTCGCATTAAAATTTTGCTGCATAAAATACCAATATACTTTTATTTCGGTACTCGTTTTTCTGTACGCGACATCAGATGACTCTAACTAAAGAACATATAAATAATTATAACTTAAAAGTCATTTTTCTTCATATCCCATTTTAGTTAAAGCTGGATTCAAGTCACAAATGCAACTTCTGTCTTAATTTATAAATCTTACAGCTTTTTCTTGAGGGCTACGATCTCATCACGTAACTGAGCCGCCGTTATAAAGTCGAGATCTTTAGCAGCTTGTTTCATTTTTTGTTCTGTTTCAGTAATCAGCTTCTCAATTTGTGATCTGTCCATGTATGCTATCATAGGGTCGGCTGCCAGTTTTAACTTTTCTTCATCTTCCACATAAATGGCTGGCTTTTGTCCTCGAATATCAAGGATAGATTTCTGAGCAAGAATATCATCTTTTGATTTAAATACAGTTTCAGGAACGATATTATGCTCTTGGTTATAAGCTATTTGTAGTGTACGTCTTCTATTCGTTTCATCAATGGTTTGCTGCATGCTATCCGTGATCTTATCGGCATAAAATATTACTAGGCCATTGCTATTACGGGCAGCTCGACCTGCTGTTTGAGTCAGCGAACGTGCATTTCTCAAAAAACCTTCCATATCAGCATCTAATACTGCTACAAGTGATACTTCCGGTATGTCAAGGCCTTCTCGCAATAAATTTACTCCTACCAGCACATCAAAATCTCCTAATCTTAATCCTCTAATAATTTCTACTCGCTCCATCGTATCAATTTCACTATGGATATATCTGACTTTTATATTGAGTCTCTCTAGATAACGAGTTAGTTCTTCAGCCATCCTTTTAGTCAATGTCGTCACCAGAACACGCTCTTCAACCTCTACCCTTTTTTGTATTTCGTCCATCAAATCATCAATCTGATTAATTCTAGGCCTGACTTCTATCGGTGGATCCAGCAGTCCTGTTGGCCTTACTATCTGCTCAACCACTACGCCTTCAGTCTTAGTCAGTTCATATTCACCAGGCGTTGCACTTACATATATTACTTGGTGGATCATCGATTCAAATTCTTCAAAACTAAGAGGTCGATTATCCATCGCTGAAGGCAATCGAAATCCGTAATTGACAAGATTTAGTTTTCTGGCTCTGTCACCGCCCCACATTCCTCTTACTTGAGGCAAAGTAACATGGCTCTCATCTATGAACATTAAGTAATCATCAGGAAAATAATCCAACAAACAGAATGGCCTAGAACCCTGATTCCTGCCATCAAAAAATCTAGAATAATTTTCAATACCACTACAATAACCTAATTCTCTAATCATTTCAAGGTCAAAGGTGACACGCTCTCTTATCCGCTGCGCCTCTAACAAGCGACCTTCGGACTCAAAAAATCGCTCATGATTATATAACTCATCTTCTATATCTCGAATCACTTGATTCAATCGATCTTTTGGAGCAACATATAAATTGGCTGGAAATATGGCGGCATGTTCAAGTGAAGCAATGCGTTTCCCACTTTCTATCTCAAGTTGCTCGATAGATTCTATTTCATCTCCAAAAAAGATAATGCGGTAGCCAAATTCTACATAAGGAAGATTAATATCTACTGTATCACCTCGCACTCTGAAGGTACCTCGCTTAAAATCCATCTCAGTCCGCGAATATAGACTTTGGACAAGATTATATAAAAAAGCATTTCGCGATATCGTCTGCCCTTTTTGAATACGGATAATTCCCGTTTTATAATCTTCAGGGTTGCCCATACCATAAATACATGATACCGAAGAAACAATAATCACATCTCTTCGGCCTGATAGTAGCGATGAGGTTGCTCTTAAACGCAACTTATCAATTTCTTCATTGATAGCTAGATCCTTTTCTATATAAGTGTCCGAATGTGTGATATATGCTTCAGGTTGATAATAGTCATAATATGAAACAAAATACTCAACTGCATTATCAGGAAAAAACTCACACAACTCACCATATAATTGAGCAGTAAGTGTCTTGTTGTGCGTCAAAACTAAGGTCGGTCGGTTCATTTGAGCAATGACATTTGCCATTGTGAAAGTTTTACCTGATCCAGTCACACCTAGCAATACCTGATACTGTTCGCCCATCTCCACACCACGAATCAATTCCGCAATGGCTTTGGGTTGGTCTCCAGCAGGTTGATATTTAGAAGTTATTTTAAATGCCATATAGATTTATGATTCGATACTGTCTCGGGTACACAACCGATACTTTTAATTTATAATTAGGAGTGATATTTTCAAAATACCGACAGTATAACAATACTACCTATTGCTGGGTTTTAAAGAAATGATGGAGTGCCGATGATTGTTATAAAAAAAAGCCCAGCATATATACAAATATGCCGGGCAGTATATATTCAAATTCACACTTAGTCTATCGATTGAGTACCACTATAAATGCACCTTTGTATCCTAAGTTTTTGAGTTTTTCACGGGCGACTTCAGCTGAAGCTCTGGTAACAAAATCACCAACAAGATATTTATTAACTTCATTTTGCCTGACGACTGTCAAGGTTCCAATGCTCTTAATCTCAGCAGAATTCATGTCAGCAACATCATTTTTAAATGCCGCTATTTGTACTTTATACACCACATCCAGTGCATCAGCTGATACTACATCCTTAGAAACAGAACTAGTTGCCTTAACATCAGAATTATCAGTTCTAACTTTATCAATGGCGGCTTTGACTTCCTTTTCTTTATCCACACTGGTTAATTCTTTGTGAACATCTTTATTTTGTTCATAATATTTCGCTATTGCTCTTGTAAGAGATTCAGTGATTGTATTCTGTCCTACCTCAGACATCAAATAAGCTTCTTCATCTTCATTGCTTAAAAAACCAGCTTCAACAAGGACTGCCGGCATTGCCGCTTTCCTTAACACTGCAAACCCCGCCTGCTTAACGCCTCTGCTCTTACTCATGTGAAACTCTTTAAATTGTTTTTCTATTTCAGCTGCAAATTCAATGCTCTTCTCCAGATAAGCATTTTGATACGATGACATCATTATATGTCCTTCAGGCGAAAATGGATCATACCCATCATAGTTAGACTCATAATTATACTCCAGCAATATAGAGGCATTTTCTCGTTTGGCTACTTCAAGGTTCTCAGCAGCACGGTGCAGTCCCATTACGAAAGTTTCAGTTCCTTTAGTTTTAGGACTAGAAATATAATTGCAATGAATCGATATAAAAAGATCTGCATTTTCGTCATTGGCATATTGAATACGGCTAAACAGTGGAATGAACACATCTGTGGACCTCGTTAATAAAACTATCATGTCAGGATAATTTTTCTTAAGCAACTTCTCCAACTTTAAAGCCATGGCTAGCGTCAAATCTTTTTCTTTAGCATTTTTACCCACCGCTCCTGAATCATGACCTCCATGACCTGCGTCTATTACTACCTTGAATTTTTTATTCTTCGAATTATCCTTCGATTTAAATAATAAACTTTCCTGTATGGCAGTTAATGGATTGTCAAAACAACAAGCATGATTAACAGGTTGATTATCAATCACTATAGAATGAGATGCACCCAAAACAGTATTTGTCGAGCAAAACAATATACCAATGACAAATAGTATAGCACCTAATATTGTAGCGTTCTTTTGAATGAAATTTGAGACCATTATTGTATTTTTGTGAGTTAAACAAAGTGCAAATATAATAAATAATCGTAATATATACATCATAAATACCTTGAAAATACGATTTTATATAGTAATTATTTTTTACATATGTATTCTACCCATTCTTAGTGGGCAGGAAAAAGACATTCATGTAACTAATATAAATACTCAAGGTGATAGTGTGATTACCCAAATTCACGATTTAAAAGCTATGGTTGATTCCTTGACTCTAAGGGATTCCTTAATAGCTCAATCACCATATACGGATACGACTGATGTGCAAGAATTAGGATATAAATTATCAAATGATGCACTTGAGAATGATGTCAAATTTGATGCCAAAGATTCTTCGTGGGTTGACGTTGAGAAAAAGAAAATATATTTGTATGGTGGTGCAAAAGTCGAATCACAAGGTATCAAAATCTCAGCCAGCTATATGGAAACAGATTTTGGAAATAATCTAATCCGAGGTTTTGACAGAAAAGATTCTTTTTATCTTAAAGAACCCAAACCCATATTTAGTCAAGGAGAAAATACTTTTAACTTTAAAAGTATGACCTTCAACTACAAGACTAAAAAAGGGTTTGTAGAACATGCTGCTACAAAACAAGCTGACTTTTACATCATCGGTGAAAAAACTAAATTTATAGCAGGAAAGACAGATAGTCTGGACGTGAAAGAAGACGATAAAATATATGAGCAGTATGCAACTATCACTACTTGTAATCACGATCCACCTCATTGGGGCATTAAAGCCTCTAAATTAAAATTTATACCTGACAAAGTAGGTGTATTGAGTTTGGCACACGTAGAAATTGCAGATGTGCCTACGCCTTTGTTCCTGCCTTTTGCATTTTTTCCGTTAATCAAAGGAAAATCATCAGGTCTTATCTTCCCATCTAGTTATGAATATAATGAGCAACTGGGTCTAGGATTCAGGGAAGTTGGTTATTACTTTCCTATTAGTGACTACATGGATTTGAGGATAACAGGCGATATATATACTCGCGGAACTTGGGGCGTTAGAGTTAATACAAATTACAAAAAAAGATATGGGTATTCAGGTAATATTTTACTAGGTTTTGCCAATACTATCTCAGAAAGTACAGCAGACGGTAGTCGTAGATCTAGCAAATCCTACACCATCAACATCTCTCATAGTCAGGACCCCAAAGCCCATCCATATAGAAAACTGGGAGGTACCATCAAACTCCAGTCTAACCGATATGATCAAAAAGTATATGAAAATCCTAATGCAGCCTTAACCAATACCTACGCATCTAACTTTTCCTTCTCACACTCCATGCCAGGTACTCCTTTTAACTTCAGTGCTGAATTCAGACACAGTCAGAATACGCAAACGCGTACTATGGATATTACTTTTCCGAACTTATCGTTGAGAATGAATACAATTTATCCTTTTAAACCCAAAAATGTCACCAAAGAAAAATGGCCGCACAAAATTGCGCTGTCTTATAGTTCAGAATTTAAGAATTTTGTAAAAACAACAGATACCACCCTATTTACCGTTCAGACGCTTAAAGACATGCAAACTGGCCTACAGCAAAAGGCAGCGATTAATACTAATATTAGGGTTCTAAAATACTTCAATGTTACGCCATCGATTAATTATGCAGAAACTTGGCTGACTAAGCGATACAAACTCTCTTTCGATCCTGATAGCATTCGAATAGATACGTTAACAGGTGACACATTAGGCTTTAAGCCGCCCCAAGCATCATACGAACAAAAATTCACTGCTTTTCATGATTTTAATTCTTCCTTATCAATTAATACTCAATTATTCGGAACGATTAAAGGTGGAAGTGGGTTTTTCAGAGGTTTAAGACATACAGCAAAACCCTCGGTCAGCTTTGTGTACAGACCAGAAAACAAATCGAGATATGAAGCGATAGTAAATACAGACACACGTGAAGAATATAACCAACCCAGAACATACAGTACATTAACTAATAGTCCATTTGGTACACTTACCGGTACTCAGCAGCAAATGGCACTGAGTTATTCTATCACGAATATCATAGAAGCAAAGTATTTTACGAAAAAAGATACTACCGAGAAAAAGGTACGCCTTTTTGACAATATTTCTATCAATGGTAACTATAACTTTGCCGCCGATTCATTTCAATGGTCTCCTATTAATATTAGAGGAAATACGAGTGTACTTAAAGGCTTGACTAATTTTACCTTTGCGGCTATGTTTAGCCCTTATGTCTATGATTCCAATAACAAAGTAACTAAGCAAACAGTATGGGAAGCCGGTAAGATTTTGCCTGAATTTAGAAGATTAAGTGGCCAATTTTCAACTAATATCAGTTTTGGTCAGATTCGAAGAATATTCATTGGCGAAAGTGAAAAAAGCTCAAAAGACCAAAGTGCTAATCCACAAGGCAGCTCGACGGACATAAAGGAAACTTCATTAGCTGATTGGTTTGAAAATTTCACTTTTAGCCATTATTTGAATTTCGAATTTACGAGGCTGAGTACCAGAGATACATTTTACGTTTCAAATCACAGTATCAGTTTTGCAGGAAGTATTCCATTGACAAAAAACTGGAATATGAATATTGGAAATATTGCGTACGATTTAAAGAACAAATCATTTGTTTATCCTTATTTTTCTATTTTCCAGAGACTTACACTGCTGGCAAATGAATTTTACATGGGCACCTTCAAATGGAGTATATAGTTTCTTTATAGGAGTCAAATCATCTGCTCTTAGCTTCTTAAAATACGACTATCAACAAAGAAATCCAAATACCTTGTTCACCGGTCAAAGGTAACATCGTCATTACCCCTTAGCTACTTCATCAGTTGGGAGATTCGTGGTTCTACCAAATTCATCAACATAAACACGGACTAGGATAAAGAATATTGACAATAATAACGGTCCGAAAATGATACCAATAAATCCAAACATATTGACACCGATAATCACCCCTAGCAGCGTGACTAGAGGATGGACGTCAGCTAGTTTTTTCTGAATGAGAAACCGAGCTATATTATCCACAGATCCAATTACAATAAAGCCCCATAGCAAAATACCAATACCATTGAATGTATCTCCCATTGCAAACTGATACACCGCCAGAGGGAGATATATAATCATGGTCCCTACTAATGGTATAACGCTAGCTATCGCAGTTAACATTCCCATCAGAATAAATTCTTCAACACCAAAAAGCCAATAGCCAATCACACCTACTACGCCTTGAATGATGGCAACCATCGGAATTCCTATCGTATTACTGAACACAAGGCTATTAATCTCTTGGGTTACCTTTTTAGCATTGGTTAATTTCAAAGGTAAATTCTTTCTAATCCAGGCACGCAATTTTTGTGCTTCTGTCATCATAAAATACAAAACAAGATACATCAAAAACACATTGCCCAGTGCTGTAAATGTGCCTCCTAGCGTCTTTTGTGCTATAGGTACGACCTGACCGGTGATTTTTTGAACATTCTCATTGTTAAGAACATCTATATTAAATCTGGATAATAAATAGTCATGAATACTGCTGAATACACTATTAAACTGCGAAGGATTATTAATGAGAGGGGTGAGTTTATCAATGGCTATTGAGGTCATATAAATCAGCGGCAGTACCATGACCACCAAAGACAATATCATTAACACTAATGCTGCTAGCCATGATGGCCATTTCCAGATGGTTTGTAGATATTTTCTTGGATGATCCAGAATGACATGTAGAGAAATAGCTCCAAGAAATGCACTCATCATAAAATACATCTCTTTGATGATAATAACACCAATAAAAAGAATTATTCCTAAAAACAAAACCTGTCTGATGATATTAGGATTTATCCTGAATTCAAGACCGTCGTTGGTTGATGGCATAAACTTATTTATTTAATTGATTAAATTTTTAGTATCTACAAATCCTTTTAGCAAAAATGTTTTTTATATACTTTTTCAAAACATTGGCTATTCAACAATTATCACTTTTCCTTTAATATTTAGATTGCCAATCGAACTATTCCATAAACTATTCCCCATTAACCCGCCACTCATGTCAACCATTTTGATATTATCCAAGGTTAAATTTCCATTATTTAAAATACATCTTCCATTTCCATCATCTTGAGAGCATACCATTTTTACTCCTTTTAGGGTTACACTTTTTCCGGGTTGGATACTAAAAACGTTGTCATTCACCATACTTCCATCAATAGTCACATTCATCTTATCAAACCCTAAAATTGTGATATTCTTGTTAATCTCAATAGGAGTCAATAAGTGGATTGTATCATTAAACACCGGATATTCTATATGTACCGTGTCACCATCAGCTGCGCAATCAATGGCATCCCTCAAGGAGTACTTCCCACTATCAAGTGTATTTCTGACATCGGTACAATCATCTATGATAAAGTTCGTTAAAATAAGAGACTCTGATGGATTGAGTGCATAGCTATCAGCCGTATTATTAACGGTGTAAGCAGTTTCATCCACCACAGTCGAGCCATTATATTTATACCAAGTACCGGTCACTGCATAACCAGGGTTTGCTATACGAGTATTGTCAGGATCAAGATTGGCAATAACAATGACGTACTTAGCTCCTGGTCCACTTCCTGATGATAATCTCATTACACGTGGAATATGGATATTACCTGAGCCTAAACCAATATTGCCATAATCAGGCGAATTGGAATAAATAGGAAATCTGTTTCTCAATTTAAAAATCCTTGAAGTCAAGGTATAAAGTTCTTGTCGATTCGGATCATCATAATAATCCCATCTTACCGGTTTCCTGCCCGTACGGCCATTGTAATTTATACTAAAGTCATATCCTAACTCTTGAAACTGCCATAACATACGCGGTCCAGGCAAGAGCAAATTAAAACTTAAGCCCATTTTCAATCGCTTAATCACATTTTCAATGGTCTTATTTCCATTAAAATATTGAGAAAGCTCATAGCCCAACCTTTCTTCATCATGACTCTCTGCATAGCTCATCCAGTTTGCATAAATAAAGTTTCGTCCAGGAGCATTATAAACACCTGAGTCATAGATATTGGTATTATCACTATTATAGCCTAAAACTAATCCCTTTACATTGTTGTGGTGTTCTACTCCACTCCACATTAAAATCCCATTATCTGCAAGCACTTTATCTTCTGAAGCTTGAGCCAGGTGTTCAAATATCACTACTGCTTCAGGATGGTTTGTTTTCAGAACATTAACCATTCTCATCAACAAATCAATTCTGTCCTGATTGTAGTTTGATGCCCAAGGATCGCTAGGATTAGGAGCTGTTTGACCAAAACCTTTGGTAAAATCAAATCGAAATCCATCAAAGTTAAATTCCGTCATCCAGTAGTCCAAGATTCGATCCACCATCTTTTGGGTATGAACACTTTCATGGTTCCAGTCTGCTCCCCACCATCCTGCAGGGTCAGCAATCATTTTATGCTTTGGATTAAACCATGGGTTATCATCAGCTGGTTGGTTCAATGATTGATTCCAGTATAGCTTGGCCATAACATTAGAATAAAAAGCATGATTCAATACTAAATCATTGAATACTAGCACCTTATGTTGATGACAGGCATCTATAAATCTTTTTAAGTCATCAGCAGTTCCATAAGCCTTATCAGCAGCAAAATAAAAGTTAGGATTGTAGCCCCAGCTGTCATTGCCTTCAAACTCTGAAACCGGCATCACATGAATAGCATTGATACCTAAGCCTTTTAAATAATCTAATTTCTCAGTTGCTGCACGATAGGTTCCTTCTTCTGTAAAGTCTCTAAAGTGAAGTTCATACACATTGAGATTATTATCTAAAGGTTTTGTAAAAGGATCTGCAGTCCAAATAAATGATGAGTCCATAGTCTGCAATACTGATGCTCTGTCAACTGCTCCTGAAGGATAATCGACTAAGTCCGGATAAACGTCGGGGGAAATAAAATGATCATCAGGGTCAGAAACTTTATAAGTGTATGGGTCAGCGATTTGAATCGCACCATCCACAAGGTACTGAAATACATATTCTTGACCAGGTACTAACCCTGACAACTCAATCCACCAGTAGTCACCATGGTCATTGTCACCATCTGAATCATTAGTACCATCCCATCCATCCCGATCTCTAAACATCTTAAAAGGCTTCTGAAGGTTGCCAATTGTTAAAATCTCCGACGACAAAGACTACATTTTTGCATGACTCGTATTCTCTCCTGATAATGTACCGTTTCCTTTTTTATACTGAGTAAAAAACTGGTGTATGCAATACCAAAGTAGCTTTAGTTGAATCATCAGAATGATAATTTATTCCTTGCTTTACCCATGATGGCCTTGGAGCGTCAACAATCGGATCGTAACCGTAGATTTGGAAAGTTTTGTATTTAACAACAGTGCCAAAATCGGCATAAATTTTATATTTTTTTAAACCTATCGCAGTGACAGGAATTGAATAATTAAAACTCGCCACTCCGGCTATAGTGGTTATCGAATCAATAACATGACCATCTGTAATATCAACTTCTTGCAACATCCAAGTTGCGATACCCGTTTCTGAATGACATGACAACGCAACATCTTGACCCGTTTGTTCAAACTGCGTATATCGAACCGGTTCGTCAATGACAAAATATTTACCTGGATTAGTAGCAAAATAATAATTAATGCCATTGAAATCTTCCTTTATACTGCCATCAACATTTCTAAATAGTAAATTAATAGCAAAAATATCTTCTTCCTCCGGTACATTAAAGTAGGTTCTAATTGATGGCAAGGTAATAGACCATAAGTCAGTACCCATATTTTGCATTTCTCCCACGCCATCGTCAACACCCCAGTTTCCGACTACATGCATAAAGGATTTGGGTGCGATTTTATTTATTGCAACACCTGCATGCATATATATCTTAGGAAGACCGGATAATGGTGTGCCAGAGGCATCAAAAGTTATAGTGACTAATTCCTGATCGGATGGATACGCAGGCGAAATAGAAACAGCTGTATTATGCGGCAGCACGCTATATTCATAATTAGTACCTTGATTAGTATTGCCATTGATGGTATAAAAATCAGCATCCTGATGTTGAATGGTCAGTCCATCACCGGAAGTAAATACATAATAATTGACTGTAGTACCTGAGGATTGAGCTGGAATAGTTGCTGAAAAACCATCTCCGGAATTGGTCATTTGGATAATGAAAGACGATGTCCAGTTATCAGTAGAATATCGCAAATATAAGCCCTGTCCCGGTGAAAGATTTCCACTTGTCTCTGCTGTTATATGCACAGAACTCGTATCATATACAATACTTTTATCCGGCCATTGGCTGACATCTGTTACAGTTTGAATTGGACCTTCTATTTTAAAAACAATCAATTCAGCAGGATTACTTATACCATCACCAAATCTCGTTCTAAACACAAAATAATCTGATGAATTATTCACGTCAATATAATAGGCTTTACCTTGACCCACTGTTGTCAATGCAAATGGAGTAATAAGGAAAACTTGAATATCAGCATTCCCTACGGGGCCATGTTCTCTGGTTTGTCCACTCCAGTCGGTTAGTAATCTAAAATATCTATTGCCTGCACCTGCAGTATTCTGGTATGTTTTACCAAATGTTGATCCAAACCCGGTTCCCTCCCAATAATCATTAGTGTTCCAGCCATTTCCCCATCCATCTGCCGATAAAAATGCATTTTGGGAATAAACAAGCACATTACACAGCATCAATAGCAATGCAATACAGCTCCTAAGTTTTAAATTTTCAATCATTACAATCATAAATAATGCTAAAATACATCTTCTCCAACATTAATTGAATAAAGTAGTCAAAATTATATACTTATTGATTTATTTTTATATAAAAATATTAATAATATTTAAAAAATCATAAAAATACAAAGAGCGTCTGCAAGTTGCCCTGCTGACGCTCTTCTTTTGTTATCTAATCTGTCTTTTTTCAGACTCCTCTGATTACTCGACGATGATCATCTTACTTAGTCGCTGTGTAATCTCCGCTTTCTAAAGTGTATGTACAATACGCCACTCACCACCTAATTGTGCTTTTGTGAATACTTCACTGTTCAGTCCTTTGACTGCG
>LNBW01000006.1 GCA_001567255.1 Bacteroidetes bacterium OLB9 | reverse complement strand
TTTTTATATTATAATCAGTGTAGTGCTGATGCTAGTATCTGCACTGGTGATTTCTTTTTATCGTATTTTACACCGGCAAAAGAGATTGATTCCTGGATATGGTGATATCACTGTCAAATAAAAAAATTTATTGAGCTCAATAAAAAAAGTGGATTCGCTAGAAGTTGAGATAGGAGCATATGAAGTATATACCAAAGGATTGCGAAATTTACTGTCAGGAACAGGTCATACCACTGTAGATGGTAAAAAAGACAGCATTATAACTTCAGGTGGCATCATACCTGAACTAGTTAATCAGGCTGATATCAAAGAAACGAATCGAGCCAAAGAACTGGATTTCCTTAAGTTTTCGACACCTGTCAATGGCTCTATTTCTGCCAAGTTTCAGCCATCTATTCAGCATTACGGAGTGGATATTCTCGCTCCAAAAGACAGCCCTATCAAGGCAATACTAGATGGTATTGTCATTAGCGCTGAACAATCCATCAGTACCGGAAATTGTGTATATATCCAGCACAACCGCAACCTAGTTTCGGTGTATAAACACAACTCTGCCCTCCTTGTTAAGACAGGTGATATTGTCAAGACAGGTCAGGCTATCGCCATAATCGGTAATACCGGAGAATTGTCAACGGGACCTCATCTACACTTTGAAATGTGGTTTGATGGCAAGTTTGTCAATCCTCAAAACTATATTACTTTTTAATATTTTCATCTTATATAATAAAATGACTCTTATGGACAGTAAACTCATACCTGCGCAAAACGAAAAAAGGTGAAAGCATCAGCCCTAAGCTCCCGGAAAATATCAAGAATTTTCTAATCGATATTGATGGAACCATCTGTGATGATGTACCCAATGAAGAACCGGAGAGAATGGGCACTGTAGATCCATATCCCGATGCTCTGACTATATGTAATAAGTGGTATGACGAAGGACATATTATCACTTTTTTTACTTCCAGGACTGAAGAGCACCGAGAGGTCACTGAAATGTGGTTACGTAAGCATGGATTTAAGTACCATGCAGTATTATTTGGTAAGCCTAGAGGTGGTAACTATCACTGGATTGACAACCACATCGTCCGTGCCACCAGATTTAAAGGAAAATTTACTGATCTGGTCAAACGAAATGTTGAAATTGAAGTTTCAAATCATAATCGGTATGACCAGCATATCTGCCCTAACCGAAGAGCGAGACAAAAAGATTTTTTTAACAGGAGCAACCGGCTTCATAGGTAGTCATATCCTTAGGTTACTTTTAAAACAAGGCTATCGACACATAACATGCCTCAAAAGAAATACATCTGACACCTCTTTAATAGCAGATATCGCTGACAAGTGTGATTGGATCGTCGGTGATATGGAAGATTACCCACTGATGGAGGAAGCTCTATATGGACAAGATGTGGTGATTAATGCAGCTGCTCAGGTGACTTTTGATCTCAAAAATAAGAACAAATTGCTCAAAGACGCTAGTGATAGTGCCGCCAGCATCGTCAATGCTTCATTGCATCATCAGGTTTCTAAATTCATCCATATCAGCTCTATTGCAGCTTTGGGACGTAGAAAGCTGAAAGACTATATTGACGAAAAATCTATCTTTAGTCATAGTCCGTATGACACCACATATGGCCATGCTAAATTTCTTGCCGAGCAGGAAGTATGGCGCGGTCACGCAGAAGAAGGTCTCAATGTCACTATACTCAATCCATCTATGGTACTAGGTGTAGGCAATTGGAATGCTTCCACACCTCAGATGTTTGCACGAATTTATAATGGTATGCAGTTTTATCCTTCAGGTGTCAATGGATGGGTAGATGTACGGGACGTTGCTCAGGCAGTAATCATAACTTTAGAAGGTAACTTTACTGGTGAACGGTATATCATCAGTTCCGAAAATTTGCCCTATGTGGATATTTTAAATATGATAGCTGATGGATTGAAAGTCAGGAGGCCATCATCACCGGTCACTCTAAGCAATGGTCCATTATACTGGAGGCTCGACGCACTAAAATCATTTTTCACTGGCAGTGAACCCATTCTGACTAAAGAAACATTCATGAGTACTTCTGTACATGCATTTTATGACAATCAAAAATCTATTAAGGAACTCAATATGAATTATCGATGTGTCCGCGAAACCATCCATGAAACATGCGAAGCTTTCTTATCTTCCTATCCTAGTGGCAAGGCATTTTCTTATCCGTCAGGCTTGTTCTCACTATAGCCGACATATTATTTTTTGGACTTTTTTGTAGTCTCCAACAACTGGTTAATTTCAGCTTCAGTCAGATACCGCCACTTACCATATTCAATGCCATCCAGCAAGAGATGCATAATCCGAATCCGTATTAATTTTTTGACCCGATAACCTAAAAACTCGCACATTCGACGAATTTGTCGGTTGAGCCCCTGAGAAAGTATGATACTGAAGGTCTTATTATCTATTTTTCGTACTTTACTCGGCCTGGTCACTGTGTCAAGGATCGGTACACCTGCCTCCATTGTTTTTACAAATGCCTGATCTATATCTTTATCTACTGTTACGATGTATTCCTTCTCGTGTCTATTACCTGCTCTGAGTATCTTATTGACAATATTTCCATCATTCGTCAAAAGGATGAGTCCCTGCGACATTTTATCCAGTCGGCCTATAGGAAAAATCCTTTCGCTATATTTTACATAATCAATAATATTATCCGGCTCACGGGCATCAGTAGTACATACAATTCCCACTGGCTTATGTAATGCAATATACACAGTTTTTCTTCCAGATTTGACCTCTTTGCCATTGACATAAACTACATCATCGTGCCCAACTCTATTTCCTTTTCGTGCAAGATGATCATTGATATAAACTCGGCCCTCTTCGATCAACTTATCCGCTTCTCTTCTGGAGCAAAGTCCTGAATCGCTTATATACTTATTAAGACTAATGGTGTCCTGATCCATATCACTCACTAATATCTAAACATAATAATTTAGAAGAGGTAGAAAAAGTTTAATATCTCCTAATTATCTTAATGCACCCAGGTCCACGTAGGCATCAAATCTTTCCACCAGCTTATATCGTGGTGTCTGTTTTTGGCTCAAATGCTTCACAAGGCTAATTTGCTCACCTGTAAGCGGCATTGCATCCTCAGGCAGATTGTTTTTTGCCAGAAGGCTCTCCAGTCTAATCCCATATGCTTGTGCTATCGAATACATAGTTTCACCTTTTTTAACAACGTGAAACTGAGCTTCTCCTTCGATATTTTTCTTTTTCTTTTCTAGATATACTTTCTCTCCTACACCTAATACATAGTCAGGACCAGTGATATTTTCATTATATTCCTGCAATTCGAAAGCTCTGATACCATATTTTGATGCAATTTGAGCTAATGTTTCTCCACCGTTAGCTACAACTACTTTCAACCCATTGATTCTGCTTATACGAATAGAAGTTTTATTACGTCGATTATATTTGTCTTTATGACTAGGTGACTCATCATAGTTATCATTAACTAGCATAGGTTCATCCTTGACTGATGGATTGGTCTTCGGCGTTTCCTCTTGTTGGGTATTATCAGCATAGACACCATTGTTAGGCGCATCATCTAGTTCATACAATTTATACTTTTCAATAATTTTTATTAGTTTTGATGGATAAGTAGGATCCGTAGCATAACCGGCAAACTTCAATCCGTTTGCCCACCCTTCATAGTCTGTACTGCTAAGTTCAAACAAAAAGCCATACCTAGATTTTTTGGCAGGGTCTGTCAAAAAATCAGAATGTGCTATGAATGATGCTTCGGGACTGGAAAATGACCGAAAGCAACTCTCTACGAGCGTACCATCATTTCCTCTGTCATCATCGAGTTGAAAGTAAGTGGCTCCATCCCAGTTACCACCACACTTGATACCAAAGTGATTATTGGCCTGAACAGCCAGTGGACTGCGTCCTATATCAGATTCAAGCATAGCTTGTGCCATTTTTATACTAGCAGGTATTCCTGTCCGATACATTTCGCTTATCGCAATATTTTTATATGCAGAAATATAATCTTCTGTTAATTTTTTATTGCCTATAGAGGTAAACGACATCAATATAACTGGCATTAAAATTAACACAACAATCTTATTTTTACTGATCATATATATTATGCTTTTATTTAATTTAATATTACAAATATCATTCCGAAATTCTCAACTCCTATTTTAGTTCAATAATAAATGAATTTTTTTGTAGAATTATTGTTATCATTGCATATCGGATTTTCGATACATTCAATTATTAAATTTTAAACATTTCAAATGGACATTTCAGATTTATTACAAGGCCCCTTGAAGGATATCATTATCAATCAGGTAGGCAATCAGCTTGGTCTTGACAACAATGAGAAAACGAATGTTGCCGTCGATGGTATATTCGCCACTTTACTCAATGGGCTTACAAAAAATGCTAGCACACCTGAAGGTGAAAGTAGCTTGCAAAACGCCCTACAAAAAGATCACGATGGAAGCATTCTGGACGACCTGACAGGTTTTCTAAATGGCACAATGCAAACTAGTAATCCTAAGACAGCCAATGGAGCAGGCATTCTTAAGCATATTTTAGGCGATGAACAAACCACCGCAGTAGATAATATTTCTAAAGCAAGTGGCATTGATACTGGCAAAATCATAAAAATGATGATGATGCTTGCTCCAATAGTTCTCGGTTTTTTGGGCAAGTCTAATAATAGTGCACCTACTCAACAAAGCGGAGGTGGAGGTTTACTTGACATTCTGACTGGAGCAACTAAAACGGTCAATACCCAGTCTTCAGCTAGTTCCATTCTGGACCAAATCCTTGGTGGCGGTAGTGCTTCTGGTGGAGGTCTGATTGAAAATGTAGCTAAGTCTGTATTAGGAAAGCTTTTCGGAGGAAAATAATCCAAAAGAGCCTTAATTCGGATGTATTATTGTTCGTAATGAGTGAAAAAAGTAATGTATTAGGGGCTATTGCGCATTATTGACCCACGCTTGGGTTATAAAGATATGATTAGTGAAGCAACTAATTAGAAGTATTTTGGCTCATCATAGAATTAATTGCTAGTACCACATTTAAGGTTTAACCATTATCAGGTCATAAAGACATAGCAACCTTACGTTTATATTTTAATTGACGCTGTGGTAATGCTATGTTTTAGGGCCTGATAATTTTTTAGCCCTAGATATAAATCCGAGTTCATCCCATATTTTACCATGTCGTTTTTCGATACCGGTAGTATTAATAATCCATAAATTGCCAATCAAAATACTAAGTTTATACGTCAGTATGGCAAATACAGGTGCCGCTAAGACATCAATACTATAATGGACATGCTGTAATACTAACAACACACCTACTACAAGACCTAAAAAAATAATAATCCTTTTGGTTCGCACATTTTCTACAAGTAAGCCACTCAAAATGATATTGGCAGTATGACCTGAAAAGAATAAATCCTTAAGCAATACTTGTCCTTGGTAAAATGACAATTCCAATAGCGGGTCTCTCAGAGGAATGATATTAACAGGTGGCTCCAGTACTACCAAATAAATAGACAACCCTCTAATAATACACATCATTGTGATGGCTACAAGCAAGTAAATAGTCGTAGAAGGCCGTTTCAATAAACTCAAAATCGCTAAAAAAATAGCTCCATTTGTGAGGACGCCGATTAAAGCACTCACATTAATAGGTTTAAATCTCCCCAATATTGGGTCATTAAATATTTTTCCAATTCGGGATTCATTCCATATTAAAAATTTGGAAAATAATATTGCAACAAGGATAGTTAAGACTACCAAAGCAAAGAAAGAAAGAATTTTCTTTCGATTGTTAAAAAAATCCGACCATGAAGACTTCATACTTCCAAATTAATTCGCCGCGAAGATAGGAAAAGAATCCTTGAGAAATTTAAAAAAATTCATAATAGTATTGCAAAATTAATTTAAATCCTTTTATCTTTGCGCACCATTTTAAAAATGCTGACCCATGGTGTAATCGGCAACACAGCAGATTTTGGTTCTGTTATTCTAGGTTCGAGTCCTAGTGGGTCAACAATAGAAGCCTCTTCTGAACTTCAGAATGGGCTTTTTTTATTTCATTTTTGCACAAACTATAATAAACCCAAATTACACATTAGAAATTTACTACATAAAAATGCTACTTCATATCTATTTCGTTACTCGTTTTTCTGTCCTTGACATAGTAAAACTGTACCTGCGGAATAAAAAAGCCGAGCCTTATAACTATCTTGTATCACTTCCATTCGTCACTAAGTCTAATGAGCAATATGGGTTAAACTGCTTTCGTCAAACCTGACTTTTTGCTTTGGACTTCAAGCCAGTACATTCTAAACACAAGTGTGCCTATTATGAGCAACCCACCTGCCACTGCCCATAAACCGGGATTCTCTCCATATCCTATAAATACCCAGACAGGATTCAACAAAGGCTCTATCATTCCTATGAGTGAGCTTTCAAGTGCCGGAAGATATTTTTGGCCATATACAAACAAAGCATATCCCAGCCCCAATTGTCCAAAACCTAACAACATGAGATAGCCATTTTCAGCCATCGTCGGTAACGGTGTGTTGATAATCCATGGCAGTGTGAAAAGGCAAACTAGGATATTGCCCCAGAAGACCGCTCCTGGTTGATATTCAGAACGATTCATCTTTTGCCCTAATAAAAATCCAGCGAGCACAATGCCGCTTCCTGCGGCAATTAATATCCCTAGCCAGCTTTCAGGACGTGTGAATTGTTCTACAAAAAACAGCGTCATACCGATAAAACATAATACCACTGTGATGATATTGATTTTTTTAAGTCTTGTTTTAGTAAAATATGGCTCTGCTATCAACACAAAAGCTGGTGCCGAGTATTGCAGAAATATTGCATTGGCGGCAGTGGTGAGTTTAGTTGCAGTAACAAACATAATGAGCAGTGGCGCATAGAATAATGCCGTGATCAACGTGATTCGATTAAAGAGCAGCAACTTTCTCCCAAATATGGGAATAAACAAAAGTGCAGCATAAAAACTACGGTAGCCGACAATAGTTAGTGCATCCTGAGGTAAAATCTTTATAAACAGACCGCCGGTACTCCAGAATAAGGCAGCTGCTACCGTCATCCAGATGGCTTTATTTCTGTGTTTGTCCATTACATCACGCCGGAAAATTGTTTTAAAAACCTAGTATCATTTTCGAAAAGCTGGCGAATATCTGTAATTTTGTATTGAAGCATGGCCTGACGCTCTATACCCATTCCAAAAGCAAAACCACTATACTCCTCTGGATCAATACCACAGTTTTCCAATACTTTAGGATCGACCATACCACAGCCTAAAATCTCTAACCAACCTGTCCCTTTTGTGATGCGATAGTCATCTTCATTATTGAGTCCCCAATACACATCCATCTCTGCACTAGGCTCTGTAAAAGGGAAAAAGCTAGGTCGCAGTCTGATCTCTGTATCCACACCGTACATTTCACGGGCAAAGTACAATAAAGTCTGTTTTAAGTCTGCAAAAGAAACGTCCTTATCTATATACAATCCTTCCACCTGATGAAACTGACAGTGTGATCTAGATGAGATGGTTTCATTCCTATAAACTCTACCCGGAGCAATGATTCGAATAGGTGGTTTCTGACTAGTCATTATTCTAGCCTGTACTGACGAAGTATGTGTACGAAGTAGCTGTGAGGTAGAGTCCTTCAAATAAAAGGTGTCCTGCATATCTCTGGCCGGATGGTCGGCAGGAGTATTCATTGCAGTAAAATTATGCCAATCGTCCTCAATTTCTCTTTCCTCAGCGACAGCAAACCCTATGCGTTCAAAGATCCGGATAATCCGGTTCAAAATAATGGATACCGGATGCCTTGAACCTATTTCCAGTGGTTCTGATGGCGCACTCAGGTCCAAATCTCCTGCACCGGAGGATACATCCCCGCTTTCTATTTCGCCTCTAAACTGTTCAAACTTATCCTCAGCAGCTTTTTTGACATCATTGAGTAACTGACCAAATTCCTTTTTACGCTCATTGGCTACATTTTTTATTTCACCAAATAAGGCTTTGATTTCATTCTTTGAACCTAGGTATTTTATCCTGAAGGTTTCAAGTTCCTGACTATTCGTCACTGAAGCCTCCTTGATGGAATCTAGCACGCTTTGGACTTTTGCAAATATATCTGATGACATATCTATGGAATTATTTTAAACAAGCCGTAAAGATAGTGACTTTACATGGATTAAAACGGGAAAGGGTGGTTTAAATTATTACAAAACTAAATCACTCATCATTTATTAATTTTGGAAAGAGCTGATATTTTCTTTTAACCCTATGTTGATCTGTGATTAACGCCGTTTGATTATATTTGCGACTTTATATCTCAAAAATGGGCCCAGTAATTGAGTTAACAAACGATAAGCAAAATAAATGGAAAGCGATCATTGCCACTATCATCATTGTAGTGCTTATCGTCGGATTTTTAGCTAATCGTGTAGTGTCTAATGTGGGTTTTCTTTTCGCGGGGATATATGCTCTATGGCACATCCGGTCTTTAGGATGGTTGTTTAAAAACCAATGGATGTGGACTTTTATGTTGATGGCTCTCGTACCATTAATCAGCGACATCATTGTGGACGGCAGTCAGTTTTACATGGAAAATGGCATTATGAAATGTCTGCTCATTTTATTTCCTGCCTTTGTCTTTGCTTTTAAACCAAACCAGAAATATATATCAATCATTCACTATATCGTGATCATATCCATGTCTGTAGCTACCTTCTATAGTATTGTGAATTATGGCTTGAATATGTCAAAAATTCTAGAGGGTTACAAGTATTCAAAAGTAATGAAAGTCTTATCCTATAGTGATCACATCCGTATTTCGTGGGTCATTGTCATCAGCATGATTATGGCCATGTATGAAATAATACGTAAGCCCGAAAGATGGTTAAAAAGTATGTTAGTTGTCTATATCATTATTCAGGCATTATTTATTCACTTTCTTGGCTCAAAGACAGGGCTGCTTATGATGTATATTAGCATCATGGTATATTTTGCATGGATATTGCCAAAAGGCAAAAAATGGCTGCTTGGAATCTTGCCTTTGTTATTGGCTATATTCTTTATCGTTGCTGTCAATACCATTCCTTCGTTAAAAGAAAGGGTCAATTATATTCGATATGACTTTAGCCACTATATCAAAGGAGAGTACCGAGATGGGTTGAGTGACGCAGTCAGGTTTTATTCCATAAAAGCAGGTATATCAGTGATGAAAGATCATTGGCCATTAGGAGCTGGATTCAGTCGTATGAGAGCAAAGGCGGGTGAATGGTATGATGCGAATTTGCCGGAGATGAACGAAGCGTCTCGTTTTCCTCCTATCAGCGAATTTATAGTCTATGCTGCAGGTGGAGGACTGATAGGCTTAATGGTGATACTTGCGCACACACTTTATCCTTTTTTTAACCGTCATCTCCGAAAAAATGTATGGTTGATGACTTATTTTATTCCTGCAGTCTTTAGTTTTACCTATGAAACCCATCTGGAAGGACAGCTACCGCTCTTTGTATATGCCTTTTTCACCTCATGGTTTTGGTATCTAGTCACTAAAATAGATAAAAAATAGCATTTGTACATTGAATTAAAGTAGTGAGTTTTAATATTCATTTTCATAGATAAATTCAAAACCACAAAAAAAGAAAAGAGGTTATACATTTTCAGTTGTATAACCTCTCTATCTTGATTAATGAAAGAAAACCTGGTTTTCTCTAATTAATTTACTGCGTCAGTCAATGATTTTCCTGCTTTAAACTTCACTGAAGTTTTAGCGGCAATCTTGATAGTTTTACCAGTAGAAGGGTTTCTACCCTCTCTTGCAGGCTTGTGAGCTGTAGAAAAAGTACCAAAGCCTACAAATGCAGCTTTGTCTCCACCTTTCAGTGCTTTTTCAATACTTCCGAAAACAGCATCTACTGCACTTCCGGCTTGAGCTTTAGTGATTCCGGCAGCTTCTGCAACTGCATTGATTAAATCTCCTTTGTTCATTTTAATAACGTTATTGATACTAAAAATATAATTTCGGGCGCAAAAGTAGGTTTATTTCATATATATGCAAAAAATTAATTCATAAAATTATCCAAATACGCCTCCAAAACACCAATTTTACTATGAATTTGCCATTTAAGCTTTCTATTCTATATATTTTTAATCTCTAAGTTATGACTTAAATTTTTGTTAAACGCTTTTATTTTACATTTTTTGACATTAACTTTGCATAAACCAAACTCCCTTTAAGTGCGACAAATATATAAAGGTTTAATATTTTGTATCTTTTGTTTTGGATTCATCACCATTATGGATTCTTGCAAAACTAAAGAAGGATGTGGACTTGAGGAAAAGTACAATAACCCTGATATGGAATCTACTAAACGTGGTAAGTCCAATTTATTTAGCAAATCTGTGCGAAAGAAAGTAAAATCAGGAAAACGCTAGTCATCATTTAGCTGCACTCGCCACACCTTTATCCTAACTACCACACTTAAATACATATCCAGGTGGAATATTGATAAGCACGCTAAACACCTTAACTTGTCCAAAGATCCGTTGATATATTTTAATTAAATTGCGTGTGTAGTGCATCTGTATAAAATAATGTCCCTGCTTTAACAATCTTCGGCAACTCATCAATATATTTTCAGTAAGCGCCTCAGGAAATAATACAAATGGCAATGCTGAAATAATATGATCAACCCTTTCAACCCCATATTGTTGCATGTATAGTTCTACATTTTCAGCACTTCCATTTATTAAAACCAGTCTGCTGTCATTTATTTTCTCTCTAATTGTAGCACAAAGCTCTTCATTGATTTCAAATGAATAAAGTCTGGCATCCGGTGCCATTTTATCTAGTATATACTGAGTTATCACTCCATCTCCTGCACCAAGTTCAATAATGATTTTATCCTTTTCATGGTCAATAAAAGCAGTCATTTTTTTGCACATTGCAGGGCTGCTGTGCACGACTGTCCCCATTTCCTTAAAGTTCCTAATACTCTGCCAAAGAAATCCAGCTG
Source organism: Bacteroidetes bacterium OLB9 (assembly GCA_001567255.1). Lineage (GTDB taxonomy): Bacteria > Bacteroidota > Bacteroidia > Chitinophagales > Saprospiraceae > OLB9. The sequence continues at coordinate 92,326 of LNBW01000006.1, read as the reverse complement.
CGTCCAATAAGATTATGTTTTAATTGTTAAAAACTGAGACAAATATCAATATTATTATATTACAAAAGCATAAATCAATATTTTTTTTAAAAATCATTACCTTTGTACGCACCTTCAATATTAATGCTATGAGATTTTTTTTAATGATTTCTACTTTAATCATCATTCTGATGACCGAAAAAAAAACTTGTGCTCAGTCGCCAGAAATTTTGCGCGGCGATCCGGCTTATCACACCTATGATCGAATGGAAATACTGCGAATGGCAGACACAACAATGACCAATGGCATCAATAATTATGACCGTAAACGTACAATAAATTTCTTCAAAAATACATGGAAAAATGACTATCTGACTTTTAAAGACCGATACGATCTACGGCACGCTTTTTCTGATAATTATGAATTTTTAGATAGGAAAAGCAGTGGTGGATTTATTAAAAAAGCGATTGATAAATTATTTAAAAACGAGTACAAGGAGGCTAATGACAATGACAATGCAAATGCAGACATCAGTCAGTCAGCTTTTCATCAACAACCTATCCTAAAATATTTCTACAAAACGCCAGCTAATTTCTGGCAGGTAGAAACCAGCTCCTTTCAAATGTATGTCAATCCAGTCGTCGAAATTAATTACCTCCATCAAGTCAATAATCCGGACATTGTATTTCAAAATACGAGAGGTATAGATGTCCGCGGATATATAGATGAAAAAGTCTATTTTCAAACCCAACTGCTTGAAAATCAAAGAGCATTTCCCTACTACACGGAAGATTGGATTCAAGAATACAAAACCATTCCCGGATCCGGATTTTATAAGCGTTACCAGTCAGGTTTTATTGACAATCTCAAAGGATACGACTATTTTCAAACCAAGGCTTATGTGGGATTTAACCTATCAAAAAGTATCGCTGCTGAATTAGGACACGGCAGTCACTTTATTGGCAATGGATATAGATCACTGCTCCTATCTGATTTTAGCCCTAATTATTTTTATCTTAAATTCAATACCAGAGTTTGGAAACTTCATTACCAAAACCTGTTTGCTGAGCTCGCACCCATTTCAACTGTTGTCAATCCCGGCGATCGTATTTTGCCCAAGAAATATACGGCTATGCATTATCTAGCTTTCAAGCCATCTAACCACTTTGAGATTGGATTGTTTGAATCCGTCATTTTCGGCAGAGAAAATCACTTTGAACTTCAATACCTGAATCCTATAATTCTGTATAGGGCGGTGGAACACTCCTTGGACAGCCCTGACAACGTGTTGGTAGGACTGAATACCAAATGGAATCCTATCAAAGGCATCTCACTTTACGGACAGCTTTTATTAGACGAATTTAAAATATCTGAAATAAAAAAACAGTCCGGATGGTGGGCCAATAAATTCGGTGTTCAATTAGGCCTTAAATACATGAATGTTTTAGGTATTGATCATCTGGATCTACAGGCCGAATACAATGTAGTCAGACCTTATACTTATACCCATAATGACACTTTATCCGCCTTTCCTTACTATTCTGTTGGATCTTATTCTCACTACAATCAGCCTTTGGCTCACCCTTTGGGAGCTAATTTCAAAGAAACCATCATCATTTTGAGGTATAAACCCATCAATAGGTTGTATATCCAGGCACGTGGACTCAATGCAGTCTATGGAACAGATCCTAAAAATCAAAACTGGGGTGGAAATATTCTTAAGCCCTACACGACCAGACAGCAAGATTATGACAATGTAATAGCTCAAGGTATCAAAACGACCGTAACTGCCATCAACCTGGACATCAGTTATGAGGTTTTCCACAATTATTTTATTGATCTCAAAGCTATGTGGAGACAAACTAAAGTCAAAGAGCCAATCGATCAGCACTACTTTGGTGGAGGTATCCGCATCAATCTCGCTGATGTGACCTACGACTATTGAACCGTCTAACCATTGAATTCTTATGAAATTTAAGCTTTTTATAAATTAAACATTAAAATAATATATGTTTTTTTAACTTTGTACTTTTATTAAAGCCGTATTACTTGATTCTTGTATTGCGATTTAATATTGAGTAGTGGAGTTTAGAAAAATCAATAATTGTAAAACGCTAAAAGGCAGAAATCAACGTTATATATTAGAATTTATAAAAACGGAAATATCGCTGAATAACTGACATAACATGAAAATCAAAATATTATTCTTCTTGTGGATGGCACTTTTCACCGCTCAGTGGACGTATGCACAAAATATAACAGAAGCTGCAGCTCGTGCTGAACTCGAAAAAAGAGGTTATGATGCCGACCGCTTTAAAACTGAAATGATTAAAAAAGGCGTTAATCCCGACGCCATCAATCCAGATAATCCTGCAGATGTGGCTAGAGCTAAAAAAGCAGCTGAAGAAGTAATGGCCATGCTGGATGCCGAAAAGAGAAATGGCACAACACAACCATCATCGACTACTACTGGAAAAACCACTACTCCGGAGTCTAAACCGGATGATATCCGATCAGTGGATAAACTTGAGAATATTTCTCCTCAGGCCACCGAAATTCAAAAAGCAGTCAAGGATGGAGCTACCATAGAAGAAGCCGTTGCTGAAAAAAATACAAGAAAATGCTAAAAATAAATTGCCCAGAGCAGATACTTATGGTCAGCATATATTCAGAGATAAGTCACTCAAATTATTCAGAACGTCAGAAGATGCAAAGCCAACCAAGTCTTACGTTTTAGGACCAGGCGACAAAGTAGCTATTTCTATTTGGGGCCCGACAAGAGAGAATTTTGCAGTAGAAATTGAAAAAAAATGGCTACATCCAACCAACTAATATGCCAAGATTTTACATTGGCGGACTTACCATTGCTAAAGCTGAAGAGTTGCTAGCATCACGTATGAGAAATTACTATTATTTCCAAAAAGAAAATTTTGAACTGACCGTAACTACCGCACGAACACTGAATGTCAATATTGTAGGCGAAGTATTTACGAATGGCACCTTTAATATTTCTGCTGTCAATACTGCATTCAATGCACTTGTAGCAGCTGGAGGGCCAACTGATTTAGGTAGTGTTAGAAAGATTCAATTGCTACGCGCAGGCAAAAAGCCGGTGACGATTGATGTTTATCAATACCTACAAAATCCTGTCATCAGTCAAGATTACTACCTAGCTGAAAATGATTTTATCAACGTACCGGTAGCTGATAAAAAAATAACCATTCAGGGTGCTGTTAATCGGCCATTTAAGTATGAGCTGATTGAAAATGAAACCCTAACTGATCTCATCAGATACGCAGGTGGATTAACTGCAGATGCTTTAAAGAGTAATATCCAGGTACGTAGAATTGAGGGTGATTCCATTCGCATCATTGACGTTAACCTTTATGAGCTAGAAAAAAACAAGTCTCTTTTTAAGCTTTACAATGGAGATGTCGTCACAATCAATGTAATCAATACCCTGATTAAAAATGAAGCAAGTATCTCCGGAGCAGTAGAAAATCCCGGTAAATATGCCATCACTCAAAATGACAAACTGTCTGATCTAATTAATAAAGGAAAGCTTTTAGACCATGCCATCACTGACATTGCATATTTAAAGCGCTACAACGATGATTACAAAACCATAAGATACGAATTTGTCAATATCCACAATATTCTATCCGATCCAAGTTCGACAGCCAATTTAGAATTACAAAGAGGTGATGAGCTCATTATTTCATCTAAGGCAGACTTTAGTGACACATACACGGTTAAAGTCAGCGGAGCGGTGCGAAAACCTGTAAATTTTGCACTGGATAATGGCAAAAATCTTAAGGTCTCAGATGCATTATTTTTTGCTGGTGGTCCCAGAGAGGATGCCATGCAGGCATTTGCCTTTATATTCAGAAAAAAAGAAGCGGACGTAAAATCATATGAATATATATCATTTAACTTAAAAAATGTACTGGAACATCCAGGTTCTGCTGACGATATCAGTCTTGAACCCGGAGACAGCCTGATGATATACTCCAGAAATAATTATGCAGACCAGTCTTTTATACATGTAGATGGAGCTGTAAGAAATCCCGGCGATTTTATCTACAATCCTAGTCTTACATTCAAGGATGTATTATTGTTGGCAGGTGGTCTAAGACAAGAAGCTGCCATGGATAAAATTGACATTTATCGATTAGATTTCTCAAATAATAATGCTACACAGGTATTAGCAGCTAAGTTGAGTGTAGATGAAAACCTTAATCTAAAAAATGCAGGAGGCAACTTTCAACTACAACCATTTGATCAGATATTTGTAAGAACTGCACCCAAGTTTGAATTGCAAAGGAATATAAAAGTGATGGGTGAAGTTAACTATCCGGGCACCTATGCGCTACTTGGTCAAAATACTAAAATTGAATCTATAATAAAAGAAGCAGGTGGTACCACTGAAGAAGCTTTCTTAAAAGGTGCCACATTAAAGCGGACTAAAGACAATTTAGGATATGTGATCATTGATTTACAAAAAGCAATCAAGGATCCTCGTTCATTTGACAATATTATTTTGCAAGAAGGAGATGAAATCTACATTCCTAAAATCAATAATATTGTGACTATATCCGGTGCTACTAAAGCATCAGAACTATACAGAACAGAGATCCTCGAGCAGGGCAAAATCCATGCACCGTATAGAAAAGGCGAACGAGCTGATTACTACATCGATCAATATGCAGGTGGGTTTGCAAAAAACGCTGCAAGAAATAAAATCTCAGTCATCGATGCTTCCGGAAAAATTACAAAAGCTAAAAATTTCCTCTTCTTCAAGACTTATCCAAAGGTAGGACCAGGATCAGAGATTGTGGTGGGCTATGAAGACGTAAAAGTTAAACAAGACAAAGAAAAGGAGAAAGAAGATGTAAAATGGGGCGACATCCTCGCTAATTCCATTGCTCAAGCCACGGCTATACTTTCTTTAATATTATTGATACAAAATGTAAATTAATTGAAAAAACACTTTATCTTTGAGTAATATTTCTACTCAATCATGTTAGAGACACTCATTTCATCCAAGACCCGAATCAAGCTGTTGCTTAGATTTTTTCTCAACAGTAAATCCACAGCCTATCTGAGAGGACTGGAGAATGAGTTTGGCGAATCTACTAACGCCATTCGTCTGGAACTTAACCGATTTGAAGATGCAGGGATGCTTTCTTCATTCAGCCGAGGTAATAAAAAATATTTCAAAGCTAATACAGAACATCCGCTGTATAACGATGTACACAATTTGTTGTTGAAGTACATCGGGTTTGATAAAATCATCGACAATGTCATTGAAAATCTTGGTGATATTTCTAAAGTATATGTTACAGGCGCCTTTGCTAGTGGGCTTGATCATCACACCATCGATCTGGTATTTATAGGAAATATCAATAAAACTTATCTGGCTGAACTCATTGAAAAGGTGGAGCGGCATATCCACCGCAGAATCAGGTATATTGTTTACTCATCAAAAGAGATCGTCTCTGAGCTTAAAACAGAGCTTGAGGAAAATTCTTTATTACTTTGGCAAAATTAGTGGTTGCAATATGGAAACGAGATCAGTCATCAATCATACATCCAACATCAATCATCTATCTGACACAGAAAAAAGATGGTTTGCCGTTTATACCCGGTTTAGATGCGAAAAATTTGTTGCCGAGCAGTTACGAAAAAAGCAAATAGAGGTTTATCTACCACTCATCAGTAAAACCCGAAGATACGCACGTAAAATCAAACATACCGAGCTGCCGCTCATCAATTGCTACATCTTTGTACATATCAACAAAAGCGATTATGTGCCAGTACTGGATACAGAATATGTATTGAAATTTCTAAAACAAGGAAAAGATCTTATATCGGTATCGGATGCAGAAATTGACATTTTAAAACGAGTGACAGGAATGGTGGATGCCATCGAGCCCATAAGTGCAGACGCTTATAATCTAGGTGATGAAGTAGAAGTCACCTCCGGACAATTAATCGGACTCAAAGGAAAAATCATATCCCGTGCAGGGAAAAAGAATTTTGTAATCGAACTTGAAAATATAGGCTTTCAGCTGCGTATCAACATTGCGATGTCGCTCCTAAAGCCGGTACAACTACATAAAATCGCCTGATTTTCAGGCATTTATTATCTAACTAAAAAAAACATCCGATGACAAGTATTTGCGACGCATCGACGGCGAAGCCATGTCTTAAATCAAGGTAGTTCCCTACACTTTCTAACCAAAATAAACCAAACTATAAGGCGTAAAAGATACAAAAGTGGTAGCTTTATATGCTTCAACGATATGCTAACATCTTTATTCAAAATAAACGATTCAATACATAATTAATATGAATATACAAATGGTGGACGTAAAGTCCCAATATCTTAAAATAAAAGAAGAAGTAGACAGCGGTATTCAGGAAGTATTAGATACCACTGCATTTATCAATGGCCCTAAAGTCAAACAATTTCAACAAGAACTGGCTGCCTACCTAGGTGTAAAATACGTCATACCATGTGCTAATGGCACGGATGCTTTACAAATAGCAATGATGGCGGTAGGACTTAAACCCGGTGATGAAATCATTGTACCTGCATTTACTTATGTAGCTACAGCTGAAGTCATCGCCTTGCTAGGACTTACGCCCATCATGGTGGATGTTGACCCAGACACTTTTAATGTCAGCATCGAAAGCATCATCCATGCCATTTCGCCTAGGACAAAAGCCATCGTTCCTGTTCATCTCTACGGCCAAGCTGCTAATATGGAGGCTATCATGGAGATTGCAAAAAAGCATCATCTGTACATAATCGAAGACAATGCACAGGCTATAGGTGCTGATTATACCTTCAGCGATGGCCGAACAGCCAAAACCGGTACTATCGGTCACATAGGTTGTACTTCATTTTATCCTTCAAAAAATCTCGGTTGTTATGGCGATGGTGGCGCCATCTTCACTAATGACGATGAGCTGGGAGACTTGCTACATAAAATCGCCAACCACGGACAGTCAGTACGATATTACCACGACGTCATAGGCTGCAATAGCCGTCTGGATTCGATTCAAGCCGTCGTTTTATCCGCTAAATTGCCACATTTGGACAATTATTGTGATGCAAGACGACAGGTTGCCGAATATTACGATAAGGCTTTCGCATCAATACCGCAAGTACAGACACCAAAGCGATTTCCACAGAGTACTCATGTTTTTCATCAATATACGCTCCGCATCAAAGATGGGCGCAGAGACGAATTCAAAAAATACTTGGATGATCATCATATTCCATCTATGATTTACTATCCTGTACCATTATACAAACAGGAAGCATTCCAACCGTTTGCTCGCGGTATTGACTATCTAGAACACACTGAAACACTGTGTAAAGAAGTCATCTCGCTACCTATACACACCGAAATGACTGATGAGCAACTCGAACACATAATTACCATCGTGCAGCAATTTTTTGATTAAATTTTATGAATGTTTATCCATCGGAGTCTCTGTGTAGATGGCAACTCTAATCACATGAATCAATACTTGAAGCAGAAAAATATCGGAGCGTAGATAGGTCCATGGATGGAGCGATTATGAATACGTATATCATAAAAATGAATATTCAAAATCAAGTTTATTAATATATCAAACTTCAACTTCAAACTTAAATTCAATCTTCAGACAAAACTAATACAATGAACATAGCAATAGTAGGAACAGGATATGTAGGACTAGTAACTGGCACTTGCTTCGCAGAGTCCGGCAATCAAGTGACTTGCATTGATATTGATGCAACTAAGGTCGAAAAAATGAGAAATGGTCATGTGCCTATCTATGAGCCAGGCCTAGAAATTCTTTTTGAGCGCAACACTAAACAAGGTCGTTTGCATTTCACTACCGATCTGGCTGATGGTGTCAGAAATGCAGAAATCATCTTTCTAGCACTACCTACTCCTCCAGGGGCCGATGGGTCAGCAGACCTATCATTCGTACTGAAAGTAGCCGAAGATCTATCCGACATCATAACAGACTATAAGGTCATTGTTGATAAAAGCACGGTGCCAGTCGGTACTGCTGAAAAAGTGGCTGAAGTACTAGGCAAAAAGCTCAGTAAAGACCTCTTTTCCGTGGTCTCCAATCCCGAATTTCTGAGAGAAGGTGTAGCGGTTGATGATTTTATGAAACCCGATAGAGTAGTCATAGGAACTTCATCTGAAAAGGCAAAAACCATCATGACCCAACTCTATGAACCGTTTGTCCGACAGGGAAATCCTATTATTTTTATGGATGAGCGCAGCGCTGAAATGACAAAATATGCTGCTAACTCCTATCTAGCTACGCGGATCAGCTTTATGAATGAGATTGCCAATCTTTGTGAGTTACTGGGAGCAGATGTGGACATGGTCAGAAAAGGCATGGGTAGCGACAGCCGCATAGGTAAAAGATTTTTATTTCCCGGTGTAGGTTACGGTGGTTCATGCTTTCCTAAAGATGTTCAAGCACTCGCTAAAACAGCGATGGACCAAATGTATGATTTTAAGATCTTGAATGCCGTAATGAAGGTCAATGATCTGCAAAAGGAAATATTGTCCACCAAAATCATAAAATATTTTGATGGCAACCTAGCCAATAAGACCATTGCAGTGTGGGGACTTGCCTTCAAACCCAATACAGACGATATTCGGGAGGCACCGGCACTGACGATTATATCGAGATTACTCAATAAAGGTGCCCGCATCAAGGCCTATGATCCTGAAGCGATGGACAATGTAAAAAAGGTTTTTGGTGATCGAGTCGAATTCTGTACAAATGAGTACCAAGCCTTAGAAGGAGCAGATGCACTTGCTATCATCACAGAGTGGAACGAATTTCGCACACCTGATTTTAAACGGATGCAACAACTACTAAAGAATAATGCCATCTTTGACGGTCGCAATATTTATGACGTGAACATGATACAAGAAATGGGATTTCACTATGATAGTATAGGTAGATAAAATAGTTTATATGCAATGGGGTTTTGTCAGATTTTCAACCCTGTTGGATGTTTTACAATCTCATAGGGTGCATTTGTTGAAACGTATTGAATTATTTTATAGTAAAATTATTCAATATATTGAATGATTTTACTATTTTTGTTAAACCCATATTACTCATTAGACTTTGTTGCGAAGAGAAATGATACAAAATAACTATGAGGTTCGGAGTTTTTATTCCGCAGTCATAGTTTTAATATGTCGAGGACAAAAAACCGAGTACCAATATAGATTTGAAGGAGCATTTTCATAAAGTTAATTTCGAATACGTAATTTGGGTTAAAAATAGCCGAATATCGTGATAACACGGATTATTGAGAAACAAATTGTAGAAAGTATTAAGCCACAAAAAGCAACGCTTATTTTTGGTGCAAGACGGGTCGGCAAAACAATATTGCTTAATACTATTCTCAGCCAATTTAATGGTAAATATCAACTATTAAATGGTGAAGATATTGACACTCAACAATTGTTAGAGGTAAATTCGATAAAAAGGCTTCAAGAGTATTTTGGCAATTTAAACTTACTGGCAATTGATGAAGCCCAAGTGATACCCGATATAGGGAAACGTATAAAATTGCTTGTAGATAATGTTCAGGGACTTTCAGTGATTGCCACAGGATCATCCGCCTTCGATTTATTAAACAAAACGGGAGAACCGCTCGTTGGCAGAGCGTCTTCCTTTTATCTTTTTCCCTTTTCACAAGAAGAGTTAAATACAGTAGAAACGCCTGTAGATACCTATAAAAATTTAGAAACAAGATTGATATTTGGTTCATTTCCTGAGCTTTACACGTTGAATACGGTAGCAGAAAGAACAAACTATTTAAAATCCATAGTAAGTTCGTACATGCTAAAAGATATTTTGACAGTTGACGGCATTAAAAATTCAGGAAAAATGTTAAACCTATTACGACTGATTGCATTTCAGGTCGGTAGTGAAGTTTCATATAACGAGCTTGCCCAAAAGGTTGGTTTGAGCCGTAATACGGTAGAACATTATTTGAATCTCTTGTCACAAGTGTTTGTAATTTTTAGCTTAGGCGCCTATTCAAATAATCTTCGTAAGGAAATATCAAAGGGTAGCAAATGGTATTTTTATGATAATGGGCTTCGAAATACCATCATCAATCAACTGATGCCATTAAATATGAGAAACGATGAAGGAATTTTATGGGAAAATTATATGATTAGTGAAAGAATAAAGAAAAATCATTTTCACAATATGCATAACGAACATTATTTCTGGAGAACTTATGACCAAAAAGAGATTGACATGATTGAAAAATCTACTGACGGAACACTTTCTGCTTTTGAATTTAAGTGGAGTAATAAAATACAAAAAGCCCCAACTGCATTTACCAAAAATTATCCAAATGCTACATTTCAGGTAATCAATCGTGATAATTATTTGGAAGGGTTTATTTGAATAGGTTTGAAGCAATACACAGTAACGAAATAAATACTTCATCAAAATCCATTTTTAATTTAATATCGAACCACCATCCATGAATATACTCATCACAGGAGGTGCCGGATTCATTGGCTCACATGTCGTCAGACGGTTCGTTAAAGAATATCCGACGTACCATATTGTAAACCTCGATGCCTTAACATATGCCGGCAACCTCGAGAATCTGAAAGACATCGAAAATCAGCCCAATTACACTTTCGTCAAAGGCGATATAGGAGATCATGACCTTATCCGCAGTGTTTTTAAGGAGCATGACATAACGCATGTCGTCCATCTGGCAGCCGAATCTCATGTGGATAGATCGATTCAAGATCCGCTGATTTTTCTCAAAACCAATATTTTGGGCACAGCCAATCTACTTCAAGCAGCTAGAGAAACTTGGAAAGATACCTTTGAAGGCAAACGATTTTATCACATCAGCACAGATGAAGTTTATGGAGCACTAGAACTGGACAAAGGCATCTTTACAGAAGATACTCCTTATGATCCTAGATCTCCCTATTCGGCATCTAAAGCTTCTTCAGATCATCTAGTACGTGCTTATTATCATACATATGGTCTGCCCATCGTCATATCCAATTGTAGCAATAATTACGGCCCAAACCACTTTCCTGAGAAGTTGATTCCTTTGATTTTGAATAATATCCTACACAAAAGGCCACTACCTGTATATGGCAAAGGTGAAAATGTACGAGACTGGTTGTATGTCGAGGATCATGCCCGTGCAATTGACGTCATCCTTCACAAAGGAAAAATCGGTGAAACTTATAATATCGGTGGCCACAACGAGTGGAAAAATATTGATATCGTTCGATTGCTTTGTGATAAAATGGATGCAAAACTTGAAAGACCAATCGGTGAAAGTCGAGAACTCATCACTTTTGTGACGGATAGAGCTGGCCACGATCTGAGGTATGCCATTGATGCCACTAAAATCGAAGACGAACTCGGTTGGGTACCACAAGAAACCTTTGAAACCGGTATTGATAAGACCATCGACTGGTATCTGAGTAATCAACAATGGCTTGAGCATGTAACTTCAGGAGCGTATCAAGAGTATTATGAGCGGATGTATAAATAGACTTATTTCGAATCTAAAGAATCAGCAATTCAGCAAATCAACAATTCAACAAATCAGCAAATCCGCAAAAAAAAAAACAAATAACTCTAAACTTTTAAGCTAATAAAATGTCCGACACCAACGTTCAACCCGGCAATATGCAACCTTATCCTCCATATCAGGAAGAAGAAATCACTCTTAAAGAGTTGATCGAAAAACTAATCGAATACTGGAAGGAACTCTGGCATAAAAAATGGTGGATTGTATCCATTGCAATACCATTTATTGTCTTTTTCGGCTATAAGGCTATCAAAACTCCAGTCATTTATGAAGCACCACTCACTTACACACTCAATGATGGTTCTGGTGGAGTAGGTGCATTATCCAGCATTCTTGGGTCATTTGGTTTGGGTAAAGGAGGCAAAATCAATCTGGATAAAATCGTCGAACTGTCTAAATCACGCCATATTCTACATAAAGTTTTATTCACAACTATTCCACTAGACACTTTTGGCGGTCGTCAGGATTTTATTGCCAATCACTTGATCAAATTACATAATCTAGATACTGAATGGACCAATGAACAAAATGATTACACCGGATTTGTCTTTCGCTCCGACTCTATTGACCACTTCACTACTAAAGAGTTAAGAGCCTTAAAGATGCTGTATGGAAAAGTAGTGGGCGGGAAGAATGAAAAAAATCCTATCTTCAGTAATGGATATAACGAAGATACCGGCATATTGACGATTACAACTAGCACAAGAGATGAAGAATTATCCATTGCATTCAGTAAACTTGCTTATGACGAACTCAAAAATTATTATGTAAATAATGTTTCAAAAGGCAATGAAAACACCTTTGAATTTGTAAAAATGAAGACAGATTCAATTTTTTCATTACTCAGAACCAAGGAGTTTCAATTAGCTCATTTCGATGATTCTCATCGCAATCTGGCAGATCCTAACCTACTGACACAACGCAAACTCCTGGAAACCGAAATTTTGAAATTAAAAGCCATGTATGCAGAAGTCACAAAAAATCAGGAGCTGGCTGACTTTTCGTTAACTGCTGGAATGCCTGATATTACGGTTATTGACGAGCCTTTTCCTCCACTGGAAGGCAAAGGAGCCTCACTGATTATAGAGCTCATCAAAGGTGCGCTTATAGGTGGTCTTCTGGCTGTAGGTTTTTTTATTGCTAGAAAAATCATATTACAAGCCATGCAATAAAACCATGAAATCACTCTATATGGCAGCTATAGAACCTCCTTCTGACTTAGCTAATGCTATACGACATTTACAGGAAGAATTTGCGAACCTTTATGGTTCAGCTGCTGCACTCAAACCTCCGGTACACATCACTTTTAGTCCGCCGATACACCTAGACAATGGTGCATTACAGCTATATAGTGGCGCCTTAAAAGAAGTATCAGGTCGGGCAGCTCCGATGGTACTTCAACTCAACGGATTTGGTTTCTTTATTAAAAACAAGGTTGTATTTATCAGCGTGATGCCGCATCTTCAATTAAATACTTTGCATCAGGATTTTGAAAGTCAATGGTACAATAACCATGATTTGCCTACATATAGGCCTCATATTACCATTGGTTACCGAAATCTGGATACAGCTACTTTTAAAAAAATTATGAAGGATTATTCAGCTAGAACTTTCAACAGTCAGTTTGAAGTTAATGCTATCCATTTATGGCAACATATAGAAGGCAGATGGAATACCATCGAAACCATGCCTTTCAAAACAGCATCATCTCATTTTTAACCCATCTTACTCACTTGACTTGGTTACGAAAGAAAATGATACACAATAGATATAAGGCTCGGCGTTTTTATTCCGCAGGCACAGTTTTACTATGTCGAGGACAGAAAAACGAATACTGGTATAGACTTGAAGTAACATTTTCATGTAGTAAATCTCAAATGCGTAATTTGGACTTCATCAAAAACTTTATTTAGAAATGGAATTTTTTGCACACGAATCTTCATATATCGACGAGGGTTGCATCATAGGTGACGGCACTAAAATATGGCATTTCAGCCACATCATGACCGGCTGTAGCATCGGCAAAAACTGTAATATAGGTCAGAATGTCGTGATTTCTCCCGGTGTAGTATTGGGCGACAACGTCAAAATTCAAAACAATGTATCGGTTTACACAGGCGTGACCTGCGATGATGATGTATTTCTCGGTCCGTCATGTGTGTTTACTAATGTCATCAATCCGCGCAGTGCTGTCAATCGCAAAAGCGAATATCTCAAAACCCGAGTAGGTAAAGGCGCTTCGATCGGTGCGAATGCGACTATCGTTTGCGGCCACAATATCGGTCAATATGCCTTTATTGGCGCTGGTGCTGTAGTTACTAAAGACGTACCTGACTTTGCACTTGTGATAGGCAATCCTGCCAGACAAACCGGATGGATGAGCCGCTACGGACATAGATTACACTTTGATAATAACCATTCTGCTATTTGTCCTGAATCTAGAGAAGTTTATATACTGAAAGAAGGCGTAGTTAGCTTGAAGGAATAAGGGAAGTTGTGGAGTTGTCTTTTTGTCGAGTTGTAGAGTTGTGGAGTTGTCTTTTTGTGAAGTTGCGGATTTGTCGAGTTGTGAAGATATATTTTTTTTGTGGAGGAGTGAAAGAATAAACAAATCAGCAAATTAGCAAATCAGCAATCTAACAAATCAGCAAATCAACAATTCAGCAAATCAAACAAATCACCAATTCAAACAAATTAACAAATCAGCAATTCAACAATTTAGCAAATTAGCAAATCAGCAATTCAACAATTCAGCAATTCAGCAAATCAACAATTCAGCAAATCAACAAATCAGCAATTCAGCAATTCAACAAATCAAACAAATCAACAAATTAAACAAATCAGCAAACTAACAAATCAACAAATTAGCAAATCAACAAATCAACAATTCAGCAAACTAACAATTCAACAAATCAAACAAATTAGCAATTCAACAATTCAAACAAATCAGCAATTCAAACAAATTAGCAAATCAACAAACTAACAAACCCATGTACGAATACAATTTTGAGAAACTAGAGATTTGGAAACTAGCCTTTAAACTGACCACTCAAATTTATACAACAACAAAAAAAGTTTCCACCCAGTGAGCGATTTGGATTAATTTCACAATTAAGGAGAGCAGCATCCTCTATTCCTGCAAACATTGCCGAAGGTGTTTCTAGATTTGGCAAGAAAGACAGAGCAAGATTTATTGAAATAGCCTATGGATCAACCATAGAAGTTATGAATCATTTAATATTGTCTAAGGAGTTGAAAATGATAGACGAAAGTGAATTGCTATTCTACAGAGAAAAAATAAATGAACTCTCTAATAAACTAAACGCATTTTATAATAATATAAAGAAATAATTTGGGAACTGTATAGTTGTCTTTTGTGGAGTTGTCTTTTGTGGAGTTGTGGAGTTGTGGAGTTGTCTTTTGTCGAGTTGTCTTTTTGCGCAGGACTGAAAGAATCAACAAATCAGCAAATCAACAAATTAGCAAACTAACAAATTAGCAAATCAACAATTCAGCAATCTAACAAATTAGCAATTCAGCAATTCAGCAATTCAGCAATTCAACAAATTAAACAAATCAGCAAATCAACAATTCAGCAATTCAACAAATTAAACAAATCAGCAAATCAACAATTCAACAAATCAACACATCAACACATCAGCAAATCAACACATCAAGCAAATCAGCAATTCAACAAATCAAACAAATCAAGCAAATCAGCAATTCAACAAATCAAACAAATTAGCAAATCAACAAATCAACAAATTAGCAAATCCGCAAATCAACAAATCCGCAAATCATACAAATCAACAAACTAACCCTCCAAAAATGAAAGGCATTATCCTAGCAGGTGGTTCCGGCACACGGCTCTACCCTATCACTAAGGCGATCAGCAAGCAACTGATGCCAATATATGACAAGCCGATGATATACTACCCACTGTCAGTGTTGATGCTGGCAGGCATCCGTGAAGTACTCATCATCACCACACCGGAAGACCAAGCCGGATTCAAGCGCTTACTGGGTGATGGCAAAGAATTGGGTTGTACCTTTGAATATGCAGTGCAAGCCGTACCCAATGGTCTGGCTCAGGCCTTCGTCATCGGAGCTGACTTTATAGGTAATGACACTTCCTGCCTGGTGTTAGGTGACAACATATTTTACGGATCAGGATTCTCAAAGTTGCTACAGGAAAGCGCCATGCTAACAACTGGTGCACGGATTTTTGCCTATCCAGTCAATGACCCAGAGCGGTATGGTGTAGTAGCATTTGACAAAAACAATACTGCCATATCAATTGAAGAAAAGCCATCAGCACCTAAGTCCCATTACGCTGTGCCTGGTCTGTATTTCTATGATCAGCAGGTAGTAGAAATAGCAAAGGACATTCGCCCATCTTCACGTGGTGAGTACGAGATTACCTCTGTCAATCAACACTATCTTCAGGCCGAACAGCTGTCAGTCGCTGTCATGAATCGAGGTACCGCCTGGCTTGATACCGGCACCTTTGATTCCCTTCACGATGCCACCGAGTTTGTTAGGGTCATTGAAAAAAGACAGGGATATAAGATAGGATGTATAGAAGAAGTAGCGTGGCGCATGGGCTTCATCAGCAGCGAACAACTTGAAACGCTAGCGACGCCGCTGATTAAAAGCGGGTATGGAGAATACCTGATGAGATTGCTACGTTAGTATTTAAAGCCAACAGCAGCTATACCTTTTCTATCATTTGTGATGGGTCAAAAAAGAATAATGAATCATATCCATTGATCGAAAGATACAAATTGACCAACCATCGAGCAGATTCTACCTATTGCATACAAATCATAAAGATGCCAACCTAATTCACCCACATCATGGAAGCAGCAAAAATCATTGAATTACCAAAATTTGAAGACCTCAGAGGCAACCTTTCATTCATTGAAGAAATGAATCACGTTCCTTTTAAAATAGAAAGGGCATACTGGATTTATGATGTGCCGGGTGGAGAAGTAAGAGGTGGACATGCATTTAAAGAACAACAAGAATTGATTGTGGCCTTGTCTGGTAGCTTTGATGTACTTATCGACAATGGTATTGACACACAAATTTTTTCTTTAAATAGATCTTATCATGGACTATACGTACCTGCCGGACTATGGCGACAGATGAAAAACTTTTCTACAAATAGCCTGGCCTTTGTGTTGAGTTCGACAAAATACGACAAAAATGATTACATCTATAATTATAGTGAGTTTCTCAATTTAAAAAAGCCATGAAGCTGAACAGCGTTTACGATTGCAGCATATTAAAATTAAGCAAAATTCATAATAGAGCCGGTAATATTACGATTCTGGAAGGTATGGCAAGCCTACCTTTTGATATAAAGAGAGTATATTATCTCTACGATATACCTGCCGGTGAAAGCAGAGGTGGTCATGCTCATAAAGCACTTTATCAATTAGTCGTAGCTGCATCCGGGTCATTTGATATTTTACTTGACGATGGGATAAATAAAAAAGTCGTAACCCTGAATCGACCCGATTATGGGCTCTTGATAGTACCGGGCATATGGAGAGAATTAATGGAGTTTTCATCAGGTGCCATTTGTCTTGTTCTTGCATCTCATCTTTATGATGAAGATGACTATATAAGACATTATGAAGATTTTAAATCGTATAAAAATGATCTATAAAGTACATCCAACCTCAGAAGTACAAACCACTAATATTGGTCAAGATACTGTGATATGGCAATATTGTGTCATCCTTAAAGGTGCTTCTATTGGGGCCAATTGCAATATTAACTTCAATGTATTCATCGAAAATGAGGTCATAATTGGCAACAATGTCACTATTAAATCCGGTGTTCAGGTATGGGATGGTGTTACGATTGAAGACAATGTATTCATTGGTCCTAATGTCACTTTCACTAACGATCTGATTCCTAGATCCAAGCAATATCCGATATCTTTTATTAAGACATTAATCAAAGAAGGAGCTTCTATCGGTGCAAACGCAACCATCATAGCAGGAAAAACTATTGGTAGGAATGCATTAATTGGAGCTGGTAGTGTTGTCACCAAAGACATTCCCGATAATACGATTTGGTTTGGAAACCCAGCTCAACAAAAAGGATGGATTGATCAAAATAATAATATAATTTACATCTAATGATAAAATTCTTAGATCTCCAGAAAATAAATGCCCAGTATGCGGATGAACTCAAAAAAGCAGTGGGTGAAGTTATCGATTCCGGTTGGTACCTGCTAGGTGATCGCCTAAAGCGTTTTGAAGCCAACCTGGCCGCCTATTTAAATTCACATCATGCCATAGGAGTGGGCAATGGACTGGATGCTTTGCGACTCATCTTTAAAGGATACATAGAACTCGGCCTAATGCAGGAAGGAGATGAAGTCATTGTCCCTGCAAATACGTATATCGCCTCTATGCTGGCTATTACTGATAATCAACTCAAACCAGTATTAGTAGAGCCCGAAATAGACACTTTTAATTTAGATATTGACAAGGTCGAAGCCAGCATTACGGACCGAACCAAAGCCATTATGGTAGTCCACCTATATGGACGGGTATCATGGTCGCATGCATTAGAAAATCTAGCCAAAAAATATAACCTCAAAATTGTAGAAGACAATGCACAAGCTATTGGCGCTCAATGGAATGGCAAAAAATCCGGTACACTAGGAGATGCAGCAGGTTTTTCATTTTATCCGGGCAAGAATCTCGGCGCTCTAGGCGATGCCGGCGCTGTAATTACCGACGACGATCAACTTGCTACCATGGTGAGGGCCCTTAGCAATTATGGCAGTCATAAAAAATATGTCAATGATTTTCAAGGTCTCAACTCCAGAATGGATGAAATACAAGCAGCCATTCTAGATATCAAACTCCAATATCTTGATCATGAAAATCAGCAAAGAAGGATGATCGCCAATAAATATCTTACTGAAATTAAAAATAATAACCTCATTTTGCCAAAAGCTCCTCAAAACCATTTAGAACACATCTGGCATCTTTTTGTAATTAGAACAAGCCATCGGGATGCATTGCAAACCTATCTAGAAAAAAATGGCATTCAGACATTGATACATTATCCTATTCCGCCGCATCATCAAAAAGCATATCCACAATGGAATAAAATGTATCTACCGATTACCGAAAAAATCCATCATGAAGTATTGAGCTTGCCCATGAGTCCGGTACAAACGATAACAGAGACCAATCATGTGATTGAGGTGATTAACCAT
Organism: Bacteroidetes bacterium OLB9; assembly: GCA_001567255.1. Taxonomy (GTDB): domain Bacteria; phylum Bacteroidota; class Bacteroidia; order Chitinophagales; family Saprospiraceae; genus OLB9. The sequence goes on along the minus strand of LNBW01000006.1, from coordinate 73,471 downwards.
TGGCCAGGTGAATAAAGACCAGTCTTCTTATAGACAAATAGTGAAGGCCACTTCTATCTACGGAGGTGTCCAAGTGATTCAGATTCTGATTAATATCATCAAATCAAAATTCATTGCCATACTATTAGGTCCATCAGGTATGGGCATCGCCGGCCTGTTAACCTCATCCATCGAATTCATTCAGTCATTAACTAGTTTCGGTCTCAAGACCAGCGCCGTAAAAGACATATCTGAAGCCGATGCCTCTAAAAATGAATTGCGTATAAGTATCAAGATAAAGGTATTCAGAAGATTAGTGTGGATCACCGGATTGATAGGTGCATGTGTTACCCTGATTTTTTCGTCCAAGCTCAGTGAACTCACCTTTGGCAATCAAGATTACACTTATGCTTTTATCTTAATTGCAGTGACACTCTTATTCAATCAGCTCAGTGACGGTCAGAAAACCTTATTACAGGGCTTGCGCAAAATTAAACTATTGGCCAAAGCTAGCCTTTATGGGAGCTTGCTAGGTCTGATCACTACGATTCCACTTTATTATTTTTATGGAATAGATGGAATAGTACCCGGTATTATAGTGACTTCTGCTACTGCGCTCATCTTGTCATGGTATTTTACAAGAAATATACCGCTGAGTCCGGTTAAAATCTCCGCTAGAGATACCATAAGTGAAGGCAGAGACATGTTGAATATCGGTTTTTTAATTGGGTTAAATGGACTCATCTTAGGCGGCATCAGTTATATCGTCAAGCTCTTTATAGGCCGTACAGGAAGTGTGGATGACGTAGGACTTTATACGGCAGGTTTTACATTGATCAATACCTATGTAGGCCTCATTTTTACAGCTATGAGTACGGATTATTTTCCGAGATTATCTGCGCTTTCTAATGATAATGAGCAGAGCAGAAGCTTGATCAACCAGCAGGCTGAAATCGCCATCCTCATCCTAGCACCTATTATTATAACGTTGATGATAGGTATAAAATGGGTCGTGATTTTATTATATTCTTCTAAGTTTTTGCCGATCAATGATATGATCTTATATGCTGCTTTAGGTATGTTTTTTAAAGCTGCTTCATGGTCTATTGCATTTATATTTTTAGCCAAAAGTGCGAGTAAATTATTTTTTATCAATGAAATCTTTTTTAACACCTACTTCCTATTACTCAATTTGGCAGGATACTATTGGCTAGGGCTGACCGGTTTAGGCATTGCTTTTTTAGTAAGTTATGTGTTATACCTGATCCAGCTCTACTTTGTCACTCAAAAAGTGTATCAATTTACCTTTGACCAGTCATTTATTAAGCTCATGTTGCTTCAAGTTTGCATGGCATTTTTCACCTTATTGGCCGTAAAATTGACCATCCCTCTTGTCGCCTATATTGTAGGAGGTATCCTTATGTGCTTTTCGATGTACTTATCGTACAGAGAATTAGACAAAAGAATTAATATCAAAAACCTCATCAACAAATTCCTAGGTAGCCAATCTGAACGTTGATGAATACAGCTATGAACCTACCTAAATACCTTACGTCAAAATAGTAGAGACCGTCGCTGTCAGACAGATAATTCATGCAAGTACCAGATCAAATTGAAGTCAAAAACCCATTAGTATCCGTAGTGGTGATCTCCTACAACTCTTCTAATTTTATACTAGAAACACTGGAGAGTATCAAGGCCCAAACTTATGAAAATATTGAGCTCATCGTAAGTGATGACTGCTCCAAAGACGATACGGTCTCAAAATGCAATGAATGGATCAACTTTAATAAAGATCGTTTTGTAGAGGCAAAAACCATCACATCTTCAAAAAATACAGGTATAGCTCAAAATCTTAACAGAGGTATTCAGGCTACTAAGGGTCCATTTATAAAATATATAGCTGGCGATGATGTCCTAATAGAAAATTGCATTGAGCGGTATATGCAAGAAATCAACTTAGACCCTACAAAGCTGGTTATGTATTCAGGTGTAGAAAAGTATATGAACACCTTTGAAGCTAAAAACAAATTACCCGACCAAGACTTTGGCGCTTTTAGGATGGCGCACCCGGGCACCACTGCACAGGAGCAATTTGAAATCTTGCTCAGAGCCAATTATGTAACGGCCGGAAGCCTTTTCTTTTCAAAACAGATATTTGACCAGGTAGGTCTCTTTGATGCGTCATTAAGATATTGGGAAGACTTTCCGATGCTCATAAAACTGACCCAAAATGGTATAAAAATCCACTATATCGATTTCATCAGTTACCGGTACAGGATCCACCGTCAATCAGTGCAAGTAAGCCAGCGTAGCGATACCATCTTTTCAGCATTCCTGATTGAAAAAGAAAAATATTGTCTGGAGCATTATGTTAAATACTTGCCCTGGTTTGAAAGAGTGATTAGAAAAATCTTGATCTATAGAGTCCTTTTATTAGATAAGCTAGGGTTCAATAAGTCCACCTGGATCAATAGAAAAATCGTCTATATAAGCGAGTATCCATGGAAAACGATTTTTAAAATGATCATAAATAAATATAAATATTGACACCAGGCTATACTTAGTTGCAATACAAGATGCTTGAGTAAAAAAGCTCTAATGTACGCAGATAATGTCATAGGCCACGAGGAAAGTATGAATAAGCACCTAGCCCAACTAATACCGTGCAAAGCCATGCTAAAATCCATTTTGCCATCATCCAGACTTCGAAATCTCTGCCGTCATCTAGAACTCAATCATCGTCTGATGGCTTCTAATGGAGCAACTCAATTTTTACCCAAAATCAGACGAACAGTGGAATACCCATTTCATGATCGGCGCTTTTGAAGCAAAGAAGATGAATCCATAAAATACATTAAGCAGTACACAATAAACCAGACTATATAAAAAATGTCGGAAGCAAAAAAAAATATACTCGTTACCGGTGGTGCCGGTTTTATCGGCTCCAACCTAGTGAAAGCATTGTTATCGGATGACCGCACATCAAAAATCAGGGTGCTAGACAATTTTGCCACCGGATTTTTAAAAAATATCAAGCCCTTTGAAAGTCACCCAAAATTTGAATTTATAGAAGGCGATATCAGGAATTACGACGTTTGCCGGGCTGCTGTAAAAGATATCGACCTAATCAGCCATCAAGCTGCTTTAGGATCTGTCCCACGCAGTATCAAAGATCCGTTGACCACACACGCTGTCAATCTGAGTGGCACACTCCATATATTCAATGCAGCCATAGAAAATAATATCAAAAGAGTAGTCTTTGCTTCTTCATCTTCCGTCTATGGTGATAATCCCCAATTGCCAAAAATAGAACAAAATATAGGGCTACCGTTGTCACCCTATGCAGCAACTAAATATATGACTGAGGTCTATGCATCTGTTTTTGCCCGTAATTTTCCTTTTGAATACATAGGACTGAGGTATTTTAATATATATGGGCCCAATCAGGACCCTCACGGAGCTTATGCAGCGGTGATCCCTTTATTTTTTAAAGCTGCTATCGAAGAAAATCCACCCATCATCAATGGCGATGGCTCTAATAGCCGAGATTTTACTTATGTGGACAATGCCGTTGAAGCCAATATTTTAGCACTTTTTACAGATCGAACAGAAGCGGTAAATCAAGTGTTTAACATAGCTTGTGCAGAGCGCACCACACTGACAGAATTATGGCAAAACATTAAAACCATCTCCGGATGCTCTACGGATGCATCCTATGGTCCTAACCGACCGGGGGATATTCCACACAGCTTAGCCAGTATTGAAAAAGCTCAAATTTTACTTGGCTATACAGGAAAAATTAAATTAAACGAAGGCCTTACCAAGGCTTTTGAATTTTATAAACATCAACTGAATCAATAAAATAATGCAGCACAAAATAGCAATAATAGGTCTTGGATATGTAGGTCTGCCACTAGCAGTAGAATTTGCAAAAAAATATCCGGTCATTGGATTTGACATCAATCAAAAACGTATAGAGGAACTTAGTAGCGGTAAAGACAGCACGCTGGAAATTGCTGAAAGCCACCTCCAATCAGTTCTAACCAACAAAGCTCCTCAAGAAGGTGCAGGACTCTTTGTGACCAATGCAGTCGAATACTTAAAATCTTGTAACACTTATATCGTCACTGTACCTACACCAACAGACAAAAATCATAGACCAGTTTTGACTCCACTTATCAAAGCGAGTGAAACAGTCGGTCGAGTTCTTCAAAAAGGCGATTACGTCATCTATGAATCTACTGTCTATCCGGGTGTGACCGAAGATGAATGTGTACCTATACTGGAAGCACATTCAGGCCTTGTTTTTAATCGCGATTTTTATGTAGGCTACAGTCCCGAGCGCATCAATCCAGGTGACAAAGAGCATACCGTAGCTAAAATCCTTAAAGTGACCTCCGGCTCTACTCCTGAAGCAGCAGAAGTGATTGACAATTTATATAAATCCATTATCACAGCCGGTACTTATAAGGCAACATCCATCAAAGTGGCAGAAGCGGCTAAAGTCATAGAAAATAGTCAACGTGATATCAATATAGCTTTCGTCAATGAATTGTCTAAAATATTCTCTCGCATCGGCATTGATACACACGAGGTTCTTGCAGCTGCAGGCACTAAATGGAACTTTCTACCCTTCAAACCCGGTCTTGTAGGTGGTCACTGCATTGGTGTCGATCCCTATTACTTGGCTCAAAAAGCACAAGAGGTAGGTTATCATCCGGAGATTATCTTAGCAGGCCGCCGACTCAATGACAGCATGGGCGAATATGTAGCCACTGAAGTAGTTAAACTGATGATAAATAAAGATATCGCAATCAAAAACAGCAATATACTCATGCTAGGTATCACATTTAAGGAAAACTGCCCTGACATACGCAATACGCGCGCCATTGATATCTATCACGAGTTAAAATCTTATGATTTACAAATTGATGTTTGCGACCCTTGGGCGGACCCTAATGAGGTGGCACATGAATACGGCATTAAAACCTTTACAGACTTGCCGGATAAAAAATACGACACTGTCATTCTGGCTGTATCACATCAGCAATTTGCTGCTATTAATCTTAGCGCCATCACTAAGGACAAAAGCGTTGTCTTTGATGTAAAAGCTTTTCTCCCAAAAGATAAGGTGGATGCTAGACTTTGAGTTTTAAGTAGATAATGAAATGAATATATAATCATTAGGCTCATCACGATGCCGTTAGTTTTAAACAACAGTGTCGTCCTTTTTCCTAAACTAATGAGCATGCTTATCTAAAAGAAAACTGTTGATTGAATTTGATACTTGACAAATTATATCATATTGCAATAACACTTGTCATAATTGAAAGATCAAAATAACAATACTATTCAAGCGTTCTGGGTTGCTTTATCTTCATTAAGTGGCATTCTAATTTCTATAGTTAGTGCTTCAATTTTATCACGATATTTAAGTAAAGCCGACCTAGGAACATATAAACAAATTCTATATATTTATACGTCATTATCAATCGTATTTTCAGCGGGGCTTCCTAGTGTTTATAGTTATTACTTGCCAAGATATAAAAAAGTACAAGGATTTCATATCGTAAAGAAAATTTCAAAACTACTATTTTTATGCGGTGCAGCCTTATCAGTAACTTTATTTCTAGGGTCAAGTTTAATAGCTGATTTACTCGCTAATTCGGACCTAACATATGGACTTCAACTATTTGCAATTATTCCCATGTTACTTTTTCCTACATTAGGGGTGGAAGGAGTCCTCGTAAGTTATAATATGTCATATATTTTGCCGATTTACAATTCGATTACAAAATTATTGATGTTGTTTTGTATCGTCTTCCCAATAATACTAATTGCTCCTAAAGTAGAATATGCAATTTTTGGATGGATTATTTCCTCTTTTATAACTCTGTTAATAACTGTTATTATTATTAAAATCCCATTTAAAAATCTAGCAATACAAAATAGCCATCTCAGTTATAAAACGATTTTAAAATATAGCTCTCCAATAATGGTAGCAAGTTTGGCAGGTGTTGCTATTAATTCAGCCGACCAGTTTTTCATAAGTAGATATTTTGGCAAGGAAGTCTTTGCAGAATTCTCGAATGGTTTTATTCAATTACCATTTGTAGGCATGGTAGTTGGCTCAGCTTCCACAGTACTGATGCCTAAATTAAGCTCGTTTTTTAGTAATCAAAACGATAACAATATTGCAATATTAGACTTATGGAAATCAACGATAAAAAAGTCTGCATTAATTATATACCCAATTATTGTATTGTTTTATACTTTTTCAAATTACTTTATTATAATATTATACTCTGATTTATATACTGAATCTATAAAATACTTTCAATTAAAACTGATTTCTAATTTATTTAATGTGATAATTTTTGCACCAATACTGCTTTCTTCAGGAAATAGTCGTTTTTATATGAACTTACATATGTTTATTGCATTATTGGCATGGGGAGGACAGTTTGCCGCAATAATGTTATTTAAAAACCCTATCGTTAGTGCATGTGTCAGTGTTCTAATTTTAGTCATTACAGTATTTGCTGCTCTTTTAAAAATGAAAAATATTCTTCAAACTTCATTTAAAGAAGTTTTCCCATACAAAGTATTGTTATTGATACTGATTCATTCAGTTATTTCAATTGCACTTCCAAAAGTTCTGTTATCCCTCAAATATTTTGATCCCATCCCTGAGTTATTCAAGGCATGTATAGTTTTTTTGTTATTTATATTTATTTTAATCACCACATCTCATATATTTAAATTAGACTATATCAATGTATATAAACCAATTTTAATTAAACTAAAAAATTATGTTTATAAAAAGTATAGATTTGATAATTGGAAAAGAGAATATCCTTCTAACCTAATTGAATACCTTTATACACCAGTAGGATTGAGCTTAAGAATTGTTAATTTTATTTTTCAAAAAATTTTTAGACTTAATGGAGAGTTTAAGTTTATGGTGCACTTTACTACAATTGTAAGTGGCAAAATTGAGATAGGGAAAGGCGTTGCACAATATATAGCGGGTAGTTCCGGATGTTATTTGCAGGGAATCAATGGAATAAAAATAGGTGATTTTACAATGATTGCTCCTGGCGTCAAAATAATTTCAGCAAATCATAACATTAAAAAATTTAGCGAACATGACTACACTAAGCCTATAGTAATTGGGAAGAAATGTTGGTTAGGGACTAATTGTGTTATTTTACCTGGAGTAGAAATAGGAGACAACGTAATAGTTGGAGCAGGATCAGTGGTTACAAAATCTTTTGGAAGTAATTTAATTATAGCAGGAAATCCTGCAATGATAATTAGAGAAAATAACTAATCATGAAAATTCTTATCATATCCAATGCATTTTCCCCAACCCTAAATCCTAGATCATTTAGAACGACTGAGTTAGTTAAAGAATTTTGTAGACAAGGAAATGATGTAACGATAATGATGCCTTACCATCCGGAATATCACGACCCTATTAAATTAGAATTTGGATTTAAAATTGTTGATTTGGGTAGAAAAAAGTTTCCTCCTATTAAAATTAGTAAAATTCCTGTATTAAATTTCTTAACAAGAGCATTAAGTAGGCTTTTACTCCAATTTTTTGAATATCCCAATATTGAGATAATGTTTCAAGTTAAAAATAAATTGAAAAATCTGAATGAAAAATTTGATCTATTAATTTCTATAGCTGAGCCATACCCAATACACTGGGGCATTGCCCTATCGCAGAGGGATATTAATGAAATTACTGATGTTTGGATTGCAGATTGTGGCGACCCATATTACGGTCAAGAGAACAATAATTATAATCCTCCTTTTTACTTTGCATTTATTGAGAAATGGTTTATGAGAAAGGCTAACTATATTACTGTCCCTACTGAAGGGTCTAAAAATGGATATTTCCCTGAATTTAAAAACAAGTTAGTTGTAATACCTCAAGGATTCAAATTTAAAAAATATATAGGCAAACGATTAGTTTCATCTAACATATTACACTTTGTGTATGGAGGTTCTTTTATTCCAAACAAAAGAGACCCTAAGGAATTCATTGAGTTCTTAAACAGTTTACCTTCGGATACTAAGTATAGGTTCGATATATATACTAACACTCCACATTGGGCAGAAATGCACTCTAAGCAAAATAAAAATATTTTTATACAGAATCCTGTACCGAGGGAAGAGTTTTTAAATATCGCTTCTGCCGCCGATTTTGTTGTAAATTTTGCTAACAAAGGAGATATCCAGACACCTAGTAAACTTATAGATTATGCCATCATAGACAAGCCTATTTTAAACATTGTAACTGGGAATCTAGACAGCGAAAATATAACTCGATTTCTGAAAAGAGATTTTACAAATAGTTACAAAATAGAAAATGTAGACCAATATAAAATTGAAAATATCTGTAAACAATTTCTATGCTTAATCAAAGACTAGTATGAAAATAAGAAGATTAGTTCTAGAATTTTTATTTCATTATTTCTATGTAACCATAATGCTCGGATTTGCATTTATAGGATGTAATCCAAGGTTAAATGATGTATTTTTAACACCGATTGACGTAAATAAAGATTCTATTTTTATAAAGGATAATGTTAACCTTAAAGGTAAAGAAATCACCTTACAAAACAAAATAATCTTTTTTAACAATGGTGCACAATTGACTAATGGGCATATTGTAGGCCATAATATTCAGATCATAGCTAGTCCTGACAAAATATTTCAAAACATTTCAATCTCCGGTGATTGGGCTACAAAAAATGCAAGAATAGAATGGTTTGCAGGTGAAAACCTAGACGATCCTTATCAAAATTACCTAGCGCTCACTAATTGGGTATTAGTCAATGGGGAAGTTTTTATCAATAAAATGATTCCTATGGCAACTTCAAGCAATAGAGATTTTTTTAATGGTGGAAAAAACATTGTCATCAGCGGTGCTCAAAAAGAATCATCCGGACTCATTTTAATGACTCAACATGAAAATCAATTTTACAGTTACTTTAGATCTGATCATGGATATAATTTGGATTTAAAAAACATCACCATTGCAACTGACGATTACAACAAAGGTGTCATTTCATCTAACAATCCAGAGTATTTTTTTGCAGGTTGTTATTATCAGAAACAGTTGAATCCAAGAGCAAAACCATCTATTCAAAAAATCAAAATTGATAATTGTATTTTCAAAGGAAATATGGCGATTTCTATATATGGTGCGCATTCAGACAATCAAAGTATTCAGGAATTTTATAAAAACAGCAAAATAGAAAAAATTAAAATCACCAATTCAGAATTTCACAATGTGAATGCCCCTTTGGGATTTGTCAATATGGGTTACGATTCGATCATTATTCAAAAAAACAAAGTATATGATTTTGCAGGCGCCTTTATCACAGTAGCTGAAAGTGGAATGGAAGCGTCATATTACAAGTCAAATAGGCAAAACAAAAAATATGTTGAGATAACTAATAATCTTTTTGAAAATTTTAGAGTTTTTTCCACTCCTAAAGAACGGATGCTAACACCATGTGTGATCAAGGGTGGATATGGTACAATGAATTTTGAAAATAACACGCTCAAAAATCTAATCTCAAACAATCCGGATTCGGATGTTTTTACTATGTATTACACTTGTTCAAGTCCAGGTAAGTGTACCTTTGCAAATAATAATATTTTGAATGTAATCGGTAGAGGAAGCCAAAGTCATCCTGCTTGTATATTAAAAGATAGAGGTGCTTCAAATTTACTGATTGAAAACAATCAAATCACGCTTGAGAAAGAAGCACTGGTCAAAAACGGAGTTTTAAAAAATATAAACGAACCCTTAACCAATTTAGATGGCAGTAGATTTTTATGTGCTTTAATCCAGATTGGGAATCAGTCTGATTTTTCAAAACACTTAATCATCAAAAACAATAATATCTCGATACCTTATCTGAATATGGCTACAGAAATTTATGATGTTTCAGCTTTTACATTCCATAAAAATAGAATCACAATTGAAGCATTTTGCCCTTCAAATACACCAATGTCCGTATCTAAGGATGATGTCTTCTTTTTGGGACGCCAAAGACTGGATCGTCTTAATGATACAAAACCTAATGATTTTGAATGCAGAGATAATCAAATAAATATCAGCAATATTCCTAATAAAAAATTCCAATATATTTATTTTCCTGATGGTGTTCAGGTCGGCACAATTGACCATCCTGATAAAAACCCAAACTTTAAACATGTTATAATTCAGGATGGATTTACAATCCAAAATACATCATTAGGTCTTACCATGCTTGATGGCGAATTTCATCAATATGATCTAACTATTAATGGCAAAAACAACAATTTCATCGTTTATGACCACAATGGTGCTAATCACCTTAGGCCCAATGCAAAAAGTTTTAAAGAAAAAATAAGGATAGCTGATTACTCGGGCTCTGATTCAGGAAGTCCGTTTGCATTAATAGCCGATAGTTATCAACAGCTTATAGTTGATAATCATGACGGGTCAGATATCAACCTCTTGTCATATAGCTATATTACGAGCTTGTACAATCTTTCAAAAGAAGAAAATCTGATTTGTAACTTCCAAATAAACTGGAAGGATAAAAAAGGGAAGTCCGGAAAGTCACATTTCTATCTCCACCTCAATAACCAATCACGCCTTTTTTCCTTAGAAGATGAAAACGGAAAATTTGTCAAATTAGACCCTTCAAGTCCGCAACCAAAATCCCAAAAAATCAATGCAGAGGTTGTTTCAACCAATAGAATTTCTGAAAATCCTAGACCTGAATTAATGACCGGAAATCATCATCTAAAAAATGCTGAGCTCAAACTTACTAATTGTCATAATATCGCTTCATTTTCAATTGACTTTTCTGTTATTAAAGCAGGTAAGGAGCCAATAAATGCCGTAGAAGCTAAAAAAATAATCTCCAATTCGAAGATCGGTACAAGATAACAACTGATGTTAATTAAAACACCATCAAAGGAAAATAAACTTTTTTCGATTTTTGTATTTTTGGCATGGCCATTCATAAGTTTTATATTAGCCATACTTAATTACCGGTCCAGTTATTCTAAAAATATTGTCTGGGTATTTTGTGCTTTTTTTGGCTACACTTTTATCATTTCCAATCCTGATATGGATGCCAACCGCTATAAAAGCCAATTGAAAAGGTTATATGCCAAAACTGATCAACCCTATATAAAACTTCTAAAAGAACCCTTTGCAAAGAAAGGGATATATTCAGGTACTGACATATATGCTCATGCATTATCACTGACAGTCTCCAGATTTACTGACGATTTTCGATTCTTTTTTGGAATCATAGGTCTGGTTTTTGGATTTTTTTATTCGAGGAATCTATTCATGCTCATTGCCCATATAAAAGAAAAAAAATTCATTTTCCTGACAGCTATATTAATGTTTACGCTCGCTGTGTTAATTCCATTTTGGAATATCAATGGATATCGTTTTTATACAGCTGCTATGGTTTTCCTTTATGGGGTTTTAAAGATTATTTTTGAAAGAAAAACGGTCGGATATTTATTCATTATACTATCGCCTCTAGTTCATTTCTCATTTGCATTACCTTTGACAATATTCATCATTTACAAAGTCATTGGAAATTGGACTTTTATGTATTTCTTAATGTTGATATTTTCACTTTCTATGGTGGATTTTGATCCAAACACACTTAATGAGAATGCAGAATTATTTCCCGTATTTATGCAAAACAAAGTTAGCGGATACTCCTCTGAAGATTATATTCATACCATTCAAAACATGCAAAAGGATTTAAATTGGTATGTGAAAGGAAGAATGTATGCCTTACAATTCAGTCTATACTCTTTATTAATTTTTATATTGATAAAAAGAAAAGTGTATTTAAAAGATAAAGTGGCACAGAGCCTTATATCTTTTGGTATTCTCATGCTAGCTATTGCTAATATTGTATCTTCTATTCCATCGATGGGAAGATTTTTTAGTGTAGCCGCTTTCCTTTTATTAACAGGTATCATATATGCCATCCAACAACAACCAAAGGGTAAAATTTTTAAGTCACTAGGTTACTTGTATGCCATACCTATCTTTTTCTTTCTTACTGTAGAATTGAGAATAGGCTTTGATTTTATAGGATTAAATTCACTTTTGCTGAATCCTTTTTTTGCCCCGTTTTTTCCGGATTCTCCCGCTTTGATTGAATTTTTCAAATGACTTCAAAATTCAATACCTTCTATTACCAATATTTAATGGGATGTCGTACTGCGATACCATTAGTAGTCATTGAGTCCGATGACTGGGGAAGTATCCGGATGCCTGATAAAAAAACTTATAATATACTCAAAAGCAAAAATATTGATGTATTTTCAAATCCTTTTAATAAATACGACACTTTAGAGCAGTCTGAAGACATGGACATACTTCATGATAGGCTCAATCAAATTCTAAATGACACCGGCAAAAAGGCAGTAATCACAGCGAATACTGTAATGGCTAATCCCGATTTTCACAAAATTGAAAAGCACGATTTTGAGGAATATCATTATGAGATCTTTACAGATACTTATCTAAATTATGGTTATAACCATGCTTGGGAATCATTTGAAAGTATGGTGACAGCAGGTTTTTTTAAGCCTCAATTTCATGCAAGAGAACATCTAAATGCGTGTAGATGGCTTGGATTGATTAAAACAGATAATAAAAATTTGAAAATTGCTTTTGACCACCATGTTTTTTCGATAGACTTTACCAATGAATTGGGGCATCAAGAAAACTTAATGGCTGCCTACTGGTATAGAAATGAAAAAGAAGAAGAGTTCATTCATAAAGCGATCATGGATGGACAAAAAATATTTACAAAGCTGTTTGGATTTAACTCAGTTTCTACCATCGCACCGGTAGGTATATGGGATGAAAAACAAGAAGCTACTTTTGCTAGTATCGGAATAAGGTCTATGCAGAGTTTTTTATTGCAAAAAATGCCAAAAGGAGACAAACTGGTTAAAGCGTATCGATATTGTGGTCTGAAGCGTGGAGATTTGTATTTTTTCCCGCGAAACGTCTATTTTGAACCTTCTACTGATTTCAGAATAGATTGGGTTAATAAGGCATTTTCACAAATAGAACGCGCACTATTATTTAAAAAACCTGCCATCATATCTACACACCGATTAAATTTTGTAGGTGGATTAGACCCTCAATTAAGGGATAATAACATTAAAAAGTTAGATGTATTGTTGAGACGTATTATTAAAAAATGGCCGGATGTTAGATTTATTTCTTCAGACCTTATCACTAAATATATTTAAAAAATATGTGCGGAATTGCTGGTATAGTTGATCCAAAGAATAGTGTTTCTAAAGAAGATATACAAAAAATGATTCAACCTCTCAGCTATCGAGGTCCTGACGACGAGGGTATCACGATAAGACAAGCATCTAAAGTGGCCATCGGATTGGGACATAAGCGTCTATCCATAATAGATCTGTCAGTAGGAGGTCATCAACCTAAGTCATTTCAACATTTAGATATTGTATTGAATGGGGAAATTTACAACTATATTGAAATAAGGAAATTGCTTATATCGCAAGGTTATACTTTTGACTCTGACTCTGACACAGAGGTAGTTTTAAAATCCTTTCACTGCTGGGGAGAAGCATGCGTCACGAAATTTATCGGGATGTTTGCTATTTGCATTTTTGATTCTAAGGCCGAAAAGTTATATCTGTGTAGAGACAGACTTGGCGTAAAACCACTTTACTACTATCATAAAAATAATGTCTTTTTATTTGCTTCAGAATTAAAGGCATTAATATCAGCGCCTCAATTTAATACTCATGTTAACCTATCTGTCGTTCCCACATTCATTCAATATGGATATATCCCGGGGTCAAATAGTATTTATGAATCCACATATAAACTGGAACCCGGATCATGGGGTATTTTAGATTGTAAGAGTCATCAATTTAACACCTATAAGTATTGGGATCTAATCCATGTTTTCGATCAAAAAACTAGCAATGTTTCTTACTCGGATGCATTAGACTATACAGAAACCATCATAACTTCATCTTGTGAGCTCAGGATGGTTGCTGATGTTCCCATTGGTATATTTTTAAGCGGTGGTTATGATAGCACCTTAGTTACTTCCATTTTAGCTAATAAAGGATATAAAGACCTAAAAACATTTACAATAGGTTTTCCCGGGGGTATCGACGAATCCCAAGATGCAAAGAAAATCGCAGCGCATCTAGGGACACAACACACCTCAATGGACTGTTCTATTGACGAAGTAAAAAAAATATTAATAGACCTACCTTTAATATTTGATGAACCATGCGGTGATATATCTTGTATTCCTACTATTATGGTCAGCAGACTAGCTGCCAAAAATGTCAAAGTAGCACTCTCTGCAGACGGTGGTGATGAATCTTTTGCAGGTTATAATGGTTATTTTAATACGATCAATCGGATGGAAAAAATAAATTCTATACCATCCATTTTCAATCCATTTATTCAAATTGCATCTAAGCTAATCAATAATTCAAATTTTGGCTCTGATGTTTTAGCCCACAAACTGAAGGGACTAGCTACATTTCAAACTAATCCTAATATACATCAATTCATTTTAGACTCATCTAAAGTGCCGGATCGATCCATAAAAAAATTAATGCAGAATAATAACATATTATCTTTATTTGACAAGATTGACAATATAGAGGATAAAGGAAATAATATCTTACTCAGTCATTTCAAAACCTCATTGCCGGATTACTTGCTTGTCAAGGTAGATCGAGCTACTATGTCAGCTTCTATAGAAGCTAGAGAGCCTTTACTGGATCATCGCTTAGTCGAATTTGCTGCAACTTTACCTTTTAAATATAAAAATGATGGTCGCACATCTAAAAGAATACTTAAAGACATCGTACATAAATATGTACCTAAAGCGATCATGGATAGACCTAAAACCGGTTTTGATCTTCCCATTTTTAAATGGCTAAAAGGAGATATGAGCTGGATGATAGATCAATATCTAGGCTCTGATGCCATTAAAAATAGTGGCATTTTTAACGCTAATGAAGTAAATAAATTAGTAGCATCTTTTAGACAAGATAGATTAGTGTATAAATCTATTATCTGGCACTTGATCGTATTTCAAATGTGGCATTCATTTTGGAATAAAAATTAACAAGCATGAATTTTTCTTTATTATTTAGAAAATTTAAAACACTATTAAAGTTACTAGCAGGTGCTGTGAAATATGAATTTGTAATCAAAAAATACAAATTGCCTACAATTTTGTCTATCGATGAGACTATTGATTTAGTAACAAAAGAAAAATTGTCGGTTGCAAGATTTGGAGATTCAGAATATTTATATCTAACAGGTAAAAGTGATGGCCTCCAAAAAACAAACAAAAACTTGAGCAATGATTTAAAACGAGCTATGCTCAGTCGGAATCCAAAACTTTTAGTATGCTTAGTAGATTATGAGGACATAGATGATAAAACATTGATGGCAAAAATGTCCGCTAAAATGTTTCATGCACGTACTATTTCAAAATATTATCATTTATTAGATCAAAATTATAAATATGGCAATTCTAATATGACTCGATTTTACATAGGAAGAAAAGATAAATCTAATAGTCAAATACTATTTAATAAATGTAAAAAACTGTGGGATCAAAGGGATATTATTATATTTGAAGGTCAGTTTACACGTTTTGGTTATGGAAACGACCTTTTTGAAAATGCAAATTCTGTTCGTAGAGTGATTTGTCCGAGCAAAGGTGCCTATGACGTATATGATAAAATAATTTCTTATGCTCAAACATTTCCGAAAGACTTACTGATTATATTTGCTCTAGGTGCTTCTGCAACCGTGGCTGCCTCTGATTTGACAGATGTAGGGTATCAGGTTATTGATATCGGAAACTTAGATATTGAGTACGAATGGTTTCTTAGTGGTGCACAGTCAGCCGTACCAATAGCAAAAAAACAGGTTAGTGAGGTGGCGGACATTACATCGGCATTGGATCTTAAGGATAAAATTTATGAGTCTCAAATTATTAAAAAATTAATCTAAAAAATGACTAAATATTCACATAATACAGGTTTTCATAACTTGGTTGCACCTAAAGAAATTGTTCCAGTAATTTTAAATATTTTAAAACCAAATTCAATTATTGATATAGGTTGTGGATTAGGTACCTTCATGAAAGTCTTTAAAGACCATGGAGTACCCGAGGTCTTTGGGATTGATGGTCCATGGTGTAATAAAGAATTGTTGTTCAAAAATATAGAAAGCCACGAATTTGAAGTTAAAGATTTAGAAAAAAATCTTGGGGTCAATAAAAAATTTGATTTAGCAATATGTCTTGAAGTGGCTGAGCATTTAAAACCTCAAAGAGCACAAAGTTTTATCGAAGAACTAACAAATATGAGTAATATTATTTTATTTTCTGCTGCTATACCAAAGCAAGGAAGTGATCACCATTATAACGAGCAGTGGCTTTCTTATTGGGTTAACTTATTTGAAAAATATGATTTTAAATTGTATGATATACTCCGATGTCATTTTTGGGAAAATGATAATATTTACTGGTGGTATAAACAAAATATGGTATTATTTATTAAAAATGGTTCTGAACCTGAGGGAATAAAAAATTTTCCAAAAAAACCAATATTTAACTTAGTTCATCCTGACCTATTTTTGCTTGTTAATAATTTTAAAGATAAGAATGCCATAAAAAGATATTTAAAACTATTGTATAAAGCAATAATGTTTAAACTGGGCATTATAAAGTAGTGTTAGATAAGATATGTATTATAGGACCTTCCATCCACATGGGAGGAATGCAAAGGGCAGTTGTCACCTTGGCTAATTCTTGGGCAAATGATGGCAAAAAAGTAGATCTCATTCTTCTTTTTAAATTGCACCATTTTTTTGAGTTGAATCCCTCCATAAAATTAGCCGAACCACCTGAAATATCCAATAGCTATTCGAAAATAAGAAGGCTATTATTTTTGATAAAATATATCAAAACAAGGGTCAAAGCATCTCAATGTGCATCAGTATTGGTCTTTGGAAGATATTATTCTGCTTTAGCTGTATTTGCATTGAGAAATTCAAATGTGAAAGTAATAATATCTGACAGAGCCAGTCCTTTGTACAGAGATAATCTCTTTGCCCATCTAATTACAAAATTTGTTTTTTATTTTTATAAACCAGATGGAGTAATAGCGCAGACTAAAATTGCAGCAGCATTTCAGCAAAAGTTTTATGGTGCTTCTGTACCAATTGAGGTTATCCCCAATGCATTAAGACCTGTTCGGTTATACCCTGAGATAAAGCGAGAAAAAATCATCCTTGCGGTAGGTAGATTGGGAGATGCCCTAAAAGGATTTGACAGATTAATTGATGCTTTTTCTAGAATGAAAACATCAGAATGGGTGCTTGCTATTGCAGGTGGCGACGAAAACGGACAATACCTCAAAGATCAAGCTAAAAGACTTGGAATTTTATCTCGAATTCAATTTTTAGGACAAGTCAAAAATATAGACTTAGTTTATGCCAGAGCAGGTATTTTTGTCATTCCTTCTAGATCTGAAGGATTCCCTAATGCATTATGTGAGGCGATGGCTGCAGGATTACCCTGTATCAGTTTTGATTTTGTTGCAGGCCCGGCTGATCTGATCCAAAATGGATTAAATGGCATCCTTGTTAAAGATGGAGATATTGATGGACTTGCTTTATCCATTGAAAATCTAATCAATCATCCTCAGTTAAGGAGTGATATAGGAAATCAAGCTATGAAGATAAGGGATCATCTCCATTCTGATAAAATAATTAGTTCCATCACAAATTTCATACTTCATGTCTAAAATAAGCATCATCATTCCGGTATATAATGTTGAAGATTATTTGGACAAATGTGTCAAAAGCGTTGTCAATCAAACATATACCAATCTTGAGATCATTCTAGTCAACGATGGTTCAAAAGATAATTCAAGTAAGTTGTGTGACGAATGGGCATTAAGAGATAACAGAATCAGCGTTATACATCAATCTAATCAAGGCCTTTCCGGTGCAAGAAATTCCGGCATTAAGGCCGCTAAGGGAATTTATATTACTTTTTTAGATTCAGATGACTGGTTGGAAAAGGATGCGCTTGAGATTTCGTTAAAAAAAGCTAAAGAAGGAGATTATGATTTAATCTTTTGGCAGATGATTAAAGAATATGAAAATCTGCAAGTTTATGTTCAAGGTCCGTTTGGGAAAGACACAAATTTTTTAGGTAGTGATATGAAAGCCTTACATAGAAGGCTTACAGGCCCTATAGGGAAAGAATTAAAGACTCCACAACAGATTGATAGTTTCGCTTCTGCTTGGGGAAAACTGTATAAAAAAAATATAATTGATGCTAATAACTTAGAATTTATAGATACAAAAATAATAGGCTCAGAAGATATTTTGTTCAATTTTTATTATTTCAATTACTGCCACTCTGCTTTTTATATTCATAAACATCTTATCCACTATAAAAAAGATAATCTAACTTCTTTGACTAAAACACATGGTTCAACCTTGTTTCCTAGATTTATCAACTTATTTATGTATATACAGGATGGAATCAACCGTCTAAGTTTAGGACCTGACTTCGAATTAGCCTTGCAAAATAGAATTGCGATTTCGATGATGAATATTGGATTAAGTGAAACCAGTCCACGTAATAGTAAATCGGTTAGAGACATCATACAATCTTTAAAAGAATATCTAAACCATCCCACTTATATAAAAGCATATATGCACTTTCAATATCCGATTCAACCATTTCAATGGTGGTTGTTTTTTTATGCCTGTAAAAAAAGATGGGCTATCTGTGTTTATGGCCTGTTGAAAGGCATGAGATTGTTTATCAAATGAAATAGAAAATGTGTGGCATAGTAGGAATTATTGATTTCCAAGATGATGTTCATCAAGTTGATTTAAAAACGCTGTGTGATCGACTTACCGTTCGTGGTCCTGATGCCGAAGGCTTTTATATAGACAATGGTATCGGACTGGGACATAGGAGGCTTTCCATCATAGACTTATATTCAGGAGACCAACCGATGTACTCCGATGATAAAAATATTGTATTGATCTACAATGGAGAGATGTATAATTTTTTAGATATACGGTCATTATTGGAGAAAAAAAGCATTTCATTTTCTACGCAAAGTGATACAGAAGTGATAATCAAGGCTTATCAGCATTATGGTATTGACTGGATTTTACACCATGCTGAAGGCATGTTTGCATTTGCTCTATATGACAAAAATAAGAGTACTGTTTATATAGCTAGAGATAGATACGGTGAGAAGCCGTTATATTATATGCACCAGGAATATAGATTCATATTTGGTTCTGAACTTAAAGCAATTGAACATAAAATAAACCAAAAATCAATCAATCACACCGCTTTAAATTTATTTCTTTCCTTAAGTTATATTCCTGCTCCTTATACCATATATGAAAATGTCTATAAGTTACAGCCAGGCCATTATATGCAAATCTCCTCTTCCGGTCAGATTGAAACTTTTCAATATTACAATCTCTTAAAAAATTTAACACAAAGACACACATACACTAGTTTTCAAAAAGCAAGTACAGATCTTGAAACTTTACTCACGGAATCCATAGAAAAAAGAATGGCAGCGGATGTTCCTATTGGCGTATTTCTCAGTGGCGGAATCGATTCAGGGATCATTAGTAGTATCATGGCAAAGTTAAGTGATCAGCCGATAAAAGCATTCTCTATCGGTTTCAAAGAAAAAGAGTATGATGAAAGTAAAAGGGCAAAACTTGTAGCACAATATCTGAAAGCAGAACACACCATAGAATATCTGGATTATCATGATGTAATCGAATATATTGATGAGATTATTGCACATTTTGATGAGCCATTTGGAGATTCTTCTGCGATACCATCCTATTACGTTGCAAAAGTGGCAGCTCAACAGGTTAAAGTAGTTCTCACCGGCGATTGTGCTGATGAACTTTTTGGAGGATATGAAAAATATTTAGCAAGTTATTATGCTGACTTATTAAATGGGTTGCCTTCATTCGTTAGTCGTGGTTTAAAATCCATAATATATAAGTTGCCTCACAACCGGTGGACTAACTCCATTTTGCGTCGGACAAAAAAAGTCATTGAGCATTCTTCATTGAGTCATTTTGAGATGCATTATAAGTATATGTGTTTAGGATTCCAAGACGAGGAAAGAAAATTATTACTTCAAAATAATTACTTTCATGAAGTCAAACCCCTCATTCACACTACATATCATAGTTATACTTCAGGTAGTGACATAGAAAAAGGATTTTACACGGATCTAAAAATCGTCTTAGAAGGCGACATGTTGGTCAAAGTGGACAGAATGTGCATGAGCCACTCTCTTGAGTCAAGAGCACCATTTCTCGATTCTAAAATCGTGGAGGCCGCTTACGCTATGCCAGCTAACTTTAAAATAAAAGGCAGAAATAAAAAATATATTCTAAAACGTACCTTTAGTCGGTTTTTACCTAAAAAGACTATTACTTTTCGAAAAAAAGGTTTTGGAGTACCGATAGATTATTGGTTTAATAACGAATTAAAGTCTGAACTCGACACCTTATTAAGTAAAGGGAACCTAAATCGTCATCGACTCTTCAATATGGACTATGTACAGAAATTATTGGATGAACATAGATCAGGAAAAGCTAATCACAAAGGAAAACTATGGAATTTATTTGTTTTTCAAAAGTGGTACAACCGCAATTTTCCATGAAAGAAAAGTCAAAAATCATACGGGTTACGACTGTACCTATCTCTATGAATATCATTCTGAAAGGGCAACTAGCGTACATGAATGAATTTTATGAACTTGTAGGTGTAACTGGGCAAGATGATAAACATTTTAAAGATATAGCTGAGCGAGAAGGAATCAGAATGATACCACTACCGATGTCCAGAACAATTAGGCCGTATAAAGACCTACTTTCTCTATGGGCAATGTTCAGGTTATTGCAGCGAGAAAAACCTCAAATTATTCACACCCATACTCCTAAAGCAGGCTTAATCGGTATGATCGCCGGCTGGGCAGCAGGAGTTCCTGTGCGACTACACACAGTAGGTGGCATCCCGTGGATGGAATCATCAGGTATAAAAAGAAAGGTTCTAGCTTTAGTAGAAAAGATCACTTACTGCTTTGCACATCGCATTTATCCCAATTCTAAAGGTCTTGCACAATTCATTCAAGATGAAAAGCTTTGTCCAAAAGAAAAAATCAAAGTACTGGGCAGAGGTGGATCAAATGGAGTAAATACTGACTTTTTTAAATCAGATCCTTATTTAAGACGGTCGATGAGATCTCAATATGAAATTAAAGATAATGAAATCATTTTAGGTTTTGTAGGGCGCATAGCTAGAGAAAAAGGGATTGTCGAATGGTTAGAAGCCTATGACAAAATAAAAGATAAATATCCAGTAAAGTTATTATTAGTTGGAGTGTTTGAAAAAGAAAATGGCATCTTATCCGAAGAAATCATCCAAAAAATAATGACCGATGACAATATTCTTTATTTAGGGCGTTTTGATGATGTACGACCCTATTACAATATGATGGATATATTTATTTTTCCCAGTTATCGTGAAGGCTTTCCTAATGCAGTATTAGAAGCTTGTTCTATGAGTTTACCGGTGATTGCAACAAATATCAATGGGTGCAATGAAATTATAATAGATAAATTAACCGGTTTACTGATACCACCTAAGTCTGCTTCAGCTCTTGAAAATGCCATCATCACACTCTTAAGCAATGCGGAATTAGTGAGCCAACTGGCTAAAAATTCCAGAGAAAATGTAGTACAAAATTTTTAGGAGAGAAAAAATTTGGGTTGCTTTAAAAGATGAATATAATTATTTTCTTCATCAAAGTCAAAACTAACATTACTTATTGGTAGTGAGTATCAAAAACTATTTAAAAAACATCCCTGGTAAAGGCATTAATAGGAAAGTTATTGCTTTTGCAGTAGATGATTATGGCAATATAAGGCAAAATGATTGGACCAGTCTCCAATATATGGAGCGTCACGGATTTGAAATCCAAAATCACTTTGACAGATTAGATGGATTGAGTACAAGTGATGATTTAAATGCACTTTTTGATGTGCTGAGTAAACATAGAGATCATAATGCCATCCCACCTGTTTTTACTGTTTTTACTAATCCACAAAACTTAAATTTTGAAAAAATAGTAAGTGACGGATATTCATCTGTGGAATATGAAGATTTTACTGAAAGTATGAATAAATATAGTCAAGTGGACACTGCAGATATATTTATGAATGGGATTGAAGCAAAATATTTGTATCCAGAGTACCACGGTAGAACCCATTTCCATGAAGGTATGTTTGTATCCAATTTATTAAAAAAAGATACTCAAACATTTTGGTGCTTAGATCATCAATGTTATACTGGTTTGACTAATCACTCTAATAATCATCAAAGCTATCTGAGCACGTATTCTTACAACGATAAAAAAGAATTTGAGTCATTAAAAATCCATCTTAATGAAGGGATATTAGCTTTTGAAAGAATTTTTGGTAGAAGACCATTACATTTCACTTCGCCTGGCCAACTAACCCATGAAGAACTCCACCGATATTTGTTTGAACAGGGAGTACTATATATCGACACGACTCCTATCAAAAGGCAATTTGAGGGAAATAACAAATATTCATTGGTCATAAGCTGGCTCGGAAAAAAAAATAAAAATGGTCCGACGGCGATAGTGAGAAACTGTATTTTTGAGCCGATGTATGGCATTGATGTTGGTCACACATTGAATCAAATAAAAATAGCCTTCGCCTTAAACAAACCCGCAATTATCAGCACTCATCGTGTTAATTTTTGTGGTAGAATTGATGAAAATAACAGAAAACAAGGCTTAAAAAAATTAGATGTTTTAATATCATCTATTTTAAAAAAATGGCCGGATGTAGAATTCATGCCAACTACGCAAATGGCTGCACTTATCTAAAGAAAATATAAATAATGAATTATAATTTCAGAAAGTATATCTACTTTTTTATAGATAGATTAACGGGATCCAATATTATAAATCATTTGAGTGAGATAGCAACAATGAATAGAGCGTTGGGATCAATCGAGTTTGAAGAACTTCAAGCTAAAAAAATAAAAAATATCATTGATTTTGCTATAGCACAAATCCCTTATTATAGTAATCTATCAACTAATGACGTCAGTCATTTTCCTGTAATTAATAAAAATATTATTAGAGATAACTTTGACAAGTTTACTTCAAAAAGTATAAATATTAGTAAATGCAAAAAAGTTGTAACCAGTGGTTCTACAGGTACTCCATTTGAAGTAATCCATGATAGAGATAAAATTATACGAAATACAGCAGATACTATCTATTTCTCTGGTCTTGCCGGATATGAAATTGGGTATAAACTATTTTACTGTAAAATATGGAATGAGCATAATAAAAAATCTATTTTAGAATCTTGGCTACAAAATATCACTCAAGTTGATGTTCTACGATCCGATGATGAAAAAATTAAAAATTTCATCCAACAAATAAGAGACTCAAAAGGATATAAAAGTATTCTTGCATATTCGTCCTTTTTAGACGAAATCCTCAAATATTGCATTAAAAATAAAATTAATCTTAAAAACTTAGACCTGAAATCTGTATTATCAATGTCTGAAGCACTTGACGAGTTCACCAAACACCACTTAAGTGATGTTTGTGGAGTTAATGTAATTTCAAGGTATTCGAATGTTGAAAATGGAATTCTAGGTCAACAAAGCCTTGATGGTACAACAGCCTTTTTTCTCAATCATGCTAGCTATTATTTTGAAATTCTTGATTTAGAAAAGGATCAGCCAGTAAAGATGGATGTACCGGGAAGAATAGTAATAACTGATTTATATAATAAAGCAATGCCTCTTATACGTTATGATACGGGAGATATCGGGATTATGACTTACGATTCAAAGTTATGCAGAAAAATAATGACTTCAATTAGCGGAAGAAAAATGGATCAAATTTTTGATACAAATGGTAAGGTTATTTCAAGCTTTACAATAACCAACCAAATGTGGAAATATACAGATTTAAAACAATACAAATTCATCCAGACTGGACCAAAGTCATATAAATTTATTCTGAATCCACTGAATCCAGATAATAAATTTAATCGAGAACAAGAATTGATAAATGAATTTAAAGACTATTTAGGAGAGGATGCCATTATTATCGTAGATTACACTCATGAAATTCCATTGCTCGATTCTGGAAAAAGAAGAAAAGTAGTACAAGAGTTTTATATATGAATAACAAATTAAACATACTAATTACAGGTGTGGGTGGACCTACACCCCGCTCTTTTGCGAGAGCCATTAAAATATTTGGAAGTTATAAACCATATAAAATTATAGCTACTGATATACATAAGTATGCCATAGGTCTGTACCAATCAGAGTTATTTGATAAATCATATATTACTCCAAAATCTACAGAACCTGGTTATTGGCAAGTGATGGAAGACATCATTGCAAAAGAAAATATCGACATTGCCATAATTTTGCCGGAGCAGGAAGTTTTGGCATGGAGCGAAAGACAATCTATAGGCAATTTGCCATGCAAAGCACTTATTCCACCCAAAGCTGCAGTTAATAAAATGCTGGACAAAGGCATTTTGACACAAGCATTGGCATCTACAGGACTGGTTCCTGACTCTGTGACGATTGATATTCATGATGAAGATTTAAAAAGAAGTACAGAAACATCCCTAAAATATCCCTATTGGATAAGATCCGCAACAGGCTCTTCGGGTTTAGGGTCTTATAAAATAGAGTGCTACGATGACCTTCAAAGGTGGGTAGCAATTAACAAAGGAATTAATAATTTCATAGCAAGTGAATATTTGCCAGGTAGAAATCTCGCTTGTAAAATGTTGTATTATAAAGGAAAATTAATAAGGTCTGCATCTGCTGAAAGAGTCAATTACATCATGGCAAAAGTTTCACCTTCTGGCATTACAGGTAATACTTCTTTTGGGAGATTAATCAATGACGATCATGCGTATGAGGCAGCTCGTAAAGCTTTGGATTTTATGTTTGACTTGACAGGCGCTGAAAAGCATGGATTTTATACGGTCGATCTAAAAGAAGATAAAAACGGTATTCCAAAAGTTACAGAAATCAATGTCAGACATGTTGCTTTTACCCAATGTTTTGCATTAGGAGGAGCTAATTTGTGCGAAGATACCATCAGATTGCTTGACAATGATAAGTCATTTGATACAAATTTTAAACGCTATGAATTTGAAGAAGGGCTTATATTTTTGAGGGATGTGGATGAACACCCTATTATAATGAATGAAAGCGAACTAATTTAGGTATTTAATTATGTACAAGTTCATTAAAAGATCTATAGATTTTATCCTTTCACTACTCGGTATCCTGATACTCATACCGTTATTTATACCTATAATGGTTATACTTAGGTTTACAGCGGAAGGTGAAGTTTTTTATCGCCAAGAACGTCTAGGATATAAAAATCAAACTTTCAGTATTCTAAAGTTTGCAACAATGATCAAAGACAGTCCCAATATAGGTAGCAAAACAATCACAGTACGTAATGACCCAAGGATAACCTCTATTGGAAAATGGTTGAGAATCTCTAAAATAAATGAATTGCCGCAAGTCTATAATGTTTTAAAAGGAGAGATGGCTTTGGTAGGGCCTAGACCAATGCTGATTACTAGTTTCAAAAAATACTCAAAGGATGTTCAAGAAATATTATATAAAAATCGTCCTGGAATTACCGGTATTGGCTCCTTGGTGTTTAGAGATGAAGAAATGTTAGTTACTGCCATAAAAGAAAAGGGCTTAGACCCTATGGAATATTATTTAAATCATATTTATCCGTATAAGGGCGTTTTAGAAAAATGGTATTTCCACAACATCTCTTTATATACTGATAGTGTCATTTTACTTCTTACTTTTAATTCCCTTTTCAATAAAAACTCAAATTTAGTTTACAAAATATTTAAAGATTTACCAGCAAAGCCGGAGATCTTAAAACTATCAAGTTTACAAAGTAATTCGTAACAAATGCCATTATTAAACATAATGTATTCAATTTCATAATCAATCCTTCATAGGTCATGTGGAGTGTCTGGGGTTTTGCAAGGCTTTTAGAATTTTAGAATGCTAAAATTACTACAGTGTGGCCATGTATAGCTTTAAAATAGCTATTTAATCCCACACTATTTTAAGTAAACAGATTTGTAGTTTAAAATAACGTTGGTGGATTCTAGAAAAAATGATTTGAGATAATTTAAATTGTAAATGTATGAATTATTTGCTTTTTAAGAACTCAAATATTATTTTACTTGCCTGATAGGAAAAATATAATCCGATAAACCATTAACAATTTATCAAGGACACTTCAAAAATAAAATAATATGATACCTTTATCTGTTCCTCAAATTGGGGGAAATGAATGGAAATATGTAAAAGATTGTCTGGATACCGGTTGGATTTCTTCTGTTGGAAGTTATGTATCTCAGTTTGAGCAAATGGTGGCGGATTTTGCTGGATGCAGGTATGGTGTAGCATGCATGAATGGTACTGCAGGTCTGCACATCGCTCAGATCCTTTCGGATATTCAGCCCGGCGATCACGTCATCGTGCCCAATATTACTTTTATTGCTACTTTAAATGCAATCACATATACCGGAGCGGAACCAATACTTATAGATGCTGATCCTAATAACTGGCAGATGGATCTGGATATCCTGGAGGATTTTCTTGATAAAAATACCTATTTAGTAGAAAGCGGAATCGGAGACCGGGTATCGATAAATTATCATTCTATTCTCACGCACCGTCCTATAAAAGCAATAATGCCTGTCCATGTACTGGGTAATGTAGGAGATATGGACAGGCTGATGAGTATTGCTACAAAATACCATCTGACCATTATCGAAGACAGTACAGAGTCTCTTGGCAGTTATTATAAAGGAAAACATACGGGAAGTTTTGGTCAGTTTGGTGTGTTCTCATTTAATGGAAACAAGATTATTTCTACAGGAGGTGGAGGAGTCATTGTTACAGATGATGAAGATCTTGCCAGAAAAGCAAAGCACCTTACGACCCAGGCTAAGGCAAGCAGCATTGAATATATTCATGACGAGATAGGTTATAATTATCGGCTGGTCAACATCCTGGCCGCTGTAGGTGTAGCCCAGATGGAACAATTCCCTCAGTTTCTTGAAAATAAACACCGAATGGACAAGTTTTATCGCACAGAGCTTGAGGGTGTTGGCGATATTGCATTTCAGAAGGTGCGTCCCGATGTAGATCCTAATTGCTGGCTATTCACATTCAAAACAGCTCGGATGCGTGATTTACTGGACTACCTGAATAAAAAGGAAATCTTTTCCCGTCCTTTCTGGATGCCGATGAATCAGCTCAGGATGTTTAAAAAGTTGCTTTATGTCAATAAGGAGGATCATTCCACTAAGCTATATGAATCCTGTATCAGCATTCCCAGTTCCGTAGGAATTACCCTGGAACAACAGGAAACGGTCGTTAAGGAAATAAAGCATTTTTTCGGCTCGTAGTTTTTAATAATTCAAGGAACTATCAAAGCCTTCATATTTCTTTCACTATGAATGAAAGATATCTTCCAATAAAAATGAATAAAATTAGCGAATCCTTTAAGAAAAATAAGTGCAAATCATATAATCAAAAATAAATGAATTTAATTCCAATAAATGAATTTATAAATCAGCATATCACCGGGCGGAGTCAAAGTATGTTTGAGCCGGACATAGCAGCTAATTCAGAAATATTATCTACTTCAATCTCTGGTAAGTCTGTTTTGGTGATCGGTGGTGCAGGTACGATAGGTTCTTCTTTTATCAAAGCCATTTTACGATTTAAACCGGGGAAGCTTTATGTGGTTGATACGAATGAAAATGGGCTGACTGAGCTGACACGCGACCTTAGAAGTACTTCAGATCAATATATCCCGGAAGATTACAAGACCTATCCGATGAATTTTTCGGATATAGTTTTTCGCAAAATGTTCCGGAATGAAGGTCCGTTTCATATTGTAGCTAATTTTGCAGCACACAAGCATGTCAGGAGTGAGAAGGATCAATATTCCATTGAAGCTATGCTGGAAAACAATGTATTTAAAGCAAAGGAATTACTGGACTTTCTTGCAGAACATCGCCCTGAGCACTTCTTCTGTGTCTCCACGGATAAGGCTGCTAATCCTGTCAATGTGATGGGGGCAAGTAAAAAGCTGATGGAAGAAACGATTATGGCATATAGCAATGAAATGAAAATCACTACTGCACGTTTTGCTAATGTAGCCTTTTCAAATGGATCGTTATTAGATGGGTATATATATCGCATGATGAAGTCTCAACCCTTATCTTGCCCGGCTGATGTAAGACGGTTTTTTGTTTCACCGGAAGAAAGCGGACAAATATGTATGCTGGCATGCATGCTGGGTAATTCGGGAGAAATATTCTTTCCAAAACTTTCAAATGAAGAGTTG
This sequence comes from Bacteroidetes bacterium OLB9, assembly GCA_001567255.1. Lineage (GTDB taxonomy): Bacteria > Bacteroidota > Bacteroidia > Chitinophagales > Saprospiraceae > OLB9. The sequence goes on along the minus strand of LNBW01000006.1, from coordinate 44,845 downwards.
AAGTCATTTAAGGATATTACAATAGATTTCTTTAAAGCAATGAACAGAAAAGTCAAAATCACTGATACGGATGCTGAGGCTAAAGTTATTGCATCTGATATGAAAGAAGGAGACGACTATCCGGTATATTTTTTTGAATCTGACACATCGGGAGAGAAAATGTATGAGGAGTTTTACACCGATTCAGATGTTGTTGATACAAGCAGTTTTCAGAGCCTAGGTGTTATAAAAAATGCCAAAAAAATCGATAAAGAAGTTATCTCGGAGACTATTCAGAAGCTAAAGGCAGCGTTGGATAAAGCGGATTATAATAAAGCGTCAATTATCAGAGCACTGAAAGAATATCTGCCTGATTTTGACCACATCGAAACCGGAAAGAATCTGGATGCTAAGATGTAAATGGATTAAAAATTATTTTAAAGGACAATATGTACGATTTTATAAAACGGATTTTCGATATTATTTCTTCCGGGATTGCTTTAACAATACTTTCTCCTTTATTGATACCTATAATTATACTTTTAAAATTTACCGGAGAAGGAGAAATATGGTATTTTCAGGAAAGGGTAGGTTATAAGAATAAAATATTTAAGATTTTCAAATTTGCCACAATGTTGAAAAACAGTCCGAATATGGCAGGAGGCCTGATTACTTTAAAAAATGATCCCAGATTGACACCTCTTGGTGGATTTTTAAGATCGTCTAAAATAAATGAATTGCCTCAATTATTGAATATTTTTCTTGGAGATATGAGCGTGGTAGGTCCCAGACCAGTGATGAAAAAAAGCTTTGATGCTTATCCTGCCCATATTCAAGAAGTTATTTATAATGTGAAGCCTGGTTTGACTGGAATAGGCTCTATTATTTTCCGTGATGAAGAAACATTAATAACGGAAATCAGAGACAAAGGAGGAGATACGTGGGATTTTTATACAAATAAAATCTATCCATTTAAAGGTGAAGTAGAGCTTTGGTATCAGAAAAACAAAGGCTTTCGGACTGATATTAAAATAATATTTATAACTGCCTGGGTTATATTTTTTCCGAATAGTGAGCTTGTCTATAAATGGTTTCCTACCTTGCCCCATAGACCATTTTGAGCACTAATTTGAAAATGAAGGCCTTTATTCTACGGTGTGGAATCAATGATTCGTCATTGAGGTTTCAAATGGCTCAATATTTTTTACTTATATATATACTTTCCATTTCATTTCAAAGATTTTTCTTTCTTGACCGAATAGCATATAAAATTCAGTTACCCGAGATTTTATTTGTATTAATTGCAATATGTGCCTATAAGGATATATCAACTAAAATTATTCGCATCATGTGGCCTGTCTGGCTATTTTTGGGGTGGATTTGGATAAATTCTCTATACCACAACGACTTTGATTCTTGGATGGAAGTACTGGGATTGACTTACTTGTCCGGCCTTGCATTGATCACAGGGAGCATTGTTGAGCGTTCAGATACTCCATTTTTAAAGACCGTTATTGCAGTTTTTATAATAGGGGTGACATTACAAGTTGGGGTTGGTCTTTATGGATATGTTCTAAACTTTCTAGGCATTCATACCAAATTGTTGCTTTTTTATGAAAGTTATCCTTTAATTGGCGATGTTTACAGAATGAAAGGATATTGTTCACATCCTTTGAGTCTTGGCAATTTAATTATTACTGCTTTGATTTTCATACCATTTGTTAAGATACCTTATAGAAGCTTATGGGCTCTTATTTTGGGTCTAGGATTACTTTTGACTTTTACTAAAGCTATTTTGATCGCTTTTGCTGCTTTAGGGTTTGTCATTGCAATATATATTAATAAAACAAACTTTAAAAGGTTGGTTTTGGCGATCAGTTTTATAGTATTGGCATTACATGTTTATTTAACCCATTTCACTTTGCCCCTGACACCATTTGAAGCAAATCAAAATAATAAAGCATTTTATTGGAATAATCATGTCGTATGGTCTTTTGGTGAAAAGCATATTTACTCAACATCATATTATGTACTGAAACAAAAATCAATTCAAGCTGTATTACAACATCCACTTATGGGCGTGGGTGGAGGTAATACGAATGATTACAATTTATTGAATTATAACCCTAGTACAGATGTAAAAAATATTATCCTTTATGATCCACATTCATTATATTTCGGAGCTGCAGCAGAGTATGGCTTTGTGGGTCTTGCTTTACTTTTGTTGTTAGTTTATCTTATGGGACGTACATTGTTTAGATTAAAGGACAAAGCATTTAAACCTGAACTATTTTATGGTTTTATACTCCTTTATTTATTCTTTTTATTAGAAGGAATTTCATCAGACATCATTAATAATAGACAGATTTGGATATTTGGAGGTATAGCAATAGTGGTATTTTTAAATTTTTCAAAGGAATCAAACCATACTCTCGTATCTAATGAATATATAAGTGTATAAATTGAAATTTTTCTCTTTTGCTCACAGGGTACTTTATTGATATAGGCTCTATCAAGCATTACAATCTCCTATCCATACTATCTCCTCCTAAATATATCCACTGAAAGCCATCCGCATCATTTTGGATTCAGATCATGACAATAGATAGTTGGATAGCCTGTTTTATAAATAGAATAGTAAGCAAATCAACAAATCAACAAATTCACAAATTCACAAATCAACAACTTAGCAAATAAACAAATCAGCAAATAAACAAATCAGCAAATCGACAACTCAACAACTCAGCAAATCAACAAATTCACAAATCCACAAATCTACGACTCAACAACTTAGCAAATAAACAAATCAACAAATTCACAAATCCACAAATCTACGACTCAACAACTTAGCAAATAAACAAATCAGCAAATTCACAAATCAACAAATCAGCAAATCAACAAATCAACATCCCAAATACCTAACCACCCAATCACCTAATCACCCAACAACCTAACCACCCAACCACCCACCAGTCATCAAAAAGTCGATCTCATTCATTCTAGGTCCTACACTCTTTACCATCATCTACCTGTTGGATCTCGAAGGACTATCTCCTGAGGGCAAGGCCGTGCTCGCCTCAACCCTATGGGTAGCAGTATGGTGGATAACTGAAGCCGTCGAACTCTCAGTCGCTGCCTTACTGCCGGTAGTGTTATTTCCGCTGAGTGGAGCCTTGACTCTAGAGCAAACGACAAGTGCTTATGGCAATCCATTTATCTTTTTATTTCTAGGTGGATTTATCATTGGGATAACGATAGAGCGATGGCACCTTCACAATCGGATCGCCTACTATATCATGCGGATGATAGGTTCCGGAGAGCGAAGGCTTTTATTAGGTATTATGTTGGCTACAGCTTTTATTTCGATGTGGATTTCCAATACAGCCACGGCGATCATGATGCTACCGATAGGCATGGCAGTAGCGACTCAGTATGATGGTCATCGCTTTGGCAAAAGCATGATGCTGGGTATTGCATATGCTGCTTCTATAGGTGGAATGGCGACGTTGATCGGTACCCCGCCCAATGTGATACTGGCAGGAATCGTTCAAGAGATGATGGATGTGAATATATCTTTTATAGACTGGATGTTTTTTGCCACACCATTTAGTGCAATATTACTGATATTGACTTGGGTTTACTTGAGTCGCGGATTAAAGAAGAGTATTGGTGTAGAAACGCAATTCTTAATAGCATCTCCTGGTCCGATGAGTATTGCCGAAAAAAGGACTTTATGGGTTTTCGGCTTGACCGCAATTTTATGGATGACACGTACCTTGCTACTCGAAAACTTAATACCACGTATGGACGATACCATTATCGCGATGTTAGGTGCTTTAATGATGTTTGGCATACCCGCAGGCAATGGAAAAGGCCGGCTTCTGGATTGGCACACAGCCAAACAACTACCATGGGATGTCTTATTGATTTTCGGCGGTGGGTTGGCTATCGCTAAAGGATTTTCTACAACAGATTTGACCGACTGGGTCGCTCTACAGTTTGGACAAATCCATTTAAATCCGATATGGGTTACCCTGATTGTTATCGCTTCTATCAATTTTCTTACAGAAATCACTTCCAATACAGCGACGGCAAGCATCATGTTGCCTTTGTTAGTGACGCTGGGTATATCCATGGGATTAGACACTTTACCCTTGCTGATCGGCGCTACCCTCGCCGCATCCTGTGCATTTATGCTGCCGGTAGCTACGCCTCCTAATGCAATTGTCTTTAGTAGTGGCATGATAAGTATCAGAGATATGATGCGTGCAGGCTTGTTTTTAAATATAGTATCCATTGCCTTGATATTTATCTTTATTTATCTGTTTGCACATTTGATTTTTTAGACCTATCCTTGTATTTTAATTCATACATCCTAAAAATCTAAACACCATTCTCCATTAACCAATTATAATAATCCACTTTAATCCTTAGGCCAACTACCACCTTTAATTTTAAATCATGACAATAGATATCATCGCTGGTGCCAGACCCAACTTCATGAAGATCGGACCGATCATTCACGCTATTCAGCGACACAATAGTCAGGCATCTACACCCATCCATTATCGGCTGATACATACCGGTCAACATTATGATCGGGCGATGAGCGATTCCTTTTTCAAACAACTCAATATCCCTGAGCCGGACATCAATCTAGGAGCAGGTAGCGGCACACAGGCTGAACAAACAGCAGCCATCATGCTCGGATATGAAAAAGCATTAGCTGTGCAAAAGCCGGATTTGTGCATCGTCGTGGGTGATGTTACCTCTACTATGGCGTGTGCTATCGTCGCAAAAAAAGCTTGGGTCAAAGTAGCGCATATAGAAGGTGGTATCCGATCCGGCGACTTGACCATGCCTGAAGAAATCAACCGCATCGTGACTGATAGTATTACCGATTATTTCTTTACGACCTCCTATACTGCTGGCGAAAACCTAAAAGCACAAGGCATCAGGGACGAGCAAATCTTCTTTGTAGGCAATACAATGATCGACTCACTGATGGAGAACCTCCCGCGACTCCAAAAACCGGACTTTTTTGACAAACAGCGATTTGAACCTCAAAAATATATCGTCATGACGCTACATCGACCATCTAATGTCGATAATGCTCAAAATCTTAAAAATTTACTTACCATAATCAATGATCACTGTGGTGACAGTAAGGTGATCTTTCCGATGCATCCACGTACAAAGAAGGTTTTTGATACTATAGGTATAACGTTTGATAAATTATTTATTACAGGTCCTATGGCATATTTGCAGTTTATATTTTTGATCAAAAATGCACTAGGTGTAGTTACAGATAGTGGTGGCATTACAGAGGAAACCACCGTTCTCCATGTGCCATGCATGACCCTAAGAGATAGTACTGAGCGACCTGAGACCGTCACCATCGGCACCAATGAAATGGTAGGCACTCATCCTGAAAACATTATTCCTTACTTGCATAAATTAGTCAATGGACAGTGGAAACAAGGCAGTATTCCTGACCTTTGGGATGGCAAAACAGCGGACAGAATTGTAAATATTATCTCTAAATGGTAGCCCATCAATGAGCCCTAAAACATAATAAAACATCAACCCAAAACCCCAATCACCTAACAACCCAACAACCTAACCACCCAACAACCTAACATCCCAACCACCTAACAACCTAAAATCCCAACCACCTAACCACCTAACAAATCCACAAATCCACAAATCCACAAATCCGCAAATCAACAACTCAACAACTCAACAACTCGACAACTCAACAACTCAACAAATCAACAACTCAACAACTCAACAAATCCGCAAATCCACAAATCCGCAAATCAACAAATCAACAAATCCGCAAATCCAACAAATCCACAAACAAAAAAACAATGAAATCATTCGCACTCATAGGGGCTGCAGGATATATTGCCCCCAGACACATGAAAGCCATCAAAGATACCGGAAACGATTTACTCGCTGCTCTGGACATCAATGATTCAGTAGGGATTATCGACAGTTATTTTCCTGAGGCTGCGTTTTTTACCGAGTTTGAGCGTTTTGATCGCCATTTAGAAAAAATAAAACGGCTCGGCAATAAAGTAGATTTTGTAAGTATTTGTAGCCCAAATTATCTTCATGATGCGCATATTCGTTTTGGACTAAGATACGGAGCCGATGTAATCTGTGAAAAACCCGTAGTGCTCAACCCTTGGAATATCGAAGCGCTCGAAGAGCTTGAGAATGAATCCGGACAAAATGTATATAACATCCTGCAATTGCGCCTTCATCCCAGCATCATCGCCTTAAAAGCAAAAGTTGAAGCCGCACCTCCGGATAAAACCTTTGATTTTGATCTTACCTATATCACTAGTCGGGGCAATTGGTACTTCACTTCCTGGAAAGGCAATAACGAAAAATCCGGCGGTATCGCTACCAATATAGGAATCCACTTTTATGATATGTTGCAGTGGGTTTTTGGCAAGGTCAAAACAAATTTAGTACACATACATACTCACGACCGAGCAGCTGGTTTACTTGAATTTGACAAAGCGCGGGTCAGGTGGTTTTTGAGCATCAATGCAGACACCATCCCTAAGGATTTGCGTGCTCAAGGCAAGCGTACTTACCGATCTATCAATATTGATAATGAGGAATTGGAGTTTTCGGATGGTTTTACTGATTTACACACTGTTAGCTATCAAAAGATCCTCGATGGAGAGGGATTTCGAATTAGTGAGGCGAAGACGGCAATTGAGATTGTGCATAAGATCAGGACTTCTACGCCGTTAGGATTGACAGGTGATTATCATCCTTTTTGTAAGTTGCCTTTATCTACTCATCCATTTTCTAAGATGTAATATTTTAAATTGAGTTGATGCTAAAATTTTAATGCTAATTGATTCTATTATCCGTGGTGAACCTTCGATGCTCATGTATTTTTCTCGTTAGTTAATGAATAGTATTTCAATAAAACCTTCGTTACTTTTTTTCATTGCCAAAAAAAGACAACAAAGGCTAGTTCAGCTAATTGCCTCCGGCTACCTGAACGCCTCCGCTCTTTTAAAATGACTGCTTTGATTTATCATTGCTTTTTAAAATCCGGCCTTAGCGAATCAGCCGTTAAAAAATCATGGAGTAAAAACGTTAAAAAATTTAAAACTGTATGAGCCAAAAACTCAAGCTAGGTGCGAGTACAGATTAACGAAGTGCTTGATATGCTTATACGGTGCACATTACACCAGGGTGAGTTTTTAGACCCATATTACTCATTAGACTTTGTGGCGAAGGGAAATGATACAAAATAGCTATGAGGCTCGGAGTTTTTATTCCGCAGGCATAGTTTTTACTATGTCGAGGACAGAAAAACGAGTACCGAAATAGATATGAAGTAGCATTTTCATGTAGTCAATTTCTAATGGGTAATTTGGGTCAAACTTTAGTTTTTGCGTAGTGATTTTAGGCTGAGTCGGTACAGCCTTGACTTTTTGTTTCTTTTGTGTCAAGACAAAAGAAAAAGTAAGATTAATAATTGCACAAATGATTAAAGTTTAATGCTTGTTGAGTCCATTATACGTGGTAAACCTTCGTTGCTCATGTATTTTGCTTGTTAGTTAATGAGGAGCATTTCAATAATACCTTTGTTACTTTTTTCATTGCCAAAAAAGTAACCAAAAAACGCTAGTTCAGCTAAATGCCTCCGGCTACCTGAACGCCTCCGCTCTTTTAAAATGACTGCTTTGATTTATCATTGAGTACCGAAATAGGTATCCGAGTTAACGCTCATGCACTCTATTTCTAACGCATTATTCAGATTAAAAATATTTACGATTGCGCATATTAACTTAATTGAGATAGAGCGGCATTAAGACTACTTTATTGGGACACTCCAGGATTCAATATATTAGTGATGCAGTGACTCTGGTGAATCTGAATTGATTTTATCAAAACAAAATGATTCAGGCATTTAACCTTCTTTCTCCTTACTTTGCACCACCCAACTCCTTCCTAAATCTAGCTTGAATAAGTGAATATTACTATATTTATAAGATTGATATATGTCTGCTTCGCTAAATTTCATTAATTTTGGGCTTTAAAAAAATTTAATACCATAACAACATGGCAGTAGATGTCATACTTGGGCTCCAGTGGGGCGACGAAGGCAAAGGAAAGATAGTTGATTATCTTGCAGAAAACTATGATATTGTTTGCAGATTTCAAGGTGGACCCAATGCTGGACATACCTTAAAAATAGGAGGTAGAAAGTACGTACTACATACTATACCTTCGGGTATTTTTCGTGAGAATATCATCAATATCATTGGTAATGGTGTGGTCCTCGACCCCATCACCATGGCTAGAGAAATGGACAATCTCGACAAAGAAAACTTCGAGTATAAATCCAGACTCCTGGTTTCTCAAAAAGCCCACTTAATTGTGCCCACCCATCGATATCTGGATGCCGCATCAGAAGCATCTAAAGGCAGTGCAAAAATCGGTTCTACACTCAAAGGTATAGGGCCGGCATATATGGACAAAACCGGCCGTAATGGGCTTCGTGCCGGCGACATTCTCGCTTCAGACTTTGAGAGCCGCTATAACGCTATTAAAGAAAAACACCTCGGCCTACTTAAATTGTATCCTGAGGTAGATTTTGATCTAGAGGCGCAAGAGCATGCCTTCTTCGAGAGTATAGAAATTTTGCGTAGTTTACAATTGGTCAACAGTGAATACTACGTCAATAATGCACTTTCTAATGGCAAAAATATATTGGCAGAAGGAGCTCAGGGTTCAATGCTGGATATTGATTTTGGCACTTATCCATTTGTCACTTCATCCAGTACTATCAGTGCCGGAGTATGTAGCGGGCTAGGAATCGCACCTAATAAAATCAGAGAGGTAATCGGCATTGCTAAAGCGTATTGTACACGAGTAGGTTCAGGTCCATTCCCAACCGAGCTCAATGACGAAATGGGCGAAAAACTCAGAAAGGAAGGAATGGAATTTGGAGCTACTACAGGACGTCCACGCAGATGTGGGTGGATCGATATTCCTCAACTTAAGTACACAATTATGATCAATGGCGTCACTCAAATTATCATCACAAAGCTCGATGTACTTGATGCTTTTGACCAAATAAGTGCTGCTGTTTCATATTTATATGATGGCATTACATCTGAAGCATTGCCATTTGATATTGTCAATAAAAAAATAGACCCTGTGTATAGGCATTTTGATGGCTGGAATACATCACTGAGCTCAGCTACCACTTTCAGCCAATTGCCAGACAAGGCAAAGTCTTATATTGCACAACTAGAACAATTGCTTGAAACGCAAATTTCAATGGTAAGTACTGGGCCAGAACGCGAGAAACTTCTTAGTAAAAAATAGCGTTTTGTAAACAAACTCCTTAAAAAACGGTGTTATATAAGTTATATTTAATCAAAAATAATGGATAAAAAACAAAAGTTCATCAGCGAAGTTCAAACTGGTTATACATTTAAAGGCGACTCGATCATCCTCGGTGCGCCTAAGTTTGAAGGAGAAGTCATGACGGATACATTTATCAGATTACCATTGAGAATGTTCAATAGGCATGGGCTTATCGCAGGCGCTACAGGAACAGGAAAGACAAAAACTCTTCAGATCATAGCTGAACTATTGTCTGAAAAAGGAGTGCCATGCCTAGTCATGGATATCAAAGGCGACTTATCTGGTATTGCAATGCCTGGGCAGTCCAATGCTAAAATTGAGGAACGCCATACTGCCATCGGTTTGCCATTCAGTACTTCAGGAAGCCCTGTCGAATTTTTGACATTATCAGATGATGCAGGCCTCCGGATGAGGGCTACTGTTTTAGAGTTTGGACCAGTGCTATTTTCAAAGATTCTTGATCTCAACGACACCCAGTCAGGCGTAATGTCCATGATTTTTAAATATTGCGATGATAATTATCTGCCCTTAGTCGATCTTGAAGATATCAAGAAAGTACTCAATTATGTACTCAATGAAGGTAAAGATACTATCAAGGCAGAGTATGGCACCATTTCTAGTGCAACAGTAGGTACCATTTTCCGTAAAATTATTGCCCTCGAGCAGCAAGGCGCTGATAAGTTCTTCGGAGAGCGCTCCTTTGATGTAAATGACCTCGTGAGACACAATGAAGAAGGCAAAGGTTTTATTTCAATCTTGCGGGTCACAGACATTCAGGACAAACCCAAGTTATTCTCCACATTTATGCTGCAATTGCTTGCTGAAATTTACAATACTTTTCCAGAAGAAGGAGATATGGACCAACCTAAACTGGCATTGTTTATTGACGAAGCGCATTTGATCTTCAATGGTGCTACCAAAGCATTACTGAATCAGATTGAGACAATCATCAAACTAATCCGTTCAAAAGGGATAGGTGTCTTTTTTATAACTCAAAATCCAACCGATATTCCGGATGCAGTACTGAGTCAGCTGGGATTGAAAGTCCAGCATGCGCTTAGAGCATTTACAGCAAAGGATAGAAAAGACATAAGATTGACTGCTCAAAACTATCCGTTGACAGATTATTACAATACTGAAGTTATTTTGACCGAATTGGGCACAGGAGAAGCACTAGTGACGGCACTGAATGAAAAAGGAGTTCCGACACCACTGGTTCATTGCTTGCTCCGTGCACCTCAATCGAGGATGGATGTGCTCACAGACTTTGAAATAGCCCATATATTAGGTAACAGCCGGATCAAAGCAAAATACGATGAGGTCATTAACAGAGAAAGCGCCTACGAAATTCTAACCGGTAAGATCAATAGCATTGAAGGGCAAGAAACTCAAAGGCAACTCAAAGAACAACAAGAAGCGGCTAATAAAAAAATAAATAAAAAGGATGATGAAAGTCTGCTGGATACATTGTTAAACAATAGTACATCAAGGCAGATAGGAAGAACCGTTGCTTCCACCCTGGTACGTACCTTGTTAGGCACACTTGGTTGAACACTAGATCTAGAAGTTCATCAAAAAAGGGATCTTGGTTTTAAATAAATGGTTCAATTTTTAAAATCAAGTTTGTATATTTTAGAAGTAGTATCTGAAATAATCGTCCTTTTTACTCTTCTTCTGAGGTCCATTTGCTGACCCAATTACTCATACAATGATGTAATGATTTTCTTGCATTAGATTTATTCGCACCAAAGTGGATATAACAATCTGTTTAACAACCAGTTGAAAAGTACGCGATTCCTCCCCAATCAATTTATTGCTTGCTAACGATTATAGTATTTTATCGCTATTTTTGGTTTTTGCTTCCTGATTGGTCATCAAGTTTCTATTTCTCAATTCAAATTTGAAATCTACAATAATAAATACCAAAATAGAACACAGCTACTCTAAACCCGTAAACATTGTATTAATATTATTACCAAGGTTGCAATCTATTTGATTGATTTCTATATCCATTAGATTATTAAAATTAATGGCTTCAGCAACCCAAAATACCATATATTTGTACTCTAAACCAAAGTATCAGGCTGTTTTATGGCAATAACAAAAACAAAGAAATACTTAATTACCCTCGGGATTATTGCTCTGGCAATACTGATTTTCTCTGCTTTCAAATCTAATCAATACACTGTTCAAACAAAAATTAAAATCGAAGCTCCCGCTCACCTTGTTTTCAATATTGTCAATGATTTGTCCACTCAAGAAGACTGGAATGCTAAGTCCTCTTTAGACAGTTCATATAGGGTCTCTTGCCTTGGAAAAACTTTCGGTAAAGATGCATCTTGTGATTATATCAGCAGAATATACAACAATGGTGTTATGCGTATTTCAGTAGTCAATAATGGTGACAGCATCTCAATCATTGAGGAACCTCAAGGCAAAGCGCCAGTCATTTACAGCTACCTTTTTCTTTCAGAAGACACGACCCATTGTATTGTTCAGGTTAATGGTTCAAGTCAGTCAAGCTATTTCAAAAATTTATGGAATTTCATTCATTCATGGAAACTTAAAAAACACATCAATCACCAGCTTGACAATTTAAAAGTATTTGCCCAAAATCGATTTAAAAATAAGATGTATAACGGCCTAACGATTAGTGAGCAACCTATAGGTCAGCGATTTTACCTTGTCCAAAAGGCACAAGTCGCTCCGAAAGACATTAGTCAATTTTACACCCAAAACATTGCAGGACTCTATCAAAAAGCCCTTGAACATCAATTAGCCATCAACGGAAATCCTTCCCTTCTGTATTATTCGGATTTAGATAAAGACTCTGTTGAAATAGTCGTGGGCTTACCTACCTTGGCTGCTTTCACAATACAAGGTGCAGAAGCTGTAAGTATTCCGGAAGGCCATATCATCCGTACAACAATACAAGGTGATCGCAATCATCTGAGTGATGCTTATCGGGCTTTAGATAGTTATATGCTTGATTATCATCTAAAAAGTGAATACCCTTATATAGAAGAATATAATACCGATCCATCCCGCGAACCAGACCCGACTAAATGGACAACGCATATTATCCGTTATGTCACAAAAAAATAAAGTTCAATTTGTAAGATATTCATATACTTTCTCAACTGTTGAGAACAAAACTACCGGTTCATGTCGGACATTTAATAACAATGGTTCAACTTGTTGAAAGCATAAAAATCCTAAATGGCAGGTGTTATAACCTGTCACTACACGAGGCAAGAGCTAATCGATCCAGAAAAGAATTATTTCACCTGGATACACCTATACATTTAAAGTATTTTATTGATATTCCGGAAGCTTTTCAGCATGGATTGGTAAAGTGCCGCATTGTTTATGATACCAATGTAAGACAAGTGACGTACCACGAATATGCAGTACGTAATATTCAAGCTCTCAAATTAATAAATAGCGACCATATCAACTATCATCACAAGTTTGTCGAAAGGTCAGAATTAGACCATCTCTTCTCTCAAAAAGGAGATTGTGATGAAATCATCATAGTGAAGCATGGATGGGTTACTGATGCTTTTTACTATAATCTAGTATTCGAAAAAAATGGCAGATTCTACACTCCATTGCATCCTTTACTGCCGGGTGTCCAAAGGCAAAAACTTCTCAATATAGGACATATCTCTGCTATCGCCATTCATCATGACAATATTCAAGAATACGATCAAGTCCACCTCATCAATTCATTAACCACTTTGCATCAAATCACCCTAAAAACTAATCAAATCAGAATGTGACTATCTAGTAAATACGCCATCCACCTTTCTCATGATACCTAATGGATTACTTTCTTTGAGCTCATCAGGCAATAAATCATCCGGACAATCTTGAAAGCACACTGGTCTTACCCATCGTTTTATGGCATCCATGCCCACTGACGTAAATCTAGCATCAGTAGCTGCAGGATAAGGGCCTCCATGTACTGTCGCATTTGCAACTTCAACACCCGTCGGAATATAATTAAATACAATTCTACCCGCGATGTTTCTAGCTATATCAATGAGTGAAGCATGGGCTATCAATTCTTGCTCTGTTCCGATAATCGTAGTTGTCAATTGACCTGCCAAATTCTTCCAGATTGCTTTCAATTCATCCATATTTTTACAAACGACCATCAACGAAAACGGACCGAAAATCTCGTGATGTAATTGTGGATTTGATATAAAATCACGTCCACGCACCTTTGCAAGTGTCTGGGCAGCCTCCAGATATCCAGGTGCATCTGCATGAAAAACAGTTTCTACACCCTTTGTAGCTAGTGCTTTACTAAGTGTTGCAGTATAATTATCATGAATACCAGGATGCAGCATTTTAAACACTTTCTTTTTAGCTAATGCCTCAGCAAGCATGTGTATATATCGATCAAAATCAGGGCTCTCTACGGCCAACTGAATACCCGGGCGCGTACAAAACTGTCCTACTCCTTGTGTTATCGCTCCGGCAAAAGCTTTGGCATATTCTTCAGCGTGTATTTTCAGTGCGTCTGGCAATAGAATCACAGGATTAGTACTGCCCATCTCCGAAAAAACCGGAATTGGTACTTCGCGATGTTGTGCATAATCAAATATTGCTCGTCCTCCTGACAAACTTCCTGTGAAGCCCACACCAGCAGTACGAGGATGTTGTGTTAGCAATTTACCTGCCTCAAAAGAACTGTCCTCCACTAATTGAAACACATGAGGATGAAGCCCACAATCCTTTATAGCCTTTCTGATAGCACGAGCGACCAATGCTGAGGTTCGAGGATGTGCGGGATGACCTTTGACTACCACTGGACATCCTGCGGCTAATGCCGATGCAGTATCTCCTCCTGGAGTAGAATATGCGAGTGGAAAATTAGAGGCGCCAAAGACCAAGATGGGGCCTAACGGTATCAACATCTTCCTCATATCGGGCCTAGGTAGGGGCTTTCGATCTTCGTCTTTCTTATCAATCACTGCTTCCACCCAAGAGCCTTCCTCTACCAAATCACCAAATGCTCTGAAATGGTAACATGTTCGCGCCAGCTCTCCTTCAAATCTGAATACCGGAAGATGTGTTTCTTCAGCTGCTGTTGTTAACAATGGTTCACCGAGCGCGTTCAACGCATCAGCTATTGCATATAAAAATGCTTTCTTCTTTCTTCCGGAACAAAACTGATACGATAAAAAGGCCTCATAAGCCTGTTCCATAATTGGATTGAAATCTGTCATCTTATATAAGATTAGTATAAGTGCATACTATTGAAATAAAAATGTACCTGCGTTATTAAAACAACAAGCTATGAATCGCATAGTTTACTCAAAAACACTTTGGTATAAAGATGAGAAGGAGAACAAATACCATTAAAAATGCGAAGAGCCCAGGTAACTATTTACAAGGGCTCTTTCGACTAAGGTCTCAAAATAAGAAAACTACTTCTTTTCGGTTTTGGAACCTAAAATGATATATCAAGAAATCATTTACATAATACTAAGCCTAAAAAACCCTATATAACCATTGTTCTACTGTTCTCAGGCATTGCAAAGATACAACCAAAATTGATAATTGCAAGTATAATTAAAACGAGAATTCTCTCTTTTTAGTTCAAAATATTTACCTTTTTTTAATATAATTTTTTAATATGTGTAATTCAAGCACATATACATATCGGATTGTAATAATGGGTGAGATAACATTTTTAAACGCTACCCTCTTTTCGAATAATTTGGCGATTCCTTAGTGATCACAACATTGTGTGGGTGGCTTTCCAGAATACCTGATCCAGATATTCTCACCATTTTAGCACTTTGTAGCGCTGTAATATTAGGAGCTCCACAATAACCCATACTGGCTCTCAAACCACCAATATATTGTATCATCACCTCTGATACTGATCCTTTGAAAGGAACTCTTCCTTCAATACCCTCCGGAACCAGTTTTTTAACATCGTCTTCTACATCTTGGAAGTACCTGTCTTTGCTACCCAGTTCCATCGCCCCCAGAGACCCCATACCTCTATACACTTTAAACTTACGTCCTTCAAACAAGATCGTTTCTCCCGGAGCTTCCTCAGTGCCTGCAAATAATGACCCTGCCATAATTGTGCTAGCTCCAGCAGCAATTGCTTTGGCGATATCTCCTGTATATCGGATACCACCATCACCGATAATCGGAATACCGGTACCTGCCAGTCCTCGTGCTGCATTCCTGATCGCATACAACTGAGGCACACCTACTCCGGCAACTATACGCGTAGTACAAATACTACCCGGTCCTACCCCAACCTTTACCGCATTGACTCCAGCATCTGCCAGTGCGCGTGCACCTTCGGCAGTAGCCACATTTCCTCCTACAAGTTGCAAATCTTTAAATCGAGTCCTTAGTGATTTTACAGCCTCTAGAACACCCCTTGAATGTCCGTGTGCAGTATCCACACACACAACATCTACACCTACACTGACAAGAGCATCGACTCGATCTTGCAGGTCTTTACTCACACCTACAGCCGCTCCGACATATAGTCGTCCGTGATTATCTTTTGCTGAATTCGGATAATTCTCCAACTTCATGATATCTTTATAGGTAATCAATCCCACCAGCACATTGTGCTCATCTACAACCGGTAGTTTCTCAATTTTATGTCGCTGCAAGATTTCCTTGGCTTGAGCCAGGGTTGTTCCTTTAGGAGCCGTAATCAGACGATCTGTCGTCATGATATCAGTAACCTTTCTGTCTAACTCTACTTCAAATCTAAGATCACGATTAGTAAGAATGCCCGCAAGCTTTCCTTGGTTATCCACAATCGGAATACCTCCTATCTTATTTTCTCGCATGAGATGCAAGGCATCTTTCACCTCTGCATGCAAAGGCAACGTCACTGGATCAAGTATCATTCCACTTTCCGATCTCTTTACCGCACGTACTTGACTAGCTTGTGCATCTATAGACATATTCTTGTGAATAATACCAATACCACCTTCTCGAGCTACAGCAATGGCGAGCTTATATTCAGTCACTGTATCCATAGCAGCTGATACTATTGGGGTGTTTAGCACTAAATCTGTGGTCAATTTACTGGTGATATCAACTTCTCTGGGCAACACTTCAGAATAGGCCGGAATCAGAAGGACATCGTCAAAGGTCAAAGCCTCTTCAATAAACGGGGAGTTATTATTATTCAGTTCCATCTGCAAAATTACGAACTTTAAATATCCTCACAAAAGAAGATACCATTTTATTTGAAAATTGCTTCAATTCTTACACATTTCTATTACGAAATCAAAATTTTGGTAATTTTGCGAGCACCTAACCATATAATAAAACTTAAACACATCATATGCTTAGCGTTTATACTGACGATTATTTCATGCAGCTAGCTGTAAAAGAGGCTCAAAAAGCAGCTGAAAACGGAGAGATTCCAGTAGGTGCAATCATTGTCTGTAATCAGCAAATCATTGCTAAAGCATATAATCAGACACAACTGCTGAATGACATAACTGCCCATGCAGAGATAATGGCCATCACGACCGCAGCTTCATATCTAGGTAGTAAATATCTTGATCACTGTACGCTATATGTAACACTGGAACCTTGCGTCATGTGTGCTGGGGCACTTTACTGGTCACAAATAGCTAGAGTTGTGTATGGTGCAAGTGATGAAAAACGAGGCTTTATGCGGTATGGCAAAGAACTACTCCACCCATCTACAAAGCTTGAATATGGTATCCGTCACGATGAGTGCGCCCGATTGATAACTTCCTTTTTTGAAAAATTGAGAAGGTAACCCCAATAATATATTGAAATAATCTACTGAGTTATCTCATTGTCGTCGTGTCCTTGTTTATTATTTTTCTTCCAGATATAATAAATAGTACCTACGCAAATATATGGCATAGCCAGTAGATATAAAATACCTCTGTTAATACCACGACCAGCGGAGCCTCCTTCCTTAAGATTGGTTTCGACAGTCATCTTACACATAGGGCACTGAGCTGAAATATCAGGAACAAAAATCATCACCAATGCTACTATAACAAGAAAAGCAATTATAAACCTTTTCATTAATAACAAGATTTCAACATTAAATAACAAATAGGACCGGTGATGGCTACATATAACCATATAGGATATACCCATCGTGCCATTTTCCTGTGTTTTGCCACCTGAAAAGTAAATCCTCTGACAAAGGTAATCAAAATAAATGGTAATGATAGACCTGCTAGCACAATATGTGTGAATAAAAAGAAATAATAAATATACCTGATGCCTCCTTCCTTACAATAGGTGGTTTCAGGTGTAGTAAAATGATAAAGCACATAAGCAATAAAGAAGAGTGCGGACAAGCCCAATGCAGTGATGATGGCTGCTCGATGTGATTTATAATCTCCCTTCTTAATATACACATAAGCGATAACAAGACAAATGGCCACCATTGTATTAATCACAGCAATCAATGGAGGAATGAAACTAAAATCAACACCAAGTTCAAATTTTATCCTTCTCATTCCGCCCATTGTCGATAGTAATATGGCTGAAACAATCAGGCTGATTATCGTCAATCTTTTTGCAAGCTTATCTTTGGCAGGTGGATACATACATTTACTTTTTAAAACCTATTTTTGAGTCTTTTTTAAGTGGTAAGACAATAGCAGTTTGCTCAATCATCCTTTGTATATCAGTGGTATCACTCTTATACGTATTTCTAATCATTCCATCTTCATCAACAAGCAAATACGCATAATCTTTATATTTATCGACGATGTTTGAGATATAACCTTCAGGTAGTACTCTAAGTTGATCATTGATTGTGTCAACAGTCAGTAGCTGGAACCTCGGTGCTTCTTTAAAATAGACATCCATGAGCTTCATAAACTCATCTGTATTTCCGGGTGACTTAAGTAAAATAATACTTGTATGGCCTTTTACTATACCCATTGTATCCATAGACGTCGTAATACTATCTTTAGGCGTAAGGACGGCAAGTTCACTCATACGATATTCCACTCCTTTTTGCAGATAATACCATGTACCGATTGGGACACCCACCAGCATTAACAATATTACGCTCCATGCAAATTGTCTGCTCATCTTATCTATATTTAATCACTAACAAGGGTACAAATGAAAGGTTTGTATCCGACTGAAAATAAAAAAGCACCATACCAATAGAAATCATGGCATGATGCTAATTCTTTTAATAAATATTCAGGCAATCCCTCAAATATTACTTATTGTCTTGTACCTCAATTTTAACAGGGTTGACAACATCTGCTCTCGAAGTATTCCAATATCCGCCTTCCCATAATAATGCAATAACCAGCCATATTAAAAGGACTGTAGGAATAAGTATAGACTTCACCATACCTGGCAATTCATATTTAAGGTGCATGAACTCATACATGATCAAATAAGCCTTAACGGCACTCAAAATGATCATCACGCCACCCATTAATACATGGGATAAATGTAAGCCTTCGATGATATACCCTTTTCCAAACAAGGCAAAAGTAACTTCAACAACTGTAATAATTGCTAGTATAACTATTGTCTTAAATGCTATACCTTTTGATTCTTCGTATGTTAAATGCGACATTTTATTCTATTTATTTATAATCAAAAATTAATTGTAAAATTATAATAGGTAAAAACACAAGAACACAAACACCCATACTAAATCCACAAAGTGCCAGTAAAGTCCTATCTTCTCGACCATTTCATAACCATTTCTTCTTTTAACATAGATTCCTGAAGCTGCATTTAGACAAATTATTGTCAAAAATATAACCCCAGTAAATACGTGGAAACCGTGAAATCCCGTAATAAAGAAAAATAATGCGCCAAAAGCTTTGGGCCCCATCTTTTGCTCTTTAACAATACCAGCTTCAGGTCCTTCTGTCACTTTATATTGCAAAGGCTTGTACTCACCGTCATGGTACGGAATTAGATAAGTCTGGCCAGCATGAAATACATCTCCTTCTTTAATGTCATGCCCATCACCCATGAGATAAACTCCACTCTCCGTATGTGTTCCGAAAGGATTTTGATGTATGGTAACATGCTCTGTACCGATCATGGTTGTCCATTCCCACGCTTGACAACTTAAGAACATAAGACCTCCGATAATTGTAAATATCATCCATTTCACTACACCATTTTTATTCTCTTGTTTCCCTTCTTGTACCGCTCTAACCATAGTGTACGAACTAGCTAAGAGTACGAATGTCATAACCGTTACAAAAAGCAATGGCTTATGGTGGATACCACCCGGAAATGCACTAAACACAAAATCAGGAACCGGCCAGGTAGGAACACTAAATCTTAATGATCCATATGCTACTAGAAAAGCAGTAAATGTAAATGCATCAGAAAGTAGAAAATACCAGATCATCAACTTTCCATACGATGCCTTAAACGGTTCTGCGCCACCACCCCAGTTATCAGTATTAGAATTTACACCTGTATTGTTTTCGCTTGATAAAGTATCTGAAACCATTATTTTGATTAGTTTTTATTTGCTGATTAATAAAAATATAAACAAATACACCCATAGGATGTCCACAAAGTGCCAGTAAGTAGTTACTAGATCCAGTTTTACCCTCCGGGATGCTGTAACCTTAAATTTTAAAGAAAACGCATGATATACTGCCAATAACAATGCTGCAATGCCTCCGAGAACATGTAGTACATGGATGAAAGTAATTAAATAAAAGAAAGAACCTGAAACATTTCCTTTCAAATCAACTCCCTTTTCATACAGGGCAAGCCAGCCAAAATACTGCAGAACAACAAAGCAAATGCCCAATCCTAAACCCAAAAGTAAAAATTGCTTGTACCTTTGTTCATTTCCCGCATTATATGCAGTGAATGACCGGTGGAGCACAAAACTAGAAATCACTATTGTTGCTGTACTAAAATAAAAATGAATAGGAAAAGAATACTCAAGCCAATTGCCTTGAGCTTGTTTAACGATGTATGCACTTGTGAAAGCAGCAAACATCATTGAAATGCTTACTATGGCCACATATAATAGAAACTTATGTGGATGTATTTTATTTCTTGAATTCTCAAATGCTTGAACCATACTTCATTTATTTTATTAAACCAGCCAGTAGGCCATTAATACTAATGGTAGATATAAAAATGAGAAAAACATGAGTTTGAGCGCTGCTGCTTTAGTAAACTCCTTCTGCACTCTATATCCATAATAGGTATAAATGAAGGTCAGTAATAAAACTATACACGTACTTAGCAAACTCATATCCATCCTAATATACATAAATAACGCAACGGGGATGATTAGTCCTGAGTAAAACATGGATGAAAGACCCAAATTCCTATCTAATTTTCCATTAGTAATAGGCACAAGCTTATAACCTGCTTTGGCATAATCCTCATACCCGAGAAATCCAATCGCCCAGAAATGTGGAAACTGCCATAAAAATTGAATAACAAACAACACTAATGCAAGCATTGTAATTCGACCCTCATACGCAGTCACACCAATCATCACCGGAAGCGCACCCGGAATTGCTCCTATAGGCACTGCTACAGTACTAATGCGCTTCATTGGTGTATAAACAAATGAATATAATATTAATGACAGCATACCTAGCAAACCAGTAATAGGGTTAAATGAAGCTAGGATAAGAATACCCACAAGGCATGATAATCCAGCAAAGATAATACCTTCAGTAGGCTTCATTCTTCCTGCAGCGACCGGTCTATTGGCTGTTCGCGTCATTAAAATATCATAATCCTTTTCAAAAACCTGATTAAGTGCATTCGCTGCTCCCGTGACTAAAAATCCACCAAAAAACAATTTCCATACATCTAGCCAGTGTCCTGTACCACCACTCACAATAATATAACCCAGCAATGAAGAAATCACCACAACACTGCTCAGTCTCACTTTAATCAACAATAAGTAATCCTGAATCTTTGCAGCCACCTCATTGACTGATAGAACACCCGTATGGACTTTACCTTCTTTCAATTCAACTTTATCTTAAGACTTTAAAAATTAATGCTCTCCATCACTTCGCTCTCCCGGTTGAAGTGGGATATGCTGCGGAACAAATTCTCTTTCGTCCTTATTGTAATCATAAGGCCATCTGTGGACAATAGGTAGATTGCCAGGCCAGTTACCATGACCTGCATGAATCGGAGTAGTCCATTCTAATGTATTAGCACCCCAAGGATTTTTAGATTTTACTTTCTTTCCATGCCATATACTATAAAAGAAATTAATGATAAATAATAGCTGGAAGAAAAATGCGGCAATAGCAAAAATAGTTATAAACTTATTCATTTCACTAAAATGCTTGAATGACTCAAAAGCATCAAAAGAGTAATATCTCCTAGGAACACCGGCCATGCCAAGATAATGCATAGGCCAAAAAATACCATACGCACAAATCATAGTACCCCAGAAATGCATCTTGCCCATGGCCTCATTCATGAATCGACCATACATTTTAGGAAACCAGTGATAAATACCAGCAAACATCCCGAAGAAAGCAGCTACCCCCATTACAAGGTGAAAGTGCGCAATAATAAAATAAGTATCATGAATTTGAATATCTATTGGCGTACTTGCCATGAATATACCTGTTAACCCTCCGGAGATAAACATAGTTACAAAGCCCAAGGCAAACAACATTGGAGCGTTCAACCGAATATTACCTCTATATAAAGTTGTTAACCAGTTAAATACCTTGACCGAAGAAGGCACTGCAATAATCATGGTAAAGGTCATAAAGAAATTAGAAATCAATGGATTGATTCCTGAAGCAAACATATGGTGTGCCCATACAATACATGAAAGAAATGCAATAGTACCTAGTGAATACACCATAGCTTTGTATCCAAAGATTGGTTTTCGTGCATGAACGGACATCACTTCCGATACAAGTCCCATGGCAGGTAAGATAATGATATATACTTCAGGGTGGCCAAGGAACCAGAATATATGTTGATACAAAATCGGACTACCACCTACTCTGTCCAATGCTTGACCAGAAATAAAAATATCACTTAAGAAAAAGCTTGTACCTAAGCTCCTATCCGTTATCAGCATAAAGAACCCTGATGCAAGAACAGGGAAAGAAACCAGACCTACAATCGCAGTTATAAAAAATGCCCAAACAGTCAGTGGAAGTCTCCACATAGTCATTCCTTTAGTTCTAAGATTAAGGACTGTGGTAATGTAATTCGTACCACCTAGAACTACAGAAATAACAAATAAAATCAAGCTTATAAGCCATAAGGACATACCTGTTCCCGATCCTGATGAAGCTTGTGGCAAGGCACTCAATGGTGGATAAGCGGTCCATCCACCTGCAAAAGGTCCTGTACTAACAAATAAAGAGTAAAACATCACGATGCCGGCTGCAAAAAAGAACCAATAAGACAACATATTCATAAATGGTGATGCCATATCTCTTGCTCCAACTTGGAGTGGAATTAATAAATTAGAAAACGTTCCAGAAAGCCCTGCTGTAAGTACGAAAAAAACGATAACTGTACCATGCATTGTAACAAGTGCGTAATAAAATTCCGGCATCAGCGTGCCGACACCTGTGGTAGGATCTATTACAATCCATTTCCCTAAAAGCGGTTTAATCCAAGCTAAACTCTGTTCAGGAAATCCAAGCTGCAACCTAAAAATAACAGAAAAAGCAGCACCAATAAGAGCCCAAAACATACCTGTTATCAAGAACTGCTTTGAGATCATCTTGTGATCCATGGAAAATACATAATGTGTCAGAAAGTTAGTCTGATATTTATCTCCATGATGATGGTCGTGAAAGTGATCATTATAACCATGCTCATTTATAAGCACATCATCTTCGTGAATAGTGGTTACATTTGCCATTTTATATTGTTTTAAATATTATTTTGAGATAATTCTAAGTTCAGTACGTCGATTTTTGTTTCTACCCTCCGGAGTATCATTCGATTCAATAGGTTGATCCTGTCCATAACCCTTAGCAGTAAGCCGAGCAGCATCGATTCCTTTTGAAACCAAATATTCCTTTACATTATTTGCCCGCGCTTTTGACAGTTCAAGATTAGAAGTAGCGTCACCTGTATTATCAGTATGGCCTGCAAGCTCTATCTTCATCGTTGGATAACGTCTCATGATTTCAGCCACTGTGTTCAACTCGTACTTTGAAAGGCTACTATTCAATTCTGCAGCACCAGTCTCATAAAATACATTCTTAAGGATAATTATATCGCTAACTGATCCAGTAATATCGCTCACATAGTCATCGACTTCTTTCTTTAACTCTTCTCTTCGAGCAGCAATTTCGTAGGGGAATAATTTCTTACCTGCCCATGGATCGTTTGCAGTCCCACGTACATTGGCAACATAAAATGGTTTCTGCGCCTTAAGCCATGCATCAAACTCCTCTCTTTCTACTACCTCAACTACTCGTCTCATTGAATAATGTCCTTTGCCACATAATTCAGCACAAGCAAGCTCGTATTCAAAAGATTCCCACCTTTTTTGCCCATCAGGTTCTTTCGGATCTGCAGGAACCTGATATTCAGGATATTTCTTCAGTTCGTCTCTAAACTCTTTAGAGGTCTTGACCGGTCGGAAAATAAACGAAGTAGGCATACCTGGTACTGCGTCCATCTTTACTCTAAAGTGTGGTAAGAAGAAACTATGCAATACATCTTTTGCAGTGATGCGCACCTTGACAAGAGAATCCTTAGGCAACATTATTTTATCTGTACCCCCTAGCACAATATCGTCAGTCGATGCCTCGTCACGCCAATCTATACCCAAACTATTTGATGCAGGATCTATTAAGCGGAAATCTTTATTTCCAAGTTTACCATCTTGACCTGGATATCTTATATCCCAAGCAAACTGATATCCTGTTGCCTCAATCTCTATATATTTATCCTCTTCTGTCAATGTAGGAAACATATTATTCATGATTATAAGACCGTGAATAATTAAATAAACCAGTGTTACAACTGGAACTCCTGTCCATATAAACTCTAAAGTACTATTATCTGTGAAAAAATATGCTTTTTTCTGATTTTTTCTACCTCCATATCTAAGAGGATACCAGAACAAGAGTACATGAGTAATAATAAATATGATTCCTGTCAAAACAAGAGTTATATTAAAAAGTAAATCCACATCATACCCATGCTCCGATGCTGACTTAAGTGGACCATATCCAAACATATAGTTTCGATAATGCCACCCTGACCAGATGCAGGCAATCAAGAAGATAATCATATAGATAAACAGCGCTGTCCCTTGTGTTCTATTTGTGGCATACTGCGCTTCTTCTTCGCCTTTAATCCTTGCTGTTAAATCAGACAACTTACCTATCTGTATTACAATAACGGCAAGTAAGAAAATTATAGCTAATGCGATGAAATAAATCATTGTATGAAATTTACCTTATTATTAATTCTTTAAATTTATATTAAACTACATGATGATGAACGCTCTCCTCCAAATATGGATCGTTTTTAGGAGTGAGCGCTGCTTTGGACATTATCCACAACGAAACATAAACAAACAACCCAAGGAATCCTATAAATGTACCCAAATCAAGTAGGCTCGGAACAGTAAATCCTGATACAAAACCTTGAACCGCCTCTGTCTCTACGCCCATTGCGTGATTAGCAGTGATCAGCGTTCCAGGTTTAATCATTAGGAAAAAATCCAGCCAGTGTCCTAATAACACAACTATAGCAACAAATGTCATTGTCCCAACCTTTCTTTTTGTATCATTTCTCATCAGAATGATAAATGGAACAAGGAAATTAATAGCTATATTAGCAAAAAACAATGTAGCATAGTTATTATATCTCTCTTTAAAGTAAATGGTTTCTTCACCGATGTTTGCATACCATATCAGCATAAACTGCGAAAACCAAAGATATGTCCAAAAAATACTAAAAGCAAAAAGATACTTACCCAAGTCATGAATATGGTTTTCATTGACAAGTTCAAAGTATCCTCTACTCTTTAGGAAAATGACTAACAATATAGCCAAGGCTAGCATAGCAACAAAAGCACTGGCTGAGGTGTACCATGCAAACATTGTACTATACCAATGTGCATCGACACTCATTATCCACTGCCAAATCATAGCAGCACTGGCAAAGCCAATCAGAGGAAGTAAGATAGCAGCATAAACTCTTATCTTATTATGGTATTTAAATGTCCTATCCACATCAGCTCCATCATCATCTTCTGATACAGATAAATCCCGTATCTTATACGCAAGATATGCCCAAGCACCACCAAAAATAATCGTACCAAACATATACCAATTTGCATTTAAGAATGATGACTTGCCGAGTAAAACTTGATCTGTAGCGACATCGGCTGTATCCGTCCAGTGATATAAATGATGCCAATGAAAATAATTACCCAAACCAATGATAATTAATAATACAAGGCCGACAACCATAAATAGTGAAAATGCCTCAATAATTCTTTTAAATGTTACATACCACCCTGCATAGGCTGTAATACTAGCTGCCATAAAAAATAACGCCATTACTGATATTAGGGTGAAAAATGTTGAGTTTAATAACAAATTGGACCAAAATCGAGTATGCAATTCATCATCAATCATCCATGTTAAGATCATGCAAATAACTCCGATACCCATAGCACCAAACAAAAAGTTGCGCTGTGAAGATGTCATTGAATATTGGTTCATATTTCTTTAATTTCTTTTTCGTTTTTAATAAATGACCATAAAATCCTTAGCTCCGTTCACTATTCAGCCGACTCTGCTGTTTTCTCTACATTTTTAGCCGCCCAAACACTGTAAGGTGTATCCGTGGTGTTGAAAGTATTCGTATTTTCGTTATACTCTAAACCTTTACTTGATGCCTGCAAAGATCGTATATAATGAATAACCTCCCATCTTTCTTCATAAGATAACTTATCGTCATATCTTCCCATCAAGTTTTTACCATGCATGATGGCATGATAATATCTACCATTAGAAGATGCTACAAAGTCATCCAGTAAGAAGTTAGCAGGCTGAACAGGATACTTACCTCCATCATCTCTCACTAAATATCCACTACCATCCCCTTTCTCTCCGTGACATATTCCACACTGGATATCATATAGCTTTTTGCCTCTCTCCAGTCCTTTTTTTGTAATAGGAAACGGATTATTAACGATCTCTCTGATTGCACGCTCTCTTTCTTCTTCTGTATCTCCATAATAATAGGGTACAAAACCATTCATTCTATAGGATACTCCTCTGCCATTATCAATGTGTCCAGCATAACCTCTAGGAATAGTGCCCTCTACCGGTAGCCTAGGTTGAGACATTGCGTGTAACTCATCAGCTGTCCCCCATCTGTTATATTTATAATAAGTAAATAAATTTGCCTCATATGCCACAGAATGTGCCATATCAGGCATATACTCGCTTCCGGTTTTGTTACCAGACGCCGACTGGCACGAAGTCATTATTATGGCTCCAAATACCATTAATATTCCACTTAATTTCAAATCAATCTTCATTATAACTTGACTTAAATAGTTTTAGAATTAATTTCTACTGCACCAGTATTCTTGAAAAATGCTTCTGCTCTATCTGCATCCACATCTGCTTTATCGAATGCTATACAAAACTTATCGTCTGTAATTCGGTCATCCAGAGTTTTATTTACAACACCCGGCCCTTGTCCATTAATGATATAAAAGGACACCGTCATACCCACAGCTGCAAATAACACAGTCATTTCAAATGTAATAGGTATGAATGCAGGTACTGACCAGTAAGGCTTACCTCCAAATATATTTGGCCAATCTTTTACAAAAACCCAAGTCATCCCAAGAAAAGCGGTTAATGCCCCTATCGTACCAAAAATAAAGCCCGCTATGTGTAATCGTGACTCTTCAAGCCCCATTGCCGGATCAAGCCCATGAACAGGAAATGGTGTAAAAACATCATAAATTTCCATATGATCTTGTCTTGCACTTTTTACTGCACGAAGTAAATCCTCTTCGTCATTGTACAAGCCGTAAATTACTTCTCTTTCTTTAATATTCGCCATTGTCTAATGGTTTAAATTTTTAAAATTTTAAGAATGTGATTCACTATGATGATGATGATGTGGTGCATTTTCACCCACATACTGGTCTCCACCTGTTTTCAAAATGTGCTTGATCTCTGCTATTGCAATTACTGGCGCCACTCTTACGAAAATCAAATACAAGGTAAAGAACAATCCAAATGTACCAACATAAATTCCTATTTCTACCCAGCTAGGAGAATAAAGACTCCAGCTTGAAGGAAGATAATCCCGAGCTAGTGAAGTAGCAATGATTACAAAGCGTTCAAACCACATACCGATGTTAACTACAATGGACAAGAAGAAGGTAAGCGTAATATTTCGCCTCCATGATTTTTTCCAGAAAAACTGTGGAGACACTACATTACAAAACATCATACCAAAATAAGACCACCAGTAAGGCCCAAGTGCTCTATTGAAAAAGGCAAATTGCTCATAAACGTATCCAGAGTACCAAGCAATAAACAACTCTGTCAGGTAAGCAATACCTACCATGGTACCTGTCAACAAAATCACCTTATTCATGGATTCTATATGTTCAATGGTGATATAGTCTTCAAGGTGTAATAGCTTTCTTGTGATAATCATCAAAGTCAATACCATAGCAAAACCCGAGAATATCGCTCCCGCAACGAAGTAAGGAGGGAAAATGGTCGTATGCCATCCTGGAATCACAGAAGTCGCAAAGTCAAAACTTACGATGGTATGTACTGATAGAACAAGTGGCGTCGCAATACCTGCAAGCACTAATGAGAGCGATTCCCATCTTTGCCAGTGTTTTGCAGATCCAGTCCATCCAAATGAAAGTACGTTGTAAATTTTACGCCTTAATCCTTTAGCTCTATCTCTCACAGTAGCAAAGTCAGGTACAAGTCCTGTGTACCAGAACAACACAGAAACAGTAAAGTATGTAGATATTGCAAAAACGTCCCAAAGCAATGGAGAGTTAAAGTTAGGCCATAATGGACCACGTGTATTTGGGTATGGCATGATAAAAAAGGCCAGCCAAACTCTACCCATGTGGATAATTGGGAATAAAAAGGCACATAATACCGCAAAAATGGTCATCGCCTCAGCTGCACGGTTTACACCTGTACGCCATTTTTGTCTGAACAATAATAAGATAGCAGATATCAATGTTCCTGCGTGGCCTATACCGATCCACCAAACAAAGTTAGTAATATCCCATCCCCAGTTGATAGTTCTGTTCAGGTGCCAAGCCCCGATTCCTACCCAGATGGTCCAGATAATACAGAATACACCGAAAGTTAAAACGGATACCGCAATGATAAAACCTATGACCCACTCTTTTGTGGGTGTCTTTTCAGTAGGTGATACCAGGTCTTCTGTTATCTGGTGATAAGTTTTATTTCCCGTTATGAGGGGCTCTCTAATTCGACTTACAACAGCACTCATTGTCTATATTTTGAATGTTTTGTTTAATTTATGAATTAAAATTTATGCATCAAATGACTGATCTCTGTTATTCACCTTCATGGTGTAGGTAACAGTTGACCTTACGTTTGTTTCTTCAAGCACAATATAGTTAAGTGGTGACTCCATTCTGGCGTTCAAATCACCTTCTTTATTATTTAAGTCTCCAAATGTGATGGCACCTGTAGGACAGGCAGTCTGACATGCTGTACGAACATCACGATCAATCAATGGTCTTCCTTCTATCTTAGCTGTCAGTTTACCTTCCTGAATTCGCTGAACACAGAAACTACACTTCTCGATTACACCTCTTGATCTCACAGTAACGTCTGGATTCAACACCATTCTGGTCAAGTTATCAGCTCCAAAAGGAATCGATTCTTCTTGAAGTCTAGGTTGGTTGATCGGCCAAAGGTCTGCTTTAGTATAATCTAGCCAATTAAATCTTCTTACTTTGTATGGACAGTTGTTAGCACAATATCTGGTACCTATACATCTATTATATGCCATCTGGTTCAAACCTTCAGAAGAGTGGTTCGTAGCATTGACCGGACAGACGTTTTCACATGGAGCATTATCACAATGCTGACACATCATCGGTTGATAAACTGTATTTGGATTTTCAACATCACCATAATAATATCTGTCTATTCTTAGCCAGGTCATTTCGTGATGAATTGAAACTTCGTGCTTACCGACAACAGGAACGTTGTTTTCAGACATACAAGCTACCGTACATGCTCCACATCCTATACATGCATTGAGATCCACATGCATACCCCAGTGATGACCCAGGGTATAGAGATGATCATAACCTCTATATATTTGCTGCTCATTCAAATGTTGCGCTTCCTTTCTTTTCTCATGGAGGTGCTCAATACTGTTTTTCAGATCTTTGACATTAGACGTATAAATAACTGATCTGTCTGTAAGAGCGCCCTGGAAGCCTTTCACACCGGTAAAATAATCGAAAAATACCAATGCAGATTCATCTACATTGATCTCCTTATTCGTTTCGGCATCAATACCTCTAACTCCAATAGTGTGATGGTACTGAACACAAGAAAAGTCTTTCTCTTTACCAACCTTGCCGGATACACTCACATTTGTATTGAAATACTGAGGACCGTCAGCACCCATTGTCAGACTGCCATTAACGTTGACACCTACATTTGAACCTGTATTACCAGCCATTTTACGACCATAACCTAAAGCCAGTGCAACAGTACCAGGCATCTGGCCAAACTGCTGAATCACAGGAAGTACAACTTTCATATCACCAATGGTCAACTCTACGAGGTCACCATCTTTGAGGTCATTCAATCCTACCATTGTTCTTACTCCATCAAAATTGACAGGAACAGCTAGATAGTTGCCCCAAACTGTCCTGGCCACCGGATCTGCCATTTCCATCAGCCATGGATTTCCGGCAAACTGGCCATTACCCATATGAACCGTTTCAAAAAATGAAATTTCAAGTTCAGAAGTTGCAGGCTTTGTAATATTACTGCCTATTTCAGCAGAACTATACGCTGGTCCTGAAGAAACACTGGCTTCAAAAACGCCATCATGAACCGTGCTGTCCCAGAAACCTTGGAATGAGCCGAACTCACTTTGAGATTTAAATACAGTATTTTTCCAGTTTTCCTTTAAGTATTCATAATAAGGCTGGTCTTTGGTCTTATCAATGCCTTCACTATTTGCCCAAATTAAGAAGGAAAGTTCGGCTTCTCTCACATCAAACAATGGAGATATGGTTGGTTGGATAATATTGAAACTTCCTTTTTTTGCTTCCACATCACCCCATGACTCAAGGTAGTGGGTTGTTGGAGTGACAATTGTACAAAGATCTGTTGTATCATCATTTGTCAGAGCCATTGAAATACTTGTCTTTGCCTTTGAAAGTGATGCAGCTATATCCGTACCATAAGCTGAATCATAAACAGGGTTAGCACCCCAGAAAATGACAAAATCCACATTTCCTGCTTTCAGATCGGTTGCAAAGGTTTTCAAATCTGCATCATTGCCTTGTCTCTGATAGGATGGCTTTGACCAGTCTATTGTAGTTCCAAAGTTCCCAAGTGCATTATTGATGGCATTAATCATCAGTTGTTCATTGACATTATTTGAAGCACTGACTACAATTGACTTACCTGCAGCTGCTTTTAACTCTTTAGCGACTTTTGACAGATTTTGTTTAGCTCTGTCATTTAAACCAGAGGTGGACATTCCTCCTCCTGCAATTTCATTATATAAATGAGCGATTGCTACTCCCTGTTCAGATGGTTTGACTAGAATTCTGTTATCAGCATTTGATCCAGTCAGCGACATATGGTTTTCCACCTGGATATGACGAGACATCTTAGGTTGTTCAGCATTTGTAATTTTACGCCCTTTAGCATAAGCGGCAGCATATTCTACTGGAGAAATCCATGTACCAAGAAAATCTGCATCAAAACTGACAATAACCTCAGCCATATCAAATTTATAGGAAGGAATAGCCCTGATTCCGAAGTTTTTCTGATTAGCATCAAGTAATGCAGAAGATGAAACCGGGTCATAGGTTACAACCTTAGCATTGGTATATTTGGTAGTGAACTCTTCCAGTGCTTTTTTAGCTGTTGGGCTCATAATAGTATTAGTTACTACTCTAATGGCCTTAGCTCCATTGAGTTTTGCTCTGATGAGACCATCTAGCTTCTCCCAAGTGGACTCCACCCAACTTGCACCATCTTTTTCCTTAGGCCCAGTGAATCTATTGGTATCATATAGGCTTAATACAGAGGCTTGAGCTCTGGCTGAAGTACCTCCATTTGTGATAGAAGACATGTCATTGCCTTCAATTTTAATAGGCCTTCCTTCACGAGTCTTTACCAGAACCGGACAATAATCGCCACCATTTACATAAACAGAAGCATAGTAATTAGCCACACCTGGTACAATTTCTTCAGGCTTGACTACGTAAGGGATCGCTCTTTTGACAGGGATATCACATCCTGCAGCAATAGTAGCCGCTCCAAGTCCAAAACCTAAAAATTTAAGAAAATCTCTTCTGTTTCCAGAAAGGTGTGCTGGCATATCATAATACTCAACCTGATCTTGTGCAAATTCCTTGCCTGCTGAATTGATAAATTCTTCATCATTAGTCAAATCTTGCTGACCAATCCAAATATTATCTATTTGCTTTTTCATTTATATATATTAAAATTAATACTTTTATTAGAATCTTTTGCCTTATAATTAATAGTGACATTTCTGACACTCAATACCACCAATATCCTCTACAGTAACTTTATCTCTCTTGCCAGATGCCAACTCCTCATGAAATCGCTTATAAGATTTATAATAATCGTTATCATTAAATTTCACTTCTGTTTGTCGATGGCAGTTGACACACCATCCCATAGATAGCGGAGACATCTGAGTCAATACTTCCATTTTCTCTACGGGACCGTGACATGTCTGACATTCAAGTTTTCCGACTGTAACGTGTTGAGAATGATTAAAATATACATGATCAGGTAATGAATGAATTCTAATCCATTCGATAGGTCCCTGAATCTTACTCTTATTTGGATTGGTCAGAGACTTCTTGATGTTAGCCCACTGCACTGCTACCTGCTTATCGCCTTCTTCGTCCAGGTCAGCAAGTTCTTTCTCTCTCTTATACTCATCACCAATCCATTTAGTATATAATGCACGAATGTCGTCTTCAGA
Source organism: Bacteroidetes bacterium OLB9 (assembly GCA_001567255.1). GTDB lineage: Bacteria > Bacteroidota > Bacteroidia > Chitinophagales > Saprospiraceae > OLB9. The sequence continues at coordinate 12,217 of LNBW01000006.1, read as the reverse complement.
CATTTCATCATAATTTTCTATATACTTATTATTAATTGGATCATAACCAATAGAAGCATAAATTTTGGTAATTTCAGCAGTTCCATATTTACTACCATTCTTAATAGCAGCATGGCAATTCATACAAGTGTTAGTACTAGGAATAGATGAATGCTTAGACCTACGGGCAGAATCATGACAATACTGACAATCAATTTTGTTTACCCCAGCGTGAGTGGCATGAGAAAATTTAATAGGCTGCTCAGGTGCGTATCCTTCTTGACGGCCTAATTCAACTGACTTATGTACTGTGGTATAAGCGCCTAAAATAATACCTGCAAAAATCAAAAAGGATATTACAGACTTAGAAGTGAGGATTTGTGATAATGTCTTAGCTTTAGCATCTTTTCCCTCTTTAGCTTCTGCCAGAACATTTAAATTTGAAATAATCTTAGCAAGCAGCAAGGCAAGAATAGCCAAAACTACGGCGATAGCTACATAAATAGGAAAACTGCTTTTTTCTTTAGGAGCTTCATCCGTTGCAGCCGTACCGGCAGCTACCGGTTTAGCTCCGTATGTTCCATCATACACTCCATTAATATATGCCAGCAAACTCCCAATCTCATCATCAGTCAAATCAGGAAAGGCTGTCATAATGGTCGGTTTGTACTGATTCCATATTTCAACAGCTTTAGGATGTCCTTTTTTAATCAATTCCTGAGAATTGCGAATCCATGAATAAAGTGCAACATCATCACCCCAAAACGCTTGAACGCCCCCCAAGGCAGGACCAGTAGCCGCACTTCTCATATCTTTATTGTGACACGACGCACAATAATTTTTGAACAAAGTCTTCCCTGCATCTGCAGAAACCTGGGCACTTGCCGAAAAAGCAGTAAATAATACTACCAGAAATCCTATCAAATTGATTCTTAGATGCTTGTAAATCATCATTGGCATATATTTATTAATTTGAACTCAAAAAAGAGCAATTGTAATAAAAATGTAAAATTAAATTTATCCACAAATGTAAAGCACAGAAATTTGAATCCCAATTAAAAAATTGTTTTTAATTTTATTTAGAAATAATCTAAATTAAAAACAATACAGCCTTTATCAATTATTTTTATGACACAAATTATGAATTTATGCATACAAATTATTATCAGCAATTCATGTTTTTCCATAACACTCTGTTAATCTTAATATTATGTTAAGATTATCTTAAATTTATAGTTTAAATATAAGTGGTATAATTATCTCTTATAAGATTAATGAAAATGAAAAGGTGATTAAAATCATCAAATTTCAGATGAGAACTTGCATATTAGTTTCAATTATTTTGTGGCAGAATATGGCACTTCATAAATAAAAAGCATTTTATAGCGTTTCTCTGATATTTGTTTAATATCAGACATTAATAGATATTATTTTCAGTGAGATAAATAGCTATGTTAATCGATTGGAATCGTGAGAATATCAAAAAAAAAAGATAGTCAAAGGCGATTTAATTATAAATTTGCGGCAGTTAAATTTTTTTACACATGGCATCAGGATTTTTTGCGATACTAGATGATATTTCGGCATTGATGGATGATGTGGCTACGATGAGCAAAGTTGCTACAAAAAATACTGCAAGCATACTTGGAGATGATCTAGCTGTTAATGCCGAAAACGCAACAGGATTTGGATCTTCCAGAGAAATACCGGTATTATGGGCCATCACAAAGGGTTCTTTGATGAATAAAGCCATAATTTTACCTATCACTTTTATATTGAGCTATTACTGGTCTCAAGCACTTATATATTTGCTTGTCATTGGTGGATTTTATCTTTCTTATGAAGCAGTGCATAAAATCCTTGATTATTTTAAATCCAAAAATAAAGATACCGAAGTGGACAAGGCTTTATATACTTCTATCAAAACCGATGATCAAGACGAAGAAGCAAAAAAAATAAAAGATGCTATTATAACAGATTTTATACTTTCCATAGAGATCGTGATTATAGCCTACAGTACGGTGACCAATCATCCATTATTAACTCAAATTTTAACCGTGTCTGTGGTAGCATTAATTGCTACTGTGGGTGTTTATGGTATAGTGGCGTTAATAGTAAGATTGGACGACGTAGGATTAATGCTGATACGTAAATCCCTCAAAGGTAGTTACCTAGCCAAGATAGGCACTTTTTTGATAAATATACTACCTTGGATTATTAAATCATTAGCTGTAATTGGTACCATTGCCTTGCTGATGGTATCAGGAGGTATTTTCGAACATCACATTTCCTACTTCCACAATTTATTGCCCGAACTCAATAGTACTCTAAAAGGCATGCTGATCAGCTTTGTTATAGGCTTGGTCTTGTACCTAATCGTTCATTTTATAGCATCTATCATAAGTCGTTTCAAAAGAAACTAAAGTCGTTCTTCAATATACTCAACAAAGAATCGGAAAGTGACAAATTTCTCTCTATCCGTTAGTTATGGAGGTCAGGTTGTTGTTAAAACCAAATAAAAAAATGTGTATAGTTTCCAAAGTCCGATGCAAAATCTCCTTAGCAAATATTACCCATTTGAAAATGTATTTCAAAATCAAATGTGTAATACGGGCTTTTCAAGGAGCTGTAACTCTGAAAACTATACACATACTAACTTATCAGCCTACACAATAGGTCTGATAGTTTTAATTATTTGTTTGTTACTCGTACAGCGATTCTCCTATTCATAGCTCTACCTTCTTCTGTTGAGTTGTCAGCTACCGGATGCTTGTCACCATAGCCTTCAGCAGTAAGTCTTTCCTTAGCAACACCCATAGCTACTAAGTCATTCATTACATTAAATGCTCTGTCTGTACTCAATCTTTGATTAGCTGTTGGATCTCCTGTATTATCAGTATAACCTCCGATTTTCAAAGTAACTTGAGGAAAAGCTTTGAGAATTTCAGCAATATTTGTCAACTGCTCTTTACTTTCAGGTAGCAAATTAGCAGATCCTGTTTCAAACAGCAGTCTGTCAAAATTAAACCATGTATCCTTATCTACCGGTTTAGAACTGTCCTGAATAAAAGTAACCAATTGATCTTCAATACCTCCTTTATTAGCACCTACCAATTCGAAACCTGAAGGTAGCTTGAATGTGAAGAAATCCTTTACGCTTTGTGCGGCATTTGCAGCCGCATCCGTTGCTGCATTTGCAGCATCAGTCGCAACATCTTCTACTTTTGTCATCGCATCATTTGCAGCATCTGTTGCACTATTTGCACAACCCTTGCCCCAGAAATAAATGAGTGCAACAGCCAACAATAATGGGAGCAACCACTTTAACCATGAATTGCCTCCAGCAGCTACTTTTTCTACTTTTGGAGCGATGCCCCCAAAGTCAGCTAATCCAAGTAATGAGCCCATACCCGCAGGTAGTGCTGAAGCAACGCTAGATTTCTGACCTAACAACAAATCTGTCAAACCTGATACGCCTTTACCTTTGATTTGCTTACCGATGAGACCGATTAAAAACGGTGCTGCCATCTTTAGCAATGAAGAAGAAGAATCTTTCTTAAGACCTGCCAAACTAGAAATTAAATCAATGACTCCATTGGTCTTATTTCCAAGTAAAGCATCTATAATGCCACCACCTGATCCTAGGAGGCTGTTAACAGCACTGGAACCACCACCAAATAATCCTGCGATATCTCCAAGGCTATCCAGATCTAATGTACCGATCATATCCATCAAACCTTTTGCTCCTGAGGCACTAGATGATTTATCAATAACAGACCCAAGCAGGGTTGGGAAAATACCACCTAAAGCTGATGTTACAGATGATTCTGATTCTCCAAGAAAAGAACTAGCTTGTTTAGCTAATTGACCAGTTACCTGATCTTTTACCAAATCTAATAAGTTAATTGCCATTTTTTTATTGTTTAGAAGTGAAATAAAATGAATACATTTTCATGTAAATCCACTTATTACGACAAAAAAATCTGAGAAAGTCACATAGATTTTGATTGACCAGGAACATTTTCATTCACAATGATTTGTTAATATGGTCAATAGGCAGTATAAGCGCTTGAAATGTGTTATTTGATTGTAGTATTTACAGCTTTAATCAACAAATCTTCAAATTCAGTCATCGAGCCAAATTCAGTTCTATAAGCCACTCCGAGACCGTATTTTTCGCGAAGGCCTACAGTAGAAACATCAATGTCGTATTTTCCATACATTCGAATCTTGAGTTTTCTGTCTTCAGTAAGTCGAAATTCTAAAGCAAAGTCAGGCAAAACTTGATTGACAGGAATGCCTTGAAACTGAAATACATAATTGCCGCCAATATCCAGTGACAAACGATCGTTTTTAAAAACAAATGTATTCTTAACAGCAATTTCATCTGGAACAAAACCATTGTTATTTAATCCAAAGGTATTATTGCGTACATTGACATCAAAATCCACACCTGAAATAATGCTGCCCTCACCTACTACAGAATTGATGATACTGGTTATGTACATCGAGAGCTGACTGGACAAAAATTCACTCAGTGTACTGATGCTTGCAGACTGAAATCCGGAAGCTCCAAAAACATCCGAAACCCGATTGGACTGTATAAATGAATTGAACACAATGAGTCCAAGGACTTGTCCATTCAGTTCTTGATCATTACCCTGCAATACCCTAAGTTTACTGTCTGTCAGATTGGCAATATCTCCTGTAAGATTAGGAAACTCCAGGCCAAATTTGATTTCAGGACGGTAAAGGCTTCCTCCCAAATACAATTCTACATCTACCTCTGTATTTTGCCGTGCTAACGTCAGTTGCTCATTGTCTATACCGGTCAAGTATTCCGAAATGAAGGGTTCGACTGCTGTACGTGTCCTATATTTAGCTGTGATATCAAGCGTTGCATTGATAGGGTCTCCTGTCCAAAAAATTCGACTTCCACGCTCCACAATAAATGGTTTTGCAACAGGTATTAATGGTGCTGTAAACAAATATTGACCTGACTCAATCTCATAATCACCAAATATTTCAAAATCACCTCCACGCTTAATGTCCATCTTAAGATTACCTCTGCCTCGACCTTTAATAATATCTCCTTTGACCTCGTCAAATATTAGGCTCATCTCTGCATCAGGTGTCATCACCATTGAAATTTCAATATCAATGCCGCTTATCGCTTTTTCTTGTTGGATGACAGATTGAGATGTAGAATCTCTTTTTACAAATTTTATAAAACTCTTATCTACACTAGACTGGGCATTTGAAATGGGAATAAATAGCTTCGTACCAGGGCCAGTCACAGCACTTATCCGCATATCCACATTATCGAAATGTCCTTTAAACTCTGCTGTAATATCACCAATCCCAAATCCATAATAATCCGGATTGTCTGCACGGGTGGTATTGATTCCGATCACATTGGTACCTGAAATCGTCGCATTGACACCAAAATCTCTAAACAAATTATGGGTCAGTGCTCCACGTACTGTGCCTTTGCTACCATTAGCGTCAGTAATGATTACGCCATCAAGATTGATCTCATTATTGGAAATCTTAATAGACTGGTTGTCAAAAAAGTAGGTTACTCCTGTATAAATTATTGTTGTTTGACCTTCCTTCACTACTCCACTGCCATCTAACTTCAATGTAGATAAAGGACCACTTAAGGTGATGTCCGCATCAATATTGCCGTGTGTGTTTCGAATACCATCTTTCAAAAGATATCCAATGATCTTCATAGGGGCATGACGAAGCTTAGCTCTAAGGTCGAGCATTTTATCATCCATGCTATAAGTACCAATAACAGCTATAAAATCTCCAATATTGATATTTGTCCGCAGTGGTTGAGATTTTTGTTTAGTGACATCAATAAAAATGGATCCGTAATGGTCATTATTGATAGTAAATTCCGGAATACTAATATAGGCCGACAATTCTTTGTCTTTTTCAAAAACATTAAATACTCTAGCCGAGATCCTAGTTTGGCCTTTAAGTATGAGTTTTTCATACTTTGAAAAAGCATTAAGCAAGTTGACATCAAAATTTTCCAAATCTAGACTTATTCCTTGATGATCATTAATATCATTGAGTTCAATAGTTCTCACACCATCTGTTATAGTTAGATTTTCAATATTCAAGTATTTTTCGCCGAAAACAACATCATTATCCTTATTTAACGACCATTCTGTGCCTAAAAATACAATCTCATTCTCAGCAAGTTTGAGTTTGTAGCCACGAGGATCCGGAACGAAAGCACCCTTTACATCTAAGTTTTCAAGTGAATCAATAATCTTTTCAGAAGAAACCTCAAACCTTAAAGTATCATTCTTGATATTTGATACAAAATCTATAGGATTGAACTTTCGATTAAGTGCATAAGTTGTATCAATATGTAAAATTACACTACCAGTCTTTATATCAGAATTGACATATAATTGAATCTTTTCAAACTGCTGATTTTGGAATTTTAGAAATGGAATCTCGGAAGCAACTGACAATTCTTTTTTATAAGTATCAAGTCTGCCCTTGAGGCTCAACTGGTTAAAATAAGTATTATTAAGATTTGCTAATTCTAAAAAAATTCCTGCTGTGTCGCAAATTTATATTAAAATCAAACCGTTGGTCGCCTGCTATTTTTGCGACGTCAACTTTCCACAATTTCGTAAATTGGCTATAATTGCTAAATATTAATTGCTTAAGAGATGGAATTATATTTGGCAAATCATATTGGCCATTGACCATGAGTGTGCCTAATTCTGATTCAACATAAAGTTCTCTTCCTCCTGTTACTAAATCCTTAGAACTTATGGCTAATTCATTGAGTCTATAAATAGAATCTTTAAAATTGACATGTAGTCCTTTTAACTGCAAATCACCTATGAAATTATTGATATTGCTACCTGAAAGGTCAATATCCATATCGGCCTGTACTTTTAATGGGTGATCGACTAGATGCAACGCATGAAGATCAATGTTATTAATTTTAGACTTAAAGTTAAAGAACGCCTTCTTGTTGAGATATTCCAGCGTCCCATCAAATACAAAATCAAAGTTCTCATCATCAGATTTTAGCGTTCCATTAAACGTGTTTTTGTCAATTTTGCCATCCAGTTCAATGTTTTTATAATGATAGTTTTTAAACAAAAGCGACTGTATTGATGCTGTTAAATTAGCTTTCACCGTATTAAGCGTGAGTCCAATACCTTCTTCCACTCGTGAGTTAAAGTTAACCAGTCCAAAATCTGGATTGCCACTCCATCTGCCGAGATCAAATTGTTTCAGCGCCAGCATGCCACGATATTTTGCATTTCGGGTACCTTGAGATATATCTAATTTCATGTCCAGATTTGCAGTGCCGACGTCTGAAGTCAAACTTCCAAAAGCAACAAAATCCTCTAAGAAGCCATCAAATCTTCCTTTAAACAAAATGTTACCTAGTTTATAAAAATTATCAGGTGGATTAAAATGAGGTATGAGCATCTTTATCTTACGCATGCTCGTAGCGAATCTGTCTAACTTAATATTCAACAACGTATTGTTTGCATCTAATAGATCTCTTGTGCTAAACGAACCTTCTAGATATAGTTTATCACCTATATTTATTTCTACATCATTGCCCCTGAGGCTATTGATCCGACCAGAGTAGATGCCAGAAATATGCATCATCTCATCTTCGTTATTGACAAAAAATGATGAATGGCCAAGGTTCTTTACAAAATGTGCGAGATCACCCAGCCGCACTTTAGACTCTTTGAGTTCTGCGTTTAGAACAACTTCTTCACCAAAATTTTTAAAGCTCTCAAAATCTCTAAACCTAAGTGCAAACTGATTTTTAACGATGGTATTACCCAGGTCCACTTCAAAGTCCTTAAACTGTATGCTGCCTGGCTGTATGATAATAGAATCGGACATGATGTTGTGCACTGTAAAACCGGTATTGTCTCGCGCACTTAATCCATCAAGTCGAGCAGTTATATCTTCCAAATTAAGCATCCTGAGATCAGTCAGTAATAGATTAATATCTTCAATGTGAAAATTGTCATAATCAAGATAAGACTGGTCTGAAGCCAGTGGCAAAAGCATGTTTTTCCTTCCAAAATATCCGTTTCTCAACACCAGCTCTTTCAGTAAAACTGATAAGTGCGGTAATCCCTCTTGTTTAGGTAGATCGGACTGCCATTCTTTAATCTCATCACTGATCTTGCATTCATAATTAAATATAGTCGTAGTATAAACCGGGCGATCTAAAACAACCTCTTGGAGATCAAAATCCATACAATCCAAGTCCATGTAATCTACCTTAAAAATGCCGGAAGCCAGGCTCATTACTTTCTCTACTCCACCATTCTCATCTCTGATGCGGATAAAGATATCAGAGAGCTCTACTTTTTTAACATTCAATAACAAAGAAGATCCGTCCTTTGCCTTATCATTTGTTCCGACCAACTTATTGATAAAGTCCTGTAAGTTAGAATCCAATCTTCCTTCTTTAATTTCAATATTGAGTCTGAAATCCTTGACACCTAAATAGCTTAAATCTAATCTATTAGATAACAAATAGAAAAGGTTCTTGTAAAGAGATAAATGGAGCGCACCTATTTTGGCTATGGTGTCTTTCCTATTGTCAAGAATACTAAAATCCTCAAGTATGATGCCTTTAAAAGGATTGATTTTTAATTTTTTGGCATAGATCTCAGTATCTGTTTTTGCTGAGATGTAATCCGTTATTTTAGTAGAAAGATAGGTCTGCACAAACGAAAACTGGAGGAAAACAATCAACAAAACCAGAAAAATAAAAAATCCCCCCAGCACTCTTTTGATCCAGGTCATAATCCGCGCTCTGCGGTTTGCATCATGGGTTTCTACCGGTTCTTGCTTCAAGTTAACTAATACTGCTTAAGAGAAAAAACTCAATAATTGAAGTAATTGATCTATTAGTTTTGCTCTTTTAACAAAAGATTAATCAAAACGCAAAGTTTGCAAAATTTTTCCAAAACTTTACTAAGGGTTTTCTACTAGTATAAAGCTAAATTTTATGGGATAATACCCTGAAAATCACTTATAGGCAGGATATAAAACCCTCTGATTGGCTTCAAACATCTATTAAAGCATATTTACTTCTTAAATTTTATTTGAATAGCCTTAATGATCATTGGTGAGACAGAAACCAGTACAATACCTAAAATAATCTTCTCGAGATTATCCTCTACAAAAGGCAATCTGCCCAGAAAATAACCTGCTAATGTGATTGAAACTACCCATAAAACTCCACCCAGAATATCATAAGGGAGAAATATCTTATAATTCATTTTGCCCACACCTGAGACAAAGGGTGTGATGGTTCGCACGATGGGCATAAATCGTGCTATGATGATGGTTTTAGTTCCATATTTTTCAAAATAATTATGAACCTGATCCATCCACTCTTGTTTCACTACCTGCTTGCCTTTAACCCGGACTGCAAGCATACGATCGCTGGCAAATCTCCCTACTGCGTAATTGATATTATCTCCTAGGACGGCCGCCACAATAAGCAAAGGAATTAAGACATAAATACTAAGGCCTGAATCCAGAGAACACATCAGACCGGCAGTAAACAAGAGTGAGTCACCCGGCAAAAATGGCATCAAAACCAGCCCTGTCTCCACAAAAATAATCAAAAATAAAATACCATAAATAAGGGTGCCATAGGTCTGAAATAATTCCAGCAAAACGTCCTTAGTATTGGTCAGTAATTCGAGTAAGAAATATATAAAATCCATACAACACCTCTTTTTTAATAAAACACTACAGATTACAACTTAATGCATTCTGTCACCTCTAAGCGCACGATTTTTCATAATACCAGCTTCAAATTCTAGCATTTCCTGCCACCTGGCTTTGACTTTCTCCTCTGGTGCATATAGTTTGGCCAGGTCAATAAAAGTTCTGTAATGTCCTGCCTCACTCACCATAAAATCATGATAAAAAGGCCTGAGACTCTCATCATTGATATGTAGTGATAAAAGCCTAAACCGCTCACAACTTCTAGCTTCAATCATTGCTGAAATCAACAATCTATCCATCAGTCTGTCCGCTTCATTGCCACCTTGCCGCTGGAACTTCATAAGTTGTGTCACATAATCATCTGATCTGTTGGGCCCAAAGGCAAAACCGCGCGCTTTTAGTTCTTTGAGCACTTTACGAAAATGTCCCCATTCTTCAGCTACAATGGGAGTAAGTTCTTCAACGAGTTCGGATCTATCAGGATGCTTTACGATCAGTGATATACAAGTGGTTGCAGCTTTTTGTTCACAATAGGCATGATCAATAAGTATTTCGTCAATAGTCTTTTCTGCTATATTCACCCAAAAAGGGTCTGTTGCTAACTTTAATCCCAGCATTATTTTTTCTTAATTATTTGTCTGCTTGATGCAATCAAACAGTTGAATTAAAACATCTACATTATAAATATTATATAACTCAAACCCCGATGACCACATAATTCCTACAGTATTCAAAGGGATTCTTCTCATCGTCCTTAATTCATCAGAAGGAATTTTATACCTTACTGAATACAAAGCATGGCCTGTATAATTCTCAATGGCCACGTTAGCTTCATTTTCAGCCTGTAATACGATTGTCTTGCCAGAAATATAATTGATGCGCAATGGCGACCCTTTAGAGATAAAACCATAATTTTTAGCAGCATCTTTGGATAACATCCGTATGTCCATTTTTAAAAAATAATCTTTCCCTGATTTGATCAGAGTAGCATCGGTCTCCATCAAGTCCTTTTCTCTGAAATAGGTTTTATGTGCCGGTTGTGTAAAGGTAAAAAATGGTAACGATTGTAATTCTACTTCCTTCTTACCATTAATAATTTCCTGTCTAATTACTTTACAATCAGCAGCAACACGTGGTACGTCCTGTGCTAAGATAAATTCACAAGCAAAACCTAATAGGAAAAATAAAAAAAATTTAATTTTCATAACATTCGGAAAATCAAATTGCAAATCTAAAAATATTTAATGATATTTTATCTAATCCAAGTGATGAGTATTTTAGTTGACTTACAAGGTTTGTTTATCAAAAAAAAGAGACAATTCATCGAAAATGAATAAGTATCAGAAACTTAAAACCGCTTATCTAGCGTTTTAAGTGTAAAAATAAATAACAACACAAGTTATGTCAGAGTACGAAAAAAGTAACAGAAATGATGATGCCCAATCCATTATAAAAAACCATATGATCTGGTCTATGGGTGCGGGCTTTATACCGGTACCCATTGCAGATTTATTTGCTGTAGGCGCTATACAACTGGATATGATTCGCCAGCTATGTAAGTTGTATGGTATCGATTTCAAGCAAACAGAAGGCAAGGCTATTATATCTGCATTGACCGGTTCAGGACTAGCTAGGCTGGGTGCGAGAGCAGTTAAATTTATACCCGGCATTGGCTCTGTACTAGGCGGTGTAACCATGGCTGTTCTTTCCGGAGCATCCACTTATGCATTAGGAGAGGTCTTTAAAAAACACTTCGAAACTGGTGGTACTTTCCTCGATTTTGATACAGAAAGACTCAAAAAGTATTATAACGAAAAGTTTGAAAAAGGTAAGGAAGTAGCTGAAGAGTTAAGAAAACAGCAAAAAGAAGCTAGCGGAAATGCTGATTTTTCCAATGCTGTGGACAAACTGAAAGAACTGGTGGATATGAAATCAGCAGGTCTGCTTTCAGATGAAGAATTTGAAGCTATGAAAAAGAAAATCATCCATGGATAGGCCCGCTTCTTAATCCACTCCTTCTTCATTCATGTAATACAAAAAATTGCTATCGCTATTGTTCATATTCAAAACAAGGTAGCGATAGCAATTGAACTTATCTACTTTAAGTAGCTATATTGTAATGATACTTATTTCTTTCCTGTGACCAGATTAATAAGAAACAGTAGTACAATAGCACCAATAGCAGCAGTCAGAATATATCCGAGGTATCCACCACCCAGATTTACTCCAAGCTTTCCAAGTCCCCAATAACCCACAAATCCACCAAGGATACCCACTACTAAATTTCCTATCAACCCTAATCCTGAGCCTTTGTAAATCTGGCTACCCAGCCATCCGGCAATTGCTCCTAAAATAATTGTTACGATAATACCTTCCATATGTTTTGATTTAAATGGTGAAAAATCATATTACAATAGGCTCTCAGGGGTTGGGCTACAAAATCCTATAATCAACAACACTATTACATATGGCAAAG
>LNBW01000005.1 GCA_001567255.1 Bacteroidetes bacterium OLB9 | reverse complement strand
AGCCAAAACAACTGGCCAATATGAAAGGTTCTGAAAATTGGCTTTACCTGTCAAAAAGAGACAGTGGATGGATGGACTATTTTCAAAAATAGATACAACACCGGATGTTTTTTATTTTTCTAATGCATAATCCGGGTTAAAAGAAATTGTGGAATAATGGGAAAATATAAACCATACGAAAAATATAAAAACAGCGGCATTCCTTGGCTGGGGGAAATTCCAGAGCATTGGGAGGCATCAAAAATTAAATGGCTTACGCCTGTTAAAAGAGGTGCATCACCAAGGCCTATTGATAATCCAATTTATTTTAGTAAAGACGGTGAATTTAGTTGGGTTAGAATTGCTGATGTATCTGCTAGTAGAAGATATTTAAAAAAAACAAAAGAAAAGCTTTCAGATTTGGGGGCTTCTTTGAGTGTAAAACAATATCCTAATGATTTATTTTTAAGTATTGCAGGAACTGTTGGAAAGCCAATCATTACAAAAATAAAATGTTGTATTCATGATGGGTTTGTTTATTTTCCTAATCTCAAACTAAATCCAGAATATCTATTTTATATATTTACAACAGGTATTCCTTACCAAGGATTGGGTAAAATGGGTACACAACTGAATTTGAATACAGAAACAGTAGGTAGTATTACTATTCCTTTACCTAGTAATGAAGAAATTGAACAGATAGTAAGTTTCTTAGATTACAAGCTGGCAAAAATCAACCGCTTTATCCGCAAGAAAAAGCAACTCATCAAGCTGCTCAACGAGCAAAAAGCCGCCATCATCAACCAAGCCGTTACCAAAGGCTTAGACCCAAATGCCGGAATGAAAGACAGCGGTATTGAGTGGCTGGGGGAAATTCCGCAACATTGGGAGGTGAGGAAGTTGAAGTATGTGGCAAAAATTTTTAATGGTTCTGAATGTGATAAACAGATTGAAGGTTTATATCCAGTATATGGCTCAGGAGGAGTCTTTGGATATCATTCAGATTATTTGTATGATAAACCTTCAGTTCTACTCGGAAGAAAAGGAACACTGAATAAACCAATGTTTGTCCAAGAACCATTTTGGTCAGTAGATACTGCCTTTTATACTAAAATAAATGAACAAGTTATTATACCTTACTTTTTTTATTTAGTGTGTACGACCATAGAATTTGAATTTTACAGTACTAAAACGGCATTACCAAGTATGACACAGACTTCCTTATATGAAGTAAAACTTGCTATTCCTCCACTATCCGAACAACAGCAAATCGTTTCCTACATCGAAAAAGAAACCGCCAAACTCAACTCCACCATTTCCACCATCGAAAAAGAAATAGCCTTGGTGGAAGAATACAAAACCGCCTTGATAGCCGAAGCCGTTACAGGAAAAATAGATGTGCGGGGTTACCAAGTGCCGGAGGTGGAAAGTGAAGAAGAAAGCGATGAAGAATTGGAAGCGGAAATGAGTATGGCGGCTGAGGATGCCGATGATTATCAAACAGAAGAAATGGAATAATGAACGAGCAGCAAAAAATATCCATACGTTTTTTTAACGACCGTGAGGTACGTGCCTTATGGGACGAGCAAAAACGCCAAATGGTGGTTTTCGGTATTGGATATTGTCGCTGTGCTCACCAACCAAGATGACTATACTAAAACCCGCAACTACTGGAAATACCTGAAAGCCAAGCTTAAAAAAGAAGGAAGTCAAGTGGTTAGTGCCACTACCCAGTTGAAATTTCTTGCACCAGACGGTAAAAAGCGTTTAGCCGATATGCTCGACTATAACGGCATTATTGCTTTGGGTAAAACTTTTCCGGGGATAAAAGCTAATCAATTTATTGAATGGTTTACATACAGCGATGAAAGCATAGACGGTAAGAGTAAATCAAAGGCGTATGCCTTGTTTGGAAGTTCTTTTGTGGACAGCATTGAAGTTGGCACAACCAAAGGTTTGCAACAAATTCACGCATATTTGTTTGGTGGCTTGTATGATTTTGCAGGGCAAATAAGGACTAAAAGCATTTCTAAAGGAGGCTATCAATTTACACCGGCACATTATTTAGAAAAGCATTTAGCAAAAATTGACATAATGCCGGAAACTAATTTGGATGAAATAGTAGATAAATATTGTGCTATGAATATGGCTCACCCATTTATGGAAGGCAATGGCAGAAGTACTCGTGTATGGCTGGATTTGATATTGAAAAAAACGCCTGAAAAAATGTGTGGATTGGAGCAGAATAAGTAAAACTAATTATATGAATGCAATGATAATTAGCACCGTTGATAGCAGCGAATTGTTGAAATTGATAAAAATGGCTATAACAACTGATATAGACAGCCGAGAAATGTTTATGAAAGGAATAGATTATTCCTACTATTATGAAGAAAATAATTAAGAAGTGAAGTTATGACAACAGATACCACAGAAAAAGGATTAGAAGCTCACATTGCCAACTTTTTGAGCAATGAAAACGGTTATTTGCTTCGTGCCAACACGGCTTACGACAATGTAAATTGTTTGGACAAGGAATTGTTATTTCAATTTTTAGAAGCCACCCAACCCAAAGCAGTTGCCAAACTCAAAGCCTTTCATAAAGACCTATACGAGCAAAAAATCATCAAACGCCTGAACGACCAAATACAGGCCAAAGGCGTTATTGAAGTGCTACGAAAAGGCATTACAGACGGCTTTACCGACACCAAACTCAATCTGTTTTACGACCAGCCCGTTTCATCGTACAATACAACAGCCAAAACCTTGTATAATGCCAACTTGTTTTCGGTGATGCGTCAGGTGTATTTTTCGCCCCACAACAAAAAGTCATTGGATATGGTGCTGTTCATCAACGGTATTCCTGTAATTTCCTTTGAACTGAAAAATGAACTCACCAAGCAAAATGTGCAACACGCCATTAAGCAATACAAAGAAGACCGTGATCCCAACGAAGAACTGTTTCGATTAGGCAGATTGATGGTCAACTTTGCCGTGGACACAGAAGAAGTTTGGATGTGTACACAGCTGAAAGCAGAAAAATCTTATTTTCTACCCTTCAACAAAGGCAACAACAACGGTGCAGGCAATCCACCCAATGAGGGAATAAAAACCGATTATTTGTGGAAAGAGGTTTTAACCAAAAGCAGCCTTACCGATATTGTTCAGAATTTCTGCCAACTCATCACTGAGGAAAAAGAATACATAGACGAGAAAGGAAAAATAAAAACCCGAAAGGAAAAGAAATTGATTTTCCCACGCTATCATCAATTGGTGGCGGTGCGTATGCTTTTGGCAGATGCACAAACCAAAGGTTCGGGACAAAAATATTTGATTCAACATTCGGCAGGTTCAGGCAAATCCAATTCTATTTCGTGGTTGGCTCATCAGTTGGTAGGTTTACACGACAAATCAGGTCAGAACAACATTTTTGATACGGTAATTGTAGTAACCGACCGCAGAGTGCTAGATGCACAAATACGCAATAACATCAAGCAGTTTCAGCAAGTGGCAGGTGTGGTAGAAGCCATCACCGAAGGGAGTAAACAGTTGAAACAAGCATTGGAAGAAGGCAAAAAAATCATCATCACCACCATTCAGAAGTTTCCGCACATTGTAGAAGAAATCGGAGAACTGCCCGGAAACAACTTTGCCATCATCATAGACGAAGCACACAGCAGCCTGAGCGGACAAATGGCAAGAAAGCTAAATGAAACTTTAGCAATAGTACAGCCGCCATACATGGCGGCTCAACAGGATATGGCGTCTCAAGAAGATGCTGAAGATTTTGAAACCGAAGATGGCGATATTTTAACTGGCGAGGACTGGATTATGGAGATTATTAAATCCCGAAAGCTGTTGCCCAATGCCAGTTATTTTGCATTTACCGCCACGCCCAAAAACAAAACGCTGGAATTGTTTGGTGTTCCGTATTCAGAAGGGGACAAAACCAAGTTCAGAGCATTTCACCTGTATTCAATGAAACAAGCCATTGAAGAAGGTTTTATTATGGATGTGTTGTTAAACTACACCACCTATCAAAGCTATTATGCCCTGCTTAAAAAAATTGAGGACGACCCCGAATATGACAAGCAAAAAGCACAGAAAAAATTAAAACACTATGTAGAAAGCCACGAACACGCCATCAAGAAAAAAACAGCCTTGATGGCAGACCATTTTATTGATCAAGTCATTAAAAAACGGAAAGTTGGTGGATTGGCAAAGGCAATGTTGGTAACAAGTTCACGAGCTAATGCCGTAAAATACAAAAAAGCATTTGATGATTATTTGGTAAAAATAAATAGTCCGTACAAGGCAATAGTTGCTTTTTCAGGCGAAATAGACGGACAGACAGAAGCCAATCTAAACGGCTTTTCAAGTGCCAATATCCCAAGTGAGTTTGAGAAGAACGAAAACCGATTTTTGATTGTAGCCAACAAATACCAAACAGGATTTGACCAACCGCTATTGCATACAATGTATGTAGATAAGAAATTGGGTGGAGTAAATGCTGTGCAAACACTTTCCAGGCTGAACAGAAGCCATCCCTTAAAGAAAGACACCTTTGTTTTAGACTTTGCCAATACAGCAGAAGATATTGAAAAGGCATTCAAGCCCTATTTTGAAAGCACCATTTTAGGAGAAGCAACCGATCCGAATAAACTTTTTGACCTACAAGATGCCTTAGACAATTTTCAGGTTTATAGCCGTGAACAGGTATTTGATTTTTCGGAAAAGATTTTGGCAAGCGTGCCTGTTGATCAATTGCACGCCATCTTGGACAGCAGTTCAGCGATATTCCGAAATGATTTGGTAGAAGAACAACAAGCCGATTTTAGGGCTAAAGTAAAAACCTATGTTCGCCTGTATATTTTCCTATCTCAAATAGTTCCCTTTGAAAATCCATATCTGGAAAGGCTTTACATCTTTCTGAATCACTTACAAAACAAATTAGGTGGTGATACATCTATTGATTTAGCCAAAGGCATTTTGGACAATATTGATATGGACAGCTACCGATTGCAATTGGAAGCGGCCACAAATATTGCAATGGAGCAAGGCGAAGATTTAAAACCTATTCCAACCGAAATGAGGGGCGGTACATCAGAGCCTGAAATGGACAGACTTTCAAACATTCTGCAAACCTTCAATGACCGCTACGGAACACTCTTTGAAGATGCGGACAAGGTTCGGAGAATGGCAGAAAATATCGCCAATGATGTTGCTAAGAATCAGGAGTTAATCACTTCTTTGAAATATTCAGACGAACAAAACGCAAGAATCACCAGCGACAAAATCGTGGGTGAAGAATTGCTAAAACACATCACCACCAATTTTGACCTTTATAAACTCTATTCAGACAATAAAGAATTCAAAGAGGACTTTTCCGCAATGATGTTTGGCGTTGTGAAAGAGTTGATAAATAGAGGGATGAATGCACAGAAGTAAGGGATAAAAACAAATAGCCAACCCACGAATATAAGCACATTTATTTGCAATTGTTATTTGTAAGTTAGAGGTACTTATGATTTTCAATTGCAGGCCGCACATCTGTCCTGAGTCTGCCGTAGGAAGCCAATGCACAGAGCGTGCACTTTGACAAGCTCGGCTGTAGTGCTACTGCACGAAAACGTACCGTTATACGCTGTAATAGGCTAGTAAAAAAAGCCTTTTAAGCGACCTATAGATTACTTATTTTTGAAGATAAAAGAAAACTTGAGCTACTAAGCCCATAATAAAACAAATCACTAAATTTGACCTGACTGATGAGGATTTAGGGTTTGCAACAACTTGATTACGAACGGAAATGAAATACGTGAGTTCAGAAATTCAAAGAACAGCACTAAAAAGAATATAATATGTCAAAAGTTGACCCGATCATAGCTGTAAAAAATGTTAATAAGAGTGCCGAATGGTATCGCAAAATATTTGGATTTAAAAATGCACATGGTGGCGACCATTTTGCCGTTTTAACCACCAAAGAAGACGAAATTATACTTTGCCTACACGCTTGGGAAAAAGACAATCACCCAACAATGACAAATCCAAAGATAAAAATAGGGAACGGACTTTTACTTTATTTTAGAACGGCTGATTGGAGAGAAATAAAACAAAATCTTGACAAAATTGGGTGGATCATCGAAGAAGAAATTCATCAGAACAAAAACTCACTTAAACAAGAATTTTCATTCAGAGACCCGGACGGTTATTTCCTGACGGTAACTGAATTTCACGAATTTGAAGGATAATCTAAAATCTATGGTAAATCTATTTAACACATATAAACCTGACGGATTTCATACAGTAACGCCATACCTATTTGTTGACGAACCGCAAAGATTAATTGACTTTCTAAAAAACACTTTTTGCGCAACGGAAATAAATAGGTCATTAATGGAAAACGGTGAAATTGCCAACGCAATTTTGAAAATCGGAGATACTTGCTTTATGATAAGTAAAGCAAGAGAACAATTTGTCGAAATGAAAACTGCTTTGTACTTATACGTAAATGACGTTGAAACTACACATAAAAGAGCTATTGAGAATGGAGCGCAAGTTGAATTTGAACCAGACGATATGCCTTATGGAGACAGACAATCGGGGATAATTGACCCGTGTGGAAATTATTGGTGGATTTCAAAACGTATGACTGAAAAGGGATATGAAGAATGATATAATTAGAAAACAACGAACCGCACAACATTATGACGAATAGAAAAAAGTCATGAGGAAGCTAAAGCGCCGAACGTTTGCTTCGACAAGCACAGCATACTAATCCTTGTAGGAAGCCATTTTTTAAATATTTTCTTTACATCATAAGTTAGAAATATTTTGTGTATTTTGCCTATAATAGTGATTATTTTTTTTCATAGTAATGCGTTATCGGCAAGCATAGAAACGATACTTCTAAAATCAAACGACAACATTTAAAAGACAATGAACATATTCAGGTTATTTAAAAAGTTACTTTGTAAAATTGGTCTTCATAGAGTTGAAGAATACCAAGACAAACTTCGTGAAGGTGAATTTTATTGTAAATACTGTGGAAAACATATAGATTACCCTTATTGATAGACGAAATAATACACAGCAAATTACACATACTCAAATCCGAACTTTGTAATTCAGAACCTTGTAACAAATCAGAAAAAACGTTGACTTATGCCTTATCCTAAAATAGGTTTACACTAAAATGGGCAAAAAAGGTAAAGCTATTTAAGGACGAGTCACCCCAACTCTCCTAAAATAGTTGATTGATAACTCTATTTTTTGGCATTATTTAAAAATAACTGCCGTTTCATAGTTTTTTGTATCTTTGCTTAAAATTTAGAAAATTATCGCAACGGACAAACTACATACTGACCATTTAAAACGCCATTTCAAGAACAAAGCTGTTTTTGAAACACAGGATATTATTGCTTTTTACGAACAAACAGAAAAGAACATAAAACTTACTACGGTAAATTGGCGCATCTATTCTTTTATTCAAAAGGGCATTTTGAAACGCATCGGTAGAGGGAAATTCACATTGGGCGAAGCTAAAAATTATATTCCCGAAATTTCAACATCAACAAAGCGACTTTTCAAAAAACTGAAAGCTGAATTTCCTTTTGCTAATCTGTGTGTCTGGAATACTTCTGTTTTGAATGAATTTATGTTGCATCAACCCAATCGGTTTTTTGTATTGGTGGAAACCGATAAAGAAACATCCAATGCCGTTTTCTATTTCTTGCGTGAAATAAGGAAATCGGTTTTCATTGACCCGACAATAGACATTTTGGAAAAGTATGTGGTAAATGAAAACGAAGTGTTTATCATTAAACCACTTGTTACCGAAGCACCGATACTAAAAATCAACGGAGTGGAAACAGCAAGTCTGGAAAAAATGTTGGTGGACATTTTTTGTGATGGTGTGATTTTTTCGACTCAACAGGGTACTGAAATGCGAACGATTTTTAAAAATGCTTTTGATAAATACACCATCAACCAAAATAAAATGCTTCGTTATGCTGACAGACGCAGCAAAAAGGAAGAGCTGAATCAATTTGTAAAAACAATTTCAAATTTATGGCAGTAAATAAGACAAATTGCCATTTCATAGAATGATAAACAAAAACAAAATATCAATCGAATGGCTTAATCAAGTGTCAAAGCAACACCGCAATGCGGATAAAATCCTTGTGGAAAAGGTTATCCGTGCATTGCTCTTGTTGGAAGGTTTGGCAAAGCAAAAGATAGATTTTGTTTTCAAAGGAGGAACAGCTTTAATGCTGCATTTCAACGCTACAAATCGTTTATCTATTGATATTGACATCATTCTGCCAAGCGAACCTGAAAATTTTGAAAATATTTTAGAAACTATCGTACACGAACAAGGATTTTTGAGAAATGAGTTACAACACCGAAGCACCAACTCAAAAATCAAAAAATAACATTACAAATTTTTCTACAAGCCTTTGCACAAAACCAACAAAGATGTAGAATATGTATTGTTGGATATTTTGTTTGAAGAAGTGAATTACACAAACCTTGTTTCTCTACCTATCCAATCAGATTTTGTGTCGGTTATAGACCAACCGTTGAAAGTAAATGTGCCAGGCTTGGAAGATATTTTGGGCGACAAACTCACAGCTTTTGCTCCGAACACTACAGGTATTCCCTACTTCAAAAAAGACGATAGTATGAGTATGGAAATCATCAAGCAACTCTACGACATCGGTAATTTGTTCGATGCGGTAAACGATTTAGAAACCATTAAAACTACCTATTATCGCTTTGCGAAAACTGAAATTGCCTATCGCAATTCCAATGGAATTACCGAAAATGATGTTTTGGAAGATATTTACCAAACTTCGCTTTGCATTGCGAGTAGAGGAACAGACGGCAAAGGCAATTTTGGAGAACTTCAAAAAGGTATTCTGCGAATAAAAGGATTTATTTTTTCAGATAGTTACCACATCGAAAAAGCAATTACTCACGCTTCAAAAGCGGCTTACCTTTCTGCATTGATACAACACGATGCAAAAGCTATTGATAAGTTTGGAAATCCGCTTCTTATGAAAGATTGGCAGATTAGCGAACCACTTAACAGCAAGATGAATAAACTCAAAAAATCCAATCCCGAAGCATTTTTCTATTGGTATAAGATTTATGAACTAAGAAAATAAAATGGCTAACATCTCTCAAATATTAAACCGCCTTATCCTAAAATAGGTTTACGCTAAAATAGACAAAAAAGGTAAAGCTATTTAAGGACGAGTCAAGTAAATAAAGACGCTCCTATCTAAAACTTTAATTCTTCTTCAGCTGATTATGGTATAAACTTATACCCTACACTCCTGACCGAATGAAAATGTACAGGCTTGCGCGGATCTGCCTCAAAATATTTACGGAATGATAAAATAAAGTTGTCAATCGTCCTCGTGGATGGATAGACATCGTATCCCCATACCGTCTGCAAGATGTGATTACGTGAAACCACTTCATTTTGGCGATCAATCAATAGTTTTAAGAGGAGTACTTCTTTGTTTGTCAGCTGGATAGGCCCATGCTGGCTCGTGCTTCATAAGTGACAAAATTGATCGAATTATTGCCAAAAGTGTAGGTCTCTACTTCTTTAGCTGCTTCTTCAGTACTGCGTTTGAGTAGATTTTGAACCCGGAGCAGTAATTCCTGAAGGTTAAATGGCTTGGTCATATAGTCGTCTGCTCCCATCTTCAATCCGGTGATGCGGTCATCGGAAGTATCCTTGGCTGATACGATGATAATACCCACTTTAGCATTGCGTAGTCTCACTTGCTGACAAATCTGAAATCCATCCACCTCAGGCAGCATCACGTCCAGAATCAACAAATCAAAGTACTGATTATCAATAATGTCAAGCGCCTTTCGCCCATTGTCAGTAGCCACCACTTCATAACCTTCCAGTTCAAGATTCATCTTGATGATGTGTTGTATTTGCTCCTCGTCCTCGACCAGTAAAATTCTCATTCGATACTATTTGCTATTAAATAGGAAAAATAATCGTAAAAATACTGCCACCATCCGGATGATCTGCGACTTTAATCATGCCTCTATGTGCCCGGATGATTTTATCTACTATATATAAACCGAGTCCGGTACCTTTTGTTTGCCTGGTTTCTTCATTACCCATTCTGTAGAATTGTTTAAATACATTGACCTTTTCTCCATCGGGGATACCCGGTCCATTGTCCGAAAACATAATTTTCATCCATGATCCAGACTTTTCTATTTTTATATTAATCTTCGGTGCTCGACCAGCATATTTGATACTGTTTTCAATCAGATTATTAAATACAGAGACCAGTGCTTCTCTGTCGCCCTTTACAATCGAGTGCCCTTGGCTTATCAATTGAGTAGTGAGTTCAGGATGATGCAATTTTTTCCGGTCGATACACTGTTGGATAATCCCTTCAAGCTCTATCGCTTCGGAATTAAATCGGTAGCCACTGTCCAGTTTAGTGGCCATCAATACATTATTAATTAGTTTCTCTAGTCGATTGCTTTCGCTCAGAATATTACTACTCAACTCCTGCCTTTTTTCATCAGGCATTTGCCTTTTAATCAGGGTTTCAGCGATCAGATTAATAGATGTAATCGGAGACTTCAGTTCATGGGTGATTGACAAGAGAAAGTTTTTCTGATTTCGGTTGTGAATGACTTCATTATTGTAGGCTTTCTGAATAAACCATATTCCTAATATAAGAGAAAGTCCAAAAACAATCCCTTCACCGATAATCATACTTCTATTGCGCAAAAAATGCTTTTCTTCAATGGCAAAGCGTGCATCATCCATAAAATGATCTCCGGCCTTTACACTATATTCATGCAACTTGATATTTTTCTGATGAATCGTGTGGCTATTACGATGGAGCAGCACCGTCCACCATATTAGTGCCAGGAGCATG
This sequence comes from Bacteroidetes bacterium OLB9, assembly GCA_001567255.1. Lineage (GTDB taxonomy): Bacteria > Bacteroidota > Bacteroidia > Chitinophagales > Saprospiraceae > OLB9. The sequence goes on along the minus strand of LNBW01000005.1, from coordinate 49,979 downwards.
TAAATCATCACTCCGTAAGACATAAATTTCATATTTACCATACCGGCAATACTTAAATTCGTAGGTTAGGACTGTAAAAGTACTGTTTATAACCAAATATAACTGCTGTAAAATGCAACAAAATCCATTTTGGCACAATTATTTCTATTATATGATTAATTATTTACCTTTGTAAATGCAAAATCAGGAATATCCAAGATATTTGTACCGAATGCTTATGGATTATGGGCGTGTCTATATCCCTGATGTTGGTGTATTTACACTTGAATATCATGAAGCGGCCAATGGAGAAACAATTTTCAACTTAAAACCACCATTGACCAAACTCAACTTTAACAAATCGGACGAGGGCAAACCTGACTTTGCTACCCTTCTTCACGATTCCGGTATGCCTGAGGACCATGCTCAATACATACAAGCTTCGTTTCAACAGGATTATCAAGCCAGTATCGAAAAAAACCAACCTTTTGTCATCAATGGACTAGGAAAGATTATCAATCAAATTTTTCTGCCAGATGACGAACAGATATTCAATAAATACAGAGGATTAAATGATATCCATACTCAACCGATCATGGTCGCTTCAAAAGAGGTGAAACATGATGAAGATTATTTGTATCGTTTAAACCAGCAAAATGCCAGAAAGAAAAAATCCTGGTTGAATGAATATTTTTGGGCAATACCCATCAGTCTGATCGTTCTGACAGCAATAATTTTGTGGTTGCTTAGCAATGATATTAGAACAATAAAACACACTCCTAAGCAGGTAGCGCAACAAAATCCGCCTGAAATGGTAGAGGTGTTGCCAGCTGAGGATACCATCACAGATGATGACATGCCTCCATCTGTCGTACAAGACACCTTCATTATAGAGCCGAATGAACCTCAAAAGCCTTCTGCATCCGAGCCAACTGTAGTACAGCCGGTGATACGTCCAGATGCATCTGCACCCACCACAGATTGTGCTATTATCCTAGGTGTCTTTAAATATCATAAAAATGCAACACGCATGAAAAGAGACATCACAAAGCGTGGGTATGAAAGTTTTATTATGGATCACAACGGTATGAGGCGTGTAGGCATTCGGTACAATTGTGATACTACTAATGCAGAAGCTTTCAAGGAGAAGATCAGACAAGAATTTAACAAAGACGCCTGGATACTGGAATAAAACGTCGTAACCTTATCGTCAATGCAGAATATAATGCATGCACTCCGGCTAATCATCCATTTTTGACTTGAACCCAAATTACGCATTAGAAATTTACTATAGGAAAATGCCGAATGAGTAATATGGGTTGAACATGGACATATTTTCAAAGATACCTACCATTACTTGTATTGAACTATCTGCATTAGGTAGTATTCTTTTTACTTTCCAATTTATAACTGAAAGATTCAAATTATATCGCTGATGATATTGCTGTGAGTGATTTGCATACTTGCAGATCGATTTATCATTGGTCAAAACCTTGAAAAATACCTATACAAATCTACCTTAAAAAACAATCATCGGATATTGAAAACATTAAAGGTTTTACTAGCCACTTCCTTACCCAGTATGATGCTTACAGAATAAATTCCGGTAGGAACCCCTGACAAATCAAATGGTAATCTTGCCGATTTCAATCCTCTTTGTGGAGGCGTAATCTCAGTAGAGTATAGCTCCTTACCCATCAAATCAAAAACTTTAACTAGGATTTGATCGTCATTATTCGGAGTATTATAAACGATATACAAAGTATTGCCTGCATAATCAGCACGAGTGATCTGAAGTGGCCCATTAGGTACAATAGGCCCATCGCAGTATTTAGTCAATAAATAATTCATTGCATTGAACACATGAAGCCTTCCTTCAGAAACAGTCTTGCCGGCAAATGAAGCATTTTTATCAACGGACTCCATCAAAGCCTCCTTAATAGCCAGGACACCACCACTAGGGTCGCCTTTATAAAATGAATAAAATGCATCACACGGTAATGAAAACAGCAATGCTACTGCACCAGTCACAATCGGCGTTGATAGAGAAGTACCTGAAGAAGTACGATAAAAGTTTTTCTCTGGTAAGTCGGTGGTCAAAATGGATTCGCCAGGTGCAGATATATCTACGCTCGTGCTGCCATATCCTGTATATTGTGCCAATTGATCGGTTTTATCCGTGCTATTGACTACAAGCAGATACGGCGAGGTGCAAGTAGAAGGCATATCTCCTACTTCATCTACATCATCCCGTTCATTGGTAGTGGCGGTTACTGAAAGTATTCCTAACGCTCCTAGTTCATCATAGAGTTTACACCATTTTGTTGTGTTGGAGCTATGATCAGGAAAGATTTTAGGTACGCCTGCAGATAAATTGATGGTTACAATGTTAGCCCCTTTTTTGCCATTAGATTGAATATAATCTTTCTTCATATCGCGCATATACATGTAGCCTTCTATGATGTCCGAATCATAACCGCCCACTGTCACAGGTAGTAATTTGATATTCCAATTCATGCCTGAAATACCGGTTTTGTTGTCACCCTTAGCACCGATGACGCCGGCTACATTCGTACCATGGCTCTTGACAGTATGTGTACCTTTTCCGGTGTCTTGATTCCATCCATTGTAATCATCCAGATAACCATTATTGTCATTATCTTTATTGTCGCCAGCTATTTCTCCGGAATTAATAAATAAATTGTCTTTTAAATCCTCATGATCTATATAAAAACCATCGTCAATGATACCTACTACGATGTCATCACCTTGAGCGTCTTTTCCTCCTGTTGTTTCATTCCACAAATCGAACACTTGAATGACCTTCAAATAGTACTGTTCTGCAAGCCTAGGATCATCAGGTTTTGCTCTAAACTCTACCTTCCTATTGATCGATGCAGAAAGAATCTCAGACTGTCGAAGACACCAATGATAAAAATTTTCATCATCACCCGTTTGAATAACGACCAGTTCTTTATCACGACCTAACCACCTAAAAGTAAAGCCTCTATCTGATCGGTTTTGCTTCCACCTTTTCTCAATCAGCCATAGATCGCTTTCTTTCATTTCCACTGTCACGCCATTAGTACTCTTGTCCAAATTCTGTGCAAAAGAAAAGCAAGTAACCTCAAGGAGGAATATAATTAAAATCAAATATCTCATACCGAAACTTCGTGATTGTAAAAATATAGAATACAAAAGTAGTTAAAATTATTGTATGACTAAGAAAGATAATATTTCAATTAAAAAAATAAAGAGTGGTCAAGGCCTTGTCATTGCAACCTTCCTCATTGACAAAAAAAGTATGGTAATCAGTATGCTTAGTCCAAATGCAATCCAGTAAGCTGTATTAAACCCATAAATTTCAGCAACCTGCATTGCTCCTATCGGGGCTAGAATATTAGCAACACCATATGCTATTGAATAGAGGGCCATGTACTGACCTCGCCGATCTTCATCAGGTCTTGACACCGCATAATTAATCATAAATGGCATCGAAAATAACTCTCCCATCGACATCAGAACTATAAACAATACGGCCATACCGGGTAAGCCTCCACCTAGATTTAATGCAAGAAAACCGCCTACTAACATAACACTCCCAAGGGCAATCATCTCCATAAAATTAGTCAGATGTTCCAGTCGCTTGACGATAGGCATTTCAATCAACACAATGATTAGGCCGTTGAGTGCTAATAATCGGCCTATCTTACCTTCAGAAAAGCCATAATCCATAGACCAGTAAGTAGGTACTGTAGCAAAAAGTTGAAAAAACAACATACCCCAGATTGCTGTCAGAATGATGAACTTGATATAGGTTATATCTTTATAGGCAGAAAGTCCTCGAGGTGTAGTAGCTTCACGCTTAGCCGGACGGTAAGAATCATCATAAGGAAGGTATCGGAACAAAATATATGCAGCAAGTATATTGGTAAGTGTATTCAATAAAAATATCCAATGATAACCGGCATACTGGGCAATCATACCGCCCACTGCTGGACCTGTAGCAAATCCCAGATTAATAGCAAATTTCATCAAAGAAAATGAACGGGTTCTATTTTCAGGCTTAGAATAAGTCGCAATGGCTACGCTATTAGCAGGACGAAGCGCATCAGCCACCAGTGCAAAAAGAAAAATCGTAACTAATATCAAGTAGTAATCCTCAATAAAAACTAGGAGAAACAAGAAGATGGCACTACCCAATAACGAATACAACTGAATATAGTAGAATCCATACTTGTCTGTAAGCTGTCCGCCAATATAGGCACCCAAGATACTGCCAACTCCATAAGCGCCCATCGCCCACCCTGCCTGTGACAATGAATACCCAAGATCTTTTGTCAAAAACAAGGTCATGAAAGGCAAAACCATGGCGCCTGCTCTGTTAATAAACATTATCAAACTCAACAACCAAACGCTGTGTGAAAGCCCTGAAAAAGCGTCTTTATAAATAGAAATCAACCGCCTTGCCACCCTTTACAAATTATAGACCTACTAATTCGCGTGCATTAGCAATAGCTAATTCAGAAGGCGGATTCCCACTCAGCATTTTTGCTATTTCGATCACGCGCTCTTCATCAGTAAGTGCTTTCATAGCCGTCACTGTGCGTTCTGCCGTATCCGACTTATACACCCAGAAGTGTCGCTGCGCTTTTGCAGAGATTTGTGGTGAATGGGTGATACAGATGACTTGATGATTGTCAGATAGTTTAACCAGAATATTGCCCATTTGATGAGCAACTTCACCGGAAACTCCTGCATCTATTTCGTCAAAAATCAATGTAGGCAAGGCCAGTGACCCTGCAACTAGAGACTTAATGCATAGTGTCAGGCGTGACAATTCTCCACCTGATGCAGTGTCTTTAAGTGGTAAAAACGCACTACCCTTATTAGGTGCAAAAAGAATATCCACATCATCCATACCTGAAGGTCCAGGATCAGCCATCAAGCGTACATCTACACGGATGTAAGCGTTTTCCATAGAGAGACCAGCTAAAAGGGTGTGTACCTTTGCTTCAAATTCTGAAATGACACTGAGTCGCGCTTTACGGATAGCTGCAGCTTGATCCCGCAATTCTTTATCAAGGATCACCAATTCCTGTTCTAAATCACTGATCGTCGAACTCAAATCTGCATAATTATCCAGCTGGCTGCGTATCTCTTGTTCTATCTTGAGTAGATCAGCCATTTGGATCACACCGTGTTTCTTTTTCAACTTGTTGATAACGTTCAGCCTATTAGTGTGATGTTGAATGAGTTCCTCATTATATTCTGTAGATTCGTAGATATGAGCTGATTCTTTGGCCACATCAGTCAGTTCTTCTCTCACCGACTGCAGTCGATCATATAAGTCTTGATATACTGTATCAAAATGGCGAATAACTCCATACTGATTGATCATCATTTGCAAAGCATTGATGAGGGCATTTTCACTGTCCGATAGCCCATCCATCAACATGGCATGCATCTTCTTGATATCTTCAGTAGCCGTCATTTGGGCCAGCGCTGCTTCAAGTTCCACATCTTCTCCTTCATGAAGTCCGGCTTCGTCAAATTCATTGAGCTGAAAATTGAGGTACTCCACTTCCTGCATGGCATTGCGGTTCATGGTTCGAAGTTCTTCTAGTTTCGTCTTGGACTGGCGATAGGTTTTGTACTTAACGGTGTATGCTTCGAGTGCCGACTTATTATTTGCTAAGGCATCTAGAATTTGCAATTGAAATGCCTGTCTCTGAATATCCAGTGTATCAAACTGTTGATGCAGGTCGATCAATCCTGCACTCAATGTATGTAAAATATCAAGCGTGACCGGCGAATCATTGACAAATGCCCGGCTTTTACCATTAGGTGCAATCTCACGCCGTATGATGAGTTCGTTATGGTAGTCCAATCCTTCATCATCAAAAAAAGGTTTCAGCTCGTAGTCAGAAATTTCAAAGGTAGCTTCTACAAAACATTTAACATCTTGATTATACAACACCTTAGAATCAGCCCGATTGCCCATGATCAGTCCTAGTGCTCCTAGCAATATAGATTTACCTGCGCCAGTCTCACCTGTGATAATGGTCAGACCAGCCGGAAATAAGATCTCCAGATGGTCTATTATCGCATAATTTTGTATTTCAAGCTTTGTCAACATATCGGCTGCAAAGGTAAAAAGAATAAAATCTTACACAGTCATCTCCGACTTATTAAATGTTAAATTTTTAATACAATTCTATTTCAACTTCCGTATAATGCCGAAAAAAAATATGAATGTAGCTTTCCATGTAAAATAGGAAAATCAAAGAATGCTTTCAGCGCCAGCTGCATCATAATAGGTATTCCATAAATCGTAGAATTCAGGCACAATGTAATTGCTGTATTTATTGACTGAATTGAAAAGCGCAATAATACCGATTTTTTTATCTCTGTCAAATGCAATCTCCGCCCTGAAACCATTGACCATTCCTCCATGATAGACCAGATTATTTTGCTGAGTTTTAATCAATCTCCAGCCTAATCCATAATGCGAAGATATGAATCCCGGCCATCTGTTCCACGCTTTTCGGTCTATTGAAGTGCAAATCATTTCTTGAAATGCAAGGTTTCTGGCTTCATCTGAAACTATATCAGGATCGTTGCCCATCATTGCACTCAACCATCTCTCCATATCTTTAAGTGATGCATTCACACCTCCAGCTGAGGCTACACAATAATACTGTGTACTTACAGGGGTAGCATAAAAACCATATCTGCCGGATCTATGCCCTGAACAAACATTCTCCTTTCCTTCAACATCTTCATAAGTACAACTAGAATTGCACATACTCAACGGTGAAAAAATATAATCTTGCAATGCATCAGCGTAACTCATTCCTGTAGCCTTCTCAATTACCTTTTCTATTATGGCAAAAATCACATTCTGATATGCGTATGCAATCCCTGTAGAATCTCGTGGGCTGAGTCGCTCAAGATTGCTATAAATCTTATTGATATCCACTTTTTGATCTAGGAGATTAGAAAAAGCATGTTCTGTAAAGCCCGTAGAATGCGAAAGGATATGCTTAATTCTAATGACACCATCAGCATTCTTACCTTTAGCAGTAAACTCAGGATAATACATTGATACCGGATCTTCCAGGCTGATCATATTTTGCTCTACAAGTTTTGCAGCTAGAATACCAGCAAATCCCTTAGAAAGGCTTCCTATTCTAAAAATAGTGTTGGGATCAATCTCGCCATCTGATGATCTCGAGCGTACTCCATATTCTTTCTCAAAAATAATCCGATCATCCTTGATTACAGCAATAGCTAATCCCGGCGTACGTTCAATATTCATTTTCTCTTTAATGCGCTCATCCAATATGCGGTTAAATGCAGTATCTATCTTCGGATAAGATGAAAATATGGAGGCATCATAATATGCAGATCTTCCCTCAGCACTATGGCATGAGTTAAAGCTAAAAACAATCGCTAAAATAAAAGTTACTACAACGATGACAGATTTCAATATCTTAATAAATCGGCTTACTACTGTCATTATTTACTATTATTCAATATTTTATACGTTATAATTATTCTAAATATGATTAGTTATTACGAGTAGGTCACAAAAATAGGGTTTTTTCTATATCGGCCTAAAAAAATGATGATTTTTAACGCTATTTTTATAAAATATAGTCTTTTAGGCGGCATTTTAATACAATTTTGTACTTTCACAATTTCAAAACCACCTATGATGACTTCTCTTGATACGATTCAAATTCATTTTAATGATGACAATATCCTATTGCTAAATATCTGTCTAGGTTTCTTAATGTTTGGTGTCGCATTGGATATGAAGTGGAGTGATTTCAGATATGTACTTGATGCGCCTAAAGCCATCATCACGGGTATGATTTCACAATGGATACTTTTACCTTTGTTTACAATCCTTCTGATTTATGTGATGCGTCCTGAGTATGCACTGGCGATGGGCATGGCATTGATTGCAGCCTGTCCGGGTGGTAATGTATCCAATTATGCAGTCCATTTATCTCGTTCTAATACAGCGCTTTCCATCGTCATGACAAGTATATCTACATTATTGTGCGTATTTACAACACCGATGATTTTCCGGATTGTCAGGCAGCTTTTGCCAGTGGATGCGACTCAGAATATCAATTTTGAAATCGATTTCATGAGTATGGTTTCAGTCATTGTTCAACTCATCATTATACCTATTGCCATCGGATTTTTCTTCAATAATTACTTTCCAAAATTGGTAGATAAAATTAAAAAATCAGTTCAGAAGTTAAGCTTTGTGATTTTTATTGGGTTTGTTGTTTTTGCCATTATGGGCAATAGAGAAAATCTGGCTAATTACATTCAAATCGTATTTTTCATCGTACTCATACACAATGCCTTAGCCTTGTTTATCGGCTATGGATGGTCAAAATGGATTGTAGGTCTCAGCACGTCAGACAGTCGATCCATCAGTATCGAAACAGGTATTCAGAATTCAGGTCTAGCACTTATTTTAGTATTTAATTTCTTTGATGGCAATGGTGGTATGGCACTAATCGCAGCATGGTGGAGCATATGGCATCTCATCAGTGCTATGAGTGTAGCCTTATATTGGCGTACCAATGGATTTAAACTTATAAAATCTCAGTCACCAGGATAAACCAAATTTTAAAATTATCAATTTAATAATTATATTTGCATCAATAAATATCGCAAGGAATGGCATTAGATAAAACCGGCATTGCAAAAAGAATTGCTAAGGAATTAAAAGATGGATACTATGTTAACTTAGGTATCGGCATACCCACCTTAGTGGCAAACTTCGTACCCGACGGGCTTAATGTTGAATTCCAAAGTGAGAACGGTGTTCTCGGCATGGGACCTTTCCCCTATGAAGGTGAGGAAGATCCTGATTTAATCAATGCTGGCAAACAAACGATAACGACTATGCCCGGAGCTGTGTTTTTTGACTCAGGTATGAGCTTCGGCATGATTCGAGGTCAGCATTTGGACCTTACCATCCTCGGAGCTATGGAAGTATCCGAAAATGGTGATATTGCTAACTGGAAAATACCCGGCAAGATGGTCAAAGGTATGGGTGGTGCCATGGACCTGGTGGCTTCAGCTCAAAATATCATCGTAGCCATGATGCACGTCAACAAAGCTGGTGAATCCAAATTGCTGAAAAAATGCACACTTCCTCTTACTGGTGTGAAATGCATTAAAAAAATCGTCACCGAACTGGCAGTCATTGAGGTTACAGATGGTGGATTTAAGCTACTAGAAAGAGCACCCGGTGTGTCGGTTGAGGAAATCAAAGCTGCTACTGAAGGCACATTGATTGTAGAGGGAGAAATACCTGAAATGGAGTTTTGATGTTTAGGAGGTAGTAAAATAATTTCAAGCAAAGTAATGATGATTGATTTAATAAAATGTGACCTCACCTACTAATAAACCCAATTTACGTATTAGAAAAGTACGACATTTCCGAGCACTCTAGTTGACATAAAATAAAGAACAACTTAACTATATCATTGGACATATTCAAGCATTAATTATGTCAAACGATGTAGACTTTCAGACAGAATTCATCCCGATCAAACGAATAGAATGCTTGATTAATCAACTATACAGTGTACAATTAACCTCTCTTTCCTGCTAAAAGGTACAATACTGCCATACGGATAGCTACCCCATTTTCGACCTGATCCAGGATAATGGATTGACCTGAATCAGCAGCATCACTGGTCAATTCGATACCACGATTGATCGGACCAGGGTGCATGATAACAATTTCTTTTTCGAGGTTTTCAAGCATCTTTTTGTTGATGCCAAAGTAGAGTGCATATTCACGAAGTGAGGGTATGTACTTAATATCCTGACGCTCGAGTTGTATCCTAAGTACATTAGCTACATCGCACCATTCAAGGGCTTTGCGGACATCATGTTCAACTTGCACACCCAATTTATCTATATGCTTTGGTATCAATGTAGCAGGGCCACAAACCATGACATGAGCACCTAGTTTTTGAAGACAGAATATATTGCTCAGTGCTACCCTGCTATGTAGTATGTCGCCCACTATAACTACATTTTTACCTGCTACCTCTCCGAGTTTCTCACGAATAGAGAAAGCATCCAGCAGTGCCTGTGTAGGGTGTTCATGGGTACCATCTCCTGCGTTGATGATATTAGCATCAATATGTTTTGATAGGAAATGATGGGCTCCAGGTGCAGGATGTCGCATGACTACCATGTCCACCTTCATAGCGAGTATATTATTGACCGTGTCCAGAAGTGTCTCTCCTTTACTCACAGATGAAGATGATGCTGAAAAATTGACCACATCAGCAGAAAGTCTTTTTTCGGCAAGTTCGAAAGATATTCGAGTCCGAGTACTATTCTCAAAAAAGACATTGGCGATTGTGACATCTCGCAATGAAGGCACTTTCTTGATAGGTCGGTTGATAACTTCTTTAAATTCGGTAGCGGTTTTGAAAATCAACTCTATATCTTCGGTTGTTATATATTTGATTCCCAGAAGGTGTTTTGTACTGAGTTGTGAATTAGACATCGCTTGTTTGTATTCCTATATTCCTATTGATCTTTGCCTGAAAAAAGTAAAACTCTGTCTTCGCCATGAGATATCTTCCACTGCACCCTGACATAGGCTTCGTCCAGAGCATCTACCGCCATGCCTGTATAATTTGCATGAATCGGAAAGTGTCTGTTGAACCGTCGGTCCACCAGACAAAGCATTTCTATCTTACGCGGACGACCAAAATCTTGCAGGGCCGCCATCGCAGCATGCACTGATCTACCGGTGTACAATACATCATCTACTAGCAATACATTTTTATTCTCGACTAGGAAATCAATATCTGTAGCAGCTACCTTGATGGCTGTGTCACGCCTTCTAAAGTCATCTCTGTAAAAAGCTATATCTAGCTTGCCGTACTTAAATGGCTGATCACCCAACATCTCTACGAGTTCAGAGCGTATTCGCTCAGCTAGCAGTACACCTCGTTCTTGAATACCAATAACGCATAGGTCTTCAATATGAATATGATTTTCTAGAATCTGGTGGCAAAGCCTCCGGATAGTGAGTTGAAATTGGTCGGAAGATATGATGATTTTACCTTGTTCCATATCGGAGGACAAAGATATAGATTTTACACTTATCACGTGTTAGAATCAAGCCATTAAATATTTGCAAAATTCACAAATATTTTCAACACCCGTCAAAATAGACACTATTTGGGAGGGCAGTACAACCTATGAATTCTCACAGCATATCCGCCCCAAATACCTAATCCACCATTAATATTAGAGGTGATACGTGTATATGATGAAAACGGTCCACTATTCCGTGCTGCAAAATCACGGGTATTCCAGAAATCAAAATGCGCCTTATCGATAGTACACAATTTGACAAATGCACTATCTCCGCGTTCAAAAAGTCCGAAAGTCTCCGGATTAAACTCAGTACCTCTTCTTTGATTGCGTTGTATAGGGATCAGAAATGTCTCACCTTCCGCTAGCACATCGTCTGTGACCGAGCCAAAAGGCGATGCTACAAAGCTCCTATTCTTTCCAGTAGCGGTAAAAAGTCGATAATAGTTAGCTACACCAGCCGGGTCAGTAATATAGGCATTGAGCTGAGCTAATGTATCACGTGGAACACCAGGCGGATCTACCCACTCAAAGCCATTAAATCCTACTCCATGAGGAATCGTAGTCACCGATGTTATCAAGTCATCCCCTGCATGAATATTAAGATGGTATGTTCTGCCTTCCTCTCTAATGATTTGCCCCAAAATGTCAGCATACACACAAATATTTGCCGTCGTCGAATCCGGATTGAAGCCCAGTACTTCATAAACCTGATCTTTCAGGGCATCCGGTAGATCATTGAGACATAATTCTGTTAATTGTACAACCTTAGAGCCGTCATCAACCTTGACTTTAGCACCATGTACAAAAAAGTTTGCAAACTGCTCCGGATCTATTGTAGAAATATAAGGAATACTTCTGGTGAGAATAACATAAGGCGGTAACTGACTGTCGCCAGCTTCGATATAACCTTCTACTACGTACTCTTGTTGAGATTCTAGTGTACTGGGAATATATGGCTCTTCACATGACTGACAGAATAGGATCATCGTCAACATCAGGAAATTCATCACAATTCTTCTCATAACTGGTGTATTATTGCCATTTAAAATTGTAAGTGATACTTGGGATCAACGGGAAAATAGTAATCTTTGACCCTTCTATAGTTGTGACACCTGACTGAAAATCTGTTTTCGTTTCAAAATTGACAAAGAAGGGATTCTTCCGATTATATACATTGTACACAGAGAAAGTCCAGCTGCCGGAAAATTTTTCTTTTAGATTCAGGATTTGGTGTATAGGTTGCTGACAAATCTAATCTGTGATAATCATCCAATCTTGCGCTATTACGTGGGCCGTAAAATAGATTGATATTTTGGTCAATAAAGAAAAAGCCTCGCACAGGAGTGAACAGCTTACCGGATCCGTAGATAAATACGGCACCGAGATCCCATTTAGGTGTGATTTTGTAGTTTACTACTACTGAAATATCATGCGGACGATCATATACTGCCGGATACCATCTGCCCTTTTCAATAGCAGCAAAAGAGCGCTCAGATTTTGAAAGGGTATAACCTACCCAACCATTGAGCTTGCCACGGGACTTTTTCAGAAAAAACTCCACACCATAAGCCCGACCCACACCTGATACAAAGGCATCTTCCACTTCTTGCGAAAGATTGTCCACATAATTATCTGCATAATCAAGTTGATTTTTCAAGTCTTTGTAATACACCTCGACGGATGCCTCATATTCATCCTGCCCGAAATTACGAAAGATGCCCAGTGCATATTGTATGCCACGTTGGGGCCGTATCTTTTCAGAACTTGGCACCCAAATATCGGCTGGAAGCGTACTTGATGAATTAGATACTAGATGTAGATATTGATTAGTGACTGTAATTCCAGCCTTAAGGCTTAGATTCCTATTCACAATATAGTTCAGTGACATCCTAGGCTCAATGCCTGTATAGGTTTTGACAGGGCTCAGCGTTCCATATACTGTTGAATCGAGCTTTGAAGTATAGGGACCAACCTGCTGAAACATGCTCAGCCTCAGACCTGTATTAAGTGCCCATCGGCTACCAAACTTCATATCATCCAGTATATATACTGCTGCTTCATTGGCATACTTAGGCTTGAATGCCGTATTGAACTCCACTTCTCCATTATTAGCACTCGCTGTATTGGGAGTTAGAGTGTGATAGGTGTAATTAACGCCGTATCGGAATGTGTGATTCGTACTGAAATAATTTTCAAAATCAGCTTTGAAGTTCCAGTCTTTTACACCCGAAAACAGCTTAAACCTTAGTTTTTCTTGATAGCCCTCAAAGGTAAACTTGTAATCATTATACACTGCAGATACATTCATGAACATCTTGTGATTGAAAAGATGATTCCAGCGTAAAGTAGCTGTCTTATTACCATAAGGCAAGTCAAACCCTAGATCTCTATTCGGTTGTCTAAATTTCAAAATATCATTGCCAAAATAGCCACTAAAATACAGTCTATTTTTGTCGGAAAAGGTATAATTCCACTTGGCGTTCAAATCGTAAAAGTAGTAATTCGTGCCTTCAAAATTACTTCCTTTTAGTGCTGGTTGTATCAGATCTAGCACATAAGTGCGTCTGCCTGAAAGTATGAATGAACTTTTATCTCTGACGATAGGGCCCTGAACTGTTAATCTGGAAGAGATCAGCCCGATTCCACCTTCAACAGTGTATTTCTGATCATTACCTTCTTTCATCTGAATATCGAGTACAGATGACAACCTCCCGCCAAAATTAGCCGGCATTCCACCTTTTATCAGCGTTGTATTCTTGAGTGCATCAGCATTAAATACCGAGAAAAAGCCCAGCATGTGACCAGAGTTATACACTAGCGCTTCGTCAAGTAAAACTAGGTTCTGATCCGGACCTCCTCCACGAACATAAAAGCCTGAACTGCCTTCACCAGATGACAATACACCCGGGAGCAACTGTATAGACTTCAGCACATCTACTTCTCCGAAAATAGCCGGTAATTTCTTAATATTTTCAACAGGCAATGTCACGGTGCCCATTTGAGTCCCTTCCACATTATTACGTCCATCCTCCTTATTGCTGGATATTACCACTTCTTGCATCATCATGCCCTCAGTCATCTCGACGTTGAATTGCGTATTTTTAACTAGCTTAATCTCAAAATATTGATGATCGTAACCGAGGTAGCTGAAACCAAAATGATACGTACCTTCAGGAAGTGTCAGAGAGTAAAATCCATAGGTATTGGTTGTAGCAGCATATTTTTCCCCGTCCATTGTGGTGACAATAGCGCCAATCAAGGTTTCTCCTGTTGCCTTATCTTTGATGTAGCCACTCAGTGTATAGTTGTTTTGACCATTGACCGCCAAGCTAAATATTACAAAAAATACTAGTATCGAAAGTCTCCCTATCCAGCGCATTCAGTATTGATCTAAAAATTACAACCTATTAACGGAAGGTTAAAAATTTTGTTTTATCTAAACATCTCAAAGCTATATATGCTCCACCCCAACTAATCTTCACAGAGAAAGATAGATGATGCCTGATATATGCTACGTCTTTCTCTTTTTCTTTTCAGCAGCAGGAAAGAGGATATTGTTTAAAATCAGTCGATATCCAGGACTGTTGGGATGCAGGCTCAAGTCGGTCTCCGGATCACCTACAAAGTGCTGATAGTCTTCAGGATCATGCCCACCATAGAATGTCCAAGTGCCTTGCCCTCGAGTTCCGTGAATATACCTGACTTCATTAGCGGCTTTTGTTTCGCCTAGAACGAGTACGTTGGACTTAACAAGGTCTTTTCTAAATGCAGTGGTTTGTCCCATAAAGCCTTTGACCGTCGTGGTATGATTTTGAACAAGCATGGTAGGAACAGGATCCCACTTAGCCGAAAATTCAAAAAGAGTAAAATAATCTACTTCAGGCGTGATGTTACGATTCTTATTATCTATATCTGAATGCTCATACAAAAGTGGATTAAGCAAAAGTTGAAAGTCTTTAAATGCAAAGGTTTTGTCATAATCTATTTTACCCTGCGCATTTGGGTCAAAGCCATCACCATCATACACATCAGCACAGATATCCACTCCTTCAGCTGACAAAGCTATATCATAGGTATCTGTGGCTGAACACATTGCAAACATAAAGCCGCCACCTTCGACGTATTGTTTGATTTCCTTAGCCACTGCCAATTTAAGTTGAGATACTTTTGAAAACCCCAAACTCGCTGCTAATTCTTCTGTTTTCTTCTGATTCAACTTATACCATGCTGTACCACCTTGACTAGCGTAGAACTTACCATATTGACCAGTAAAATCCTCATGGTGTAGATGTAGCCAGTCGTACTGCGCCAACTTCCCTTCCAGCACTTCGCGGTCATAAACTTTGTCAAAAGGTATCTCAGCATAGGTAAGCACTAGTGTTACAGCATCATCCCAAGGTTGTATGCGACCTCCTTGCGGATTAAAATCAGGAGTATATACTGCTATTTTCGGCGCTTTATCCAGCTTGACAACTTCTTGATTAACTTCAGGATTAGCAATTTCATTGCGAATGGATATCCACTCCGCATCAGAAATAACCTCATATGACACACCTCTTACTTTGAGTTCGCTTTCTATACTTTTAGCATAAGGGAAAGCAAAACTGCCTCCTCGATAATTCAAAAGCCAGTAGGCTTCTACATTCTGGCTTATCACCCAGTAAGTTATTCCATACGCCTTCAGGTGGTCTTTTTGGGTGTTATGTTCCATCGGAATTAAAATGTAGGTCGCATTTAGCTGCATAACCGAAAAAAGTATCATAATCGATACCAATATTTTTCTCATCAAAATCTTTTTTACCATTTAAACGTTTATCGTATTCGTATGATTGCAAATAAAACTTTAAAAATATCTTAATCCATTCATGAATACAGAATATGTGCCTGATTTTTTAAATATTTGCACCTTAATTTTAGATAACAAGTGATTAGTACAATTAGTTTTTCTTATCCTTTGTGGTATTTATTATTTTGCTTGATAGTCGGAGCGGGATATGCATTACTGATGTATTATAGAGATAAGCGTTTTAGTGACTACAGTATCTGGCTTAAGAGAGGGCTTGGATTATTGCGAGGATTGGCTGCATTTTTAATAGCGTTGCTACTCCTGTCACCATTTGTCAAGACCATCAAGGAAGATATACAGCAGCCGATTATTGTCATCGCTTCTGACAATTCTCAATCCATAGCAGCTAGTACGAACACCGACGAGATCCAAACCTATCAAAGTCAACTCACACAGCTGACAAAGGATTTGTCCGAAAAATTTCAGGTAAAAAAAGTCACTTTTGGTAGTGAAGTGTATGAAGATGGTAGAGATAGCCTTAAGGATAAAAGCACTAATATAAGCCAACTTTTTAAATTCATTAGTGACAATTATGGTGATCAAAATCTAGGAGCCTTGATCCTGGGTACAGACGGAATTTATAATGAAGGAAGCAACCCTTTATATGTACCTTACGAAGTTAATGCACCTGTTTACACAATCGCTCTAGGCGACACCACACAGCGCAAGGACCTATACTTTCAAAATGTGCTGCACAATAAACTTGCTTATCTGAATGATAAATTTCCGGTACAAGTTGATGTTTCTGGATATAATTGCGAAGGTGAGACCTCCAAGATCACACTGGATATAGTTTCGAAAAATGGTACGAAAAGAATAGCTGAAGAAACTATTCAAATCAATGCTAAAGATTTTTTCACCACAAAGACATTCCTGATTGATGCTACCCAGACCGGTATAGTGCAATATAGACTTAGTCTTTCAACAGTCAATGGTGAATTCAATACGTCTAATAATGTCAAGGAGTTTTTATCGAAGTCTTAGATGCTAGACAAAAAAATTCTGCTTCTGGCCAATGCACCGCATCCAGACCTAGGAGCATTAAAAAATCTGATCACTATCAATAAAAATTACGAGGTTGAAATCGGTTTTTTACCGGAATTCAAGCATAATTTAGCAGGATATAATCTGGTCATCTTGCACAATCTACCCTCTGAGACCAATGATATTACTTCTGTCCTCAATCAGCTGAATAAAAATAATATTCCGAGGATATTTGTCGTAGGAATGCAGACATCAGTAACTAGATTGAACAATGCTCAAGAAGTGATTAAAATCATTGGAAATAGTAAGAATACAGAAGATATCCAGGCAGAGTTTTCCACTTCATTCCATCAGTTTACTACCTCTGATGAGCTAAAGAATAAATTGAAGATATTCCCTCCACTACAGGCGCCTTTCGGCGAATATAAAGCTGGCGCCGGTAGTAGTGTATTTTTGAATCAAAGTATCAAGAAAATCAAGACTAACTATCCGCTGATAGCCTTTGACGAAAAAGATGGTGTAAAAACGGCAGTAATCACCGGAGAAGGAATATGGCGATGGAGACTTTTTGACTATCTACAGCACAATAATTACGATCTAGTTCATGAGCTGGTCAATAAGACTATTCTGCTCACTTCTATCAAAACCGATAAGCGAAAATTCAGAGCTAGCACTTCTAAAAGTCTCTACAAGGACAACGAGCAGGTGATATTTGACGCACAACTTTACAATGATAGCTATGAAATGATCAACGAACCGGATGTCAATCTCGTTGTAAAAGATGAAAATGGCAAAGAATTTCAATATACCTTTTCTAAGACGCAAAACTACTATACACTGAATGCAGATTTATTTACAGAAGGTAATTATGAATATACAGCTTCAACCCATTACAATGGCAAAAACCAATCCGTTTCAGGTAGGTTTACGGTTGAGCCTCTACAGTTGGAACAATACGACCTTACAGCAAGACATGGCCTACTGAGAAATATTAGTGAAAAATACCACGGAGAGATGGTATTTCCAAAGGATATGTCTAAATTAAAAGACCTTGTACTGGGAAACAAGCAAATTAAACCTATGCTGTACGAATCGCGATCAACTAAAGGCATTATACATCTAAAGTCATTGTTTTTCCTGATATTGGGCTTGCTCACAATTGAATGGTTTTTGAGAAGATACTTTGGCAACTATTGATAAAATGAATGTATTTTTTGACAATGCTGCGACCACTCCTATTCATCCTGAAGTCATAAAAAGGATGACTGAGGTACTGGCAGATATTTATGGCAATCCTTCTTCTATCCATGCCTTCGGTCGCAAAGCAAAATGCGTATTAGAGCAATCTAGAAGAACCATAGCGAAAGCGATCAATGCCGCTCCGAGTGATATATTTTTTACTTCTTGTGCTACTGAGTCTATCAACATGATTCTGAAAAATGCCGTACGTGACCTCGGCATTGAGCGCATCATATCCTCGCCTACTGAGCACCATGCTGTGACCCATACCCTGGATTATCTTTCCCGATACAAAGCGTGTGAAGTCATCTATCTCAATGTAGATAGCTACGGAGCACCTGATGTTCAACAACTTAAAGAACTGCTTCAGGATAATTCTAAAAAGACTTTAGTCAGTTTGATGCATGGTAACAACGAAATCGGCACTATGTCTGATCTCCAATACATCGGTAGTTTGTGTGCTGAATATGGAGTACTTTTCCATAGTGACACTGTACAGACTATGGGCAAATACCCAATCAATGTAAAGGACATGGGTGTGCATTTTCTAGTTGGTAGTGCTCACAAATTTCATGGCCCTAAAGGTGTTGGTTTTGCCTATATCCATGCTGCACATAGAATCGGCCCAATGATACTCGGAGGTGCACAAGAGCGAGGATTGAGATCCGGGACTGAAAATATTGCAGGTATTGTAGCGATGGCCAGAGCCTTAGAAATCGCAATTCAAAACATGGATATCAATACTGTCAAAATCACTGCTTTAAGGCAATCTTTTAAAGAGCAGTTGATGAAGGCTATACCTCACGTCCATTTTAATGGCAATCAAGACAACCTTTTCATGCCGCATGTTTTGAGTGTGTCTTTCCCTCCCCATCCTAATGGCGATATGTTGATGATGAATCTAGACCTTGCAGGTATTGCAGTTTCGTCAGGAAGTGCCTGCAGTTCTGGTGCTGAAACAGGTTCTCATGTATTGGCAGCGATCGGCCAATCGCATGACCACAAAACCATCCGCTTCTCTTTTTCTTCATGGAATACAGAAGAAGAAGTACAATATGTAGTGGCAAAGATTAAAGAATTGGTAAAATCAAATTAAAAAAAAGCCACCCTTCTGAAAATTATTTCCTTCAGCAAAATGACTTCCTTTTTTAAAACCACCATACCATTTAAATTCATAGACTAGAGGGCAACCATCAGTCATACGTTCAAGACACCGGTAATTAATTCAAATTGCCTGATTTATCACCTGCAATTGGAAAGAATTTCATCAAAGATATAAGGATTTCTATTAATTATTACGCCATCTTCACCAGTGCTATGATTTTCTTGATGTGTAAAGGCACTTTCTTGATAGCTGCCATTTTCAACCTTAGGCCTTTATTGCATAATTTTAGCTAAGTTGATCTTTGAGCCGTGTAAGTCATTATTAATACAAAGAACTAAATTTGACATTAGAGTGCGACAAGACGATTCTGCAGCTTAACTAAAATCAATAAATGGTAAGTAGATACGGGTTGTCAAAACCATTACTAATCTAAAGACCATTCAGGGTAAATCTTTCGGCTTACCTTTTTGCCCATCTATTTCTTCTTTTAAACAAAATCATTGGCATTGACAATCTCATTTTAGTAATATCATAGAACAATTTTTATTTCAAAATTACCAACATCAACAATATTTGTTACTTTAAGAAAGTTTTAACAAGCAAAATGTAAACTAGAGTCTATACTATTTGATACTTTTATGATTATTTTAACCTAAATCATTCATTATGACCAAAAAATTATTTCTGATTCTTTTCATTGCTATTTCTACTGTATCTTTTGCACAAGACTACGAATGGAAAGAATCCACCAGCGGTGGCTACGCTTATAAGTATGTCACAAATGATCCTACACACGCACGTTTTTATACTTTAAAAAACGGACTCACTGTCATCCTCAGCCCTACACCCAAAGAACCTAGGATTCAGTGCTATGTCGCTATAAAGGCAGGAAGTAAAACAGACCCAGCTACCCATACAGGTCTTGCACACTATCTGGAGCACATGATGTTTAAAGGTACAGACCGATACGGTTCACTTGACTGGGCAAAAGAAAAGCCAGAACTTGATAAAATCGATGATCTTTACGAACAATACAATAAAACTAAGGATGAAGCTAAGCGGAAAGCCATCTATCATCAAATCGATTCAGTATCTGGAGTAGCCAGTAAATATGCTATTGCTAATGAATATGACAAGATGATGTCAGCTATGGGTGCACAAGGTACAAACGCCTTCACTAGTTTTGAACAAACAGTTTACACAGATGATGTGCCGAGTAGCGCTCTTGATAAATATTTAGCTGTGCAGGCAGAAAGATTTAGAAATCCGATTTTGAGGATTTTTCACACCGAGCTTGAAGCCGTCTATGAAGAGAAAAATCGTAGCCTGGATAGTGATGGTAGTAGAGTTTTTGAGACACTTTTTGGAGAGTTATTCAAAAAACACAATTATGGACTACAGACAACTATCGGCACCATTGAACATCTCAAAAATCCATCACTCATTGAAATCAGAAAATACTTTCACAAGTATTATGTTCCTAACAATATGGGTATCATCCTATCAGGCGATTTTGACCCCGATGTTGTAATAAGAAAGATTGATGATGCTTTCAAATATATGCAATACTCACCTGTACCAAAATATACATTTGAGCCGGAAGCTCCGATTACTCAACCCATCATCAAGGAAATCATTGGGCCTGATGCAGAAAGTGTAACCATGGGTTTCAGACTACCCGGCAATAAAGACAAAGATGTCTTACTAGCAGACCTGGTCGGTTCTATCCTGACTAATGGAAAAGCAGGCCTAATTGACCTCAACCTGGTCAAAAAACAAAAATTGCTTCGAGCTTCAGCATTCACCTATACGTTAATCGATTATGGACTTCTGTACTTGAGTGGATCACCGACTAGTGGTCAGTCGCTTGAAGAAGTACAAAAGTTGATACTCGAGCAAATAGACAACCTTAAAAAAGGCAATTTTGACGATGATCTCATTCCTTCTATTGTTAATAATATTAAGCGTGATAAAATCGAAGATACCGAATCTTATTATGACAGAGCATCACTGTTGATGGATGCATTTACCTCAGAACTGGACTGGAGAGATCAAGTAGCCTATGTCAATAATCTATCAAAAATCACCAAGGCTGAAGTAGTGGCATTTGCCAATAAATACCTCGGCAATAATTATGTAGCAATATTAAAGCGCCAGGGAGAAAATCCTGACACTAAAAAGATTGAAAAACCTGCTATAACACCTGTAGAAACCAATGCTGACAAACAATCTCCATTTGTAAAAATGATTGAAGAAATGCCTAGCATTCCGTCTGATCCTGTATTTCTGGATTATGACAAGGATATTCAAAAGGCTAATATCGGAAACGCTATGGTACTGTATGTTCCTAATAAAGACAACACACTCTATAACCTAAGCTATAGGTATAAAATCGGTTCTCACAATGATCTCAAATTGCCTTTAGCTGTTCAGTATATCCAGTTCCTAGGGACAGATCAGAAGTCAGCTGAGCAAATCTCTAAGGAGTTTTATAAAATTGCATCGACTTTTTAATGTTTTCAGCAGCGATGAATATACTACCGTGACCATCGCCGGATTACAGGAGAATTTCGAACAAGCTGTCCAACTTTATGAGGATCTTGTCATGAATGTCAAGGGTGATGAAGAAGCATTGAAAGCGTTGAAAGCTAGGATAATCAAATCACGAAAAGATGCAAAACTCAATAAGGGTGCCATCATGCAGGGATTGACCTATTATGCCATGTATGGCGCAAAAAATAATTTCAACAATACCTTGAGCTCAGCAGATCTAGATGCAATCACAGCTCAGGAACTAATAGAAAGGATTGAACACCTTAATGATTATGAACAAACCATTATGTATTACGGTCCGGCTACCATAGAGGAAGCTGTTGCAAAAATATATAGACTCCACAAAGTACCGGCTTCTTTTAAAGAACCACCACTTAAGAAAGAGTTTAAACAAATCCCTCAAGATAAAAATAGAGTTTTGTTCGCAAATTATGACATGGTACAAGCCGAGACCAGATGGCTCAGAAATACAGAAGAATTTGATGCAGGTAAGCTAGCAACGGTGGAGGTATTCAACAATTATTTTGGTGGTGGTATGGGGGCTATTGTATTCCAGACTATCCGCGAAAGTAAAGCACTCGCGTACAGTACTTTTGGCTACTACATACGACCTGCAAAAAAGGATGAATCGTTTTATATGATGTCTTATGTAGGTTGTCAAGCAGACAAATTTAATGAGGCTACATTAGCAATGAATGAGCTTCTTAACCATATGCCTGAACTGCCGGCCAATTTTGAATTGGCAAAAAATCAGGTTAAGAAAGATATCCAGACAGAGCGAATTACTCAGACAGCAATCTTCAGAAATTACCTTGCGGCCAAAGAACTTGGTCTTAATTACGATGTAAGGAAGCGGATCTATACCTCTGTAGATAGTATTACATTGGATGATTTAAAACAATTCCATATGAGAAATTTGGCAAATAAAGCCTACACATATGCCATAGTTGCCTCTGATAAAAAAATTTCAATTGAGGATATGAAGAAACTGGGAGAAGTCAAAATGCTCTCACTGGAAGAAATATTCGGTTATTAATTCGTTTACCAAAAATTAAAAAAAAGTCCTGTCATTTCAATTTGTTCAGGGCTTTTTTTTTTGCATGTGTATTTTTCAATTTTGTTAATTATTGTTAATGCAAAAAGTTCAGAACCATACAAAAAAATATTATCATCCAAAATAATTTACCTTTGTCAGTTAATAAACGATAGCCATTGGGTACACACAGAAACCTTAGCCAAAAAATAACCTTTGCATCTCTACTAGTTGCATTAGGAATTGTTTACGGTGATATAGGCACCAGTCCATTGTACACATTTAAAGCCATCATCGGCACAAAAGAAATCAGTGAGGCACTCGTATTGGGAGGTGTTTCGTGTGTATTCTGGACGCTTACCATACAAACAACTATAAAATATGTATGGCTAACACTTAAAGCAGACAACGAAGGTGAAGGTGGTGTATTTTCACTTTACTCACTCATCAAAAGGTATGGAACGAAGATGATTGTGCCCACCATGATTGGTGCTGCAGCTCTTATGGCCGATGGGATTATCACGCCAGCAGTTACTGTGACATCCTCTATTGAAGGGCTTAGGATGTTAAAAGGACTTGAACATATATATGTCGTCCCGATCGTTTTATTAATTATTTCAGTACTATTTTTTGTGCAGAGATTTGGAACCCAGAACATAGGTAAGGCCTTTGGGCCGATTATGTTTACGTGGATGATGGTGATGTTGATTCTAGGACTCGGTCAAATAATTTATCAGCCTATAGTACTTAGAGCTATCAATCCTTACTATGCATATGAGTTATTAGTGCTATATCCTCAAGGCTTTTGGGTTTTAGGTGCAGTTTTTCTATGCACGACAGGTGCTGAAGCACTTTATTCAGATCTGGGGCATTGTGGGAAGAACAATATTAGGATAAGCTGGGCTTTTGTAAAGACTTGTCTGGTTATAAATTACTTAGGCCAAGCTGCCTGGCTAATGCGGCATCAAGGCATGTATTTAAATGACAGAAATCCATTTTTTGAGATCATGCCTGAGTGGTTCTTGCTCATAGGTATTGTCATAGCAACACTAGCTGCAATAGTGGCTTCACAATCATTGATTAGTGGTTCTTTTACATTGATTAGTGAGGCGATCAACCTCAACTTTTGGCAGAAAGTACGTATCAAACAACCTACAGACATTAAAGGACAAGTATACATACCGAGTGCTAATAATTTACTCTGGGCTGGATGCGCCTTTGTGATTTTGTTTTTTCAGACTTCATCAAAAATGGAGGCCGCTTATGGTCTTGCGATCACCATCGCTATGATCGTTACAACAATGTTGCTTTCCTACTTCTTGATATACAAGCTCAAATGGAAAAAGCCTTTTGTTTTCGCTCTATTGTCTGTCTTCAGTATTATAGAAATTGCATTTTTGATATCTAATGCATTGAAATTTGGGCATGGAGGATATATCACTATTTTATTAGGTGGATTTTTCTTTTTCCTAATGTACGTTAATTTTTATGGACGCAAAATCAATAATCGATATACCCGTTTTGAAAACCTTCGCAATTATATACCTAAGATATCTGCACTGAGTGAAGATACCAAAATTCCTAAAATGGTTACTCACTTGATCTACCTGACAAAAGCTGATAAAATCGAACAAATTGAGCAAGAAATTATCAGTTCAATTTTTGCAAGAAAACCAAAACGTGCTGATGTGTATTGGTTTTTACATATCAATAGAACTAATAATCCTTACACCCTCAATTATGATGTCATTGAGCTGGAAAAAGGTAAAATTTTTAAAATCAATCTCAATATTGGTTTCAGGGTTAAACCCAGATCTGAAGCATACTTTATCAAAATACTCAATGAATTATTTGAAAATAAAGAACTACCTCAAGATCTTAAAACAATGGGCTCTACAAAGTATAATCCGGAGATTGATTTCAAATTCATAATTTTTGAAAAGTTTCTTTCTATAGAAAATGAATTTGCATTGAAGGAAGGCATGATTCTTAAGTCGTTCTTCTTCTTAAAAAACTTCTCTGAAAAGGACGAGGATGCATTCGGAATAGAACAAAATGATTTTCTGACTGAACGAATGCCAGTTCTGTATCACCCATTTAGTGCTCCTAATTTGGTGCGAAGAAAATATCTTCAGATCTAAACTCAGATGTGTTCTTTCTCAAATTAAAAAACCGATTCATCTCTCGATTCGTAGCTTTCTAGTGCAGCCCGCATCCACTCAGGAATAAGTATAGTTTTGCGTTCTGCCATATCAATCATAACCTGTGTAGAAGTCGCTGAAGCATGCAAAATAATTCTACCCTCATCTTCAGAAAAAATGCCGTAATTCAGAACAAAACTCTTGGTACCGATTTTGCTCAGACGTACACCTACCAGGACATTTTGAGCATTCAATTTTAACTCTTGATGGAAATCCACATTGATATTAGCTATTAAAAACATATTCTCCATCCAGTTCCATCGTGGATAAACATCCATAACATATCTACTTCTTGCCACCTCAAAATAAGTAAGATACTTAGCATTATTTACATGTCCTAAAGCATCCAGATCACTCCATCTCATCTGAATGGGATACAAAAACTTAAATTGAGGATACTTCATTTTACAAATAATTAAGAATGGTTGCCTTGCCACCAAATAAACATACAAAAGGCATGATTAACCTTCTGATTCTACCGCTTCTGATTCAGTCTCTGTTTTCTTAACCTCAAAATAGGAGAGTAAGTCAGTGAGCTTCTGTTTCAATTCTTTGCGATGAACAATAAAGTCCAGAAAACCGTGCTCGAGCAAATATTCTGATGTTTGGAATCCATCAGGAAGGTCTCTTTTGATAGTCTCTTTGATAACTCGTGGACCGGCAAACCCGATTAAAGCCTCCGGCTCTGCAAAATTGATATCTCCTAGCATGGCATATGAGGCAGTGACTCCACCAGTAGTCGGATCCGTCATAAATGAAAAATAGGGAATACCCTTCTTAGCGAGTAATGTGAGTTTTGCCGATGCTTTAGCCATTTGCATCAACGAAAACGCCGACTCCATCATCCTTGCACCACCTGATTTTGAAATGATCATAAAAGGTATTCTGTGCTCTAGACTAAAATCTATAGCTCGAGATATCTTCTCACCCACAACTGAGCCCATAGATCCACCTATAAAGCCAAAATCCATACATGCCACAACAAGTGGATACTTACTAACTTTTCCGTGCGCCACAGACATCGAATCATGTAATCTTGTCTTCTTATACGCTTCTTCAAGTCTGCTTTCATAGGTTTTAACATCTTTAAAGTCCAGCATATCTACGGACATAATCTCGTCAAAGAGCCGCGTATATTTCCCATCGAAAATAATATCAAAATAATCAGTAGAACTGATTCTGGTGTGATAATCGCACTTAGGGCAAACATAGAGATTTTCTCTAAGATCTTTTACTGTGGTCATCTCACCGCATTTTGAGCATTTATGCCAAAGACCATCCGGTGTTTCCTTTTTATTTTTAGTAGCGGTCTGGATTCCTTCCTTAAGCCTTTTAAACCAACTCATAATTCTACTTTTTTTGGGTCTGAGATTTGACTTTTACTAAATAGTAGTTGCAAATGTAGCAATAACAGCTAATGAATTAAAATTCATAAACTTATTTTTATCATATAATTTATGTTTAAATATATAATAACGCTATTTTTTAACATATTATATCAAACCCTGTTACACAATAGCGACTCAAGATATTCTTGTAACGCTATGTATTTATGCAGGTATATTTAACCATACTCACAAATTAATTTTGATAAAATCCATACTTAAAATAAAATTTATGACATTTGCACCATATAAAGATTAACATTCATGAGCAATTGATGGTTATACTTTTAATCCTCAAATTTTTAAAATGTCAGTAGCTAAAAAAGAAAATAAGAAAATCACCACCCATGTGCTTCAGACCATGAAAAATCAGGGTGAGAAAATATCCATGCTCACGGCTTATGATTACAGCATAGCTAAAATCCTGGATGCCGCAGGTATAGATATTCTATTAGTTGGAGATTCTGCCTCTAATGTTATGGCAGGACATGAAACTACCCTTCCGATCACGCTGGATCAAATGATCTACCATGCACAGTCAGTGATTCGAGCCGTTGAAAGAGCTTTTGTCGTCGTTGATCTTCCATTTGGCACCTATCAAGGTAACAGTACAAAAGCGCTCAACAGTGCCATCAGTATCATGAAAGAATCAGGTGCTCATGCAGTCAAACTTGAAGGTGGATCAGAAATAGAAGAATCAGTGCGTCGAATTCTGTCAGCTGGCATACCGGTTATGGGACATCTTGGGTTAACGCCACAGAGTATTTACAAATTTGGCACCTACAGTGTACGAGCCAAGGAAGAAGCTGAAGCCAAAAAATTGCTTGATGATGCACTCCTACTTCAGGACATCGGATGTTTTTCTATCGTACTAGAAAAGATCCCAGCTGAGTTAGGTCGAAAAGTATCAGAGTCGGTTCAAATTCCTGTGATTGGTATCGGAGCAGGCAATGGTACGGATGGTCAGGTGCTTGTGGTACATGATATGCTTGGGATTACAAAGGATTTTAGCCCTAGATTTTTGCGCAGATACCTCAATCTCTTTGACACCATTAAGGAAGCCACTGAGAAATACATCGGCGATGTCAAATCAGGAGACTTCCCTTCAGACCAGGAACAGTATTAATCATATATTCATATCGGGCATTTTATGTCAAAAACAATTAAATTTGGACTTGTTCTTATAGCCATTGTGGGGTTGATATCAGGCTATATGGCTTATAGGATTATTTACAAAAACAATACAATTGGCCAAGAAAAAAAGGACATTTACATCGGTTCTCACCAAACCTTTGAGGATGTATTACAAACGCTGAAGGACAGCAATGTGCTGGTGAATTATTCAGCCTTTGAAATGCTAGCTTCATACATGAATTACAAAAACAATATCAAACCCGGTAAATACATACTGTCACCAGGTATGAGCAATAAGGCTATCATTTCAAAACTCAGATCAGGTAATCAAGACCCACAAAAAGTAACAATCAATAATGTAAGAATGATGAGCGACCTAGCCGGAAAAGCCGCTCGTTACTTCGAAGCAGATTCTTTAGCATTTCTGGATTATCTCCGAAACCCTGACAATGCAGCAACTTATGGCTTAAATGCTGAAAACTTCATGACCATGTTCATACCCAATACTTACCAAATGTTCTGGACCACTACACCTGAAAAGTTTGTAAAGAGGATGAAAAAGGAGTTTGACAACTTCTGGACAGAAGAAAAGTTAAGTAAACTCAGAAGGCATAATCTCAATCCTGTCAGTGCATATATTCTTGCATCAATTGTAGAGCGAGAAAGCCAGTATGATCCTGAGCGGCCAGACATCGCTGCTGTGTATCTTAATCGGCTCAAGACCGGTCAAAGACTACAAGCAGATCCGACCGTTGTATATGCTACAGGTGATTTTTCACTTCAAAGAGTACTACACAAGCATCTTACTATTGACTCTCCTTACAATACGTATCTTTATTCGGGTTTACCTCCAGGGCCTATTTGTATGCCTTCTATGTCTAGTCTTAATGCAGTCATCAATGCTCCTGAACATGATTATATGTTCTTCTGTGCAAAACCGGACAATAGCGGTACGCATACTTTTGCGGTTACCTATCAAGAACATTTGCAAAATGCAAAAGCATTTTCAAACTGGCTGAACAGCCTTCAGATAAAGTAGGAGGCATATTACTCATTTGTCATAGGAAAAAGTGGTTTCAATCCGCTTTGTATGTCCTTTTGATATACTCTAATGTAATCAATTTCCATAAAGTTAGGGAAAATCGGATTTTTCTCCTTGTGAGATCTACATACTGACTCTCCTGCTATGACTTGGACGGGTTCACCATAGAATGGAAATGAAGGATCTTCTAAGTATTTACCGGGAGGAATCGGGCATGTGGTGATCGGACGACCTTTCAAATCATAGTATTTGGGTACAAACCGCACCATGATATCATCGATATAAAATTTGATTAATGTCGGTTCGTACGCTACTGCAAAAGTGTGGAAATCCTTAGAAAAATCAATACCAAAGTCAACTTTTCCAGTTTGATTAGAAAAGCAGGGTTGTCCTTTTTTAATACGTCGTTTATTCTCACAAGTATTTTGCATCCATTTATGAATTGAAAATTCAGGTTTTGTGGGGCCATCACATATAAACTCATACACATCAATCTCTGTATTCCAACCAAAAATCCAAAATGCAGGCCACATCTGTTTTCCTTCTGCAATTTTACACCTGATTTCATATTTACCATAAGTATTAAAAATCTGCTTTGAATATACGAGAGCTGAACTATAATGATAGGTTTTACCAAACCATTCTGTGGTATCAACATCAGATTTTAGTAATAATTTTCCACCCTGCACGATACAGTTCTCATCTTTATACACATTAGCAGAGACATGTGTCCTACAAAATGCACACGAATCCAGTGCTGTCTGTGGACCATATGGATAAAAAGTGTACCATTTGGAGGTATTCAGCGTATCACCCTCAAACTCATCGTGAAAAACAAGCTGATAAGGTTTATCTACACATTCGATTTGATGATCAACTATGACTTTGACTTTCTTACTCTGTGCCTCTCCGACAGTAAAGATTGTGAGCATAATAAGCAAAACAAGGGTCTGTTTCATGGCTTGTCTAATTTTAATTTTTTGATGATAATCGCCAATGCTATCTTAATTTTTTCAAAATCCATTGGTTTCTGTAATTGTTCTGTAATAGCTCCGATATGCATAGTTTTACCTGCCTGTATCCATGCTTCCTCCACTTGGTCCACTTCTTGCTCATTGACAAAATCATAAAGCTGTATATTTTCAGATTTACCATACAAGACAGTCAGATGTGAAAAAATAGTGGACAATGTCACCTTCTTCCGATAGGCTATCTGCTGTGGTGTCATCTTTGCCTGATAAAGCATGAGTGTCTCCAGAAAGGTCTTTCCGGTGATGTTAATGGTATATTCTTTGTCTAGTACTAATGAACGAATGATATGAAGGATTTCATCTGCATAATCTTGCATTTTAGCCTTCCCTATACCTTCAATTGCAGCCAGATCACTTATAAAAAGTGGCTTTTCTTTTACAATCTGATGGAATACTTTATCATTAAGGACAACATAACCAGGAACATTTTTGCTCGCAGCCTTTTGTTTTCTCCATTCTTTGAGCTGAAGCATAAGCAAATCTTCAAAAATTTCTGTTCTAGACTTGGGTTTCGACTTTGGTATGTCAGATGTCTTTTTTTCAACATGTTGGCCGATGTCCATCAGTTGTATTTTTTTGCCACGAAATAGCACATCATCAGACAGCGGAGTCGTCTTCAACTTAAAGTGATCCGTATAATCAATCCGAATTAACCCCTGATTAATCAGCTGAGTAAGATAGATTTTCCAGTTGATGTAGGATATATTACGACCGACGCCGAAAGTTTTAATTTGATCATAACCAGCTTCAACCAGTTCGGCCTTGTGTGATCCACGTAATATATCTATCAGGAAATTTAAACTGACTTCACCTTTACATCTTACGATGGCAGAGAGTGCCTTTTGAGCGATTTCAGTACCCTCAGTTTTTGAAGGCGGATACAAACAATTGTCACAATGTTTGCAGTCATAATCCCTGTATTCGCCAAAATAATTAAGGATAATATTCGTCCGGCATTCACCTGCAGATGCAAATTCCCACATTCTTTCCAGTTTAGCATATTGAACAATCTTGAAGTCATCATCTGCCTGACTAACGTCAATAAAGCCCCTGAGCATTGTAAAATCAGCCCAACTATAAAAAAGTATTGAATGAGCAGGCTGACCGTCTCTACCTGACCTTCCAATTTCCTGATAGTACCCTTCCAAATTCTTAGGCATAGAATAATGGATAATCCATCTAATATTATTTTTATCTATGCCCATGCCAAAGGCAATTGTAGCACATATAAACTGTAGTTGGTCATCCTGAAAGGCTTTTTGCACATCTATACGTGATGTGGCGTCCATCCCTGCATGATAGTACCCACAGTTGAAACCAGCTAGACGGAGTTTTTCTGATAATCGTTCTGTCTCCTTTCTGCTCAGACAATAGATAATACCACTACCTGAGCCTTGTTTTTGTAAAAATTCGACCACCTGATGATATCTTCTGACACCTGGTCGAGCTTCCATTGTGATGTTAGTTCGCTCAAATGAGGCAATGAATGATTTTGGATCTTTAAGATGGAGTTGTTTGATTATGTCATTTTGGGTTGCGGCATCAGCAGTAGCCGTCAATGCAATAAAAGGCACATGTTCAAATCGGTCTCTGATAGCATTCAATTGAACATAATCTGGTCTGAAATCATTGCCCCATATAGATACACAATGTGCTTCATCAATGGCAAAAAGACTGATATCAAGTGTAGCAAGAAATCCAGCAAAACCAGGGCTATTGATCCTTTCAGGCGACACATACAATAATTTAACCTTGCCTGACACAAGATCCCGTTCTACTTCATTTTGTCCTCTTTGGGTCATATTACTATGAAGCGCAGCCACATGCACGCCAGATAATTTCAAAGCAGCCACCTGATCATTCATCAGTGCTATTAAGGGTGATACCACAACAGCAACACCATCCATTAGTAAAGCTGGCAGCTGAAAGCATAGGGATTTTCCGCCACCCGTAGGCATGATGATTAGACAATCACGCCCAGATAAAACCGTATCTATTATGTCTGACTGTTGAGGTCTGAATGATGTATAGCCCCAGATATCTTTGAGAATGGTATATTTGCTGTCTGTAATCACTGAATTTTATAAATTGACGTAAATATAAGAAGCCTTTTTTGATTAGTATGTCCGAACCCACAGTTTTACCTTTAAGTTTTTATGAATCAGATGATGTGGTCGATATCGCTAAGCAGTTATTAGGAAAGCTAGTTACCACCCATATCAATGATCAAATCACTTCCGGCATCATCGTCGAGACAGAAGCTTATCGTGGTCCTGAAGATCGGGGTAGCCATGCTTATGGTGGCAAATACACCGCACGTAATAAATCCATGTTTATGCAAGGTGGCCATGCTTATGTATATATTTGTTATGGCATCCATCCGATGCTCAATGTAGTTACTGCACCTGAAAATATCCCACATGCGGTTTTAATTCGAGCCATACAACCTATCGACGGATTATCAACTATGCAAATCCGGCGTAGTGTAAAACATCCTGAATTCACTATCTGCAATGGACCCGGCAAGCTGGCCGTCGCTCTGGGAATTACTAAACATTTGGATGGATGCAGCTTAAACAGCCCCATTATTTCGATTTCAGCATCAAATGTTGATCCAGATTTCAGTATAGTTAGTGGCCCTCGGGTAGGCATGAGTCGTAATGTAGGCACGGATGCTCACCTGCCTTGGCGATTTTATATCAAGAACAATCCATGGGTGAGCAAACCACTTCATGTGGATTACACCGGTAAATGGTAACGTTTTTAATATTGTAAAAATAAAAAAGGCAAGTTATCCGAAGATAATTTGCCTTTTTTGCTAAACCTTAATCTCAGACGTTAGTGTCATTTTTTGATGAAAGGGGCCGGATCCGGCGACCCGACCCTCTAACTATGAAAAAAACTACTGTCTCTTTGAAACCAATGGTTCGTATATTTTAACTTTTAATTAGATATCGTTATATCTAAGCAAATTAACAAATGCCGACTTAGAATGTTTGCAAAATCACCAAAAATATGAATCAATTGATTATAATCCTTTTAGTTTTGATTTGAAACATAGTCAACTTCTTAACCCTCTCATTCAAACCCAATGGATATTTTTTAACACTTAGTTAAAATATCCATATCACAGTACAAAAATACAACAATTTTTAATTATAAATAAAGTTATTATGATTTTTTTAATTAATATTTAACAATTACCTCTAAATCAAAGTCGTCATAAATCGCTGTATCTCCCAAATTATCAAAGAAAGAACCTGAACCATATCTTACATCAAAGTCAGATCTATCCAGCTTAATATCAGCAGTAGCTACACCATTATTTAGAACTGTATTAAAGTGAATCTCTTTACTCTTATTTTTGATAGTAACCAATCCAGTCACTCTGTATTCATTAGGGTTGCCTCTTTGAACTACTTTGGTCAACCTAATAGAAGCTGTAGGATACTTCTCTACTGCAAAAAAGTCTTCAGACTTCAAATGTCCCTCCAATTTTTCCTTGCCACTTCCACTGGACAAATCGGTATTTTCTAATGATTTCATATCAACAACAAACTCACCACCTACTAATCTCTCGCCATCAAATTTCAAAGATCCAGACTTCAGTTTTAATGTTCCTTGGTGGGTTTTCATCAATTTATACCCTTTCCATACGATTGATGAAGTCTTAGTATTTGCACTTTTAACTGTAGGCTCGCCCGTGCTCGCAAAACCTATACCACCAATTAATAAAAAACAAATTGAAAAAAATAATGCTCTCATGAAAATTAATACAATTTAATCGGTTAAAAAACCAGGTTAAAAAATAAATATTGTTTGTTACAACAAATATATGGTTGTTTAAAGTTACGCTGGTTATCAAATATTTACTTTAATGATTTTTTAACGAAAATCGCCCTATTTTTAAGAAATAGCATTCCTGACATAATCTAGGATCTCTGAATAATGCTTCGGGTTAAAAATGGACCAGTTGCCATATTTTTTAAACCACGTCATTTGTCTTTTTGCATATCTTCTGCTATTTTGTTTGATCAACTCCACTGCCCTATTTATATCAATCGTACCGTCAAAATAGCTAAATAGCTCTCGATAGCCAACAGTATCTAGCGCTTTTATACCTCTGAATTGATACAATGCTCGGGCTTCACTCTCCAAACCATTTACCATCATGTTTTCTACTCGGGTATTGATGCGATGATACAATTCTTCGCGTGGCATTTCAAGCAATATTTCCACAACATGGTAGTGGTATCGTTCAGTATTTTTTTGTCTTCAAAAAAGTGGAATATGGTTTACCTGACATTCTGTATATTTCCAATGCTCGCAATAATCTCCTTGGATTTTGAACGTCCACTTCATTATAATATATTGGATCCACAGATGCTACCTGTTGTTGTAACCATTCGATTCCTTTTTCTTCATATTCTCCAACTATCAACTTGTGGGTAGCGGAATCCACATCAGGAAAATCATCAATTCCGTGTAGTAATGCATTGATATACATCCCAGTACCACCCGTTAGTATAGCAATATCTTGATCTTCAAAGTACGCTTCTAGTTTTTCGTTTACTTCTTTCACATAATGTCCTACTGTATATGCTTGATGAATACTAATATGATTGATAAAATGATGCTTCACCTTCATCAATTCATCATCATTTGGTTTAGCAGTTCCGATGGACATTTCTCTATATATCTGTCGGCTATCCGCTGAAAATATTTCACATTGTAAGTCCTGGGCTAGTTGAATCGCCACAGCTGTCTTACCTACGGCAGTTGGCCCAGCCAGTACAATTAAAAATTTATTTTCAGAAATTTTGTGGTCAGACATTCAGCTTTTATTAGCTTTACGTCACAAAAATAGACAATCAGCCTGATGTTTTATCAATTTCTGAAAGTATTAGTGGGTTTTGCATTGAAGGTCTTCTTTAAACGCATTCATGTGACTGGCTCGGAAAATATAAAAAATGATCGCCCTCAGCTGATTGCTAGCAATCATCCAAATGGTTTTATGGAGCCTCTTGTTATGGCTTGTTATTTTCCTAAGGATTTGCACTTTCTAGTGCGAGGTGATGTCTTTGACAAATCATGGCTACGGCCTCTACTCCTCTCTACACATCAAATTCCTATATTCAGATTTAAGGATGGATTTTCTAAACTTCGAGAAAATGCACACACCATTGACGACAGTCTTCATGTTTTAGAAGATAACAAAGACTTACTGATTTTTGTCGAAGGTAGTACTGAAAGCATCAAAAAACTTAGATCGTTACAAAAAGGAGTCGCCAGGATAGCATTTCAGACACTAGAAAAAAATCCTACCTTAAATCTGGAAATCGTACCAGTAGGTATCAACTTTACTTTTTTAAAGCATTTTAATGAAGAAGTGATGGTGAGAGCCGGTAAACCCATATTGGTAAAACCTTACTTTGAGGTATATCAACAAGACAAAAACAAGGGCTTTGAAACATTGCTGCTTGACTTGTATAAAGCCATGTCTATAAATATTGTTCATATTGATGATCAGTACCGCTTACCAGTATTTGAAGATATGGTTGTCGCAGTACGTCAAAAATACAAAAATTTACCCTATTTTCCTGTGCTCAAGCACAATAATCAACGCCTAGATGAAGAAATCCATTTGGCGGATCAAATCAATACTCTTCCAACTACAGAATTTCAAAAATTATCCGGCGAGCTCAGTGCATTTAAATCGTATTTAAAAACACAAGGAATCTCTTTGATAGATTTACTCAAAAAGCCATTGAATATGTTTACTGCTGTGATACTTATTCTTGGATTTATCCCTATGTTGATTGGGGCACTTTTGCATTCCATTCCGATCCTAATAGGATATATATTCACGAAAGTAAAAGTCAAACAAAAAGAATTTAAGTCCTCATTATTATTTGTAGTTTCGCTAGTTATGACATTGTTGATGTATATAATTATCGCAATTTTAAGCTTTGTGTACCAATGGCCTTGGTGGGTGATTCCTATGATGCTGGCGCTGGGATTATGGGCGAGATATTATCATCGAATCATGACTTCTATAAGATTATTTAAAAACAAAGCAACTAAAGAAGCATCACAAAATTTAGACTTGCTATTTGCTCAATACTTCAATTAATCTGAATAAAACCATTGATTACTATGCTGTTTATTTCTGAAGATCTTATCAATGCCAATATTGACTTGCTTGAAAATGAAAATGAGTACATTTCTGTTTTAAAAGAGCTGGAGGAAAAGCAGACAGACCTGATGCAGATGATCAGTAAAGAAAACCAAGACTTGCTGACGAATGACGAGCTTGCTTTATTGGAATACCTAACAGTAGTGATATTTAAAAGTACACAGTCAGTCAGTACCATCATGAAACTCAATGGTAAAGCCCTCGAAGAAGCCGAAGAGAAAAACTGGACTACTTTCAATGCATCGAGCTCAAAAAACTTCATAAAGATTCTCGACACTTTTTTTGAAGATTACCCGCAGGAAGATCTGCTGGCTCTGGTCGAAGATAGTATTCAACCTGATGAAGGTACAGTAATTACAACAGTAGGAAAAGAAATTATTTTTGTCGTATGCAAAAGCATTATTGATGTACTTCATCAATCCATAAACCTTTAAAATTCCCCTAACACTTTTCTCCTCGACGCCATCTTTGCTCCGAATGATTAGAAAGAACAAGCCTTATTTTATGCGCTATTGCATTTTTTATTTTATAAATATGATTATTATAAATATATAAAATAGCTGATCTCTTATTAAATATATTTTAACATAATTAACAATATGTATTTTTCACTAAAAATGAGTGCATCCAATCATTTTTGGCACAATATTGGAAATAACTTAGGCAGTTCAGATTTATTTAAGGAGTACTTAAGCAAATTGTTACTCGAGACCGGTCCAAGGGGAATAAGGCCGGTCTCATTTTTTTATACATTCACTCATTTTCCCTACTGCTATATTTGCATAACAAAATTCACAATCAAAAAAATACTGTAACTTTGTTCCATTAAGGTTAATCATTATGGAAAAAAGAAAATGTCTTGAATGCGGAGATCCTTTTGATGGCCGAAAGGATAAAAAATTTTGTTGTGATCAATGCAGGACCACATATTACAATCGTCAGAACACCGATCAAAATAAATTCATGCGCAATATCAACAATATTTTGCGTAAAAATCGACGTATTCTCGAAGCACTGAATCCTACCGGTAAGACAACAGTAACAAAAACAGAATTGCTAGACGAAGGATTCAAATTTTCATATTTTACTAATGAGTACAAAACTAAATCCGGCAAAGTATATCGATTTTGCTATGAACACGGCTACCTACAGCTCGAAAATAATCTATATGCTCTGGTGTTCAGAAAAGAGTATGTAGAATAATTTCTTCAATATCATTGACAAAAAATAGTGCTAAAGTGATATTATTTATAATCGTAATTGTATAAAATTATGCTATTTTTGATGGTCAATCCTCTTCAGTTGAAATCATATTAAATTTATCTATATATGAAATTAAAAAAAAATATTCCTTCTAATCACCATTGTATCATTAAGTACAACTTATACAATAACTGCACAATTATCCTGGCGTCTTGCAAAATCAGCACCTACCTTTGTGCGCATTGACGATATTAGCTTTATCAATGACAGCACTGCTTTTATAGGTCAGGATGGTATAATATTTAAAAGTACGGATTACGGTAACAAATGGAATCAGATAGGTGCTCTACCTAATTATGGCTATATCCGAAGTATTGAGTTCATTAGTGATAGTGTAGGTTTTATCGGTACTATTTTTGAGATGAATCGCCAAAAAGGCTTTTATAAGACAACTGATGGAGGTCAGACCTGGATTAAAATTAATGACCTTATACCAGGCGGAGCTGATGGTATATGTGGTCTGGATCATCTGGGCAATACGATAATTGGCGTGGGCATTTATGCAGAACCTGGTACTTTTTATATTTCACGAAATGGTGGAGATACATGGGACAAAAAATTGATACCAGAAAGCGCTGCACTAGTGGATTGCTTGATATTAGACGAAAATACTTTTTTAATCGCCGGCAATAGCCTGATAAAAGAAAAGGCAATATCCTAAAAAGTCAGGATGGTGGCGAAACATGGCAAGAAGTAGCTAAAACAAGATATCCTTTGAGTTATGTATGGAAGCTACACATCAGTGAAAGCGGGCTTGGACTTGGCTCAATTGAAAATGGCACGACTTCATTTATCACACATGATTTTGGGGATACATGGGAAGAAGTTGAAATTAGTGATGAAGGGCAAATCAAAAGATTTGGAGGTGCGTTATTCCTTGACGACTTAACAGGATGGCTAGGCTTACAATCATTATCAGAAGCATGGGAAACTAACGACGGTGGAGCAACATGGCACACTACCGTCATCGGAGAGGCTATCAATAAAATTGTACCAATGTCCAATGGAAGAGCCATCGCCACAGGCAAGTCGATTTATATATATGATGATTTAATATCAGACTCTAAAGAAGTATATACCACATCTCAACACCAACTCGTCTTATCACCCAATCCTACTACCGGTATTATTTATGCTGACATAAATTTAATTACACAAACCTCCGTTCGGCTAGATTTAATGGATATTACAGGCAATATGATTTTGCCACTTGTCAGAGATGAATTTACTTCCGGTCATCATCATCTTGAATTTGATATCTCATCGATTCCTAAAGGAACTTACATAGTTTGGTTTAGAACCAATGAAGCGCATCAATCCGCCAAAATCATCCTTAAATAACAATTAGATAATGAATATGATTAGCCCATAGGCAAAGTCTATTTTTCATATATGTCGGAGGTCTATTGCTTTCAATTTATGAAAAAAGGTTATTAATATTTTTTGTCTGACAAACTTAATGCTGATATGAGTAAAATAACTCAGGAACATCTCGATTTTCTATTTCAACTTAGCCATAACAACAATAGAGAATGGTTTAAAGAAAGAAAGCCTTTATTCGACCGTTTATATAATGAAGTCAAGCATTTTTTCTTGTCCATATATGATGCAATGCAAAAGTACGACAGCATTGATCAATTTCACATGCACCGTATCTACCGCAACCTTCAGTTTTCGAAGGATAAAACACCATATAAAACGCACTTTGCATTACATCTGGGACGCACAAAACCAATGTTACGCGGCGGTTACTATCTCAATATTGAGCCTGAAAACTGCTATGTGGCTTGTGGATTCTGGCATCCCAACAGTGACGATTTGCTCAGAATACGAAAAGAAATCGCAGCCGACCCAAAACCTTTACTTCAAATACTTGAAAGTAAAACCATTAAAAACCATTTTGGTAGTTTAGAAGGCGAAGCACTCAAGACTGCTCCTATTGGATTTGACCGCAATCACCCGGCTATTGATCTTCTGCGCAAAAAACAATACTTACTCCGTCGCAGATTATCTGAAACCGAAGTATTGAGTTCCAACTTCGGCAATGAGGTGATTGAGACCTTCTTGTCAGTACGACCATTTTTTGACTATATGTCAGAAATACTTACCACGGATGAAAACGGAGTGTGTTTATACCAGTAGCTATAGCTAGAAAGGACCATCAGTCCGTCCTTTTCAATCGCGTATAAAAATAAAAAGGCTCAAACTGTTGTAATCTGACTTTTGTGGCTTCCTGATGGTGCTTCTAGTAAAGAGCGTGCCCTGCTTCCTGCTATATATAGGACGGGATTTTCTTTACTATTCCATCGGCCACCATACAATGGTGCACCCATCTCACTCAAATCCTGCATATACTTACACTTAAATAATCTTTAAACTATCATGCAAAAATACCATGCTCTATCCTACCCAACTCCCCTTCAACCAGCTGAAAATCAAAAGTAGTATCGAGATATGAAATAGGCTTATAATGCCCGAACGCAGGAAGCGGTGTCTTTAACCAGTCCTGAAATAAATAAAGCACTCCAAATACACTGCAACCACGCCTATACAGATGCCCAAGCATCAGTACACGCTCAGAGATATAAACTCTCATGTAGTGCGTCTCCCTTAATCTCAAACTTTTTCATAACATCAGTCATTTGTCACGAATATCCTTCATTTTGCCTGATCTGTCAAGTTTTTTCCTCTAGTTTTTAACTTATTATGCGCTTCCAAAGAAAATATTGGGCATCAAAAACAGCTTCAATCCATCAAAATAGTTCTAATACTATAATTATATTAAGCTGTATTTATGCCTTATATACATATTACTTATTTAATATATTTATTTCAAACGTTTTTCACTCTGTCTAAAACAACCTTATACATCGGAAGAAAAAGGACAGAATTGATGATGATCTTAAAAGCATAATCCACAATTGCTATTTCCACAAGGTGTTCTGCAAGATAGGTATCAGAAGTTTTATAAAAAGCAATCGTAAAGAAAGTAAAAGTATCCACCAGATTACCCACAATAGCAGATGCCAGTGGCGCATACCACCAGACCTCATGTTGGCGAAGCTTATTGAATACAAAAATATCCATAATCTGGCCTACAACGTATGCCGAAAGACTTGCCATCGCAATTCTAAACACAAAAAGATTAAAATGTCCCAAAGACTCAATGCCTGTCCACTGTGCATCTCGAAACAACACTGTAATGACATAAGACACAATCAATGCAGGAACCATTGCATAAAAGACTATTCTCTTGGCTTGAAGGGCTCCAAAAATTCTGACAGTCAGATCCGTTGTTAAAAAAATAAAAGGAAAGACAAAAGCACCCCAAGTAGCATGAAAACCGAGCACGGTCACTGGCAACTGTACCAAATAATTACTGGCAGCAATAATCAAAACGTGAAATCCAGCTAAAAGTATTGCCAATCGAATACTAGCATTGTGCCGAGAATACTCCATAACTTAGTTAATTAACATGGTAAGGATAGTTTATTAGCAAGGGATGCATCAGAGCTATGGTGTACGGACGAAAAATGAGCAATTTATTCAAAATAATCCTTCCCTTTTGGATTCAACAGATTATATAAACGGAAATGGTACTAATTTGTTTAAAATTTATATACCATCCATTAGGATTAAAAAGACCATTCATAATGAAGTCATTTATCCCTTACGAATTTGGTGTCACTGAAGTTTGGGCTACAGCATTAGATATAAAGCCCAATAATATTAAGCGGCTCCATCGCTTATTGAAAAATCAAGATGCTGACCTCATAACTAAGGTTAGCAAACATTATATTGAGCATTTTATTCCACTACCTGTTCAACATGAAAACTTATACTGGATCATTTCCTGCTTTCCTTCCACAGATAATGCTCTCATTCGGATCAGCATCTGGTTTCCAGAGGTATTCAATATCACCCAAGCTAGTCTATATTACGGATATGGACAAGATTTGCAATGTATGGTTTTCATGCATGCGGATTATTTTACCGCTACACTCAAAGAAGAAATGGATCGACAATCTCCAGGAGTATTTTATGTTCCAGAATACAGATTTTCTACCGGCATTAAGGAGCAATTAGCCGTTTTCATGCCCTTGAGTTCCTATCTCTCTTTTGTAAGTAATGATACTGTATATGAAGCAATATGTGCGCACAACTATGAACTAACTCAAAAGGGCAAAACACCTTTTAAGAAAGGACACAATTATGAACTAGTGAGATATCTGTTTGACAGGACTTTGCCACAAGAAGGTTAAAATGAGGCTTACAACATGGTCTTCAGACAGCAACCTAAATCATTTCAACTAACCTATAATCCTGAATAAATGGGCTTCAAAATTATTGCATTTCATCTTTTGATGGCTTTTCCTTTTTCAATAGGACATCATTAATAATCTGCTCTAAGTTATGCTTAGGTAGTGCGCCATTGACCATTTGCGGATTTCCATCCATCGGACAGAATAATATGGTCGGAATACTTCTGATACCGAATACTGCTGACAACTCCATTTCAGATTCTGTATCCACCTTATAAATATAAATCTCATCTTTGTACTCCATAGCCAGTTCTTCTAGAATCGGAGCTACAAATTTACATGGCCCACACCAGTCTGCATAAAAATCAATAACACAAGGTTTATCACCTAAATATATCCATTCTTCAGGATTCTTTTCATAGTTCATCACTTTATTCAGAAAACCATCCTTAGTCAACTGAATAGTATGTGGAGTTTTTCCTTCCATTTTTATCTAATTTAATTAATTCTTAATTATTACAACACAAAGATACAGCTATTGTTAATTGTGCTAAGTAACAAATGTTATACAACAATTTTGATTCAGATGCTCTCAATACCTCTTTAGAATGATTCATTATTCAGATGGCAATCAAGATGCATACCTTGGCAACTTTATTTAAAACCATTTCATAATGTTATTATCTCTTTAAAATAAGAATCCGCCACCATTATCATATTCACCACAGAATACATTGACTAAAGTATATATTACTTTCGTAGAATATTGGCAAACTTAATAATAGAGATAATTGCCCGCTGAAGAAATAAATCTACATTTAAAATTTTTTAAAAACAAAATATGATTTTTAGACGTTACAACTCCGTTAGTAATTCAAAATATAAAATTTGCTAACAGAATAACCATTAGGCATTTATGGGATTATTACTATTCTATCTTTTTATCGCATTGTTCACATCATTTTTGTGTTCAATTATGGAAGCCGTACTGCTTTCTACATCTGTATCCTACCTAAAATCTCAAATAGAAATGGGGAACCAAGGTGCTGAATTACTACTGAAACAAAAAGAAGAAATTGACAAACCTCTATCGGCTATATTATCGCTCAACACTATGGCGCACACCATTGGGGCAGCAGGTGTTGGTGCGCAAGCAGTAGTTGTTTTTGGTGAAGCCTATTTTGGTCTTGTGACAGCATTACTGACAATCATGATTCTTGTTTTAACAGAAATCATCCCCAAGTCGCTTGGAGCAAATTACAGTAAACAGCTTGTAGGCATATCAGGTAAAATTATCAAAGGAATGGTCTTCATAGCTTATCCATTAGTTTTGATTTCAGGATTTATCACTAAAAGACTAGCTAGTAGCAAACACGAGCTAACCACTAGCCGCGAAGAAATATCTGCATTGACAAGTATCGGTACTGAAGAAGGTATCTTTGGCGAAAAAGAAAACAAAATCATACAAAATCTAATCCGCTTGAAAAATATCCGCGTGGATCAGGTTATGACACCGAGAGTAGTCGTCCTTACAGCCAATGAGGAATTAACATTGAAGGAATTTATGGAAAACAAAGAATTTATAACATTCTCAAGAATTCCAGTCTATAAAAAAAACAAAGACAACATCACAGGTTATGTATTCAGATCTGCTGTGCTAGAGAAGCTGGCCGAAGACAAATTTAAACTCAAGCTCAAGGATATTAAACGCGAGATTCTCACCTTTCAAAAGACGACTACCCTTTTCAATGCGCTAGATGTAATGACTACCCAACGAGAACACATATCATTAATTGTGGATGAATATGGAGGTATGGATGGAATCACTACCCTCGAAGACATCATAGAATCTTTATTAGGTATTGAAATTATAGATGAAAAAGATATTGTGGCAGATATGCAGGAATATGCCATAGAACAATGGAAGCTCAAAAGAAGACGGTATGAATCCGCTGAGGTTCAAGACAGTGAAACAAACAACGATAATCAGAATTGATCCCTTGCTCATTTGACTAGTTAAGAACATTAATATTTATTGTCCTGTATAGTAATTATAATCCTTTATCACAGTATCGATAAATTTTTCTGGCTGTTCCATTCTTTTGATTCCACTGACAGTCTCCACTTTTTCAACCAGCTTGTCAAGCATTTTTAAATCCCTTTTCCTTTGTATCTTTTCAAATAATTCTTTGATTATCCGAATATCATTGTCAGAGAATCTGACCACTTCAGGATACCGTGGCTGGTAATCTTGCGCCAATTCTTGTAAAATCGTATTGTCAATACTGATCGTATTTCTGAGGCTGATGATTGCTGTACCAGCTGCGATATCGCCAAGTCTTTGCCTCTTTACCGATAACATAATAGATAAAATGCCCACAGCGTAAAAAGATATTGACATATCTATCGGCCTGAATAACCATCTGATTAGGTACTCGGTAAAAGTAGGCTGTCTGCCATTAAGCGCAATGACTTTTAATCCTAATAACTTTTTACCTATTGTTTGGCCGTTCATAAAGTATTCTTGCACCAGTGAATACAGCATTAATGGCAAGGAAAATATCATGACCATCGCTTCTACAGACCAGAAATCTGTGAACAGAAAATCCGCTTCATTCGGAATCAAAATTTTCAGAAAAACAATATACAAATAAATGCCTTTAATCATTAAATCCACAAGGTACGCCATTGCTCTCTGACCTACATCTGCCAGTGTAAAATTGATATTGACATTTTGTGTAGTATTTACGCTGACTTCAGCCATATTGTTTTAATTTTGCCCTTATGCGCGAAGTGGCTTTTATTAAAAAAAATAAAGATAAATGGCTTTCTTATGAAGAAGCTATTTCAGGCAAAGTTAGAATAAATCCTGATGAACTTGCAGGATTATATATACAATTAATCAATGATCTATCCTTTGCTCAAACTTATTATCCCAAAAGCAAAGTTACGGCCTATCTCAATCATCTCGCTGCCACTACCTATCACAAGATTTATAAGACACAAAAATTCAGCCGGCGCACACTTATCTATTTATTTCGAGATGAAGTACCAGCACTCGTACGTACTCATTTTAATTACCTGATCATTGCCTTCGCTGTGTTTGGCCTTTTTGTTTTGATAGGTGTATTATCAGCTAATTATGACGATACATTTATACGCGCCATCCTAGGTAATGATTATGTTGAAATGACCATCAGGAACATAGAGCAGGGCAACCCAGTAGCTGTATATAAATCAGGTTCTGACTGGGGCAGTTTCATAGGTATTACAATCAATAATCTCAGAGTAGGTATATACTGCTTCACACTGGGCATTACCGGTGGAGCGGGCACT
Organism: Bacteroidetes bacterium OLB9; assembly: GCA_001567255.1. Taxonomy (GTDB): domain Bacteria; phylum Bacteroidota; class Bacteroidia; order Chitinophagales; family Saprospiraceae; genus OLB9. Next base: position 5,227 of record LNBW01000005.1, on the reverse strand, counting down.
CTTTATATCGCAATGCAAAATGGAATCATGCTGGGAGCTTTTCAGACCATGTTTGTACAGTATGGTGTATTCTGGGAAAGCATACGCGGCATTTGGATACACGGAAGTATGGAAATATTTGCCATTATAATTGAAATTATGGCAGGGCTGATTCTCGGTGGCAGTATCTTATTTCCTGGCAATTACACTAGACTAGATTCCTTCAAGCGTGGCATAAAGACTTCAACTAAGATATGGCTCAGCACACTACCTTTCACTATAGCCGCCGGTTTTCTTGAAGGCTTTATCAGCAGATTTGCTCTAGAGATGCCAGCGATGATTAGTATGGCTATTATTCTTTCCACACTTTCACTTATTGCCTGGTATTATCTGGTTTATCCTTTTTCAAAACCTCTAAAAATTAGCGATTTATGAAGAGGCTTTTGATCATATCTACCTTGTTACTGGCTTTCTTTAAAATGGATGCCTTCAGTGCAATACCAAACCATCCTCCTGCAATAAAGGAAGATATTAAGGTCCAAAGAAAGTTTAATTCGGATTTTCAGAATCAATACCAAACTCGAGAATTTGACTATAGTGAAAATTCCTCAGGAACAGAACAGATTTACCCTACTAATTTTACAGCAAGATGGTTGAAGTATTTACCCGACATTTTTAAAGTTGCGACCTATATTGCTTTAATTATAGCCTTGTATTTTTTGATTAAGACATGGCTCAAAAGAAAATCCAACATGAAGTTGTTTGGCACTCAAAAAGAGCAACTCCAATATGAAGAGGAAGAATTGCTTTCACCGAATACTGACTTTGGAGCTATGATCCGTACAGCCGAAAACAGAGGAGATTATAGGTCTGCCATTCGATACAGATATCTACAAATATTAATGATGCTGAATGGAAATGGCCTCATAAAATACACTAAAGATAAAACTAATACGGATTATCAGGTAGAAATGATGAGTAGTACTATTTCAGATGCCTTTAACCAGATTTCCTATATTTACACCTATGCATGGTACGGTGGATTTGAAGTTACTTCAGATGACTACAAAACAGCAGTCAGCCTTTTTGATGATGTAAAAAATGCAAGTCTATCATGAAAAAGTCTTCTACCATTCTCATTGCAGTCATCATACTAACGGGTTTATTTTTGTTTCTGCCTTTTAGTCAAAATCCTAAAAAAGTGGACTGGCGACCTATATTCAGTACTAAAGTAAAAATTCCAATGGGATTATATGTCTTCAACAAGGAGATAGACAAATTATTTTCAACAACACCTGTGGAACGCACTGACAAAGAGATAAATAGTTATTTTCCACTACCATATGAAGCACTAATTAACGACAATTCAACCTCGCGACGGCAATATCTGATGGACAACTTCAAAGAAAGTATGATGTTCATCAACCCTATTTGCCCTTGGACAGATTATGAATGTGCGATTGCGCTTGACATTGCTGCGGCCGGTAATACTGTATTTATCAGCGCTACAGGTATTCCAGACTCATTACAAAAAGCACTGAATTTTAATGTTGAAGCATATTATGAATATGGCACAGGGCAATATCCTTTTGAAGAAATCACTTTTACCTCCAAAGTAAAAAATGTCACTGAAGATAAAGCTGTTTCCGGTTCCTATTTTTATGATTTAGATTCGAGCCATTCGCAGATCCTTGGTTATGTTGCTTTCAACCATGAATATCATCCTAATTATATTCGCGTCCCTTATGGTGATGGTCAGTTTTTAATCCACACTGATCCTGCGATTTTTACCAATTACTTTTTGCTAAAAGATGATCATTACAAGTACACAGAGTATGTGCTTTCTTGTGTACCCAAAAGTAAAAAGATGGTATGGATACCTTTCCATAATGTAAATAAAGAAGATGTATCGCCACTCAAATTCATAAAATCTCAACCAGCACTTAACACTGCTTGGAATTTACTACTGGCATTTACCATCATTTTTATTCTTTTCAATGTAAGACATACTCAAAAACCTATTCCGATCATACCGAAAAATACCAATACATCAGTAGAATTTATTAAGACATTGAGCAATTTGTACCTACAAGAAAGTACTCCCAATGAAATCATCCTTAAAAAAATCACTTACTTCCTTGAAAGGATCAGGAGTGATTATAATATTACAACCACTACACTGGATGCACATTTCATACAGTCACTACATCTCAAAAGTGGTAGAAGTTTAGACCTAGTTCAAGACCTTGTTAGGATGATAAAATCCTTCTCTGATAGTCATTACAAAGGTTCCTATGAGGACTTAAGCAAGTTAAATAAAACCATTGAACAATTTTTAAGCACAAACACTAATAAATAAAATATGGAAGACCCAACAATGAACAACCCACATTCAGCCGATGAATATTCTGAAAGCGCCATTTCTTCATCCGATCATTCGCCACTTCACTTTAGCACTCGTATAGAAATAGACAAAGTAAGCGATAAATTTACCCAGGTAAGAAACGAGATAGCAAGGGTCATCGTAGGCCAAAAAGATATGGTTGATCTCATATTGGTGGCCTTACTGTCAGGAGGTCATGTTTTGCTGGAAGGTGTGCCAGGTGTCGCTAAGACGATAACAGCCAGATTGCTAGCTAAAACGATGGACACCTCATTTTCACGCATTCAGTTTACTCCGGATTTGATGCCATCAGACATACTCGGCACACTAGTTTTTGATGCTAAAAAATCAGACTTTGAATACAAAAAAGGCCCGGTATTTACCCATATCTTGCTAATAGATGAAATCAATCGTGCTCCTGCAAAAACCCAGGCTGCACTCTTTGAAGTGATGGAAGAGCGTCAGGTTACAATGGACGGCATTACCTATCCGATGTCAGAACCTTTTATAGTCTTGGCCACTCAAAATCCTATTGAGCAGGAAGGCACTTACCGATTGCCTGAAGCACAACTAGATAGATTCTTGATGAAAATAGAAATTGGCTATCCAGAACTGGAAGACGAAATAGAAATCTTGCACAGAGAACAGCGTCTCAAAACTATTGACAAACTAGCTGAAATACAAAAAGTATTAACCGGTGATGAAATTACAGCGTTTAGAAACATCGTTGCTGACATTGCCGTTGATGATAGTATCATTCAATATATAGCTAGAATTATAGTACAAACACGTCAAAGCTCAATGCTATATCTAGGTGCATCGCCTAGGGCTTCGATAGCGCTTTTAAAAACATCGAGATCTCTTGCTGCATTAAAAGGAAGAGACTTTGTCACACCGGAAGATATCAAGCAGATGGCCTATCCTGTCATCGGTCACAGAGTGGTGGTAGCTCCTGAAAAAGAAATGGAAGGTCTTACAGCAGAGATGATTATCAAGCAAATTGTAGATAGTATAGAAATACCTCGTTAACTTACTATATAGATGAAAATATTAAAGCATCTTGTCTATGGCCTGTACATTCATCCGACATTTTACATCGGCGGTGGCTTGATTATTGGATTATTTGTCATCTCGTTTTTTCTTCCATTTTTATATGTGCCAGCACAAATCTTGCTCCTTCTTTGGTTTCTTCTTTTTGTTGCTGACATTTTTGCTACTCTTTACTCCATCCCATACATTTGAAGCTAATCGTGAGGTAGCAGCTAAGCTATCTAATGGCGATTATAATAAAGTCACGATCAGGTCGAAAAGCTATTATCCCTTTTCTATCAAAATAGAGATAGTGGATGAAATTCCTGCTGAATTCCAAATCCGCAATTTTTATATCCTGAAAAAGCTGACACCTAAAGGCACTGATTCAGCACAATATCGTTTAAGGCCTAATTTCCGAGGTGAGGTTGAGTTTGGAAATCTTCACATTTATATCATTTCTCCATTAAAACTTATCAAGCGTAAATTTACATTTGTCCAAAATCGTACAGTAGCTGTTTATCCCTCGTTTATACAGATGAACAAATATGAACTAATCGCCTTTTCACCTAAGCTCAATCAGTACGGCATCAAAAAAGTAAGGCGTATAGGCCATACATTAGAGTTTGAAAAAATTAAAGATTATGTAGCAGGCGACGATATCCGTACCATCAACTGGAAAGCTACCGCAAAGACAGGTAAATTGATGATCAATCAATATCAAGACGAACAGTCTCAGTCGGTTTATTGTATTGTGGATAAAGGTCGTGTGATGAAGATGCCATTTGATGATCTGACCTTGCTGGATTATGCCATTAATGCGTGCCTGGTTATTTCAAATATTATTTTACGCAAACATGATTTTGCCGGAATCTTCTCATTTTCGAGGAAGGTAGAAAACTTTGTCCATGCAGATAAAAGAACATCACAATTAAAACTAATCACCGAAGCATTGTACAATATAAAAACTGATTTTGCAGAATCTGATTTTGGCCGACTCTATACCGAAATTAAACAAAAAATTACTCACCGGAGTATGTTGCTCCTTTTTACCAATTTTGAATCTCTGGATGCACTCAATAGGCAGCTTCTATATCTACAATCGATGGCAAAAAATCACCTACTCATTGTTATTCTTTTTCAGAATACAGAATTAGAAAAACTCACTTCTGAAGATGCTCACGACACTCGATCTATCATCAATAAAGTCCTAGCCGAACAATTTATCTATGAAAAAAAAACTCATCGTTAGTGAACTCAAAAAAGTTGGGCATTCACTGTATTTTGACACGGCCTGAGCAACTCACTATTGATACCATCAACAAATATCTTGAGTTGAAAGCTCGAGGAAGTTTTTAATCATACTATCCACATTGAACCCATTGTACGCATTTGACTTTGATACGAATGAAAAGGATACAAAACTGCTATGAGGCTCGGCACTTTTATTCCGCAGGTGTTGTTCTATGTCTAGGATAGAAAACGATTACCAAAATAGATATGAAGGAACATTTTCATGCAGTAAATTTCAAATGCATAATTTGAGTAAGGCACAAGATCATTATGAAACAACTGCTGCCAAATAATCGTATAACTTGCCATCAGTAATATTGGCGCCCGATTGTGTCATCCTAAAGAGCTCAGTCATTCTATCGGGTTTGTAGTCCTTTGACTGTCGGTAAATGCTGAAGATTGCAGGATTTGCCTTCAACCTGAATTATGCAATAGAATTTAAATTTCGTATCTAATTGCTTATTTTTGTTTTGTTTAATTCATATTTTAATTTCACCATTATGGTTAATCTTCCCATAGAGTATAGCGACAAGTCTGTTACCC
>LNBW01000004.1 GCA_001567255.1 Bacteroidetes bacterium OLB9 | reverse complement strand
TTCCGTTTTGCCAGTTATAATACTAACAAATGATAATTTTAAAGAGTTTCCTTTGACTCTGTATATTTAAATCGTATTTTTACGGGACAAATATAAAAACGATTTTAGATATATTACATAATTTTATTAATGTTTTATATTTCTAATATTTTAAATAAATATATATAATATTTAAAATTAATATAAATGGATATTCAACAAAAACTTCGACTACTCAGGCAAAAAATGGCAGCAGAAAAAGTAGATGCCGTCATCATCCCATCAAGCGATCCTCATCAAAGCGAATATGTAGCAGATCACTGGCAGGAACGAGCCTGGATTTCGGGTTTTGACGGATCTGCAGGTCTTGTAGTGGTTACTATGGATCATGCTGGTCTATGGACTGACTCCAGATACTTTTTACAAGCTGAAATCCAACTTAAAGGTACCGAATTTGTATTGCACAAGATGTACAATCAGTTTGGGTCACCCTATATTGACTTCTTGTCTGAAAATCTTCCTGCTCAATCCGTAGTAGGCATCAACGGTTATATGTTTTCAAAAGGTAGTGTGGATAGTATTGTAGCTGCGCTCACGCCTAAAAATATTTCACTACGCCATAGATGTGATTTTATCGGCCAGATATGGGAAGATCGACCCTCCATCCCTAAAAATCCCATCACGCTTCATGAAGAGAAATTTGCAGGGAAATCCATCGATCAAAAACTTACAGAAATACGTACTGCAATGAGTGAATCCGCTGCTGACTATCACCTTATGACCACTCTAGATGATATAGGCTGGTCATTAAATATCCGTGGTACCGATGTCGAGTGCAATCCTGTTGCGATCTCTTATGCTCTTATCGGCAAAAACGATGGTCATTTCTTTGTTCACCCAGGCAAGCTGACTTCTGAAGCCGAAGCGGCACTTAAGGCACAACATATTGCTATTCACCATTATGACAATATCATCGAATTTTTAAATAATTTAAACAGCAATTCAAAGATTCTTATTGACCCTAATCAGTGTAGTCAGACAATCTACGAGGCCGTCAATGGCAGTATTATTCATGGTAATACAATAGCTAGAAAACTTAAAGCAATTAAAAACCCTATTGAAATAGGCCATATTCGCAATGTGATGAAAAAAGATGGTGCAGCTCTAGCAAAGGCTTTCTATTGGATGGAGCATGCTTTACAGTCTGGGACATCCTTTGACGAAGTTGATTTAGCTCATAAATTGATAGAAAACAGAGCTACTCAGGAGCATTATCAAAATGAAAGCTTTGGTGCCATAATAGGATACAGATCTAATGGAGCCATTATTCATTACCATCCACAAAAGGGCTCTTGCAAGACCATCCATCCTGAAGGAATTTTGTTAGTAGATAGTGGAGGACAATATCGAGACGGAACCACTGACATCACTCGAACATTTACCTTAAGTGCACCCTCTTCAGAAGAAAAACAAGCATACACTCTGATTTTAAAAGGTATGATTGCACTTTCGATGGCCAAGTTTCCCGAAGGCACTACCGGTGTACAATTAGATATTCTGGCACGCCAATTTTTATGGGCGCAAGGACTTAATTATGGACATGGAACAGGTCACGGTGTGGGATTTTTTATGAATGTGCATGAGCCACCACAGGGATTTGTCAATAATTTTTCAGAGCGCGGCAAAACCATTCATGTAGCCGGTATGCTGACCAGTAATGAGCCCGGGTTTTACAAAGAAGGCGCATTCGGAATGAGAATTGAAAATCTTATATTATGTGTACCATCTAATAATTCAGGCTTCCTGGAATTTGAAACAGTTACACTATATCCTTTCGAACACGAACTGATTGATCAAGCCCTGATTACATCTGAAGAGCGTGACTGGATAGATGCTTATCATCAGCGAGTGTATGATGGTGTTGCACCTCTACTCGATAACGACGTTAGGTCATGGTTTAAAAACAAATGCAGAAGCTTATAATCTTCTCTTAAAATTCACTGGTAAAATGGAATTCTACCTCAGGGTGATTCTCTTGTGCCATCTGTAGTGTCCATGCTGACTCAGCCAAAAAGACTAGTCTATCATCCGTATCACGGGCGATATCCTTTTTGCGTCTGGAAACAATTTCCTTTAAAGCAACAGGGTTTTTACTGCTGATCCAGCATGCTTTATAAAGATGAACCGGCTCGTAATCACATGAAGCACCGTATTCTTGCTTTAATCGGTATTGAATGACATCAAACTGAAGAGACCCTACCGTCCCGATAATCTTTCGGCCATTATCCTCTTTAGTAAACAACTGAGCTACACCTTCGTCCATCAGCTGATCCAGACCTTTATTTAGTTGCTTAGTTTTCATAGGGTCTGTATTATTAACAAATCGAAAAAGTTCAGGTGAAAAACTGGGTATGCCCTTAAAATGTAAGACTTCTCCTTCAGATAAGGAATCTCCTATCTTAAAATTGCCTGAGTCATAAAGACCAACAATATCACCAGGATAAGCTTCATCCACAACTGACTTTTTTGCGGCCATAAATGCTGTTGGGTTTGGGAATTTCATATTTTTTTCTTGTCTAACATGATAGTAGCTCTTATTTCGCTCAAAAGTTCCGGAGCACACCCGTAAGAAGGCTATTCTATCTCGATGCTTCGGATCCATATTAGCATGAATTTTAAATATAAATCCTGAAAATTTTTCTTCAACCGGTTTTACAATCCTTTCTTCTGTCACTCTAGGTAGTGGCTGAGGTGCTATATCTACAAAACAATCAAGTAACTCCCTAACTCCAAAATTATTGACAGCGCTACCAAAAAACACAGGACAGATAGCACCATTGAGATAATCTTCTCGTGAAAACTCAGGATAAACCGATACTATGGTATGAATTTCATCCCTTAATGTGTCTGCCTCTGCATGACCGACTTTACTATCAAGCAAACTTTCATCCAAATCTGAAATCTTAAAGATGTCCTCATCATCTTGCTTGCCATGTGGACTAAACAGTATTAAATTCTTTTCGTAAAGGCTATACACGCCTTTAAATCGTTGACCCATTCCCACTGGCCAGCTCAATGGAGTAACATGAAGACCAAGTTTGGTTTCTACTTCGTCCAGCAGATCAAACGCATCCTTGCCTTCTCTATCCAGTTTATTTATAAATACAATAATGGGCGTATTGCGCATCCGACATACTTCCACCAACTTTTCAGTTTGCTCCTCTACACCTTTTGCTACATCGATTACCACAATAACGCTATCCACAGCTGTTAGTGTACGGTAAGTATCTTCAGCAAAATCTTTATGGCCCGGAGTATCAAGAATATTGATTTTCTTACCTCTATAATCAAATGCCATCACTGAAGTAGCTACAGATATTCCTCTCTGTCTCTCTATTTCCATAAAGTCAGAAGTAGCATGCTTTCTAATCTTATTTGATTTAACAGCACCAGCTTCTTGAATAGCACCTCCAAATAAAAGCAACTTCTCAGTCAATGTAGTCTTTCCTGCATCTGGGTGAGCTACGATGCCGAAGGTTTTCCTTTTTTTTAACTCTTCGAGTTGACTCATGAATCTTTGATTTTTTAAAAGGCCACAAAGGTATAAAATTTATATTCAATATTCAGACCTTTACTCATACAGATCCTATCGTAGAGCTGAAAACAACAAAGCAGCTCCCGATAATTCGGTGCTGCTTTGCCGGTAAAAAATATGTTTATAAGATTTAAATCTTAATTACCTTAAAGGTCGTCGTACTACCTGTTTCGCCTTCCTTTACATAAATATGATAGGTACCTGGTTCAAAACGGTTCATCTTCACTTCGTTTTCACCCCATACCGCTTTTTGTTCACTAACAAGCTCACCTGCAGCATCAAAAATTTGAATCAATTCTGTGCCCTTCAAGGCTGTTAGTACAACAAAATTAGTTGTTGGATTTGGATATAAAGAAATACCAGCCTCTGTACATGTAAATTCAATCTTTGCAATAGGACTATATTCAAAAGATCTATCAAAATCCACTATCTTCAATCTGTAATAGCCTATCATTTCATTTTGTTTTACATGAGTTGCATAACTAAAGCCCTCTTGTTTATTGGCTGCTTTTATGCTCTTTACAGCTTCATAACTACGACCATCAGTACTGTACTCAATTACAAATTTATCAACGTTCAATTCACTGGCTGTACTCCATCTTAACAAAGCAACACTACAAGCTTCTTCTTTCGCTATAAATGAAATAAGTTTAACCGGGAGTGGTGCAGCCTCGATCAGAATATACAAAGTCGCATTAGCATTGGCAGTTGTTCCTGAAGTAGGAAAATCTATGATCTGATATGGAAATGCAACCGATCCAACATAATCCAAAAATGGTGTAAAAGTATAACTACCGTCTGTTTTTAAATCTAGTGTACCCTTACCAGGGATAGTTGTCACTTGTGGAATTACTAATTGTGTATTGCCCTCAGGGTCAAAATCATTTGTTAATACACCTTCACTTGCACCTACATTCAGTACAACATTTTTTCCTGTTCTGTTATAATCATCAGTAGCCTGTGTAGTATTAGGTGGTATTGAAGGATAGACAAAAACGATAACATTTGCAGTATCGCAAAGTCCTGATGGTTGTTCACAAATATAATACTGAAATGTATCTTTACCATAAAAACCCGGATCAGGAGAATAAATCACCTCGCCGTCATTATTTATACCTATATTACCATTTTCAGGTTGCACAAGGCCAGAGCTATCAATGACAGGCGTCTGCAGCGTTCCTCCAGTATTGCCTGGCTTGTCATTTAGCTTGACATAAATAGTAATTGTATCAGGACTGACATCATGCCCTGGCATGCTAGCAAAATCATCAATAGCCACCGGAGGATTAATGTTGCTTGTACCATCAAGTACAATAATCGTCAGCAATGATTCAAAACAATATTCAGTTCCATAAATATCATGGCACAATGTTACATCAAATAAAAAGGTTCCCGGTACTGGTGATTCAAAAGTATAAGTTCCATCTGGGTTTAATACAGGCATTGAACCATCAGGATTTCCAATATGAGCAACTGGATCTTTATATATTGTACCGGTTGGCATCTTGTCATTTGTCATGACATTACCATTTATGGGAACATTAACCCATGTAATATTATAATCAGGTAATGGACCTCTATAAACAGTGATTGCTGAGTTAGGTGATTGATTGGTTCCGTCCACGTCTCCTACAGTAGCATCTAAGGAAAGAGAAGATGTGACGTTCATCAACATAGTTCCTTCAACGACACCCTTCACTGGGATTAAAACCTGATAGCCTAATGAGCCACCACCATCAATCAATGGAGCAGTATTAGTAATGGTAATAGTATTACCTTCTTGAGCCATAACGGTCCAGTAATTTGAATTCACTCCTGTCAAGGTCACAATGCCATAATACTGAATAATTTTAGGTATTGATAATTGTACTATAGCTTCTCCTGTTGGAATCGTGCCTTGGTTATTTCTGATGATCAATTCAATCATCGTCACTTCATCAATCAATATAGGGCTTTTGAATGGACTTACCGTTGAAACTTGCAAGTCAACAGGATCAGTCTGTCCACTAATCATTCCTACTGTAACAACAGTCAGAATGAATGATAAAAGTAGAGATTTTATTCTCATCGTATTTTATTTAGGTTGTGATAAAAAGGATCTTTAGATTCTAGGATGTTTTTATATATTAACGATTGAGCCTTTGAAAGTGTGGTATCAGAATGTTCATGAAAACGATTTTCTAATACCACACTTTTGGCCTTTTAAACTGTTAATCTGGTTTGATTACATTATTTGAAATGTTATTATTATGTGTAGGAGTCTCTCCACCTCCAGTATGACCAACAATGGTTACAGTTGTATTTGTTGCTCCTTGTATTCCACCTGTTCGTGTAATATTGAAGATTAAATATCTTCTTTCACCCGGAGCAATAAATACTCCTGGTTTAGAAGTAACATCTACACCAAACGGGCTGAATGACAAATTAAAGTCATTGGCCTGATTGTAGATCAAATTCCCTGCAATCACTGTTGATGGATCACTACTTAGCGTTAAAGTCATACCTGAAGCGACAGAGTAATTACTCATATTAAACTTAATCTCTCCATTGGTAGCTCCATCACCAATATTTCTAATAGCAACCACATACTTAATGGTTTCACCCACCTCTATGACCGTAGCTGAGAAGAATTGTGATGGTGTAAGATCCGGAACACCCAGAACTAAAATATGCAAGGTTGCTGTAGATGTTGCACTTGGAGCCCCATCATCATAAATAGAATAAACAAACTCTACTGGTCCAACATAATCTGTTTCAGGTGTGAATGTATAACTACCATCACTCAACAACGTCAGGGTTCCTTTTCCTGGTATGGTTTCCACCTTATTTACTACCGTTTGATTGTTTCCTTCAGGATCCATATCGTTAGCTAAAACACCATTTGCAGCATTAACTGACAATGAAGTATTTTTAGGTGTTGACCTATAATCGTCGTAAGCGAAAGTAAGATTATCACTAACAAACGGTTCAAGAACAAGAACTGTAACAGTTGTTTGCGTACATAAGCCAGACGGTGATTCACATATTTCATAAACGAATACATCTGTACCATAGAATGCAGGGTCAGGTGTATAAATTACGTTTCCTGCACCATCTGTACCAACAACACCATGTGATGGGGCATTAGGTCCACTATTATTTACAATAGGACTTCCTAAAGTACCTCCAATATTGCCTGGCCCGTCATTTCCTTTCACTATGATAGTAACAGGAAGTGGTGTTGTAGGATGACCATTTGTAACTGCTGAGTCATCATTGGCAATTGGCGGGTTAAGGTTGGTCGTCGGATCTAATACTGTAATAGTTAATGTCTCTGTTGCACATCCTGAACTTTGTCCAGGTAAGCATACTGAAACCTCAAACACATAAACTCCTGCTGAATCGGTAACAAATACATAAGAACCATCAGAATTGATAACTGGAAGATCAGCTTGCGGATTACTTATATCTGCAACAGGTGATCCATAAGTTGTTCCGGAAGGAACTATGTCATTTGTATTCACATTTCCACTTACTGGTACATCGACATAAGTTGTATTAAAGTCAGGAAGCGATTCAATACCATTGTCCTTGACAAGTATATGCAATGTTGCATTCGCTATTGCACCCATCGCGTCTGTTACTTCATATACAAACTCTACAGGACCTTTATATCCACTCTCTGGTGTAAACACATAACTTCCATCATTATTCACAACCAGACTTCCTTTACCTATTACAGTATATGTCCCAGAAGTAACACTCTGACTATGACCTTCAGGATCTGTGTCATTTGCTAATAAGCCATCAGCTGCATTAATTGACAACGGTGTATCAACATAAGTTTCAGCGTAATCATCTGCAGCATTCGTTGTATTTCCACCATCTGGCATAGTTACAGTCACTTTTACAATTGCTTCAGTACATAAACCTGAAGGTAACTCACAGATTTCATATACAAATACATCAACACCATAGAATCCTGCATCAGGTGTATATTCAATTTCTCCATTAGGATTTACACTCACGACTCCATGAGATGGTGCATTCGGTCCACTATTGCTTACAACCGGATTACCTAAAGTGCCTCCAATATTACCCGGGGTATCATTAGCTTTAACAGGAATAGTTACTGTTGCAGGGGTTGTGTCATCCCCTTGAACGGATGCAATATCATTATTAGCAATTGGAAGATTTATTCCATCTTCATCTAATACTGTAATCGTCAGTTTCTCTGTAGGGCATGGACTGGATTGTCCAGGTGCACAGACTTCAATATCAAATACATATTTACCAGGATCAGGAGTTACAAATGTATAAGTACCATCTCCATTAATCACAGGTAAATTACCATTTGGATTATCCACACTAGCAACCGGATTACCATAAGTTGTACCCGTAGGCACTTCGTCATTTGTATTAACATCACCAATGACAGGAACATTAATATTAGTAACATTAAAGTCCGGACTTGAGTAAACTATGACATTTATGGTTGCTGTCGCACTACCACAATTAAGCGGATTATACGTTTCACATATTGTATATGGATAAGTATATGTACCCATAGGTGTGCCAGACGGTATATTAATTGTACCATCAGGATTCATAGTTAAACCAGGATAACTTGGTACGCCTGGAGTTAGTATCACATCACCAGAATTTATGCCTACACCATTCAAAAGATCGTTATCTAACACACTCGTGGTGACTGCTCCAGTAATACTATTAATTGGTCCAAATGAATCATCCTGAGCAATAATATCCTGTTGTTGTACTTCTATTGTTGCTACACCATTATCACAATTTGATGGATTTACAAGCTCACAAATTGTATAAGAATATGTGTACAAACCTGCAGGAATACCCACAGGGATTAGAATTGTACCATCAGGATTCATTACTAATCCAGGATAACTTGGTGTGCCCGGTGTCAAAGTAATATCATTAGGATCTAGTAATACGTTATCCAGCATATCATTATCCAACACACTTGAAGTAACACCTCCAATACTATAGAAAGTTCCAAATGAATCATCTTGAGCATCTATAGGTGTCCATGGAAGTGGCACAAAAGTACAGTCCGGACAGTTCGGATCATAGAACGGATCGCCGGGATCTAAAGGATTAGGATCCTTAGAATTACTTGATACATCTGCGTCGTTTGGATCTTTACCTGTAGCTGTGGCTAAGTTATATACCCCTTGACTATCTAAATCTTGCTGAGTAATTGCATAAGTACCTGAGAATGTAGTTGCATCTTGTTCTCCAGGATTCAACGTTATAGGACCTGCAATGATCGTTAATTTAGGATCTGTCACCGTGATATCGCTTACTGTTACATTTCCTGTGTTTTTAACAGTAAATGAATACTGAATATGATCTCCGACATTCATTACATTGTCACCATTACTATCTATATAATTACCGACTTTCAGTAATTGAATAGATGGCATTTGTGGTATTGTCGTGATAATACAGTCGTCATCCATTACTTGATTATTATAAAGATCTTTACCAGTTGCCTTTGCAATATTGGTTATCACTCCTCTATCAACATCAATTTGAGTGATTACATATGTAGCTGTTGCAGTAACAGATTGATTAGGCTTCAACACTCCAGCACTTCCTGGCCATGTGCCATAAGTAATCGCACTTAGTCCTGGTAAAATATCACTGATAACAACATTGTAAAGTGTAACATTACCTGTATTAGTAGCAACAAAAGTATAAGTAATTACATCGCCTACATTAAAACTACTAGCTGAAACAGTTTTAACAACTTTTATTGCTGGATTTTGATCAAAGGTTACAATTGCACAACATGCTGTATCATCTACTGGATCTCCATTAGGATCATCTCCGGTAACTGTTGCTTGATTTGAGATTAATCCGAAGTCAACATCTTGCTGCTTAACTGTATAAGTCGCTGAAGCATTTACTGTTTCTCCTGGTAGCAATACTCCTGGTGTTCCTGGCCAACTATAAGATATTGGACTTAATCCAGGTAATATATCGCTGATAACAACATTTGTCAAGGTTACGTTTCCTGTGTTAGTGGCAACAAAAGTATAGCTTACTACATCACCAACTCCATAATTTCCTGTGGAAACAGTTTTAGTCAAATGAATACTAGGGGTTTGAGTTAATGGTACCGTTTCGTCATCCGTATCAGTAATATCGTCTCCATTTGGTGCATCCCCTATTGCGGTTGCTGTATTATAAACACTACCGTTATCTACATCCGCCTGAGTTACAATATATGTCGCTGTAAAGCTTACTGCTGCTCCTGGAGACAGACTCGCTACTGAAGCTGGGCTTATTGTACTTAAACCAGGTAGCGGGTCGCTTACTATGACATTACTTAGAGTTACGTTTCCAGTATTCGTCACAATAAAGGTATATGTCACTAAATCGCCAACACCATAATTTCCTGTAGATGCTATCTTTGCAATATCTATAGCAGGTGATTGTGTCAAAGGTACTGTTTCATCATCCGTATCAGTCACATCATCACCATTAGGTGCATCACCTATTGCGGTTGCTGTATTGTATATGCCTCCATTATCAACATCAGCCTGAGTAACTGTGTAAGTTGCTGTGAAGGATGCTGTTGCGCCAGGTGCCATAGTAGTAACTGATGAAGGTGTAATTGCGCTTAAGCCCGGAAGTGGATCACTCACTGTGACATTACTAAGTGTTACATTTCCTGTATTCGTCACGATAAAGGTATATGTCACTAAATCACCAACACCATAACTTCCTGTAGATGCTATCTTTTCAAGATTGATAGAAAGGATTTGATCTATAGGAGTTACTACACTATCATCATCACTCACAGGATTATTATTCAAATCCTTTCCAGTGGCAGTAGCAGTGTTGGAAATAGATCCAGCATCAACATCTGCTTGAGTAACTGTATAAGTTGCTGTCGCTGAAACAGATTGCCCAGGGCTTAATACCCCCGTAGCACCAGGCCAGCTACCATAAGTAAGTGCACTCAAGCCTACCAATGGATCTGAGATACTTACATTAGTTAAAGTTACATTTCCGGAATTGGTAGCAGTAAATGTATATGTAATTACATCTCCCACACCAAAATTCCCATTCGATGCTACTTTATCAATAGTAATACCAGGTGACTGTACTATCGGTATTATTACACAATCATCATCACTGACCGGATTTCCTTTAGGATCGTCTCCAGTTCCTAGTGCTAAATTAGTAATTAATCCGCGGTCTATATCTATTTGTTTTATGGTATAAGTCGCTGTACCAGTAATCGCTTCACCAGGTAATAATACGCCAGGAGTACCCGGCCAGCTACCATAAGTTATCGGACTAATATCAAGTAACTCATCAGTGATCTCGACATTACTCAAAGTTACATTTCCTGTATTAGTAGCCACAAATGTATAAGTAATCACATCTCCTACATTTTGACCTGTACTCGTAGCTGTCTTAACCATGCTTATATCCGGGTTCTGGAAAAACCGGATGATAACACAGCAAGCTGTATCATCTGTAGGATCTCCATTCGGATCGTCGCCAGTTACTGTCGCACTATTTGATAATGATCCATAATCAACATCAATTTGTTTCACGGTGTAAGTTGCTGTCGCCGTAACAACCTCACCTGGTTTCAATTCACCTGGGACCCCAGGCCATGTACCAAAGGTAATCGCACTGATTCCTGGAAGTGGATCTGAAATCATTATATTATTGAGTGTCACATTTCCTGTGTTGGTAACATTAAAGTTAAAGGTTATTACATCTCCAACTCCATAATTACCCGATGCTGCACTCTTAACAATTTTTATTGCAGGGTTTTGAATTATTGTTACATCCTCTTCGTCTGTGTCTTCTATAGGATTTCCATTCGGGTCGTCACCGGTTACTGTCGCTTCATTGTGTATATTACCATTATCTACATCTGATTGGACTACTACATATGTCGCTGTATAGGTTGCACTCGCTCCAGGTGCTAAGCTCGATACTGATGCAGGGTTTATTGCACTCATTCCAGGTAGTGGATCGCTCACTGTTACATTACTCAAGGTTACATCTCCAGTATTCGTTACTGTAAATGTATAATTAATGGTACTACCTAGTGTGTATGTCCCTGCCGCAGCTGACTTAACTATTTCTATAGATGGATTCTGGCTCAGTGGTACATCCTCTTCGTCTGTGTCATCTATAGGATTTCCATTCGGGTCGTCACCGGTTACTGTCGCTTCATTGTGTATATTACCATTATCTACATCTGATTGGACTACTACATATGTCGCTGTATAGGTTGCACTCGCTCCAGGTGCTAAGC
>LNBW01000003.1 GCA_001567255.1 Bacteroidetes bacterium OLB9 | reverse complement strand
CTTGTTCAAAAAGGGGGCGAATTGCCAGGCGTTCTAGCCAAAGTAGTCTTTACTTTTTTATTTTTGACCCAGCTGATGGCCGTTTGAGAGTCAGAATAAATAACAGTATGTGCATTTCCGACTTTTTTAAGTGCAGCTAGTGCATAAATGATAGCCAGAAACTCTCCAATATTATTGGTACCTTCTTTAAATGGCCCCTGGTGAAATAGCTGCTTTCTGGATAGGGTTTCGACACCTCGATATTCCAGATCGCCGGGATTTCCACTGCATGCAGCATCTACACATATAGAATCTGTTATGATTTTTTCTTTACTGGCTTTTTTAGCAGCCATTGTTTTATTGGAAGAGGACAAAATAAACTTTTCATAATTTTGACTGTATGCATATTCAGCCAAAGCCAAAGTATCAAATGACTTATATTTGGAACCTGCAAAACCGGTAATCTGTGCTTTACATTCATCCCATGACATGTAAATACCAGGTTTGTTTCCATGCCAGACTACGTAATATTTTTGTTTCTTTGCCAAAGAATTTAATGTTTAAACGGACAAAAGTAATGTTTATAGATACACACGCTCACATATTTACTAAAGAATTTGATGATGACCGCCCTGAAATGGTCTTGAGGGCCAAGAATAATGGGGTTACGGATATATTTATGCCTAATATTGACAGTTCTACCATTGAAAAAATGATAGAAGTTGAAGCACAATATGAAGGCTGTCATGCAATGATAGGGTTGCATCCATGTGATGTAAAGGAAAATTATAAAGATGAGCTAAAAATAATGGAGCAATATCTTGATAAAAAGCCATTTGCGGCAGTGGGCGAAATCGGTATTGATTTGTACTGGGACAAGACCTTTGCTGATGAGCAAGAAAAAGCTTTCCGCTTTCAGATTAATATGGCTAGAAGTGCAGGTATTCCTTTTGTTATCCATTCTCGAGACTCGCTTGATTTGACCATTCAAATTGTGACAGAATTACAAGATGGTAGCCTAAGCGGTATTTTTCATTGTTTCAATGGCACGCTCGATCAAGCAAAAAGGATTATGGATATAGGCTTTTACATGGGCATCGGTGGTGTACTAACCTATAAAAATGCAGGAGTAGATAAGGTTGTGGCTGAATTGCCCATGGACTCTTTGGTACTGGAAACGGATGCTCCTTATTTGAGCCCGGTGCCTTATCGTGGTAAGCGCAATGAACCCTCTTTTTTGGTAAATATAGCATCAAAACTAGCTGAAATTAAGGGATTGTCTATTAACGAAGTTGCTGGAATTACCACAGTTCATGCGCAGTCACTTTTTAAACTGCAAACATAAAAGTTTATCGATATAAACGTATTGATTATCAAATCATTATAATGATAAGATAAAATTAAACAGAAAGAGCCTTTGTAATTAGCCGGAATTTTTCAACTTTTGCGGCACGGGAGAGTTGTCCGAGTGGTTGAAGGAGCGCGCCTGGAATATGCGTGTTGTCGAAACCCTATCCAGAAAGCAGCTATTTCACCAGGGGCCATTTAAAGAAGGTACCAATAATATTGGAGAGTTTCTGGCTATCATTTATGCACTAGCTGCACTTAAAAAAAGTCGGAAATGCACATACTGTTATTTATTCTGACTCTCAAACGGCCATCAGCTGGGTCAAAAATAAAAAAGTAAAGACTACTTTGGCTAGAACGCCTGGCAATCGCCCCCTTTTTGAACAAGTTGATCGTGCTGAAAAATGGCTCAAAGAATCCACATTCGAAACTCGAATATTGAAATGGGATACCATCTCATGGGGTGAAAACCCTGCTGATTTCGGCAGAAAATAGAGGCTATGTTCTTACAAATTTGATTTTATAATCTTCTACTATTTTACCTGCCTTGATGTCTGCAAGCTTTCTCTGGATTAATTTTTTCTTGAGTGGTTTTAGTTTTTCAACAAATAAAATTCCCTCAATATGGTCATACTCATGCTGGATTACTCTGGCATTGAGTCCTTCATAGATCTCGTCATGAAGTTGAAAGTCTTCATCCATATATCGAATTCTGACCTTAGCCGGACGTTCAACATCACCTCTTATAGCCGGAATACTAAGACAACCTTCTTCATAAGCCCAAAAATCACCAGTTTCTTCAATCACCTGTGCATTGATAAATACTTTTTTGATTCCTTCGGCTTTCCTATCTTCTTCCATCACCTGTACCGTATCTACGATAAAAAGCCGAATACTCAACCCTATTTGAGGCGCAGCGAGACCTACTCCATGTGCACCATACATGGTTTCCCACATATTTGCAATTAATGTCTCCAGTTCAGAATATTCACTATCAATATCTATGGCTTTTTTTCTTCAAAACCGGTTGACCATATGCATAAATCGGTAAAATCATCGTTATATATGCTTTAAATATTTTTGTAATATAACTACAGCGCTTACTTTGTCAACCAAAGCTTTATCCTGCCGTTTTTTCTTTTTAACACCACTATCCAGAATTATCTGCTTAGCTAGTACCGAAGAAAATTGCTCATCAGTAAAATCAATTTTGATGGCAGGAAACTTCTTGCTGAACGAAGCTACAAACTGATCAATTGAGACCTTAAGATAGGTAAAATTTCCATCTTTATGAATAGGTAGCCCAATTACGATTAAATCAACAGTCTCATTTTTAATATAGTTTTCTAAAAAGGGCATTAATTCATTAGTATTCACTGTTTCAAGTCCAGATACAATGATTTGCAAAGGATCTGTAACAGAAAGCCCACAACGTTTCATTCCGTAATCTATACCAATAATTCTGGCCATACGTTTTATTTTGCAAAAATAAATAAAAATTCGATTGCAGCCCACTCGTTATGCCTATAGAAAAAGCCCTGCTGCATTTTAGATGCAACAGGGCTTGTTTCTAAACCTACAAATTTATTTCAAAAAACTCAATTACTCAATTATTACCATCTTTCTGGTCGCAGTAAATTCACCTGCTTTCATTTGGTAGTACAATACTCCTGATGATAGGTTGTGTTGATCAAAATCAATTGTATTCATACCTTTCACTCCATTCACTTCCATTGATTTAACTACCTTTCCGGTAACATCAAAGATGCTGAATCTAACCGGCATATTTTCAGGTAATGAGTAGCTAATAGTAGTGATATTTTTGAATGGGTTTGGACTATTCTGGAACAATTCAAATGAAGCATTGCTTCTCAATACACTCCAGCTTACATTCATTATATCACGGTTAGCATCATACGCTTCTGAAGAAGTTACCGAAGAATTGATACTTATTGCATCTGTAAGGCTTCCATTATCCAGAGTCTGGAATGTCAATGTAAACAGCGTTGCATGATCTTCAAACTGCATGGCTTGTGAAGTATTCCAGCTCAGCGTAAGTACTCCATTTTGTATTTGAGTCAGTCCTAAATTGCTATCATTAATATTGATAGCTTTAGGATCAATACCTGTCAATGCAAGCAAGCTGTTATCAAACTCCATAGTAAATTGCATACCTGAAAGGTTCACTAAATCAGATACCTTAACCGGCACCACAATTGTCTGTCCACCTTCAAAGATCACATCATTAGTAGTCAATACCAGTCTATCAGCAGACCTGCTCTCTGACTTTTGTTGATATGAATTAGTGGCAGCACTATTATTAACATCTCCTATCTTTACAGCTACAAAATCGGTTTTCATATCTGCGTTCAGTGCATCAATGTTGTAAATCTCTGGGAAGGCCTCTCCTTGCGCATTCAATGCATCATGGAAACTATATGTTTTATCAACAAATCTCCATGAAGTATTCTGAGTCAGTTCATCACTAGTGCCAAGAATCAGCTTTCTCAGTTCTGAAAGGTCAGCAGCGGTAATTTTACCATCTTTATTGGCATCCGCAGCAATCATTTTATACGGAGAACTTAAATTTTCTATACCAAGAATATGTCTCTGAATATAAACTAAGTCAAGTGTAGATACACCATTGAGGTGATTGTCATTTTTCTCAGGAATTACAGCGTATTGTACATTTACCGGTAGGCCATTGAAATCAAATGCGCCTTTACTGTCGGTCATCTGTGTTAATTCTGTACCTTCAAGACTGACTTTAGTCTCCTCTACTTCTTCATTATTTTCAGTTGCAATTACACCCTTAACAGATGCTCTTGTACCTGTACACGCTCCAGAGTTATCTTGAATTTCAATAAATGTTGTAACTTTAGTCTGGACAACATCGCCATCATCAGTAATTGCATATACCCAAATATCTACAACATTATTGCCCAAATCACTACAGTCATAAGTCCATGATGATGTTATAACTGGTGCACCATTGATATCAAGATATACTTCGGTAAATGAATAACCTATCTCATAACCACAAGGATGGGAAGACTTTCGCTGTGGGTCAAAATCAGATGCCCAAATGGTTACTTCACCCGTTCCTGGTCCTGTTTTCATCAGAGATGCAGCAAGACCTTTAATCTGAATATTGCTCGGTGCCTTCTTGTTGATAATATTGAACAATTGTTCTCTTGTGCTGATATTGCCACATCTGTCTGCAAATGTATATTGAATTCTGTGGTGACCTACATTATGTACACCACTTGCATCAATTGTATTTCCATCACCAATAGGTGAAGAATAATCATAAGTACCATCGTTATTATAATCTATTTTATACCAGTTTCTCAACTGAACTGTACATTCGTCAGTTGCACTTGCAGTAAGTGTTATAGTTCCTGATTCACAATTACTATCATATGTATCTACTGTGATCTCTGCATCTAGCGGTGCAATGACCGGTGCATTCTTATCCACAATCATGATTGTTTGCTGATGTGTCCAAGTTCTATATCCACCACCATTAAGAGGCTGACACCAGTCTATAATCTTCCAGTTTCTGAGGATCTTGAAACATGCCGGAGCACTCGGGTTTTTGCTAAAATCATAAACCTCATCCTCATAATTAGCAGCTACTAGATCGCAAGCTCCTTCACTCAATACAGGTCGTCCTGTAAAATCAGGTCCAAATTCCGGACTCGCTGGGTCTCCACATCTTACCATACTCGTGTCACGAGGCCAAGATAGAGGTCCTGAATATGGATCGAGGGCTTGGAAAGTTATTACTTGAGTACAAGATGCCGTCCTACCTCCAAGATCAGTTACAGAGAAAGTACGCGTAATCGTCCCTCTTCTACATGAATTGATATTGACAACGTGTGTTTCTACGATATCAGGGATAACACAATTATCATACGCTACAGCCTCTCCAAAATCTTTTGCAAGATCATTTTCATCATAAACAAAATCACAATCTACAGTTACATTATCTGGACAAGTAATGCTTGGTCCCAGTTTATCCTGAACTACAGCCTGAACCATACATTCATTGTAATTACCTGCAGCATCTACTGCTCTAAATCTTACTATTGGATTGTTTCCTATATCTTCACAACAGAATTTGATATATGAAGACCATCCACAGGCCTCGTCTATCTCGACAATATAATAATATGTATCACCTGAAAAATCTTTATATATATGATCTAATTCTGTTAATCCTTCAGAATCTTCCGCTACCCATACATTGGCAATGTCTGCCGGACTCAAATATCTACCTACGGCATCCTGTATAAAGTCCTCTTCAAGATTTGATTCAAATGTTACCAAATAACCATCCATGGATTTTGGTGTTCTAAAAATAGTACTTGGCTTAGCTTTTGTCTTAGACAAAAAGTAATAATGACCTCCAAACGCTCCTAAGCTATAGAAGTTATCAAATTCAGCAGCATCACATCCACATGGAGACGGATTCATCCTTCTCACCAAGAAGTGAGACAGCGCACATTCGTCATAGCTACCATCGTCAAATACACTTGCTGAAACCCATCCTGTACCATCTCGAGTAATACCTACTGTCGTCAATTCATCACAAGTAGCCACAGGAGGAGTTTTATCAAAAACAACCAGTTTTATCAATGTATCTCTAGAATTGCAGAAATCACTTGCAGTATATTTTATAGAATACCTACCAGCAGGTAGTGTTATTGTTCTAGGATTGCCAAAACCTATAAAAGCTACCGGATCACTAAGATCTAAATTTCTATACACAGTAATGTCATATTTCAACTCACTCGCAGGAGCACAATTGTCTGTTAATGTAGGTGCAGGCAAAGTGAGTCTTCCTTCACAACTATGATCAGAAGTGGTTGCAGTCAATAAAGAATCGAGACCACTTACTCGTGGTGCCTCTCTGTCTACTATTTCCAATAACTGAACGTGAATTCTAGCCGGAATATTTCTGCATGACCATTCCATTACTGTCCATGTACGCATAATTTTAGTAGCACACATCGTTGAATTTTTGAATGGAATAGGTGCTGAATCTGAAAATGACGCTGTCAATGAACAGAAAGATCCGTCATTAGCATATAAACTTTCACCATTGATAGTAGGGACACCTGTACCTGGAATTCCATTGACTGCTACTGGAGAAGGGTGACCATTACTCAATTTAGGCCAGTCTCCATTACATGCAAGAGGGTCTTGTTGTCCTGCTGCAATATCATAATTGGGTGGAAATACTACTGCATTAATATCGTCGTACTCGATAGTAATTGTAACGGTACAAGGAGCTGAAATATTGCCATAATTATCAGTAGCTCTGTACGTCCTTTCAATTACTTTAAAAACATTAGATGGAAGGCTACCATCGCAATTATTCACCTGGATAGTTCTCTCTACTACAGATAAAGTTACAGGGGTACAATTGTCTGTAGCCGTAGGTTCGTAATTTACAAATTCTGAACATGTCACTGTAATATCAGGGACACAATCTATAATTGGTGCCATTTTATCTTCGATTACTAGTTGAGTCCAGCACGAATTACTACCAACAATTCTTGCATGATAGCCTGTTCCGATATGGCTACAATCTACAACATTGCCGGAAGGTATTGTCTGTCCAGTAGCAGTGTTGATTACTTCAACTGTAATCGGTGCTGGGCATCCGCCAGCATGAGTCAAAATCATTTCAGGGGTAATGGTTGCAGTGCCATCAACGCCTAAAGTAACCTGAATTTGACCTTCGCAGGAGCACTGTCCTTGTGCGGACAAACCTGCATTAATCAGCAGGCTAAATATCATGACTGTAAGGAGTCTGATTAGCTTACTGTGATGAGTAAAATTTGTTTTCATCATGAGATCCAATTTTGAGTTTAGAAAAATTAATTAAAAAATAAAACACTTACACTCAGCACGAAACCACTCCGCACGTGAGCTTTATTTAATGTTATGAAATCCTTATTGATTTGTATTTTGATAATGTACAATAGGGTGTACACCATCATTATACGATTACTGTTGTGGGGATGTATAATACTTATTATAAGGGTATGATTACTTGCCCATTATTACAATGAGTATTATTTTACGGTACAAATGTAGATTAATTATAATATATAGCGCAATGATTTTTAATGTTTTTTTTATAATTTTATTTTTTAATATGTATGTAATTTATTACACAGTTACTTATAAATTTTACTAAAAACAATACTTCATATTAAAATAATTTATAATATATAGTTGTCGTATTATTATTGGGTGGGTATTACTTTTCTATTGTATAATCTGCAGGACCTTTATCTGTGCGAATTACAGATATAGCCGCATTCATAAATTTATCATAAAATCTAACTACAACATCATTATTGTAGGCTTTTAATGTGACCTCCCACATTTCATGTGCTATTTCTTCTCTAAATGGTTCAAAATGAAAATGTTCCTTTACACTGTCAAATAATTCACTTTTCTCACTAATAAATTTTTTAAATGCCTTTTCCACTTTATCATCGACTTGTGGCCTACCTGCTTCCTTAACCAGCTCAGTATGATGTGACAAATACGTAAAGGCAAACTCCGGGATCAGTGACTTAATCTCATAATAAGCAGGATCTCTATCCTGTTCTGGTAGTCCGATAAATATATCAGGGGTGATTCCTCCACTACCCATCACTTTGCGATTTAATATTTTAGTTTGGAAAACTTCAGTATCTTTCACTAAAGTGCTGTCTTTATAAAAAAGATCTCCATGGACATACCTTGCTGTGAGGTCATTTCCATATTGGGAAGCATTCGTATAATTTCTCTGGATAGATCTGCCTGAAGGTGTATAATATCTCGAAACAGTCAGCCTTATGGCTCCACCATTATTGAGCGCATATTGCTCTTGAACCAGACCTTTTCCAAAAGAACGTCGTCCTATAATCAAGCCTCTATCCCAATCCTGTATAGCTCCAGCCAGAATTTCACTAGCCGATGCAGAATTTTCATCTATCAAAACGACCACTTTATTAATATTAAAGAATCGTTTTCCTGTAGTCTTGTATTCATTTTTTTTATTGTTTCTTCCTTCTGTATAAAAAAGTAAACGCTCTTTCTCTTCAAAAATCTGACATAGGATATTGACTACTTCAGGCAAATAGCCTCCAGGATTATTTCTTAAATCAATAATCAGATGCTTTGCTTTATTATCCTTAAAATGTGTCTCGATTGCTGCCATAAATTCTGAATAAGTATGAGCTGCAAACCGATCTATTTTTATAACTTCTGTTTGTATATCGGGCAAATAATCGTACTTCACCGATTTTAATGGAATTTCTTCAATATTGAGTTTAAACTTTAAGGGTTGTCCTTCTCTCATAACACCCAATTCCAGACTCTGGCCGAGTTCTTTATGCATCATTTTCCGGATCTGGTCATAGTCCATTTTTTGTCCTGCGACTCCAATTCCGTCAATTGAAACAATCTTGTCAAACATCTTCAACCCTGCCTTTGCTGCAGGACTTTGATTAAAAACATTACTTACATTAATCGTATCATCAATAAAGTAATTTTCAATACCTATCCCATAGTACTTTCCATTCATGCTCACATTATTATCCTCCACCTCTTGAGGTGTCATATACACGGAGTGAGGATCCAGCTTTGAGAAGATGGCTTCCACGGCAGCATTGGTCAGCTCATCTGCATTGATTTTATCAACATATCTATTATCAATAAAACGAATCAGCTCTTCTACTCTTCCAGTTTGATAAATACTGTCATTTGGATAGGAGTGTGCAGAAATCAAATCTATTTCAGGCTTGTCATTCAACTTATATCCCAACATCATACCTATGGCAATAGTAGATGCCAGAATGAGCGGTTGCATTATATTGTAGGACCTATTCCCCTTTGATTCCAAATTAGTATCTTTTTACGCCTTTATATTAATATATGCTTTTCACTGCTGTTCTTCAATTTGTACTAACTAAAATCAGCAATCACCAGTATTATTACCAAATTCTTGCCAAAATCACAATTCTTCAACCTTTTCAGGAAAATTTGCCTGTTTAACTCTAAAAAATTGCATTCCCACCGTTGGTTTTACTTTTTCATGGCTTTCGTAAAACTATCTTTCAGCCCTACTGTAAGATTGAAAACTTGTTTTTCGGGGCTACTGTCGGGATCTGAACAAAAATATCCCAATCTGAAAAACTGATAGCTGGTGCCCGGTTGTGTATTGCCCAGTGATTGTTCTACTTTTGCAGATGCATTGATTCTAAGCGAGTCCGGGTTGAAAAATTCCAAAAAATCTTTTTCTTCATCATCAACTGGATTCGGCACCGTAAATAGGCGGTCATACATTCTCACCTCTGCGTCTAATGCAGTATCTGCATGCACCCAGTGGAGCGTACCTTTCGGCTTGATACCTGAAGTGTCTTCACCAGATTTGCTTTCCGGATAGTAGGTAGCGTAAATAGTAGTAATATTACCCTGATCATCTTTTTCTGCATGTGTACAGCGTAATATATAAGCGTGTTTTAATCTTACATCAGCACCGGGTGTCATTCTAAAGTATTTTGCGGGTGCATTTTCCATAAAATCTTCACGTTCTATGTATATCTCTCTTCCAAACAATAGAGTTCTATTGCCTGCACTAGGATCTTCAGGATTGTTTTCAGCAATCAGCTCTTCTTGCTTGCCTTCTGAATAGTTAGTAATAACAACCTTCACCGGGTTGAGTACAGCCATGGCTCTCAGGGCTGTTTTATTCAATTCTTCGCGCACACAAGCTTCCAGTAGATTGATTTCAATGGTATTTTCACGCTTAGCAACGCCAGCTTTATCACAGAAAGTGCGAATAGATGC
Source organism: Bacteroidetes bacterium OLB9 (assembly GCA_001567255.1). Classification (GTDB taxonomy): domain Bacteria; phylum Bacteroidota; class Bacteroidia; order Chitinophagales; family Saprospiraceae; genus OLB9. Next base: position 104,784 of record LNBW01000003.1, on the reverse strand, counting down.
AGGCGGATAGCCACGCCTTCTCATACCTGAAATAGTAGGCATACGTGGATCATCCCAACCACTGACATAGTGGTCATTGACGAGTTTGAGCAATCGTCGCTTGGATGTAATCATATACTCAACATTCATCCGTGCAAATTCAATCTGTCGGCTAGGGAAAATCTCAAGTTTTTCAATAAACCAATCATACAATGGTCGATGATGAATAAACTCAAGACTGCAAAATGAGTGCGTGATACCTTCAATAGAATCCGACTGACCATGTGCAAAGTCATACATAGGATAGATACACCATTTATCACCTGTTCGATGGTGGTGCTCTTTCTTAATCCTATACATAATCGGATCACGCATCAACATATTAGGGGATGCCATATCAATATTAGCTCTGAGCACTTTGGATCCATCCTCAAACTCTCCATTCTTCATCCGAAGGAAAAGATCTAAATTTTCTTCTATAGTACGTGACTTATACGGGCTGTTTACGCCCGGCTCATTGGGAGTGCCTTTCATAGACGCTATTTCTTCTGGAGTACTATCATCCACATAAGCAAGACCTAACTTGATGAGTTTTACGGCATATTGATACAATTCTTCAAAATAATCTGAAGCATAGAGCGCTTCACCATTCCACTCAAATCCCAGCCATTGAATATCATTTTTTATGTTCTCCACATATTCCGTATCTTCAGTAGTAGGGTTTGTATCGTCAAATCTGAGATTAGTACTACCTCCGTATTTGGCGGCTGTCTCAAAATTAATACATATAGCTTTAGCATGTCCTATATGAAGATATCCGTTGGGTTCAGGAGGAAACCTCGTTAATACCTTTCCATTGTGTTTACTACTTTTTTAAATCTTCTTCTATGATTTGTTCTATAAAATTAAGAGAAGGTTTTTTTTCTTCTGACATCATAACTGTGATTTAATACGACGATATTCTTTACATTCTTTCAGGCATTTCCATACCTAAAAGGTCAAATACTTTTAATAATACTTTTCCGGTATTCTCACTCAGCGTAGTCCTGAATGCACGTGCTGCATCTGTTTCTGCATTCAATATGCGTACTTCATGATAAAACCGGTGATATTCTTTTGCCAAATTATAGGCATAATTGGCCAGTATAGAAGGATCATACGTTTTACCAGCTTCTCGAATAACGTCTGGCATCTGCATAATATTCCTTATCAAAGTCTTTTCAAACTCACTCAACGTTGTATATTCATCCGTTAAAGTAGTATCAAAACTAGATGCTTTCCGCATGACCGATTGAATACGGACATAGGCATTTTGAATATATGGCCCTGTTTGGCCCTGCATATCTACAGATTCTTTAGGATCGAAAATCATCCTTTTGCGAGGCTGAACCTTGATGATAAAAAATTTCAAGGCAGCCAGGCCTATCTTCCGGAGTATCTCGTCTTGCTCTGACTGGGGTAAAGCTGCTATTTCACCACGTTCAGCAGATACTGATCGAGCTTCTTCAATAACTTCCTGCATCAAATCGTCCGCATCTACTACTGTTCCTTCGCGAGATTTCATTCTGCCTGAGGGCAGATCTACCATACCATAAGACAAGTGGTACAAACCATCCGCAAAAGGCTCTTCTAGCCTTTTCAATATTTCAAACAAGACTTTAAAATGATAGTCCTGCTCATCTGCTACTGTGTAAATCATCTTTTCAACACCGAAATCCTCATAACGCTGTTGAGCAGTTCCTATGTCCTGAGTAATATATACTGATGTACCATCACTACGTAGCAAAATCTTGCGGTCCATACCTACGTCCTCAAGATTAATCCATACCGAGCCATCCGGCTCTTTATAAAAAATACCTTTATTTAATCCTGATTCTATCGCCTTTTTGCCCAAAAGATAGGTCTCTGATTCATAATACAACGCATCAAAACTGACGCCCATCTGGTCATAAGTAGCATTAAATCCCTCATACACCCAGCTATTCATCATCTTCCACAATACTATTGTATCTGGATCTCCTTGTTCCCACTTTATCAGCATTTCTTTAGCTGCTGCACCCAAGGTACTATACTGATTGAAATATTGATTTTTAAACTCTTTAAAAAATACTTCAGGTGATTTACCATTACCTTCAGATTGATAAAGTTTTTGCCCTGCATCAGATTGCTGAAAAATCTTGTATTCTTCGACAAAAGCCTGCTCAAATTTCACATAAAAGCTACCAACAAAATGATCACCTTTTACTCCGGCAGATTGTGGTGTATGATGATTGCCAAATTTTTGCCATGCCAGCATACTCTTACAGATAGCAATACCACGGTCATTGATGACTTGAACGTTTTTCACATCAAACCCATTGGCTTTCAGTATTTTGCTACATGACCAACCCAGCAATATATTCCTTATATGTCCCAGATGAAGCGGCTTGTTCGTATTGGGTGATGCAAATTCTACTAGCACTTTTTGACCATTGGCTGGAAAAGATCCATAATCGGCAGTACTATTAATTTGCCTCAAAACTCTAATCCAAAATTCGTCAGATAAGGTTAAGTTTAAGAAGCCTTGAATCGTTTCAAAACCTACAACTTCATTCAGATTTTCAACTAGCCAGTGACCCAGCATATCTCCAATCTCCGCAGGTGATTTTTTAAGCTTCTTGACCAGTGGAAAAATTACAAAAGTGAAGTCTCCCTTAAACTCTTTTCGAGTTTCATTAATCAGAACTTCACCACTATTCAGATCGGTATCAAAACAAGATTTTACCGCCTGAATAAATCCCTCTTTGACCTCATTCAAAAACTCCATTTTTGCTTTTCAAATTTGAAACTGCAAACATAGGGTTTTCAAGCCATAAAAGCCTATATATCAAGCAAAAATTGAATTTATTTACTAAATTTTTTATATGAAAAGATTACACATATGATTTTTATGTATGTATATTGTCAACAAATTTCTACACTTACTTCAATCCATTTTTATACCTAGTTTAGGATTTAATGATTTAAGCAATTTTTAATAAAATCATGCAGTTGCATCGTCAAAATAATAGTATCTTTGCGGCTACCATCTCAATATAAATAGTTTTTCAACATTTATTTAATTACAAAAATTTATTGTTTGATGAAGCATTTTGCAATAATAGTTTGCAGTTTTTTTATTTACCACTGTATTCTTTTCATCTTGTAAAGAAGATATAAGCGATAATATTCCTAATGAATATGCAAAAGTAGCAGACTATGACTACACTGTTTTACATCAATGGAACGACCTATGGTTACAACTGGATCGGGTCGCTCCTGGTTTTAGACCATGTCCTTCTGCCAATGCACTAGGCTATGTAGGAATTGCCAATTATGAATCTGTTGTTTTTGGCATGCCAGAATATAGGTCACTAGAAGTGTTTTATGGTGGCTTGAACCTACCTAAACCATTTTTTAATCAGGAATATCACTGGCCTACAGTATTAAATGCAGTGAATAATTATCTATATAGTCGCATCTTTGCAGAGGTAAACGCTGATATTTATAAAAAAATCAATGCGCTGTACCAGACGAATGAAAATAATTATAAGCAGTCAGTAACTGAAGAGGTTTTTGTTCGTTCACGAAATCGTGGAGTCGCTGTAGCAGAAGCTGTATGGGCTTGGATGAATACAGATAAGGTAGCAGTCGAAGCTCAGAAAAATCCGTTTGAAGGAAACAATTGGCAAAATTTAATCAATCAACCTGGTGCTTGGACGCCAACAGCTCCGGGACCGGGTGAAGGTTACTATCCAACTTGGGGTAAAACTCGTAGATTAGCTCTGCCAGAAGATTTGGTACTATGTGCTCCATATAAAAATTACACTGGAAAATGGGGTGAAAATGAAACCGATAATATCTACGCTCAAGCAAATGAAATCAATAGTTTCAGTGGAGAAAAAACGCCTTATGAATTTAAATGGATAGGAGAGTTTTGGTGTGATGAATTTGAGAATATAACCTTCAGTACTGCTTCAAGATGGCTAGCAATGGCTGATCAAGTATATGTAAATGAAAATGTGACGCTCGAGCAGGCCGTGCTGGCGAATGCAAAAATAGGCATTGCTATGCACGATGCAGCAATCGGTGCCTGGAATTCAAAATACCACTACAATATACAACGTCCTGAAACCTATATCATTAACAACATCAATCCTAGTTTTAAAACAGGTCTGGTTCATCCAATTGAAGGATACAGCCTTACTCCTTCTTATCCGTCCTATCCATCGGCACATGCTACATTCGGTGGTGCTGCTGCCGAAGTTTTGGCAAGTGTTTTTGGTTATAATTATAGCATGACGGATAATTGCCATAAAAACAGAGGAGAGTTTCTGGGCTATCCTAGAAACTTCAATAATTTTTATGAAATGGCAGTAGATTGTGCAAATTCTAGATTTTTACTTGGTGTAAATTATCGAATGGATGCAGAAGAAGGTGTAAAATATGGAACAAGAATAGGACAGGCTGTTAACAAATTGCCATGGAAAAAATAAAACAATAAGAAAGGACTGCTAAAAATCAGTCCTTTCTTATTAAATCATGTACAAATCAACATCTAATTAATACATTTTTTCAATATTAAATACTAACTTATGTCTTTACTAAATTCTTTAAAATTATTAGCAGGAATCGTATTAGTAACTGTTGCTTTCTCTTCATGTAAAAGCGAACAATCTGAAAAGCCTGCAGCCCAGGAAGAAATCGTTGAAACATACGGTTCAGGAGAAGTTTCAAGAAAATACAACAGGATTAATGGAAAAATAGAAGGTACCATGACTGACTATTTCCCCTCCGGCAAAATCAAAGGTGAGAAAAATTTTGTCAATGGTAAACAAGAAGGAAAAACGACTATCTATTATGAGTCTGGCAATCTAAAGGAAGTACAATACTACATCAGTGGCAAAAAGACCGGTGGAGATACTTTATATCATGACAACGGAACTATGATGTTTATCTGTCAATACAAAGATGGTATTGAAGATGGTATCATGAAAAAATGGGATGAAGAGGGCAATAAACTCTTTGATGGCAAATTTGATATGGGTAAGCTTATCGAAGTAGATGGCCAGCCTGTTAAGCAAGAGCCTAAATACGAGAATTATAATTAATCGCTTACTACTTCAATTTCGCTTCTAAAAAATAGTCTTTACATATGGCAAATCAGCTTCCGGAATTGCTGAGTATTCTAAATTTAGAATCACTTGGTGACGGACAATTTATTGGTAAAAATTTATTTATAGGAAGCCCAAATGTATATGGTGGTCAAGTATTGGCACAGGCACTGTCTGCTGCCAATACGACTATCCATGATGGTAAAGTACTGCATTCACTGCACAGTTATTTTATCAATCCCGGAGACAATGATCTGGATATTACCTACGAAGTTGAGATCATAAAAGACGGCAAATCCTTCAATACAAGAAAAGTGACTGCCTCTCAAAAAGGAAGGCATATCTTTATTCTCTTTGCATCATACCATCTCGCAGAATCAGGCATAGAACATCAAGCTACCATGCCCAACGTTGCACGTCCGGATTCATTGACTTCCTTTTCAGATTTATTTGCCGAATTCGCCCATAAATTTAATATCGAACCCCGCGGTATCTTCTCACCTAAAGGTCCTTTTGTTTTTATCCGGTTAGAACACTACGATCCCTTCAATCCTATCATTCGGCCGGCACGAAACCATACTTGGTTTAGAACTAATGGAATGCTGCCAGACGACCCATTACTCCATCAGATTACACTGGCCTATGCTTCTGATTTTAATCTCCTGATTACTGCACTTTTCCCTCACGGTATGTCTTTTCTGACCACACCGATGCAAATTGCCAGTCTAGATCATGCCATGTGGTTTCACAGACCTGCACGAACCGACGAATGGCTACTATATGCTGTACAAAGCAATAATGCTAATGGTGGAAGAGCTTTCTGTACAGGTAAAATATTTACCCTTGATGGTGTATTAGTGGCGAGTACAGCACAAGAAGGTCTTATCAGAAAACGCTGATAAAACACATGGTTTTACCTTTAAAATTATAATGGAATATTATTCTTCCAGCAGTTGTTCAAAATAACTGATGAATTCATTAATACTCATACTTCCTATGTCACCATGGCTCTGACGGCGTACAGAAACTTGGTTATTTTCGGCTTCTTTATCTCCTACGATAAGCATCAGAGGCACTCTCTTTAATTCCGCATCACGTATTTTTCTGCCAATAGATTCAGTTCTGTCGTCAATGAATCCTCGGATATCATGCTGACCTAGTATGCTTTTAATTTTTTCGCTGTATGGAATCAATCTGTCAGAGATGGGTAATATCGCATACTGATCCGGTGTGAGCCATAATGGGAATTTACCAGCAGTATGTTCAATAAGAATACTGATGAATCGTTCCATTGAACCAAACGGAGCTCTATGTATCATCACTGGTCTATGCGCCTGATTATCAGCGCCAATATACTCCAGTTCAAACCTCTCCGGTAAGTTGTAATCCACTTGAATGGTGCCTAGCTGCCACGATCTGCCCAGTGCATCTTTAATCATAAAATCTAGCTTTGGCCCATAAAAAGCAGCCTCACCATATTCTGTTACCGTCTCTATATCAAACTCACTGACTGCATCGATAATTCCTTGTTCTGCAGCTTGCCAGTTTTCATCAGAACCTATGTATTTATCAGGATTTTCTGGATCTCTCAGTGATATTTGTGCTGTAAAATTCTCAAATCCCATCTTCTTGATCACCTTGGTGGTCAATGCAAGTACCTGAAGAAATTCTCCTTTAACTTGATCTTTTGTACAGAAAATGTGAGCATCGTCCTGTGTAAATCCTCGAACTCTTGAGAGTCCGTGCAGCTCACCACTCTGCTCATACCTATATACTGTACCGAACTCACCGATCCTAAGTGGTAATTCTTTGTAAGATCGGGGACGAACTGCAAAAATCTCGCAGTGATGTGGGCAGTTCATCGGCTTCAACAAGAACTCTTCTCCTTCTTTCGGGGTTTTGATTGGCTGGAAACTATCTGCACCGTACTTAGCGTAGTGGCCTGAAGTAACGTAAAGCGCCTTGGCACCGATATGTGGTGTTACGACCATCTGGTAGCCCATCTTTTCCTGCTCAGCTCGTAGATAATTCTGCAAGCGCTCTCTGAGTTGTGTACCCTTTGGCAACCACATAGGTAAACCTTGCCCTACCTTCTCTGAAAACATAAAGAGTTCTAACTCTGCACCAAGTTTTCTGTGGTCTCGCTTCTTAGCCTCTTCAATCATCTCTAGATAATCAGTAAGCTCTTTAGCCTTGGGGAAGGTGATAGCATAAATTCGGGTCAATTGCTTACGCTTTTCATCACCACGCCAATAGGCACCTGCCAAATTAAGTATTTTGGTAGCTTTGATTGGTGAGGTGTCTGGAATGTGTGGCCCGCGGCATAGATCCGTAAAATTGCCCTGAGTATAGAAAGTGATTTGACCATCTTCTAGGCCATCAATCAATTCTAATTTATACTCATCACCCTTATCGGTAAAATATTTTATTGCATCTGCCTTAGACACTTTCTTTCTAACATAAGCACTTTTATTCCTAGCTAGCTCCAGCATTTTTTGTTCAATCTTAGGAAAATCTTCCGGTGTCAAGGTTACAGATCCAGTATCTACATCGTAGTAAAACCCACTCTCTATGGCTGGGCCGATTCCAAACTTAATACCGGGATACAATGCTTCTAGCGCTTCTGCCATCAAGTGCGCTGACGAATGCCAAAAAGTGGCTTTACCTTCCTTATCATTCCATGTAAAAAGACGAACCGAAGCATCCTTCTCAATAGGACGACTAGCGTCCCAAATTTCGCCATCTACAGAGGCAGACAGTACATTTCTAGCCAGTCCTTCACTTATGGACAGGGCTACATCCATTGCTGTCACTCCATGATCATATTGTCTGATACTACCATCAGCAAGGGTAATATTTATCTTTTGCATTGAATATTAAAAATTTGAGACCGCAAAGATACAAAATAAAGACACATATATAAAAGTAGTCTGATTACATCATTTCCGACAATTCAAACCATCTTTCTTCTTTTTCTGCAAGCTGATCATTGATCTCTTCAAGTGTTTTTGACAATTCCAATATTTTTTCAGGACTCAATTCCGAATCATTAAACTGCTCAGTGATTGTAGCTTTTTTTTCCTCTAGCTTTTGAATCTCCTTTTCCAGCCGAGCAAAGTCCTTTCTTTGTTCATACGTAGCTCTACCTTTAGATGCTTCTGCTGTGGATTCAACTACTTTTACGGCCTCTCTTTCTTCTATGGTTTCCTGCTTCTTTTCCTCACGATACTCAGAATAAGTGCCATTGTAATCTCTGATTTTACCATCACCCTCCAAGACAAAAAGATGGTCCACTAGCTTATCCATAAAGTATCGGTCGTGGGTCACAACAATGAGACACCCTGGAAAATCCATCAGATAATCTTCCAGTACATTGAGCGTGATGATATCTAGGTCGTTAGTAGGCTCGTCCAGAATCAGGAAATTAGGATTTTTCATTAGAATTGTAAGTAAATACAGTCTCCTTTTCTCGCCTCCACTCAACTGTGACACCAAAACACGCTGTTGAGAACGCGGAAACAGAAAGCGTTCCAGAAGAGACTCTGCTGACAGTTTCATTCCTTTATCCAGTGGTATATACTCAGCTATGTCTCGGACAACATCAATGACCATTTTATCATCTGACACATTGAGTCCATCCTGGGTATAGTACCCAAATATCGTAGTGTCGCCTACAACAATTTTGCCGCCATCAGGAGCAATTTGCTGAGTCAATATCTTCAAAAAAGTAGATTTACCTACCCCATTTGGCCCTACAATTCCTATTCTTTCACCTTTTTTAAACTTGTATGAAAAGCCCTCAAGGATTCTCTTATCTCCATAGTTTTTAACTATTGCATGTGCTTCCAGTATTTTAGAACCCAAGCGTGACGCTGCAATATTGATCTTCAGCTCATTGTTGTCAGTTTTAGTGTGTGCTTTTTCTTTGATTTCATAAAAATCATCAATCCTGGATTTTGCTTTGGTTCCTCGTGCTTGTGGTTGTCGTCGCATCCATTCCAGTTCTTTAGCAAAGAGTTTTTTGGTCTTCTCTAAGTTGACTGCATCATTCTGTAGTCTAGTTTCTCTTTTTTCCAGATACTGCGAGTAATTACCACGATAAGTATATAAGACACCTGCATCGAGTTCGAGTATTTCATTACAGACCCTTTCCAGAAAATAACGATCGTGAGTTACCATAAAGACCGTCAGATTAGGCTGTTGAAGATAGTTCTCCAACCATTCTATCATTTCTATATCCAAGTGGTTAGTGGGCTCGTCCAGAATTAAAAAATCTGGTTCTTCGATGAGTATTTTAGCCAAAGCCAGTCGTTTTCGCTGACCACCGGACATATTTCCTGTTTTTTGATTCAATTCGGTCAGCAGAAGTTTGTCAAGGATTTCATGAATTCTGGCTTCAATATCCCAAGCTTTAAGATCTTCTATACGCATCATACATTTTTGCATAAGTGCCTCATCCTTTGCATTGAGTGCTTTTTCATAATCTCTTACAGCTACAATGGCTTCATTGTCAGTGTCAAATACGGCTTCGAGTACGGTATCATTGGGATTAAACTCGGGATCTTGCTTTAAGATAGCTGTTCTTATCTCCTTTGATATGGTGATTCTGGCATTTTCACCATCAGAACCTTCCTCTCCACCTATTACTTTCAGAAGTGTAGTCTTGCCACTGCCATTTTTGGCTACTAAAGCAATTTTATCTCCCTTGCTGATAGATAAATTGATGTCCTTAAATAAGACTTTATCCCCGTAAGAACGGGTTACATTCTCCAGCAAAAGATACTGCATATTATTTATAAATTTTTAATCATGCAAAATTAGAAAATAAAATCCAATCAAATTCATTGATGCATAATTTGTTAATCGGGTTCATCTTACTAACTTTACAAGTTGATTATATGTTTTACATAGAGAAATAATAGAGAATGAACACTCAAAATAATCCTGCTACACCTGAAGGAATCCAACTAAAAAAAAGATATGTTCTCGAAGATTTGAAAACTTGTCGTCACTTGGGATTTCAGTCCGGCACACCACCTTTTCTACGTGGACCGTACAGCACCATGTATGTCGTTTCACCTTGGACAATACGACAATATTCCGGATTCTCAACGGCAAAGGACAGTAATGCTTTCTACCGTAGAAATCTGGCCGCAGGTCAAAAAGGTCTTTCTGTTGCTTTTGATCTGGCTACACACCGAGGATATGACTCAGATCATCCACGTGTAGCAGGAGATGTAGGTATGGCAGGTGTTGCTATTGATACTGTCGAAGACATGAAAGTACTCTTTGATGGAATACCTCTTGATGAGATGTCCGTATCTATGACTATGAATGGTGCTGTCATCCCTGTGATGGCGTTTTTCATCATAGCTGCAGAAGAGCAAGGTGTCTCGATGGAAAAGCTTACAGGTACTATCCAAAATGATATTTTGAAGGAATTTATGGTCAGGAACACTTATATCTACCCTCCGGGACCATCCATGAGGATTATTTCAGACATCTTCAGATTTACTGCCGTTCATATGCCAAAATTCAACAGCATTTCCATCAGCGGATACCACATGCACGAGGCCGGTGCACCTGCAGATCTGGAACTGGCCTATACAATAGCAGATGGAATGGAATATATTAGAGCCGGACAAAAAGCAGGTCTGGATATTGATGAGTTTGTATCCCGATTTTCTTTTTTGGGGCATAGGTATGAATTTTTTATGGAAATAGCCAAAATGCGTGCAGGCAGATTGCTCTGGGCGAAGATAGTTAAAGAATTTGGAGCTAAAAGTGATAAGTCAATGGCGCTTCGAACACACTGCCAGACTTCAGGTTACAGCCTTACGGCTCAGGATCCTTACAACAATATTGCTAGAACTTGTATTGAAGCATTGTCTGCTGTATTTGGTGGCACACAGTCTCTGCATACTAACTCACTGGACGAAGCCATCGCACTACCAACCGATGCATCTGCTAAAATAGCGCGTGATACTCAAAAGTATTTACAGTCTGAGACTCGTATTACCTCAGCGATAGACCCAATGGGTGGCTCTTATTATGTAGAATCTCTAACGGCAGATCTAGCTGATAAAGCGTGGGAGCATATCTGTGAAGTTGAAGCACTGGGTGGAATGGCTGCGGCGATTGAAGCCGGTATTCCTAAAATGAGAATAGAAGAAGCTGCTGCCGCCAAGCAAGCTAGAATAGACAGTCGATCAGAACTCATCACCGGCGTCAACTTCAATCAGCGCAATAATGAACCAGATCTGGATATCCTCGTCGTGGATAACACCTCTGTAAGAAAAGAGCAAATTGATGCCATCACTAAAGTAAAAGCTACGCGTGATCAAACTGCGGTAGATACAGCACTGAACTACATCACAAAGGTGGCAGAATCAGGTGAAGGCAACCTACTCGAAGCAGCAGTAAATGCAGCCAGAATACGCGCCACACTGGGTGAAATATCCATGGCAATGGAAAAAGTTTTTGGTCGATTCACTGCCACCAATAAGACTATTACAGGCGTTTATGCAAAAGAAATAAGTATGAATGACAAATTTAAGGAAGCCCGTCAGCTATCCGATCAATTTGCTGAGCTAGAAGGAAGGCGACCCCGAATCATGGTAGCGAAACTAGGTCAGGACGGCCATGACAGAGGAGCTAAAGTCATTGCTACCAGTTTTGCAGATTTAGGTTTTGATGTAGATATGGGGCCATTATTCCAGACCCCTGAGGAAGCTGTTCGTCAAGCAGCCGAAAACGATGTACATATCCTGGGCATATCTTCCCTGGCAGCAGGTCACAAGACGCTCGTTCCACAAACGATAGAAGCACTGAAAACCATTGGTCGAGAAGATATTCTAGTGGTGGCAGGAGGCGTCATTCCTCCACAAGACTATCAGTTTTTATTTGATGCTGGTGTTGCCGCTGTATTTGGTCCGGGTACGATCATAGCAGAAGCCGCGATTGACATTCTTAAGATCATGATTGACAATATCAGATGATGTCAAATTTGACAGACTCATTATGACCATTCTGATCGGTAATGTATAATTGATAATGACCTTTTTTACTTTTGAATAGCATTTCATGATGTCCATTATTCGTCGTGCCTATATATTGATCATTTACAAACCAGTAGAGTACGGCTTTATCATCACGATGATAGGCTTTCATCACAATGTCTTGTTGCTTTGATACTGATTCTTTGGGCAAAAACACCTTGACTCCTTGATTTGGGTAAATAATCTTAAGCGGCTGTTCTCCTCTTGAACAGGCTGGACTAAAAGCAGGAATAATCCTATAATTGATATGCGCCTGTTTATAATAATACTCCATGTACGGGGGCAAAGTGAAAAAGGTATCCAATTTGACTGCGTTGCTTAGACAGTCTTCAGACAGCGCTAGACCTTGCGCATCTAATCCGACCACTTTATGCCATGTACAAGGTACATATCGATAAGACATTTTAGATACGTCCATCACTTTAGTTTGATTACACAATGGCCCAGCTATCTTTCCAGAATGGCTACAAATCCTTATAATTTCATGATCAGAATAAGCTGGCGGTCGTCCAAACCAATGGTTATCCGGAAGTACATTAAACAACTTAAACATCACTGGTGCAGCTTTACTTATACCTGTTAGTCCAAATCGTCCCTCACCAGTTTCATTACCTACCCATACTCCTACCGCATACTTCCCATTGAAACCTATAGCCCACGAATCTCGATGACCATAACTCGTGCCTGTCTTCCAGGCCACTTTATAATCTGTTCCATAAAGATCCCATGATTTTTCCTCCCGCGGACGTGTGAGATCGGCCATAGTGTTGACCGTGTGATGGATAGAAAATGCAGAAAAAGTAACCTCAGAAAGTGTTTTATGATGGACTTCATCCTTTAGAATCTTAACCTTATCAAATGGCGTAGAATATCCGGCATAATTTCTTGCCATTCCTTTATAAAGCCGTGTTAAGTCCCACAATGAAGACTCTCCACCTCCTAAAATTATACTTAGTCCATAATGATCTGCACCTTTATTCAAATAGGCAACTTGTAAACGGCTTATCCTATCATAAAAACTTTGCAACCCTGTAGTATTGAGCACTCTGACAGCAGGAACATTGAGTGATTGAATAAGCATATCACTAAAAGAAACTGCTCCTCTAAATTTCTTGTCAAAATTTTCAGGTTGAAAATCACCTATCACTGTCGGAATATCAGCAATCATCTCCTGAGGTAATAATTCGCCAATATCCAAAACATGGGCAAATAAAATAGGCTTCAACAAACTACCGTAACTTCGGGGCGCCTGTGCTACGTCAACGTAGGAAAATTTACCACTTTTTGAACGAACATTGCCATGATAGGCGATGAGTTGATTAGACTCTACATCCAGAATTACAGCAGCCAGGTTATTAATATCATCAGCTTGAAGAAATGAGGATTCTCTCTCCAGCAATTCCTGTGTTCGTAGTTGTATGTCATAATCAACTGTCGTATAATACACTGATTGATCACTATATTCTTTAGAGAGGTATTTTAATAAATGGTAACCATATTGAGGAATTTCTCCGGTAAATGTAGGTAATTCCTCGCCTAAATAAAGCCCCAGCTCTGATGCATCAAAATATCCTTTATCGTGCAGTTTACGAAGAAGAAAGTCTCTTTTCCTTTTGAGCTCAGCTCTATTGCGCTTCAAATTTGCAAAGGTAGGCGCATTAGGCATAACGGCGAGCAAGGCATATTCAGCCCAAGATAATTTATCCATTGGCCTATGAAAATACTTAAGAGCCGCAGCTTTGACTCCAATGACATTACCTCCAAATGGAGCTATTTCACACCACTCTTTCAAAATGTGCGATGAGTTGTAAAACATCCGATATTTAAGAGCAGATATTGTTTCCCATATTTTATTCAGCAATGTTCGCTGGCTGTGTCTGTTTTTAATCCTCATGATTTGCATAGGAATGGTACTAGCACCACGTACAATTCGGCCTGCTTTATAGTTTTGGATGGCGGCTTTAACAGCCGAAATAGGGTTAACACCAGGATGCCAATAAAAATATTCATCTTCGTAAAGGATGATACTTGCTTTGAGTGCTTCTGGCAATGCTTCATCTAGTGGAAAACACCACTGCTGCTCTGATGAAACATTAGCAGATAATAATCTATTGTCACGAGCGTACAATTGTTTACTGAACGCCGGTTTATAATCAGGTATAGGCATAAAAAGCCACAACACTATGAGTCCTGCGATTATAAATATCAACCTTCGGTATTTATGCACTCTGCGCCACATCATTCACACCATTTCATGTCTATTGTTCAACCTTTACTTTGTTTAAGGCCAATAAAAATCATAACTATTTACAAATCAAAGATATTGAAATTATCAATAATTGGACACAACGTCATAAAAAAAGAGCACCCTTTTACAAGGAATGCTCTTCAGTCTTGGTTATTAAAAGAGTAAATCTTTAGAACCGAATCAATACGGTCTTTATTATTCTTCTTTGTAGTATTTGACCATAGCCCAGATTTCTTTGTCTAGTCTAATTTCAGGCGCAAGGTCAAAAATGATAGTATGACTTGCGTAATCCTCAGGCAAGGCATCTTCAAGCAAAAACATACATTCTTCTTTGTCTTTTGAAAGATAGAGAGCTGCTGCTCTACAATATACCAGATCAGTTCCATATGTATGCTCATCCGCTTCATCCAAAACCTGCAATGCTTCATCATACAGTCCCAGTTTCACTAAAAAACTTGCATACTCTCTCCAGTATAAAGTTTCTTCAGGGCCTGTTTCAGTCGCTTTCTGAAAATTGATTGTTGCTTTATTGTAGTCTTCTACTGCTACATAAGCTTTTGCAAGTCCCAAATAATATTCTTCTCGTCTCGTCTCAATATCGATAGCTTTGTGGTACGCATTAATTGCATTATACCAGATGCCATCCTTAGCATAACACTCGCCTAGCAGATAATATGCCTCGTCGTTATAGCTATCTCTCCTTATGGATTTCAAAAGCCACTGCTTAGCTACGCCAATTCTGTTCAATTCAATATTACACTGTGCAATATTAACCATCAGTTCATGATTGGGTCCAATTTGGTGTTTGCTTCTACGTAAATCTCAAGAGCCCTTTCAAAATTTCTTATTTCTCTGCAGATATCTGCACAATCCAGATATGCACTTTCAAATTCAGGATTTACTATAAAGGAATATTCCAGTGCTTCAATGGCCTTTTCGTATTCTCCAATACAAATATAACCATGCCCCAGATTGTACCATGCCTGATAATTGTAAGGATCGTTATTAATTATTGACTTGTGCAACTCAACACTATCTTCATACCTTCTGGACAGCTCTACACTTATCCATATCCTTTCCATCGCTTCTTCATTTCTACAGTCATGAGCAACTGCTGTAGCCAATGCATTGTACATTGCATCAAAGTCTTTCATGTGCTCATATACAAAGGACTCCGCGATGAGAATATCTACAAAATCACTCTTTGTAGCTCCTAAACTCAGATCTTGAAGTATTTCCTGAGCAAGGTCAAATTGCTTTTTGAAAGCATAAGCTCTTGCTTTTAAAATTCCAATTTCTCTCTCAAACGGTGCAACATTCTCTGCTATTCTCAACGTCTCCAGACCTGCATCAATTTTATTGAGATTGAGTTGTAATCTTGCTTTTACGATGTAAAAATCAGACCTGTACTTATATTGCTGTAAAGCAATGTCAACTACTTCCAGTGATTTCTCATATAAATACTCGTCTTCATAATATTCTATAAGTTGGAAAAATATCTTTTCTTCCAGATACCCAACTTCTCCTTGCTCAAATCTGCTTTCAAAATCTGAAACCAGATTAATAAAGGCTGTATCTCGTTTTATTTTGTTTTCCATACAATTTGTGAGTCCGGGATTAAATTGACGGTGTAAAGATAGATATTATTCAATGTGAGAGTAGCTTTTATAAAAAGTTTTTATCCACAATTTTTGAGTTTTTTATTGTATGGACAATACTTATATATGACTGTATATCAATTACTTATATAAATATTTGCTTTTTGTATGTTGATTAATTAACTGGCCTACATTTATTAATACATAGCTCTTTTTTATTAATTGATTTCATTTTTTTCTTTACAAAACAGCAGATATTTTAAGATTTTGAAAAAAAAATAGTGTTTTATCCACCTTTTTTACCAAAAATAGGTTCTCTATCCATGATTATTTTAATGCGGATCTCAATAAAAATTTTGCAGCATTTTAATTTTTATTAGCTAATTGTCCACACGCAGCGTCTATATCTTTGCCCCGACTTCTACGCACCGTACACATGATTTCGTTGCGTCTTAAATACAAAGCAAATCTATTAATCTTGTCATCATCAGCTTTTTCCAGAGGAACGCCTGCAACATGATTATACTCAATGATATTGACTACTACTGGAAATCGTTTACACAACTGTACCAGGTTTTCAGCATCTTCCAGACTGTCGTTAAAATTCTTAAATGCAATATACTCAAAGCTGATTTTATTCCCTGTCTTTTGGTAAAAATATTGTAGTGCATCTATCAAGTCTTCCAGTTTATTGGTATTGTTGATTGGCATTATTTTGCTTCGCTTTTCATTATCAGCAGCATGCAATGAAATAGCCAGGTTAAACTTAACTCCTTCATCAGCCATACGGTAGATCATTTTAACAATTCCAGCTGTACTTACCGTAATTCTTTTGGGTGACATATTCAAACCTTCTGGACTAGTCAGCATTTTGATACTGTCCATCGTACTGGAATAAGCTAAAAGTGGCTCGCCCATACCCATATAAACCACGTTTGTAAGCGGATGATCAAACGTATCAAGGCATTGTTGATTGACTTGTACAAACTGATCATAAATTTCAGATGCATCTAAATTCCTCGTCCTTCGCATTTGACCAGTTGCACAAAACTGACAGGCCAGGCTGCACCCTACCTGAGTGGACACACACAAAGTGTATCGACGATCAGCAGGTACCGGTATCAATACGGATTCAACTTTATTACCATCATGTAAAATAAATCGCGTTTTTATTGTACCATCTTCACTGTTTTGGATGATATCAGATTGAATCGTGTGAATTATAAAATGATCGGATAGTAAAATGCGCAATTCTTTAGGAAGATTGGTCATCTCATCAAAAGTAGTCGCACCTTTTTGCCAGAGCCATTCATAAATCTGTTTAGCTCTAAACCCTGGTTGGCCTATAGTCAATATAAAATTCTTGATTTCACTTTGACTCAGTCGTCTGATATCTGTTTTTATGCTATTGTTCATGCTGCAAAGATAGTGCATTTTGTGTGCTTACGCTGCTATTCAACATCATACATTTCAAATGGGTCATATAGCTACTCAATATTAACCCTTGCATGTACAATTAATTCACCATGAATCAAAAAACCATTAATATGGGTTGTATTGTGGAAACAACTAGTCAACGCTATGGTTTGGTTAATGATGATTAAAGTGATGTGAAAGTTGCCTTGAGGCTATTTTGACGCAGAATAGTTTATGATTATTAAATTTGATTAATGGCACATCACCGGGTTTTTTAGCGCTTCAAAAAAATTAAGCTCCAGTGGTAGTTTATACATCCATCCTCTATAAACTAAATAAAGGCCCATAAATAATGTAATGTACGGATATACTTTCCTAAATGATACCCCTAGTTTTTTTTGTAATGGCTGATGACCAACCATCACTGTTATCATACCCGGAAAGGTGCCCAATCCAAAAAAAAGCATAAACCCCATACTTCCCCACACATTGCCCAAAGATAACGCACCGACGATAGCAATATATACCAACCCACAAGGCAAAAATCCATTGACAACACCTAAAACTATAGAAGGCACTTTTTTACTTTTCTTCAGTAGTTCTCGCAAGGTACGACTCACCCATTGATAGGTTGTCTTCAAAAACGATACCTTAGCAATAGCCTGGTCCGGTTGAATCGAAAAAACAAAAAATAAAATAAGTATTATGCCCAGGAGAATAGAAACCACCCGCTGCATTCCACTAAATGCAACCATACTGCCTACCAAACCAAACAGCAGACCTAGCAAAATGTAACCAATCGTTCTACCAGTATTATACAATAGCGAACTTATCCATGACGACCATCCTCTGACTCCTTTACTATGATGTACAGCCATAGCAAGTGGGCCACACATCACAATGCAATGCAGGCTTCCAAAAAA
Source organism: Bacteroidetes bacterium OLB9 (assembly GCA_001567255.1). Lineage (GTDB taxonomy): Bacteria > Bacteroidota > Bacteroidia > Chitinophagales > Saprospiraceae > OLB9. Next base: position 86,430 of record LNBW01000003.1, on the reverse strand, counting down.
TCCTAAAGTAAAGGCAATCCAGTACAAAGTAAAAAAATTCTGTCAGATAATGATGACCTCTTCTTGATAATACGGTACTCCTTTTTGCTGCCAATTCAATTTAACTCTATATTTTCCTTTTCGCAATTCACTAACTGGGATTCTAAATTCAGCATTTGGATTCAATTCCAGCTTAAATACCTGATCTTCTTCCTCAGTTATGGGACTAAATAATTGCACTTTGCCGGTTATATTCGAATAATCATCTCCTGGAAATTTCAAAAGAATCCATTTGCCTCCATCTATCAGTTTAATTTGAACTTTTTGTGCTAAAGAAGCTGTATTTTGCTTCTTCTCCATCATGCTCTGATAGGCCAAATCTTCTTCATAATACTTTTCAACCACGAGACTATCATGCACCTTAGTAGATTGATAAACTACAAATACAAGCGTCAAAACGAAGAGGATCAAAAATAAACCTAAGCCAGTACCCCAATTGAATTTCATGTTCGATATTTTAAAGTTCAAGTTCTAAACATTCTGAAATAAATAACATCATAATCAGAGGCAATGTTAATAAATACTTTATTTAATCGGCCCAAAGAAAGTGGTCTTTACCTTTGTTATCAATTCTCCATCAGAATATACTCCAATTACTATCTTGTTCTTGCCACTTTCTAGCTTTTCTTCAGGAATTTTAATGAACACCGTACCCTTACCATGGCTATTCTTTGCTACTTCAGGTTGGACATTTCCAACAAACTCAAAAGTACCAACAGCAGGATCCAACAACTTAAATTCTATGTGCAAATCTTTACTGGTTTTATTGTCTAGCTGATAGTTGTATAAATTGCTGATAGTACCGTCTTCATTGCGCTGATTCAGTAAACCTCCAGCTCTTAAAAATAATACATCGACATCTGATCTCAATGCAAATAAAAGCACTTCTATGCCAATCAAAACGAATAATACTACTGAATAGCCAATTGTTCTAGCATTAAAAATATGACGTTTACCTTGAGTAATACCTTCTATACTATCTAGCCTAATCAATCCTCTCGGTCGCTCAATTTTATCCATCACTTCATCACAAGCATCCATACAGGCAGTACAATTTACACATTCAAGTTGAGTCCCATTACGTATATCAATTCCTGTAGGGCACACCTGAACACATAGCGAACAGTCAATGCAGTCTCCCAAAACCTGCTCCTTCATACTATCAAAATAGTCCTGTGATACATCTGCATTAGCTGCGGTTGTTTTCACAGAAGTAGCTGCCAATGGTGCCGGCTTCGCCATTGATTTTTTGATTTTACCTCTTGGTTCTCCACGTACAAAATCATAAGCGACCACTAGTGATTTGTCATCCAACATCACACCCTGAAGCCTACCATAAGGGCAAATAGTTATACACACTTGCTCACGTAAACTTGCAAAAACATAATAAAACACAGCAGAGAAAATCAACATAGCTGCAAAACCACCGAAATGCTGGCTCAATGGTTCAGTAATAATTTTCTTCACTTCATCAATTCCGATGATGTAGGCCAAAAAAGTATTAGCAATGATAACCGACAATACAAAGAATATAATATGCTTGCTAACTTTTTTAATAATTTTGTTTGTATCCCATGGTGCGACAGAAAGCTTTCTTTGTTCATTATGATCTCCCTCAATAGCATACTCAATTCGCCTGAACATCAATTCCAAGAATACTGTCTGAGGGCAAATCCACCCACAAAATAAACGGCCATAAACCACTGTAAAAAGAATAATAAACACCAGAAGGATCAGCATTCCTATAGCAAAAAGATAAAAGTCTTGAGGTCCAAAATGCATTCCAAAAATAATGAAATTTCTCTCCGGAATATTCAAGAGAACCAATGGTTCGCCATTCAATTTAATAAATGGCAAACCAAATAAAATCAAAAAATAAACATAGGAGAGCCATGTCCTATAATTCGTATATCTTCCCTTAGGTTTCTTGGGATATACCCATATTCGCTTTCCTTTAGAATCTACTGTGGCTAATTTATCCCTGAATTGACTCTCCTTATTTTCAGGTTTTTTAACTACTGACATGGAATATTAGAATTTACTTAATAATAATCAGATATCTAATGAATGTTAAAAGAATGGCAGGAAAATCCTGCCATTCAAAATCAATATGTTTGTTATAACTATACTAATTGATAATTATATATCAAACTGTACAATTAAAAATATCTCTATCCTTCACCACTTCCACCTTCAGCAGGAGTTTCGGCAGGAGCCTCTGCAGGTTCATATAATTCGCCTTGTGCTTCCTTCGGATTTGGAGGATTAGTTCCTTGTAATGTTAAAATATAACTAGCTGTTTTTTTGAATAGCCGCAGGACGAAGCTGATCTTTCCAAGAAATCATTCCTTTATCAGGTACGCCATATTTGATTACGCTAAACACATTATTAATGCTCCCGCCATGTAGCCAATACTTATCGGTAAGATTCGGTCCAACAAGACCTTCCCCTTGCTTACCATGACAAACAGCGCAATTGGTATCATAAATTTCTTTACCTTCTGTAACAGCACTTTCATCGGAAAGCAATGTTACATTAGTTTCGTCTATGGAGCCTCCTTGCGCAGCGAGATGTTGTGCCTTTTCTATCTCAGCCTTTTCAACTGCTGCCTGATACTCTTGTAATTGGGTAGGGCCGCCGCCATAGCTATAATACCATAAATATCCTACACTAAAAATAATGGTAGCATAAAACAAATATACCCACCATGGAGGCATGGTATTATCTAATTCTCTAATACCATCATACTCATGGCCGGAATCGATTTCTGCTTCTTTTTCTACTGGGACTGAACCCCACATCCTCTTATTAAAGCGCTCCCACACAGACAAATGACTATCTGCTGTTACAGAAGTGTCCGAGCCAGAATATCCTGGCACATGAACTCTCTGATTGTCAATTAAGGTCATTACTACCCTATATCCGGCACCTAGCACACCCAATACAACCATAACTGAAAAAATTAATAGCGTATTGTTGTAAATTAATCTGAAAAAATTACTCATAACACTGTCTGTTCCTCCCATACCATCTTGAGCATGGACAGTAACAGAACCGGCCATCAGAACAACACTCATAACTCCATTTAAAAAGACCTTTTTCATTATTTTATTGAATTGTTTAAATATTGTTTAAAATTTCTACATTGTTATCAGTCATCATCCAAAGGCATATTCTCAAGCCTTTTTAAAACCTTATCATCTTTCTTAAAAATCAGATAGATACTTAGTAAAAAGACGATCACAAAAGTAACTAGAGCAAATATGCCCATCCAGTTTATATGTTCCATCCCTTCTAGAATATACTTCCCCATGATATCTGATAATTTATTTAATCTTAATGTCTGTACCTAAACGTTGTAAATATGCAATCAATGCAATAATTTCCTTACTTTCAAGGTTGTCTTGCATGATTTTATCAGCCTTAAGACTAGTAGTTATCTTTGCTGCCTGAGCCTTTAAATCTTCTACCGCTTTATCTGCGTATCCATCAGGATAAGGTGTGCCTAAAGATTTTAACACTTTAATCTTTGATGCCGTATATTTTGTATCTAAATCGTCTTCAAATAACCATGGATATGTAGGCATGATTGAACCCGGAGCCATAGATGTCGGGTCTAGCATGTGGTTGTAATGCCAGCTATCAGGATATTTTCCTCCAACACGGTGCAGATCTGGTCCTGTTCTTTTACTTCCCCACAAGAATGGTCGGTCATAGATGAATTCGCCTGACTTTGAGTATTCACCATATCTTTCCGTCTCTGATCTAAATGGTCTCACCATTTGAGAATGACATCCGACACACCCTTCTCTGATGTAAATGTCACGTCCTTCTAATTCTAGTGGTGTATATGGTTTGACTGATGCTATTTTAGGTACATTATCATCAATTAATAGCATAGGGATAATCTCTACAATACCTCCAATCATAATGACAATCATACTTCCTATAAGCATCTGAATAGGCTTTCTTTCGAGCCATCTATGGAATCCTTCTTTAGTCTCTGAAACATAAACAGCTCTAGGCGCGGCTGAAGCCTCTTGATCAGCAATAAGACTTCCGCTCTTAATCGTTTTATAAATATTATAGATTAAAATACAAACACCGACAAAATAAATCGTCCCTCCAATGGCGCGGATTAGATACATTGGCAAAATATGGGTTACCGTCTCCAAGAAGTTACCATATTGCAAAAATCCGTCAGCTGTAAATTGCTTCCACATCAGCGATTGTGTCCAGCCAGCCCAATACAATGGAATAGCATAGAACAGCATCCCTAACGTACCTAACCAAAAGTGAATATTTGCAAGCTTAACAGAATAAAGTTTTGTACCATAAATCCTAGGTATCAGCCAGTACAGCATTCCGAAAGTCAGCAGTCCATTCCATCCCAGAGCTCCAATATGGACGTGTGCTACTGTCCAGTCAGTATAGTGGGTGATAGCATTGAGAGACTTAATGGAAAGAAGTGGTCCTTCTAGTGTGGCCATACCATAAGCCGTAACAGCTACCACAAAAAACTTAAGAATAGGATCCGTTTTTACTTTGTCCCAAGCCCCTCTCAATGTCAGCAATCCGTTCAGCATACCTCCCCATGACGGTGCTATCAACATAACAGAAAAAACAGTTCCCAACGATTGTGCCCATTCAGGCAATGATGTATATAATAAGTGGTGTGGTCCCGCCCATATATACAAGAAAATCAACGCCCAGAAGTGAATGATAGACAACTTATATGAGTACACCGGTCTATTAGCGGCTTTAGGTAGGAAATAATACATCAAACCCAAGTAAGGCGTAGTCAGAAAGAATGCTACTGCATTATGTCCATACCACCACTGTATAAGTGCATCCTGAACCCCCGCAAACGCCTGAACACCATACGTTAGACTCACTGGTATCTGTATATTATTAAATATGTGAAGAACTGTAACTGTAATCCACGTACCTATATAAAACCAAATAGCAACGTATAAATGCTGCTCTCTTCTTTTGATTAACGTGCCAAACATATTGATACCAAAAACAATCCAAACTATGGCGATAGCAATATCAATAGGCCAGATCAACTCAGCATACTCATGGCTGCTTGTGAGTCCCATAGGAAAAGTGATCACTGCTGATAGAATAATCAGTTGCCAACCCCAAAAATGAATTTTAGATAGCAAGTCGCTGTACATCCTTGCTTTAGCGAGTCTTTGTAAAGAATAGTACACGCCGGTAAAAATACCATTACCTACAAAAGCAAATACCACTGCATTAGTATGTAATGGCCTAATTCTTCCAAAAGTAATTTGTGCAATCCCCATATTTAATGAAGGATATACTAGCTCCAGTGCTGCAATAATACCAACAAGCATTCCGATAGCCCCAAACGCAATAGTGGCGATAGCAAAGTTGCGCACTATTTTGTTGTCATAATTAAAAGTTTCTACATTCGCCATATTTCAAATTCATTTAAAAAATCAAATTATCAATTGGTGTTGTTTTTATTGTCTATCATGTCATCGTCCAGTAATATTCTCATACCAGGAGTGTACTCATCATCATATTGACCATCTCTCACAGCCCAAAAAAATGCTCCAAGAAAAAAAATGGCCAATATCAGGCTGATTACTATCAACAATAATATTACTTTCATTGTATTCAAAAATAAACTCTAAATTATATTTGCAGAACCTTTTAAAATATGATTTACATCATGCTTTCTAATAATTCCATCAAATTTAATTTATAAAATTTACATATTATTGATTGTCTTTTGTTTATATATTTTTAATTGTTTCTTTTAATTGTTTATTCAAAAAATAATTTTGACACTATTTTTACAAAAGTTAAAAGTACGTCGAATTTTTAGAATTTGAACACAACAATATGGCTTTTTTTTAAATTTATTTATAAAAGATGCAATTTGTTTTTAATTCTTCAATGAATTGCTGCACTAAAATTCCATTACATGTCCCCAATTTTAAACTTTAGAATACTCGGCCAAGGTACTCCTGTGATTATACTGCATGGTCTATTCGGAATGCTCGATAACTGGGTGAGTTTTGGAAAAAAACTCGAAGATGCAGGCTACATGGCAGTATTACTTGATCAGCGTGATCATGGTCGCTCAGAGCATACCACAGACTTCAGTTATCCTTTACTAGCAGGTGATCTTCGAAGATTTATGGATGAGAACTGGATGTTTGAGGCGATTATGATGGGGCATAGTATGGGTGGCAAAACCTGCCTGCAGTTTGTCAACGAATTTGAATCTTATGTGCGTAAACTCATTATTGTGGACATGGGCATTAAACAAAACGTTGATGGCCATCAGGCGGTATTTGATGCACTTTTCTCATTTAATCCTGATAAAATCAACAGTCGAAATGAAGCTCAATCAGCAATGATGCAATACGTAAACGATCCTGCTACTGTCCAGTTTCTTATGAAAAACCTAACCAGAAAGAAAGATGGCGGATACGAATGGAAAATGAATCTACCTTTACTCCATGAAAAATACACGAACATAATCGAGGCTATTCGTTTTAATCATCCGGTAGATACGGAGGCCTTGTTTATTAGAGGTAGTCGCTCAGATTATATACTTGATGAAGACTGGCCAGAAATCCAGCAAACATTTCCTAATGCAACGCTCAAAACAGTAGAAGGTGCAGGTCACTGGGTTCATGCAGACCGACCGGATGAACTTTTTCAGATTATAATTGATTTTATTTAATAATTCTTTTGATTTTACGTTTTAACAATAGACTCACCTTATTATTTATATATAATGACTAGAAAATTTAAGGCGATTATTATAGCTGTCGTGGTTCTGACAGGAACTGCAGCAGTTACAATAAATAATGACAAGTTATTTGAAATATCAAAAAATCTGGAGATTTTTATCAGCGTCTATAAAGAATTAAACAATAATTTTGCTGATGAACTAGATCCGGGTACACTTATGCGTACAGCTATTGATGCAATGACAAAATCGCTTGACCCTTATACTAACTATATGTCTGAATCACAGATGGAAAGTTATTGGATCAGTGATGATGACAGATATCAGGGTATCGGTGCTAAAATCAATCTCATAGATAAAAATGTGACTGTAACTGAGGTGTATGAAGGTGGACCTGCAGCTGAGGCTGGCATTAAAGTTGGCGATATTATTACTTCTCTAAACGGTATTGATATAAAGGGAAAAATAATAGAAGACATTAATGTTATTATGAGAGGGATACCGGGTACTGATATCCTTCTTGGCATCCAGTCTTCTGGTAGTCCATCTGTTGAACCTAAAACAATCACACGAGGAGAGGTTAATATTCCCAATGTACCCTATTCCGGCTTTGTCAGTGAGGATGTAGGTTATATTTCATTAACTATATTTACTCAAAATGCATCTGATAATGTCAAACAAGCATTACGCAAACTAAAGGAAGAAAACCCTAATCTCGCAGGCGTCATCTTAGACCTTCGACACAATGGCGGTGGTTTGCTTCATGAAGCCATCAATATTTGTAATATATTTATGCCACAAGGGGAAATAGTAGTTACTACCAAATCTAAGATTAAGGAAAACGACCAAGTTTACCGAACAACTTTACAACCTGAGGATCTTGAATTACCTGTTGCTGTACTGATAGACAATAAATCTGCTTCTGCTTCAGAAATTGTCTCGGGCACACTTCAAGATGTTGACAGAGCTGTGTTAATCGGTCAGCGCTCCTTTGGTAAGGGCCTAGTGCAAAGCACTAAGGACTTGCCTTATCATTCAAGGTTAAAGTTGACAATTTCTAAATATTATATTCCCAGTGGGCGATGTATTCAAGGCGTAGAGTACGAAAACGGAATACCTGTTGATATCCCGGACAATAGAAGATCTAAATTTAAAACTAAAAACGGAAGGACCGTCTTGGATGGTGGTGGTGTTACGCCTGACATCAAGTTGCCTGCACCTGAACTTCCTGCAGTGGTCAATGCACTCAATGACCAATATATTATATTCAAATATGTCAACGAATATTGTAAGAATAAAGACAAAATAGATCCTATCGCTTCTTTCAGGTTTACGCAATTTGACGATTTTCTCAATTATGTCAAAAAATCGAACTTCAAATACGAAACCGAAGCTGAAAAGATATTAAACAATGCTAAAGCGGCTTTTGAAAAATCAGGAAGTAATAGTGTTGTGAACGATATTAAAACGCTTCAAGATAAAATTATTGCAGATCGACCTACTGAATTACAACGATCAAAAGATGCTATCATTAAAGAAATTGAAAAGGAAATAGTCTCTAGATATTACTATCAGAAGGGTAAAATCCATCAAGCTCTGGATAATGACCCTGAAATCAGTGAGGCCGTCGCAGTACTAAAAGACACTAACCGGTATAAAAAGATATTAAGCGGCAAATAAATTGCTCATGCCTATCATCCTACAACTTGACACTTCCACAGAAGTATGCTCGGTATCAATTAGTAGTAATGGGGCTATAGTTACTCTTGTAGAAAGTAGTATTCCTAATAGCCATGCCGAATTGCTTACTGTACTTATAGATCAATCTGTACAAAAGGCCGGAATCAGATTAAAAGACCTTGATGCTATAGCCATCAGTGATGGTCCGGGATCCTATACCTCTTTGCGCATCGGCGCCTCCACTGCCAAAACTATCTGTTATGCTTTAAATAAGCCCTTAATTACTATTGATAGTTTGGTCATATTGGCTTCCGGCGTACCTAATGACAGGTTAAGTGAAGGTGATCACATTATACCGATGATTGATGCCAGACGAATGGAAGTATATGCAGCGGTATATGATTATAATAGAATGCCAATAGTAGAAAAACACGCTGTAATCCTAGACGAGCATACTTTTCAGCCTTATTTAGGCAATCATAAGTTGTATCTTTGTGGCAATGGTGCTGAAAAATATTATAAAGCTTTTCCTCTCCCTAATGTAGAATTACTACATACTTCAACTAGTTCTGCCTATATGCTGAAGCCTGCACTCGAAAAATTTCTTAAACATGAATATAGTGATGCTGCTTACTTTAGTCCAGATTATATTAAATCTCCTAACATCACAAAATCAATAAAAAAATTATTTTGATTTTTAAAACTTTATTCCATATAATTTAGTTATTTATATATTGACAATTTTGTCATATATATTGAAAAATCAAATAATTTCTCTCACATAATACTGTTTGGCAAGGTTATTGAATTACTCTATCCGAATTCCGTGAACTAACAAATAATTTCGCATGAGAAATAAGAAGAACGAAACCGTTACGTTAAAGAAAGGAGGTAAAGAAGTACAGCTTGATTATGCTGACCTCAGAAAAGCGGTATTAGTATTGAGAGCTGTAAACCACAAGCTTCGACAGCGTATCATCGATCTCCTTGAGGATGGTGAGACGATGACAGTCACTGATATTTATATCAAGCTGAGACTAGAACAGTCTGTTGCTTCACAACACCTTGCAATTCTTAGAAGAGCCGGTGTGGTGGCCACAGACCGACAAGGTAAGTTTATCTATTATTCTCTCGACAAGGAGAGATTAAGTCAAATTTCAACATTAGTTGAGGATTTGACCAGTTAACAACTTACTTTTAGTTGTGTGTTATTATTTAATGAGCATCAATCTTTTGTGATACGAAAATTTTACCTTTTATCATCTTTTTGAGTTCCTTTCAGACCTAGAGATATTTTTTTTATTACAAATTAACATTTTTTTATATATTTTCTTTGTCATATTAAAATATCTCTTCATATTTGTGCCAAGGTCTTAAATCTAAAAATAAGAAACACAAAATGAAAGGTACAAAAGTCACTTTTGAAACCGACAAATTAGAGTATGCGTCGGAATTGATGCGAGCATTAGCTCATCCCCTACGGTTGAAGATTTTGGAGTTCATTGATCAAAATGAAACCATAAATGTCAACAAAATATACAGCACACTCAATCTGGAACAAAGCATCACATCTCAACATCTTAAAATATTGAGAATGGCAGGGGTTGTTTCAGTTGAAGTCACAGGAAAATTCCACATCTATAAAGTGAATTATGATGTGGTTGACAAAGCTAGTTATGCTGTCAAAAGATTTGTAGGCAAAGCTTAAAACTCAAACTTTCCAACTAAAAAAGATAAAAAAGCAGTCGTCGATTAAATATTGACGATTGCTTTTTTAGTTTTCTTTTCTATACATTGCTCTCCAATAAACTAGTTCTTTCTTTTTAAGTATATATTCATTGTGAGCTATTATCCATCCATATTTACCATCCAGAAATCCAGCTTTCAAAATATAGGTACGAAAGAACCTAAAAGTCGGACCTAACCATTGTTTATACCTCTTTGGCTTTTTGCCTTGTCTTATCCATTCTTCAGCTCTCATTTTTGCATAGTAGTCAAACTTTTGTTCCATGTGTACTTTGTCAATAAAACTATAATGCAACAACAATCCATCCACTTTTGTGGGTTGGACTGTCTTGGTAGCTACCAGTTTCTCATGCACCTTACTGTCATTCCATCTCATCACCTCCCGGTTAAATAGTCGTATGTTCCAATCTGGAAACCAACCGCAATACTGCACTGCATAGTCACCAAAATAGGTCTGGATATTAAATTTATATACTTTATTTAATTCCGGTTTTAACTCTTTAATATTTTTGATGAGTTCATCATTTGGTATTTCGTCAGCATCCGGACATAATATCCAGTCATTGATGGCTAGACTCACTCCAAAGTTTTTATTTTCTGAATATCCTTCCCACTTTTTTATATACACTCGAGCGCCCATTTCTTCACTGATGTATCGGGTTTTGTCGTCAGAACGATGATCTAAAACCACAATCACATCATCTGTAATTTGCTTCATGGCACGAATACATGAGGCAATAGTCCGCTCTTCGTTTTTAGCAATGATGACTGCACTATATATGCTACTTTTCATCCCTATAGGATTTTACCGGATGCTATAAAATAAGGGTTGACCATCGTCGGTTTATTGTATCTAAGCGATTTTCCTGAAGTAGCTTCTACTAGTTGTCCTCCTGCTTCTTCTATTAATATCTGGCCGGCAGCTGTATCCCATTCCATTATGTGAATCATCCGTGGATAATAATCTGTCTCTCCTTTAGCAATACTTACAAACTTGATTGCTGAGCCTTTTTCAATCAGTATCGGTTCATTCAGAACATCAATATATGACTGAGTAGCCTGATCTTTGTGATTCTTACTGATGACTACTCTAATGTTTTTCTGATCTAAAGTAAAATTACTGACGCTTAATCTTAAATGATGACCATCAGCCTTGTATTGAAAAGCCCCTTTCCCTTGAATGGCAAAGTACATCCCGTTCTGTATGGGAATATATAGAAAACCAGCAACCACTTTATGGTTGTGAATCAACGCCAGATTAATGGTAAATTCATCTGTGTGTTTGACAAATTCCTTTGTTCCATCCAGTGGATCCAGTAACCATAGCCACTCCCAATTTATTCGTTCTTTATAGTCTTGAATCGTTGCCTCTTCAGAAATTATCGGAATGTGCGAAAACAGTTTCTTTAGACCCTCAGTAATGATAACATTTGATTGCAAGTCTGCTTCTGTAACAGGGCTATTGTCGTGTTTTCTTTCAATATTAAAGTGACCATACTGATAAATATCAAGAATAGCCTGACTAGCTTTGGCCAGTAGGCTATAAATCTGATCAACTGATTGCTCCATTAACGCTAGGTCTATAATGGATCTTTCACCATTATCTCCCTGCATCATTACTTAACGGTAAAATTGATGTTTTTTGTAGCTGTATTTCCTGCCTTATCCTTAGCTGTCACTACAAAATATGATGAGCCTGCTTCTGCATCAGCCGGTATAGGAAGCTGGATATTAGCAATCGTATGTTTTGTTGGCGAATCAAATGTATTGACCTTAATATCGCCAATAACAATCTCTGCTAGCTCTGTATCATCAGTAATAGTACCTTCTACAGGATAGGTTTTGCCTTTCTCTAAAATGCTTCCGTCAGCAGGTGATGTAATAGTAATAACCGGAGCAGTTACATCGTCCTTGCCACAAGCCGCTATCATAAAGATTGCAAACAAGAAAACTGATAATTTGAAAAATTTCATATTGTTTTATTTATTATTCCAGTATTCTAACGATACATCATGTTGTTTTGTTGTCGGTATTTAAAAATACAGGCTCTAGGTGTTTGATTTTGTCCTTCGAGATGCTCCAGCCTAGTATCATCCCACCACCACCAGCACCGCAAAGCTTCAGATAGTATTCGTCAGTTTGAAGGCCTTTTTCCCATAAATGTAGATATGCTTCGGGTATCATTTCTGAAAATGCTTCTAATTGTAACTCACTAATCTTGCGAACAACAGCTCCGTTATTAAGAAAATCATTGGCAAATAATGTTAAAATAGCTTGTGTATTTAACTTCTTGAGCTCTTCTAACACGTTTTTAAATGCTTTTTCGACACACTTTATTTTAAAAATTTCAACATAATCTGTTGTCTTACGCGAAATACCTGTATCTAACATGAAGAAATTTGATAAATCCAAAGGCGCTTCATTCAGAGCAATGCAACCAGAATTGCTAAAATATACCGGACTATCAAGATAGGATACAAGCGGATCCATTCCAGAACTTACACCATGAAAGCAACTTTCTGCCTGCGCTAGAACGTCCTTGATTGCTCCTAGAGAAGCGTCTTCTTTTATACCATATCTATCATAAAAGGCGGCTATCAAAACACCACTACTGCCTAGACCATATCCAAAGGGAACATCTGCATCAAAGGTCAATCCATTATCTATATCAACTTTAAACCGCGTTAAGTCATAATATACTCCCAGTTGGTTAAGGTGGCAGTAATTATACAATTTCAAAAGTATCTCCGTAATATACTGAGAAGAAGACAAAAAACTAAAACCACCCTTGTATCCATTAAAAGGAACTGCCAGCGCTTCTGAACCCAAAGTCACTGTATATTCGCCAAAGAGCAAAATTTTTGAATTAAAGTATTTTGTGGATTCAGACAAAGATATTTTATGATTCATGAGATAATTTGATGTAAAGTATTACATTTGCAGTTACAATATCAATTATCAAGCACAAAAATAAGAAACATCATGACAAGACAGGAAGAATCTGTAGGATTATACTGGATTTATACTTTAGCCTCTCTGGCTGGTATCGTTTTATTTTTGCTTTTCAAGCCTGAGTGGTTTTGGGTGATGTTGCCACCATTTTGCACTTATTTTGTCAAGGCAATGAGGTGGATGTAATCTCTTCCATAAAAGCAATCCCTTCAAATTTGTTCATTTTCAGTTGAGGGACTGACTTCGGTTAGTTTCTGGGTTAATGTTTTATCCTAACACCAAGTTCATTGGATATTTGACTTGCTTTTCTTTCCAATCTTAAGTACGAAGTATAACTTTGTATCTTAATTTTAATACATCGAATATTGGCTAGATATTTCATCCGACTTTCCTATTGTGGTACAGCCTACAATGGCTGGCAATCTCAGCCACATAAAGGAACAATCACTATTCAGTCCACTATAGAAAACGCCTTACATACCTATCTAAGAAAAGATATACCTATAACTGGATGTGGACGTACAGATACCGGCGTACATGCTAAAGATTATATCGCCCACTTTGACTTTGAGCCACTGGATGATATTCCTACCATTATTCACCGACTCAACAGAGTTCTACCAGATGATATAGCGATTCACGATATTTATCGGGTAAAGGATGATGCTCATGCAAGATTTAACGCAATATCTCGCTCTTATCAATATCGTTTACATACCAACAAATCACCATTTAAGCCATATTCTTATTTTTATTTCTATGACACGCCCGACTTGTCCGTTCTCAATCAGACCGCTAATCTTCTGCTGGAATATACTGACTTTACTACCTTTTGCAAGTTGCATTCTGGTGCAAAAACTATGGACTGCCATCTGACAGAAAGTGCCTGGATTAAAAATGGAGAGGATTATACTTATAAGGTTACTTCAGACCGGTTTTTACGTGGCATGATACGGTTAATTGTAGGCATGTGCCTGCAGGTGGCAAGAGGCAAAGCGTCACTTGAAGAAGTCAAAAATGCTCTAAATAATCAAGATCGTCTATCGCAAGACTGGAGTGTTCCAGCCATTGGTCTGATGCTTTGTGATATTCAATATCCCGACACTATAAAATGGTATGAATCTTAGTCACAATTAGAAAAAATAAACCGATACATCTTCATTTCGTTTATAGTATGATATTGATTGTATGTTTGTGAAAATGATTGACCGCACAATAATATGAATTTTGATTTAAAAGGCAAAAATGCACTAGTTATAGGAGGTTCTAAAGGCCTCGGCAAAGCATCCGCTGTAGCATTGTCTCAGCTAGGTGCTAACGTCATCTTATTATCCAGAAATAGCGACCTGCTGCTGGATGCAGTAAATGACTTAACCATCAATGATGGTCAGCACCATAGCTTTATAGTAGCTGATGTTACTGATGTAAATGGTCTCCAGAGAAAAGTAAAATCATTAGTTCAGAATCGGCCAATACACATACTCATTAATAATACTGGAGGCCCTGCACCTGGTGCGATCTTGAGTGCAGATGGAGATGAATTTAAACAGGCCTTCAATCAACATCTTATCGTCAATCATACTATTGCTGGTTTAGTGGTTCCAGGAATGAAAAAATACGGCTATGGACGCATCATAAATATGATTTCAGTATCGGCCAAAACGCCAATCACCGGACTAGGCGTATCCAACACGGTGAGGGCAGCTGTAGCCGCCTGGTCAAAAACCCTTTCCAATGAACTTGCTCCTTTTGGCATCACGGTCAATAATATTCTGCCAGGCTTTACTCATACTGACAGCCTCAAGGAATTCATAAGCAACAGAGCCAGTAAGACTGCAAAATCTATTGAAGAAATCGAAAACGAACTGAAATCAAATATTCCAATGGCCAGATTTGGCAAGACTGAAGAAATAGCTGCTGCGGTTGCTTTTCTGGCATCACCAGCAGCTTCTTATATCACAGGTGTCAACCTCCAAGTGGATGGTGGTTCTACCGCCTGTTTATAACAATACCCTACGACTTTATAACAACAAAGAAGGAGAAAAATTTAGAATGACATTTTGCCAAAATTTATCTAACTTTAATATGGTAATATTCAGCCTGTTAATTTTAAATAAGAAGAAATGGATTAGTTAGAAAATATAACTATAACACTATGTAACGCCGCTCTAGCTAAGACAGAAAACAGATATACGGATAAAATGATGTAATACTTTCATGTTGTAAATATCAAAGCTCTAATTTTGAATTATATTATAACCTAGTAACTTAATAAAGAACCAGTAGGTATCAATTATCCAAAAAAATAAAGGCAAATTCGTTCTGAAATTGCCTTTATTTAAAAAATTAGTACAATATTACTTTGACAATAATTCTACGTATTCCTTTGCTTTAGCATGCTCCGGATTGTAAACTAATACTTTTTCAAATGCTTCCTTTGCAAGTTTATTATCATCAGCATTGACATAGCCATATCCAAGATACATATACGCATCAATAATGTAATTGATATATGGTGTTCGTTGTTCCATTGGCGTTTCATCAATTACTGTAAGGAAATTCTTAAAATTCTCCATAGCAGGATATGTCAAATGATCCGGATCTCTTTTTTCTACACATTTTGCTATATTATACCAGGCCATTGCATAATTTGGAGAAATTTCAGTCAACTTTTTAAATTCTAACAAAGAGGCTTCATAATCCTTTTTAGCATAGAAAGACCCAGCTAAAAGATACTGCTCAATCACCTGTAGATCATGATATTTTGCTTTTTCTTTGTAAAATCTAATAGCATTTTCATAATCCTTCTCATCATAAAATTTCTTAGCGAGATTACCCAATACTTCGTCTCTACCAGTAGAATCCTTTTTCCACATTTGATGATAATATCCCAGAGCCTTGTCATAATCCTTCAGACCCATAGCAATCACTCCTTTATAGTAGATATCTGCATCATATTGCTCTCCTGTACCACTCGCAATACTGGAATCAAGTTGCATCATATATTCATTTGCCTTTTCAAACTCTTCCTTATTTGCATACGCATAAGCAAGCCATCTATTGATAGAATAATCACTACTTGTACGCTTCAGCTCATCACCTAATTCTATTGCCCTGTCATAATCGCGTGCTTCGGTCACCATAAATCTCAATAGTCTGATTTTGGCCAGTTCATCTGTTCCAGCAAGTGACACATATTTCTCTAATATAGGTAATACTTTATCATTCATGCCGAAACGCATATAGGTTTCATACAGCGTCTTATATGCTGGTGCATAATCAGGGGCCAACTTAACAGCTTGTAATAAATTACTAATAGCAAGGTCTCTATTATCAGTGGCACGCCATATTTTTGCCATAGAAATATATGCTTCTACATTTTTATTATCTTTTTTGACTGCCGTTTCATAAGCATTCATAGCGTTGCCGGCTTGATTATCTGCATCAAAAGCATCTCCCAAATGTGCCCAGTAAGCACCGATAGAAGGGTCAATGTCCCTAGCTTTAGTTAAATATTCAATAGCCATTTTATAGTCAGGTTTCCTACTGTAAAGATATACATCTCCGATGGCAGCCTGTACCGCAGCTGACTTTTTATTCCGCAAACTTATATAAGAAAGCTTCTTTTCTGCTTCCTCTGTTTTACCATCTTCAAGCAACATTTGTCCCTGACCAATAGTACATAAAACACATTTTTTATCTACCTTCACTGCCTGATCAAACAATGCTGCTGCAGCCTGATATTCTTCCAGTTTATATTTAATTTTTGCAAGATAATATATTGGAAGTCCTTCTTTTGGTTCTTCTTTTGAAATTTTTTCAAAATAAGCTGTGGCCTCACCATAATTCTCATTCTCTATCATCCTAATGCCAGGTGCCAGGTCAGTTTGTGCTATTCCCTGAATACCAGAAAACAATAATATCCCGACGACCAATTTTAAAACGATTTTCATTTTCAAAAATTTAATTGATTTGTTAATACTATAATTCTAATTGCAATAATTATTCTACGACTTTAATTTCTGTCAAACCCTTAAACTCAACCCACCTTTCTGATTGATACTCAGGAAGTAGCCCTGCCTTAAGCATTATTTTCTGCCCTCTCTCCCCACAAATAAAAGATGCAAATCCTAAACTTACATCCGTGATACCCAACCTTCTAATAAAGTATAAATCTCTAGTAAATGGATATAAACCATTCATATTAGCTTGAGAAGGATCGTAATATAGTTCCGCTGTTTCTGGAGTACTACCTGAAATACTTAAAACTTTCACCTCGCTAAGTATCTCTCTAGCATCAGGATCATCCTCATCAGAAACATTGCTCCAGTCCATTACTCCTATTCTATCCGGACTTTCATTTACCCACTGAATTAACGCTGTCCTATTTGCTAATGCATATACCCTTTCAGAAAGAGGCTTGCCCTTTAAGTGCTTTAACAACTCTAATGCAATACCTGAATTTTTATTCTCAATTGCAAAATCCCGTTCAGGAGTAGAGAGCATTTTAATAATATCTTCGTACTTATACTTAGATTGTTGGTGATTTTTACTAGCAATAAATGCTATTGAGCTCTTACCAAAAAGATATTGACGCGGCCATACTTCCTTCTTCTGAAGCTGGCTTAACTCTATGCTATCCAGCCCGTGAGAAATAATCATCACATCAATGCTGTCAGCAAAAAATTTCCGTTTAATTTCCATCTCAGATGCATAATGCATCACAATAAAGGCATGCGGATAAGCGGCTTCGAAAACCTCTCTTTGTTGCTCTATAATCTTATTCAAACTTTCATCACCCCATACTTCTTCTCTCCCGGTCAAAGGACTACCTTTAATGACGACCTCTCCAGCTTCATTTGTATTTTTACAAGACACTGCAAAAACCAACAAAAGCCCAGTAACCAATATGTTTAAAAATGCTTTCATTTATTATATTGACGTTGATTGATAATAGCAAGTTTTATTCCAAAGGTTAAAAATTTACTAAATTCTATTACCTTGAATCAAAATCTTCCTAGAGTTATTTAATACGTCATCCCGCAATTTTAAAATGAATTAAAGTTAATACAATTGATTATTTAAAAAATAGGCCTGACACAAATTGTATAAGGCCTATTTTGACACTATTTTACTAATATACTTTAATGCTCCGCTACATATCCTCTATACAATCTCCAAATACCATAAATTATAAATAGAGGTGCTAGAATCATGCCATTAGGAATTACATCGTATAACCAAGCAAAAATACCCATTCCGATAATACTAATACCTAGTATGTAATTAGTATATCTATTGGTTTTAAACATTTTAATCTTGAAGGTTAAAGTTAACCGGCAATATATATTTTACTCTTACCGGCTTACCATTCATCTTACCAGGATTCCACCGTGGCATTCCTTTGACTACCCTAATGGCTTCTTGATCACATCCACCACCTATACCCCTCAAGAGCTCCACTTCCTCTATTGCTCCGGTTTTTGAAACTACAAAAGACAAAATTACTTTTCCCTTGATTCCATTCTCACGTGCAATGGCAGGATATTGGATATTCTCACTTAAATATCGGAACAAAGCAGCCTCACCATCCGGAAATTCCGGTTTTTGCTGAACACCTGCCATATTATACGTCTTTTCAGGCTCTGCTGGCGGCGGTGGTGGTGGCGGTGGTGGTGGCGGTGGTGGTGTGAAATCAACATTTGTTGTTCCTCCTTCCTCCCCTTTTCTATCTTCCTTACCTGGATCTTTATCCTTTAAATCACTTACGTCAGGAGGTGGAACCTCTTCTACCACTTCTTCGTCTTTCTTCACCACTGGTTGTACGAATTTAATCTGATCTCTTAAAGGTGGCGGATCAACTTTAGGTGGTGGCGGCGGTGGTGGTTTGGTTGGGTCCATTGGTGGTGGTTCAGCAAGAATCACCTCTTTCATGATCTCTTCAACCTTATTTCTATCCTTATATTCCTTATATTTGGAATAAATCAATGGGGACAGAACAATTAAAAGGAAAAGAGCGACTCCAATCAACGTACCGCGCGTCATATTCTTGCCATAAATGCGGCGCAAGAAATAGGCTCCATAGGATTTATTCCTATTTTCAAACACCAAATCATCTATATTTCTGTTAGCTGCTTGAAATGACATCTCTATGATTGTTTTATTAATTTACTAATTCAAAATATATCTACCTTATTACTCAATTATTTCCGTTTCTGTCCAACCTGTATAGCTACTAACGAATCTATCTGATCTCGTGGAGGAAGGATAGCATACTTCGTAACGCCATTTATGGTCATTTCATCCAATACGTCCACTGTATTTTTCAACTTTGATCCTGGCAATGGTTTAATCATCACAAAAAGCTCTTCTTTGTTGCCCCATTGCTCTTGTACTTCTTTCTGTCTCCTTTTAATTACTTGTCTTACACCATTAGATGAATAATCCACACTATCCATTTCAACACTTGCTGAACTAGTAACTTCATCCGGTGCTACATACCAGTAAACCTTGTTATTATCTCCAAGCATCAGGTTCAATGTCTTTGACAACTTGATCTTTGGAACTTCCTTTTCATCTTTCTTTTCATCTTCTACCGGCTTATTGATTTCCATTGTTTTTGGTTTGTTCATCGTGGTAGCAAGCATGAAGAATGTGATAAGTAGAAAACCAAGGTCCACCATCGGAGTAAGGTCAACCCTTGTTGACATTTTTTTGGATCTTTTCCCACCTTTTCCCTTTTTTTCGGGAATATTCATTTCTGCCATTTATCTTTCTATTTTAAGTGAGATAATGTTTATTTAGTTGCTCTTCTTTCAGAAGTAATGATATTAAATTTATTTACATTACACCTTTGCAGTGCTTGAATGAGATAGTCAAAGGTCTTATACTCCGTATTTTTATCGCCTTTAATTGCAATACGCAAATCAGGATTTGCATACCTAGCCCATGTGATTAAGTTTTCAACCTGGTGCTGACCTCCTACAGCTACTGTATCCAGAAGCAATCCCGATTGTTTGAATGTGGATCGTGCAAAAGGATCCATTGACAAAAATTCAGGAAGTTTAGTCAAGTCCATTCCCCACAATTCCTGTGTTTTGAATGCTTTCCTTTGGTCTTCATTAAAATCAATCTTATACTCCTCAGATATTCTGTCAAGCAAAGCCATTCTTGTCGGCTGATCATCAACTCCAAAATAAACCTTTCCATCTTTTGAGATATCAAACTTCATGACATTTCGATCAGGTAGTGGAAATTGAGCAGTAGAAGATGGAATATCAATTTCTACCACTTCCTGCGGTTTAAATTTGGTCGTTAAGATGAAGAATGTCAGCAGTAAAAAAGCCACATCACACATAGCAGTCATGTCTATATTCGTGCTTTTCCGAGCTGCTTTTACTTTTGGCATATCATTATTATTTTATTGTTATCTAACAAGTTTCATTATTATAGATGCACAATTCACCTTTCTAGGTGTGTACTTCCACAAGAAAATTAATTAAATTTATTCGTAAGGGAAGTTCTGTGCAATACTGAAACCAGCCTCATCAATGCCATACGTCATTTTATCAATACGTGTAGTAAATACGTTATACATGATTACAGCAATGGCTGATGTACCAATACCAAGAGCCGTATTAATCAAGGCTTCAGAAATACCTGATGATAAGGCAACGGCATCTGGGGCTCCAGCAGTTGCTATAGCCGCAAAGGCTCTAATCATACCAGTTACTGTACCTAAAAGTCCGAAGAGTGTCGAAACAGATGCAAGGGTGGCAAGGATAACCAGATTCTTTTCCAGCATTGGCAACTCGAGAGCTGTGGACTCTTCAATCTCCTTTTGAACTGCAGCTACTTTTTCATCTCGAGAGAGAGTGCTGTCTTTTTCCACTACCTTATATCTGTTTAATGCTTCTCTTACAACATTTGCAACAGATCCTTTTTGCTTATCGCATTCAGCAATTGCAGCATCAATATTGTTGGAATTTAAAAGACCCTTTACTTTTCTGATAAATGAATTAACGTTACCTTTTCCTGATGCTGCCCAAATAGAGAAAAATCTTTCAAATACAATAGAAATGGTAATAATAAAACATGCCATCAATATGGCCACCATAAATCCTCCTTTGTACATCATACCTAAATAGTTTCCTACTTTTGGATGTCCATTTGGATCACCATTTTCAAAGTTAGAAGGATTTCCCAGTACGTAATTAAATACCCAAAAGGCAATTATCAAAGCAACGGGAATCAAAACATAAGCAAAAACGGTACTGAAATTGCTCTCCTTTACTGCTTTAGGTTCCTTAGATTTCTGACTCATAATGTGATTTTTAATAAATTTTGTAAAAGAATGTTCTAAAAAGTCTGATTAAAAAATTAACAAATATTAACATTTTTCAATGTCCAATAATACACATTGGAAGCCGTAAAAGTATTCTAATATTTGTTTTCCACAAAATTTTAAGCCAAAAAATTAATTCATTCTGCTGCCTTTACTGTAAGTTTATTTTTGTATTAATCGTATTGCTATATGTTATATTATCATTTACAACTAATACGCATTTAATTGTTTATAAACTGTGGAGGATTAACATTTTTTATTTTTCTTTCACAAATAGTTTAATTATATAGCTATTAAGTAAAATTATATCTTCATTTTTTTAAATCATACAATGTAATAATGTTTTGTTAATGATTTTCAAACAAAATTAATATTAAAATTTTGCCTCGATCAAGGTTTAACACCGAATAATATTTTTAAATTTAGGGTGTTGATATTTCTTAATTTATAATGTTTTTTAGTCCACCTTCGAGGATAAAAATATTCTGATTTTATACATGATAGAGCTATCCAAGCTTTACTTCAAGCCACTTTCTTGCATTGACAAAGGCTTCCACCCATGGAGAAACCTCATCGTCACTTCTATTTTCAGGATAATACGCCCAGTTCCAGCTAAATACTGACCGCTCTATATGAGGCATGGTCACAAGGTGTCTTCCATCAGCAGAACACATCATCGCAGTATTGTAATCTGATCCATTCGGATTGGCTGGATAGTCGTTGTAGCCATATTTGGCTACTATGTGATATGATGATTCTTCTTCTGGCAACACAAACTTGCCTTCACCATGCGAAACCCATAATCCTAACCTACTGCCAGCTAGTGATTGTAGCATGATGGAGTGGTTTTCTTGTATCACAACTGAGGTAAACTGGCATTCGTATTTATGCGAATCATTAAAGGCCATCAGTGGTTTAACCCGATGATCAGGGTATATCAAACCCAACTCCATAAACAACTGACATCCATTGCAGATACCTAAGCTCAGTGTGTCAGATCTTTCAAAAAAGCGGGTGATTGCCTTGTGTGCCTTGTCATTATATCGGAATGAGCCCGCCCATCCCTTAGCTGATCCAAGAACATCTGAATTAGAAAAACCGCCCACTGCTCCTATAAAATGAATATCCTCTAGCGTTTCTCTTCCGGAGACCAGATCCGTCATGTGCACATCTCTGACATCAAAACCAGCTAGATACATAGCATTGGCCATTTCCCGCTCTGAATTACTTCCTTTCTCTCTGATGATGGCGGCTTTTATCTTGCGTTGCTGAGGAGCTTCTGGTCTTTTTCCGGTAAAATGTGCAGGAAACGAATAATACAATGGTTGCTGCTTGTAGTTTTGATATCGCTCCTCTGCCTTGACTCCACCTGATTGTTGTCTGTCCATCAGATATGAAGTGTGATACCATCTATCTCTGTACTCTGGTATGTTGAGAACATAGTGTTCGTCTCCATTGACGAGCTTAAGTACCGGCTGATTCGTAACATATCCGATTTTATGAAATGGAATCCGATTTGATCGTAGGGTTTCTTCAATAGCTTCATCCTGTCCTGCCTTCGCCTGGAATACGACGCCTGCATTTTCGCTGAATAATAAACGGATGCTTTCATGTACTCCTATACTTGTTAAATCAAGCACCATTCCGATTTGTATATCAGCAAAACACATCTCTAAAAGTGTGGTAATCAACCCACCACTGCCAATATCGTGGCCGGCAACTATGCAATCCGACTTAATTAATGCCTGAATGGTATTAAATGCAGTAACGAAAGCATCTGCATCAGCAATGTCTGGTGACGTACTACCTATTTTATTCAATACTTGACCAAAGGATGACCCTCCCAGAGCATGATCTGTTCCAGACAAATTGATATAATAAACACTGCCTTGTGATGGCTTTACCGTCGGCTGTACTACCTTCGTAATGTCTGTACAATGACCTGCAGCACTGATAATCACCGTACCTGGCGCTATCACTTCCTTGTCTTTATACTTTTGCTTCATAGAGAGCGAATCCTTGCCGGTAGGAATATTAATGCCCAAGCGGATAGCAAAATCCGAGCAGGCACGAACTGCTTCATACAGCCTCGCATCTTCACCCGGGTTTTTACACGCCCACATCCAGTTGGCCGAAAGACTAACACTCTTTATTCCGTCTTTTAGTGGAGCCCATATGATATTGGTCAATGCCTCTGCTATACTATTTCGGCTACCAGCTGCCGGATCAATCAGTGCACTCACGGGAGCATGACCAATAGAAGTAGCCATACCATGCTTGCTATCATAGTCCAATGCCATCACACCGCAATTATTGAGCGGAAGTTGCAGTGGTCCAGTACACTGCTGTATTGCAGTTCTTCCTCCTACACATCGGTCCACCTTATTCGTTAGCCAATCTTTACAAGCTACTGCCTCCAGTTGTAATACTTGCTTGAGGTAACTTTCAAATGCTGTCTTATCATAGGCCAAATCTTGATATACGACCTTCTTTGTGACATCTTCTATGATGGTCACTGGGCTGGAGCCAAACATATCTTTTAGTGCAAGATCAAGAGGTCTTGTGCCATCAGTAGCACTGTCAAAGGTAAATCGATGATCTCCGGTTATGACTCCCACATCATAGATAGGCGCTCTTTCACGTTCAGCTATTCGTCTTAATAGTTCAACATCATTTTCGCTGATGACCATTCCCATTCTTTCTTGAGATTCATTGCCGATGATTTCTTTATTAGAAAGGGTAGGGTCTCCCACTGGTAGTTTATCTATTTCGATTATACCACCGGTAGCTTCTACGAGTTCTGACAAACAGTTCAAATGGCCTCCTGCACCATGGTCATGGATGGACACAATCGGATTATGGTCACTTTCCACCAGAGCACGAACAGCGTTGGCTACTCTTTTTTGCATCTCCGGATTGGACCTTTGGATGGCATTGAGCTCAATTTGCGTGCCGAATGCACCGGTATCTGCCGATGATACGGCTGCTCCACCCATTCCGATGCGGTAATTATCGCCACCCATCACTACTATACGATCACCTTGTTTAGGTATATGTTTTTTAGCTTGATTAGCCTTGCCGTAACCGATACCACCTGCTAGCATGATGACTTTATCATATCCCAAAGTGATACCATCCTCCTCATGCTCAAAAGTCAGCACCGATCCTGTTATTAAAGGTTGACCATATTTATTACCAAAATCTGATGCTCCATTGGATGCCTTGATCAGAATGTCCATCGGAGTCTGATATAACCAAGGCCGCTCATTCATCTGTTCTTCCCACGTTCTACCGCTTTCTGCCCTTGAATATGCGGTCATATACACAGCTGTTCCTGCTAAAGGCAATGCACCTTGGCCTCCCGCTAGACGATCTCTGATTTCGCCACCAGATCCGGTAGCAGCTCCATTGAAAGGTTCCACTGTTGTAGGAAAATTGTGCGTTTCGGCTTTGAGTGAAAGAACCGATTCAAATCGCTTTTTACGATATTCAGATGGTACATCACCTTTTTCAGGTGCAAATTGAATTAATTCAGGACCTTTGATAAATGCCACATTGTCCTTATAAGCAGATATGATATCGTTGGGATTGGTGGCTGATGTTTTCTTAATCATAGCAAATAAGGATTCCTCCTTTTCTTCACCATCGATAATAAATGTTCCATTGAAAATCTTATGACGACAGTGTTCTGAATTGACCTGTGAAAAGCCAAAAACCTCTGAATCTGTCAGTAATCTACCTAGTCGATTGGATAGTGATTCTAGATACGTTATTTCTTCATCACTTAGTGCTAGTCCTTCTTCTGTATTGTAGCCACGGATATCGTCTATATATTTAATAGGCTCCGGCTGAATATGAAGCGTAAAGATTTCTTGATCCAGCCCTGAAAATTTTTTGATTGAGCATCGGATCAAAAGTAGTGCTCATATCTGCCCTAACATATTGTTCTATCCTATTGATGCCTGCGATACACATATTTTGTGTGATTTCCACAGCATTAGTACTCCAGGGCGTAATCATGGAAACTCTCGGCCCTATAAACATTCCTGAAACGGTATCGCCCTTTACTGGTTTTGCCGCTCCAAAAAGCCAGTTGAATTTTTCTATATCTGTCTCTGACAATGCAACAGCCGAGCTTACTGCGTAAATAAGCTGATCATCTTTGGAAAAAAACGTAATCATTGGATGGTAAGGTTTGAAGGCCTATATATACCGCAAAGGTCATCAATTGCAGCGACATAAAAAAAAATCACTATCCGTATTTTACAATTTTAAATCAAATATCTAGAAGTCATTAATATTCGCTACATTTACCTCATGAAAAGAAAATATGACATCATTCTTTTTGGAGCCACAGGTTTTACTGGTTCATTGGTCGCTCAGTATCTCGATGAGCATATTGATAAAGAAGGGCTTAGTTGGGCTATTGCAGGTAGAAATAGAGAAAAACTTGAGGCTATTCGCCAAACACTGCACACCAATCCGGAATTGATGCTAGCTGAAAGCAATAATAAACCATCGTTAGATAAAATGACCAGTTCTTGTACTATTCTGATGAATACTGCAGGGCCTTTCAATCGAAATGGCAAATCGGTGGTTGAATCATGTCTTCAGAATCGCACCCATTATCTTGATATCACCGGCGAGCCTTCGTTTGTATCGGAAACTTATAACACTTTCTTCGACGTTGCCCTTCAAAATCAAGTCTGCATCGTCAATTGCTGTGGCTTTGACAGTATTCCTGCCGATATATCTGCCTACCTGACTGCGAGTCATTTGCCCGTAGAGGAGCCAAAATTATTACAACTTTTCATCCGAACAAATGCCGGTATTTCAGGAGGAACTATAACAACTGCTATTCAGGCGCTCCACATGGAAAGCCAAAAAACTTCTCATAAAACCCATCTGCCTAAGCATCCAGATGCACCACGCCCCAAACTCTATTTGCACTATAATAAAGAAATGAATGGCTGGGCCATACCTATTCCTGTGGTAGATCACCATATTGTCCGTCGTTCTGCAATGAGAATGCCAGAAATTTATGGTTATGCTTTTGGTTTTGGTGAATATTTTCTAAGAAGCAACTTTTATAAAGCTTTTAAAATGATAATCACTGCTATGTCAGTTATGTCGCTTGTTAGGTTTAAACCGATTAGAGATCGATTATATAAAAAATTTCCTCCGGGCACCGGACCAGATGCTGAGCGACGTGCCACATCAAGGTTTGAGGTCACTTGTATCGGTAGGTCAAAAACTAAAGAGGCACGTACTATTATTTCTGGCATGGACCCTGGTTATGATGAAACGGCTAAAATGTTCAGCCAGGCTGCTTTCAGCATGATGAATATGTTATTGGGCTCTAATCCAAAATATGGTGTACTGACACCTGCTGAAGCATTCGGAGATATCCTAGTCAGAAGATTACAAAAAGAAGGTATATCGATTACTACAACGTAGAATCCTGTCTATCGATTGAGTTCGTCCATCGTAAGTTTAAGTCCTATTGTGGTAAAATTTTTTACAGCCTTCGCGGCTTTTTCGATCATGATCTCCACTTTTTCTTGCTCATCGGGCTTCCATTTGCCCAGAACGAAATTGACTTGCTGGCCTTTGTAAAAATTATTGCCTATACCCATTCTGAGGCGCGTATATTGATTATGACCAAGTTTTGCCTCAATATCCTTCAGCCCGTTGTGACCTCCATCACTGCCTTTGTTTCTCAACCTAAGTTTACCTAAATCGAGGTTCAAATCATCTAAGACAACCATCAAGTTGTCAGGTTGAATTTTGAGTTTTTCCATCCAGTACCTAACGGCTTTTCCGCTGAGATTCATAAAAGTAGTAGGCTTCAAAAGAACAATCGTCCGACCTTTAAATTTGAACTCTGTCATGTCGCCGTGTGTTTCTTGCTTCCATGAGACATTTGCATCTTTGGCTATATAGTCCACAACGTCAAAACCTATATTGTGTCTAGTGTGTTCGTAATCTGAGCCTATATTGCCAAGCCCGACTATCAGATATTTCATGGGATCTGGTGGTAATGTTTGTTGTTGAAAAAGCTTTTTAAACCATTGGAGCATGGCGCAAAATTAATAAAATCGGTAATTTACAACAATTAACCTGCCAATTTGTCTTTATAATTCGTCAATTTTATGACATAATTGTAATGTTGACAGCTCAAAATTCAATTGGTATATATATTGATTTATACTTTTATTCAAAAAACAAACATTAATGTTTAATAAAGACTTTTTTTCAGTGGACGATATGCAGGAAGAAGGTGATTTTATCCCTGTTTTTAGCCTAGGTGACGACGAAATGCAATTTGACGATCAGTACAAAGAGGTAATGCCTATACTGGCATTGAAAAATACCGTCCTCTTTCCTGGAGTTGTCATTCCTATTACAGTAGGCAGAGATAAATCCATAAGAGCATTGCAAAAAGCAGAAAAATCAGACAAACTCTTAGGTGTATTAACTCAAATAGATATAGAAAGCGAAGACCCTACACCTGAGTCATTGTACCCAGTTGGGACTGTAGCACGCATCATGAAAGTGCTCAAAATGCCGGACGGCAGTACCACAGCCATATTGCAAGGTAGGAAGCGATTTATTCCAGGGGTCTTTACGGGCAATGAGAAGATGCTGGAGGCTTCTGTCAATATTATTGAGGATGAAGTGCCACACAAAAATATGGAGTTTAACGCCATTGTATCATCTATCAAAGATTACGCTAAGAAGATTATTGAGCTTTCGCCAAATATCCCTTCTGATGCCAATCTAATGCTTCAAAATATTAAAAACAATGGATTTCTGGTCAATTTTATCGCTTCCAATATGACCCTCGAAATCACTAAAAAGCAAGAGATTCTGGCTACTGATGATTATATGCAAAAAGCACATCTGGTGATGGAAGCGATGAATAAAGAGTTACAAATGCTCCAGCTCAAAAATCAAATCGAGTCCAAAGTACGTGGTGATCTGGAAAAACAGCAAAAAGAGTATTTTCTGAATCAGCAACTTAAGACTATTCAGGAAGAACTCGGCGGCAATCCACAGGAAGAAGAACTGAATAATCTTCATTTGAGAGCTGAAAACAAAAAATGGCCAAAAGTAGTGAAGGAAGCCTTTGACAGAGAACTTACAAAAGCCAAAAGAATCAACCCTCAGATGGCAGAGTACTCAGTCACACTCAATTATCTAGAACTAATGCTAGATTTGCCGTGGGATGAAGTGTCAAAAGACAATTTCAACCTGAAAAAAGTTAAAAACGTACTTGACAGAGACCACTTCGGACTAGATGACGTCAAAAATCGTATCATCGAACACCTGGCAGTACTTAAACTCAAAGGAGACATGAAAGCGCCTATCTTGTGCTTGGTGGGTCCTCCAGGTGTAGGTAAGACCAGTCTCGGTAAGTCTATCGCTACGGCACTCGGTCGGCAGTTTATCCGAATGTCACTCGGTGGATTGCACGATGAGAGTGAGATTCGTGGCCACAGAAGAACATATATCGGAGCAATGCCTGGCAGAATCCTGCAGTCTATCAAGAAGGCCAAAACGTCTAATCCGGTCTTCATCCTGGATGAGATTGACAAGTTGGGTAAAGATTTTAGAGGCGACCCATCATCAGCATTTCTAGAAGTACTGGATCCGGAGCAAAACACTACCTTCCACGATAATTATCTGGACATTGATTACGATCTGTCCAAAGTATTGTTTATTGCCACAGCTAATTCACTTTCATCTATACAGCCAGCGCTACTCGATAGAATGGAAATCATCGACATCTCTGGCTATTCTATCGAAGAAAAATCAGAAATAGCCAAAAGACACCTCATACCAAAGCAGCTGAAAGAGCACGGCCTAGGCAAAGATGCTGTAGTACTGAGCAAGCCTCTGCTCGAATTTATCATTCAGAAATATACCCGCGAGTCGGGTGTTCGCTCACTCGAACGGAATATTGCAGGTATTATGCGTTATGTCGCTAAAAAAAGTGGCGATGGAAGAGGCATATGATGAAAAGTTGACCGAAATAGATGTTAAAGCAGCTCTAGGGCCTATAAAGTATGATCATGATGGTTATGCTAAGGTGGATCAGCCTGGTGTGGCCGTAGGTCTAGCATGGACTGCTGTGGGAGGCGATATCTTATTTATTGAAGCTAGTACGTCCAAGGGAAAAGGTAAGCTTCAACTGACAGGCAATTTAGGTGATGTAATGAAAGAATCCGCATCGACGGCACTCAGTTTCATCAAGGCACATGCCGAGGAAATAGGTATAGCTCCGGAAATATTTGAACAAACAGATTTACACATACACGTACCAGAAGGTGCGATTCCTAAGGATGGACCTAGCGCCGGCATCACGATGCTATCTGCTATCACCTCTGCTTTTCTGGGCAAAAAGGTCAAACCTTTTCTGGCGATGACCGGAGAAATTACCCTTCGAGGTAAAGTACTCCCAGTAGGTGGTATTAAGGAAAAAAGTTTTGGCAGCTAAACGTGCCGGAATAAAAGAGATCATGATGTGTTCTGATAACCAAAGACATGTAGAGCAAGTGCCTACCGAATATTTAAAAGGTGTTAAGTTTATCTATGTGGATACGATGAGTGAAGTATTGCATAATGCACTTGGCCTCAAGAGTCTGTAAGTCATATATGATACATATCATCCTATCAGGTGAATAGAGTCACCATGATTAGTGCAACTAAAAATCTGAAATTATCGTTATTTTGCTGACGATAGTTATCTACCAATAAGTACTGACTATTTATTTTTCATTAAAATCTAGATTCAAATGAAGTCATTTTTCTTGCGTTTATCCACTCTTGTATTCTTATTATCTTTTGCATTCGGTTCGGTTGCATTAGCACAATCAACACCTAAAACGGACAAGGCAGAAGTGCAAAAGCAAAAAATTAAAACAGCAGAATTGGCCGTGGAAGGAATGGTTTGCCAGATGGGTTGTGCAGATGGTATTGATAGAAAGCTCAAAAAAACTGAAGGTATCATTAAAAGTAAAACATTACTAGAAACAGGAATTTGTACAGTTACTTATGATGAAAATATCATTAGCTTGAATCAAATCGTCAAGATAATCAAGAAACACGGTTATGAATCAAAGCCAATTGCTTCAAAAAACTAATTTTAATTTTGTTTTGTTAGGAAAATAAAACTGTCTGTAATATCGGGTTGCAGACAGTTTTATATTTACATCCTATACATGAAACACTATCTTACAGATACTATAGTAGCACCTGCTACGCCACAGGGACAAAGCGCAATAGCTGTCATACGTCTGTCAGGCAATGATGCTATCGCTATTACAGATACTATATTTAAAGGTCCAAAATTAAAAGCACAACCGTCACATACTATTCATTACGGCTGGATCATCGACGAAGGTCGTGAGATAGACGAAGTCATGGTGTCTCTTTTTAAAGGTCCAAAATCTTTCACTACCGAAGACAGTACTGAAATTTCTTGCCATGGCTCACCTCAGATCGTCAATGACATTCTCAATACAGCCATAAAGCACGGTGCTCGTATGGCCAATCCTGGTGAGTTTACTCTCCGCGCCTTCCTCAATGGTCGGCTCGACTTGTCACAAGCCGAGGCAGTGGCTGATCTGATTCACTCAACTTCTGCACAATCATCAGCAATAGCACTTAAACAACTCAAAGGAAAATTTTCCTCCATACTCAAAGAACTTCGACAAGAGCTGGTGGACTTTGCAGCATTAATTGAGTTAGAACTCGATTTTTCAGAAGAGGATGTTGAGTTTGCCCATCGCGGCAAGTTAAAAGAACTGATTCACAAGATTAATAATATCATCCGACCATTGATAGATTCATTCAAATGGGGCAATAGCATCAAAGAAGGTATCCCAGTGGCTATCATCGGGCCGCCTAATGCCGGTAAATCTACGCTACTCAACACTATACTAAAAGAAGAAAAAGCCTTAGTTAGCGATATCGCCGGCACAACGCGCGACTTCATCGAAGATACGTTGGTTGTGGATGGTATTCTATTTAGATTTATAGATACAGCAGGTATCCGTGATACTAAAGATACGCTCGAAGGTCTCGGTATTGAGCGATCAAAACAAAAACTCCGCGAAGCAGATGTCATATTCTATCTCAACGACATCTACCGGAATGAGGATGAAATTTGGGCAGATTTTAAT
Source organism: Bacteroidetes bacterium OLB9 (assembly GCA_001567255.1). Classification (GTDB taxonomy): domain Bacteria; phylum Bacteroidota; class Bacteroidia; order Chitinophagales; family Saprospiraceae; genus OLB9. The sequence continues at coordinate 54,748 of LNBW01000003.1, read as the reverse complement.
CAGCTGGAGTTTCAACCAGAACAAAAGATACTTATTCTACTCAACAAAGCCGATACTATACAGAAAGCTCAAGCAGACGAAAAAATCAGTCTCATCGCTACTAAATCCCAATTGACTACGCTCGCCATCACCGCAAAACTGGAACAAACTCTAAAGCCAGTTTTTGACTTCCTGCGCCAATATATCAATGACCACCACCAGGCTGAAGGTACCATCATAAGCAATGTCCGTCATGCAGAAGCTCTACAAAACACGATGAAAGCACTGAATAAAGTTTTGGCAGGTATGGATTCAGCTATGCCTACCGACCTCATCGCTATGGATATCAAAGAAGCACTTAATAACTTAGGCACTATCACAGGAGAAATTTCGACCGACGACCTTCTAGATAGTATATTCAGCCGATTTTGTATCGGAAAGTAACCACCACAAAGCAACCTAACACAAAGTGAACACAAAACCCACTTAAAGCCCTGAAATAAGGGATTTTTTATTGATGCAAACTTATTATTTACTTTGTGATATTGTTTGTTTTTTCGGTGTAAATTTGTACCTTTGTTGTACCTTATGCAGTTGAGGTACAAAAAACGGGGTTAAGCCCTTTTTATTTTGCGCTTAATTGCACTTAAATAAACGTAAAGACACTAAAGGATATTAAATGAGTTCAAATATTAAAGTACAACGAATTTGCCAGCATTGCGGTAATGAGTTCACAGCCCGAACCACAGTAACCCAGTATTGTAGTGATACGTGCAGCAAACGGGCTTATAAGGCAAGGTTAAGGGCTGCAAAAATTGAAGGCAGTAATAAGGAAACACAGCGTATAAAAAACCATCCTATTGAGGAACTGAAAGTAAAAGAGTTTTTAACTGTTCGTGAAGTTGCCCGTTTACTTAACTGTTCAGTACGTTCAGCATATTACTACATTGAAAACGGAACTATCAAAGCCGTGAATTTAGGGCAAAGGATTACAAGGGTTAAGCGTTCCGATATTGATAAACTTTTTGAACAGCCACAGCCCGTAACACCTCAACACGAACAAAAGCAGTTTGATATTGCAGACTGTTATACCCTTACCGAAGTACAAAGCAAATACCGTATTTCAGAAAAAGCCTTACAAAACCTTATCAAACGAAACAGCATACCCAAAATAAAAAAGGGTTGGTTTGCATACGTTCCGAAAACGGTAATTGATACACTATTGAGTTAAACACAAAAGCATAAAAGACAATGGTAATAAAAGTTAAGTTAAGACAAAAGGCAATTTCAGGAAACAGGCAAAGCCTGTATTTAGATTTTTACCCACCGATCCCACACCCAGAAACAGGTGAACTCACACGAAGGAAATTTTTAGGGCTTTACATATTTGGTAGGTTGAATAAAGAGGGTATGTTAGATAAGCAAGTAAATAAAAAGTTAAGCCCACTTGACCAAGTGCATGATTTTAATAATCACAACAGTGCATACAAAATATGGCGAGATATCGAAAATCAATTAAACAAGCCTGAAATTTACAGCGATTACGAAAAAGAACGTTTACGCAAAAAGGAATTGGGCGAACAATGTTTTATTGAGTATTTCAGAAAGTTAGCCAACAAACGCAAAGCCTCAAACCATGATAATTGGGTTTCAGCACTCAACTACATTGAAGCGTTTACAAACGGTAAATTGAAGTTTGCAGACCTCAACGAAAAGTTTTTTGAGGACTTCAAAGAATACCTACTTACAACCAAAAGTAAAAGGAGCGACAAAACCACCCTTTCACATAATTCAGCCGCTTCCTACTTCAATAAAGTAAAAGCAGCATTGAAACAAGCCTATAAAGACGGCATACTACAAACCGACCTGAACAGCAAAATAAGCCCTATAAAATCAGTCGAAACAAGACGGGAATACTTAACCATTGAAGAACTGAATAAACTTTTAAAAACACCATGTAACAATGATTTATTGAAACGTGCAGCCCTGTTTTCAGCCCTTACCGGATTGAGGTTTTCAGATATTCAAAAAATGGTTTGGGGCGAACTTGAATACATTGAGGGGCAAGGGTATTTCCTGAATTTCAGCCAAAAGAAAACAAAAGGAATTGAGTATTACCCTATTTCAGAACAGGCAGTAAGTTTGTTAAACGAAAAAGGCGAACCCACCGCCAAAGTATTTGAAGGTTTAAAATATTCAGCCTATCATAATAAACACCTATTTCAATGGATCGGAGCAGCAGGAATAACAAAAGATATAACCTTTCATTGTTTCCGGCATACCTTCGCAACCTTGCAAATGTTTAACGGTACGGATATTTACGTCGTTTCCAAAATGTTAGGACATAAAGACCTAAAAACAACACAGATTTACGCTAAGATTGTGGACGATACCAAACGCAAAGCAGCCGACAAAATACAATTAGATTTTTAACCTATTAAGCATAAAAGACAAATGAACGATTTTGAAAGAAATTTTGAACGGTATTTAATGCACCTTGATTTAGTAAAGGAAAACGAGCCAGAAAAGTATGAGCTTATAAAAGAAATTATCGACAGTGCTACTGATATTGAATTGAGTGTATTTATTGAAAATATTGCTAATTCATTTGAGAAACACAAAAAGAACTATTTAAGCAAAGATACTAAAGCAGGCAAGGAAATATTCTTAAGAGAACAAATTGAACTTTACACGTACGCAAACCACCCATTTGAAAGGAATGGCGTTTATTCAAATGCAACTTTCATCAAATACAAACCCGTTTTTGAGGAAGCGTTGGAATATTGGATTAACGAATCTAAAAAACTAAAAGCATTGCCACCCCAACCGATTGATAAGCGAAAACCTAAATTAAACAAAAAACTAATTACATTCAAAAACAGCGAAACTATTAAAAAAATACATTCCGAACTAAAAGGGTATTTCCCTAATAAAGAAGCTGAATTATTGAAAGCTTTACAGGGCAAACAATTAAGCGAAATTCTGTTATTTCCTCATAACCAAAACAAGTTTGTTGAGGTTTTCAGACGGCTTAAATACAATGGCTTTTTGTTGAACACAGATACAGAAACAAAGAATTGGATTTGTGCAACTTTTCAGTTTGTTAAAAAAGGATTTGCAGAACCTCAACCGTTTAATGAAAGTTCCGTTTGGGACAATCTTAATAAGGGCAAAGGCGAACCAACTAAAAAGGAACGAATTTGTATTGTTGATTGGTTGCCGTATAAAAATTCTTCACAATTGGCAAGGGAAACAAAAAACGAAAAACTATAAAAATACTATACCCCAAACGCACCCCAAAGTATAAATAGGTATTGATTGGGGTATTCATTGATTTGTTTTTTGCAGCAGTAAAAATTTTAAAACTGTTGTAAAATGATTATAATACAATTAGACAGCGAACAACTAAGCAACTTAATACAAAGTTCAGTTCGCAAGGTTTTGAAAGAAACCCCACCCCAAACGGTTGAATCCACCGAACAACCGGAACAACTTTTAACGATTCAGGAAGCAGCCGAATTTTTAAGCCTTACAGTACCCACAATGTACAGCAAGGTATCAAAAGGCGAATTGCCTGTAATGAAGCGAAGTAAACGCCTGTACTTTTCACGTACTGAACTAATCGAGTATTTAAAGGAAGGGCGCAAAAAAACAAACGCTGAAATTGAGCAGGAAGCAAAAGCGTATTTGTCTAACAATAAAAAAGCCTTGAAGTAATGGAAAATCAAAACAACAAGGCTAAAACTTTTCAGCATAAAAGACAAGGCAAAGATACAAATTTTCATGCACAAATGAAAAAGGTATTTGCAGTTTTTCAGAAATACCGTGCAGGGTTTTACACTACCAACCCCGATTTGTTCCCGTCTATTGTTGAACCTTCAAATACTGTTAAGCTATGAAACTAAACCCTGTATTTGATGACCTCAACAACCCATTGGAACAGCCCGAAGTTTGGCGCAATCATTTTGACCAACTGGAGCAAAAACGCAAAGAAGCTGAACAAAATAAAGGTCTTTTCAAAGTGATGACAGCCAACGAATGGTTGGAACAAGCAAAAACAACGCCCATTCCTGAAATGCTATTTGGCGAATTTTGGCACGAGGGCGAAATTTGTATTTTGTTTTCAGATAGTAATTTAGGAAAATCAATTTTAGCCGTTCAAATTGCCGACAGCATAAGTAAAGGCGAACAAATACAAGGCTTTAAAATGGAAGCCCCACGCCAAAAAGTATTGTATTTTGATTTTGAACTTACCCCTAAACAATTTGAGGCAAGGTATTCTGTAAAGAATGAAGCCTTAAAAGTTTTTGAAAATGAATATCAATTTGATGACAATTTACTACGGGTTGAGATAAGTCCCGAAACTGAACCACCAACGGGAACTACCTTTGAAAATCACCTTAATCAATCATTGGAGCAAAGTATAATTGAAACAGGGGCGAAAATCTTAATTATTGACAATATTACATACCTCAAAAATGAAACGGAGCGTTCAAAAGATGCTTTACCCTTAATGAAGTATTTGAAGGCGTTAAAAAGCAAATACGGACTTTCAATATTGGCGCTTGCACACACCCCGAAACGTGATTTAAGCCGACCAATTACACAAAACGATTTAGGCGGTAGTAAGATGCTTTACAATTTCATTGATAGTTGTTTTGCAATAGGGCAAAGTAACATTGATAAGAATTTGCGATACATAAAGCAGATTAAAGCCCGTAATACAGCGATGCTTTACGATACTGAAAACGTAATTGTTTGCCAAATTGATAAGCCTTGCAATTTCCTTGCATTTGAGTTTTTGGATTTTGGAGCAGAACGGAAACACTTAAAGCAAATAACAGAAATAGACCGTGAAAGCCTTATTGAGCAAGCTAAGGAGTTGAGCCAAAAAAGATATTCACAAAGACAAATTTCAAAAGAATTAGGCGTTTCATTAGGAGCAGTAAATAAGTATTTGAAGTTGTAATCGTTCACACTCTTCACGCTGTTCACACCTGAACACATGAACACCGTGAACGCAAAGCAAAAAAATTGAATATGGAACACCGATATACATTAGCAAGTAACAAAGCACTAAAGTTGAATTGCCCTTATTGTGGAGCAAAAAAGCATTGGCAACGATACATTGATATTGAAACGGGCGAAGTATTGCCCGACCATTGGGGCAGGTGCGATAATCAAGATAAATGCAGACAATGGAACGACCCTTATAAAGACGGTTACGCAAAAGAAATTTGGAAGCAGGAACAAAAAGTTACTGGAGTTACTAAAGTTACTGTTCCAAAACAAAAATATTTTTTCACTCAACCCAAACCACAGCCCACGCCTGAACCCGTATTTTTTGACTTTGAAACATTCAGACAAACATTACAGCACTATGAAAAGAACACGTTTATACAGAACCTATTTTACAGCGTACAATTTCCCTTTGAAGTTAATGAAGTTACAAAGGTTGTTCAGTTATACCGACTGGGTACGGTTGCAAATGGTTATCGAGCAGGGGCAAATACTTTTCCTTTTATTGATATAACGGGCAATGTAAGAGCGGTGCAGGTTAAACAATTTGACGAAGCAAACCATACCACAGGCACGGACTTTTTGCACTCAATAATTGAAAAGCAGCACGCCCAAAACAATAAGCCTTTGCCTGAATGGTTGGAAGCGTACACAAAGCAAGATAAAAAAATCAGTTGTTTGTTTGGTGAACACCTTTTGGGCAAATACCACAGCAACCCCGTTGCATTGGTTGAAGCTCCAAAAACCGCCGTTTACGGTACATTGTATTTTGGCTTTCCTGAAACACCTGAAGACCTTATTTGGTTGGCAGTCTATAATAAAAGTAGTTTTTCATTTGATAAGCTGAAAGTATTACAAGGGCGGTTTGTTTATGTATTTCCCGACCTTTCAAAAGATGGGAACACCTTCAAAGAATGGGAAACTAAAGCCAAAGAATATGAAGGCCGTTTGAATGCAACAAGGTTTATATTTTCGGATTTGTTGGAACGATTAGCCACACCCGAACAAAAGGAACAAGGGTCGGACATTGCAGACGTTTTAATAAAACAGGACTGGCGACAATTTAGAAACGATAAATACAAAGATGACAAATTACACAAATTACACACCATTAAAAAGGAAGGTAAAGAAGACACACGGCAAAAATTTAACGAACTTAACACCCTAAAAAAGGGAACTGATAAAGATACAGCATTAGACAAACTGGACGAATCGGACACCCTAAAAAAGGGAATGGGCAAAGTATCAGAATTGGACAAATTGGACACACTTAAAAAGGGAGTTAATAAAAATGATGAATTGCACAAATTGCAATCCCTTAAAAAGGAGGGCGACGACTGGAGCAACCAAATAACAGAAATTGAAGACTACTTTAAAAGTATCGAGATACCAACGCAACCCGTAAAGATTAACAGTTACAGCACAATAACAGATTGCAAAGAGTACATAAAAGCACACATCACAATTGTAAAGGCTAACAACGGCAAAGAGACGTTTTTACCACACCTTAACAGATTGCACGAACTAAGGCAATTTTTAACCACTTCACCAAATCAATAAAGGCAAAAAAAGCAAAAATAATACATCTTTGTATCTTATTTGTACCTTCAATACACACAAACAATTCTAATATATTGATATACAGCTATGTATAAAATTAAGTTACTTTTTGTATCGGAAAGTAATGAATATAATAATATCGCTCTCTCTTATTTGAAAACTACTTTTGCTGGTCGGCCTGTCTTGCCGGCTGCTACTGGTACAATAAAGTACATTCCGGCATTAAACTTCTGGCTGTCTAGTTCCACTTCTCGTCCATGAACCTGTATAGATTGAATCATTTGGCCAGTAACATCGTAAATCAAGAGCCGTTCTACATGTTGTCCAAAAGACACTTTCACATAATCTGATGCCGGGTTGGGATATACGGTAGTAATGACTTCTGGAGCAGCATCCGTAGTACCTACACCGGTTTCACATATTCTAGGATAATAAACATTGATGGCTTTAAAAATATATTCAACCAGATATGGAAATAGGTTGGGATCCGTAAATATCTCAGTATGACCACCACCTGGCACCACTTCAAGTGCTTGAGGTATGCCTTTTAATGCAGCCCAAGTGTGCAATACCCTAGAACCGTAAGCCGTCGTAATATCGAAGAAATTAGCTGAATCTATCGGTACAGAGGTGTCAGCATCGCCATGATAACTCATCAAAAATGGATCTCCTTCATCAAATAAGTCAGGCGTAAAAGTCGCTCCTGCAAAGTTGAAAACGCCTAAGATGTCTTGCTCATCATGAGAAAGGTTCTCTGCATCTCCTGTATTACCCTTAAAGCCGCCTTGAGCATTGATTTCATCCAAAATAAAATCTGGAATAGGGTCGCCACGATCCAGATAAGCTGAATGGAGTACGGTCACTGCACCAGCAGAGTAACCACCTACCATCATTTTGGTCGTATCAATTCTAAATATATTAGGTCCTGCAGCATCCGATTTAAAAAACCGGTATGAAGCCTTAAAATCATTCATTGCCTTGACAACTCCTCGGATAAAGCCTGCCTTGTCAGGAATGCCAAATATCAACCGATAATCAATAGATGCAGTGACAAATCCTCTTTTTACAAAATCTATACAAAAACCAGACATGTCTGCCTTGCTTCCGGATAAAAAGCCACCACCATGTACAAAAAGAATAAGTGGTCGTCGCTCTACAACATCTCCTTTGGGCTGGTACACGTCCATATACAAGTCGAAATTTTCAGGTATAGGTCTGGCATACTTCACTGAAGTCACGGTATAGTCAGAGAAAACATATTCAATGTATCTCTTTCCGTCACATCCAATCGGAGATTCTTGAGCGATAACCCAAAGACTCCAAAAAGCTAGAATGAATACGAATGTTATCCTCATTTATATGTTTTAAATCAAATATTTAAATGAACCTTTTCAACTGTAAATTTAGACATTTACCTGCGTTATAAGTAGGTTTGTCCCACAAATATACAGTTTCATTTTTTCAAATATCATTTTTGTTAACTATTCAACCTAAAATCACTCTGCATAGATAAATGGACAAAACCATTTTAAATATTGCATACTTGATCATCACACTGATGAGCTTTATTAGGTCACTCAAGCAATAAAATATTGACGGTTGTCTTAGGTTACACTTGAGAAAGTCAATGGTTTTCAGATAGGATCATTTTCTATATAATCAATCCTGCAAATCCTAGATCCATCATGTCTCAATTGTATATCCAAAATGATTGGAAACAAATACATAATATAACCCGTTGTGCGATTAAAGCAGGGCATATTTTATGTTATTTAGTGGTTTGCCGTTATAGTGATTTAAAAATTGTAGGATTGTGAACCCTGCTAGCTTTGCCCATATTCTAGTACATAACCCCAAGAATGTTTTTGCATAATTCCTTTTAATCAAAAATTGGTCTGTCAGTTGTGAGAATTGGGTTTCTATACGTTTTCTATTTTTAAAAAAGACATAAGGGAATTTACTGGAATCGGCTTGATTTCTTCTATTTGGTGTTTCCAATCGTACATTTGATGTATGAAATAAATCCGTTTTATGTGTGCTCGATATGTATCCTTTATCTCCTATAAGTGTACAGTTATTTAATTTAGAATGCTTTACATCACCTAGGTATTGAACGTCGTGAACACTTGCTTTTGTTATGTCGATTGAATTATAAACGCCTTTAAGTGAAGTAATTAAGTGTAATTTATAGCCATAAAAATAAGTTTTTGTTATAGCAGAATATCCTTTGTCGGGGCTGGTTTTAAAATTTTCTCTCAAAACATCGCTCCTGCCTGCTCTGGCTATATTACATACAGGAATTGGCATGGAATCGACGATAAAAACATTTTCACCTTCATTGAGTATTGAAGCCAGTTTATCAGTAAGTATATTGTGATAACTAATAAGTTTTCTCCTGCGTCTGTTGTAATTTGAGCGATCAATGAGGTTGGGAAAATCATCGGGTTGACTCTTTATTTTACCCCAGAAATAGTTTTCAGAATCAATACTCATGGCTTCTGCGCACAGAGATAATGCCAGAATTTCGCAATCGCTCATTTTCGGTTTTCTGGGATAAAATTCAAAATTACCATCATCAAAAATGAATTCTTTTACTTCATTGGTGATTATATGAAGAATTTTGTCGAAATTTGCCTTTATGTTGTGCATACGTATTTTGTTGTTTCATAGCTTAAAGATACGATTATTTATTGTATTACAATGAATTATGCACAACATATTTTTATATGTTTATAAATTTCACCTATATTCTTAATCGCACAACGGGTATAATATATTTAACATATATATAAGGTGTGAATTTTATTGAAAAATAAATCTGCTTTGTCCATAAATTTACAACCTCCTGATTTTAATATTTCTGAACCATACCTTATCGCCATGGTCTTGTAGTGCGATATGCCCTTTCTTTGACAGACCAAATCCCGGCATATCCTTGAATTTACTTTTAGCAATCATCTCACGCCACTGGTCGTCAAACATGGTGAAAGACACAACATGGATGCCATTGAGCCAGAAATCAGCTTTGCCATTGACGATACGGATGCGAGCTTCATTCCATTCGCCGGCAGGTTTGACTACTTCATACTTACACTCTATTAAATCGTATAAATCTCCGGCTCTATGGGTTTTGTATCGCGAATCCGGATGACAAGTATTATCCAGCACTTGCATCTCTGGTCCGGTTTCCCAGACGTAATTATACTTGTCACTTTCCACTACATTGAAGATGATACCGCTGTTGCCACAGTTGCCTATCTTCCATTCACATTTGAAATCATAATTTTCAAACTCCTGATCGGTAATAATATCACCACCATCTGGTGCCTGCCAACCGCCATCTTTATTCGGCTGGGCATTGAGGTGGATCGCACCCTTATCAACAATCCAACTCTTTCCTATAGTCTGCTTTTTGTAATTGCGCCAACCATTCAGCGTTTTACCATCAAATAGCAACTCCCATCCATTTTCTTTCTCGAGTGGTGTGAGCGTATTGTTTGCCAAAACAAAAGGTGGTTTGTCCACTTTTCCTTTGTCTGAAGTTGGCACTTGATTCATTGTGTACCACGCTTCTGTACTCCATATTGAATGGTTATCTTCGCTCATAAAGTGCTTGTTAAGGTGGATGTAAACCACATGGTTTGATTTCAATCCGTCTATTTCGAGAAATACTTTTCTGCGATCTGCTGAGACTGTGGCCGATTTAACCTTTAGGTTCTCTTCGCCCAATTTAGGCCCTCCATATTGCTCTGTCGCCTTATAATACCATTGTTTGACTTCGTATTCATCCGTTTTCCAACCATCACCTGGTGAAAGAGGCTCGGTAAATTCTATTTCCATCCCATTAGATTTAGCACGAACAGCCAGCATCTCAAAGGTCGGCTTGCCATTATATACCAGTCTTTGGAGCCCATATTGCAGTTTTCCGGTTTGTCCCCAGTTACCAGGATTACCGATACCTCCTACATATAAATCGTTATTGGGGCCCCATTGAAGTCGGTTGACACCAGCTTCTAATCCCTGAATAAAGCGAAAGACGCATCCTTGCAATTGACCGTTCACTTCTTCCACAAAAACACGCTTAACACCTCCATGTGTTACTTCACCGTGGATCATTTGGCCCTTATACGGGCCAAGGTCCAAACTAAGTGGTGTACTCGGAGAATTACCGATTTCATCCTGTGGCAACCACACTAACGGTGGATCAGCTATTTTATCTTTGGTACCTTCAAAATCAACAGATCTTGAGCCATACCAAGCTCCATCTTTAACCTGAACAATCTTAGAAGAAGGCAACCAATCGCCTTGATTATCTGCTACATAAACATAGCCACCATAACCGATTCCAACACCATTAGGGGTGCGAAGACCTGATGCTACAAAGTTTAAAGCTCCAGTGTTTTTATTGATTTTAATAACTTTACCTCGATCTGGTATCTGAGGATTAACACTGGCACCTCCCGGAACGATAGCCGTGGCTAAAGTAGCATAAAAGTATCCGTCTTTATAGGCCAGACCAAATCCGAATTCATGAAAATTGGACGAAACTCGCCAGTCATCGCTTACCGTCTGATATTCATCTATTTGCCCGTCGCCATCATTGTCAAGCAACCTGGTCAGTTCTTGCTTTTGCATGACATAAATCGTATCATTGACTACTTTCAGTCCTAAAGGCTCTGCAAGTCCAAAGGCAATACGCTCAAAGGTCATTTTAGTGGTGTCACCTGAACCTACGTTATTTACACGGTACACAGCACCGGCAGGTTCCCATGTACTGACAATCATCGTACCATCAGACATAAAGTCCAGGCCACCGACCATTGGCTTAAAATTATTGGGTCTCGCCTGATATAAATCAAATGAAGGATGTACCTCCTCCAGTGGGAATTTGTCTCCTGGCACCTTGGATGTATTGGCCATAGGAAGCTTAAAGCCTTTGACGGCATCACCCTTAAATTTATTATGGAAAATGCTAAAGGCAGGGACGGCTTCAAAATCTTCATCTCCGGGTTTTTTCCAGTTCAAGCCCAGAAAACTACCACCTGCACCTTGAAAAAAGTCTAGATGAAAGCTATAATAACCTTCCTTCATCTCTATACTGACATCTTTATATTCTGCTCCATGAAGTCCATCATTGTCAATTACTTCCTTGTTATTGATATACAGTTTTGAACCATCATCGCTCCATAAGTGGAAAGTATAGGTGCCAGCTTTTTCTATTTTAAGTACACCATCCGCAACCAATGCGAAATATTCCTGCAATTCTTTAAAATCACCACCTGAAAGATTATTAATTTGCTTTAAAATACCGGCTTGTTTAGGCTTTTGAGGTGCGGAGAAAACAGGCATTGTTTTAGTAGAGCTCGGAATGTCATATATTTTTACCACACTTCCCGGGAGGAGTTGATCTTCAACGATATTCGGATCAGGGTCTAAGGTAATCAATGAAGCAGCTGAATCTTTTGCCATGTCTTGTTTGCTGGTCCTTAGTGAAAGAACATAGTCCACAATCGTTCTTAAATCCTCATCGGCGATATCCTTGTGTGGGGTCATCACTTGCTGTCCCCATATACCGGAGCCACCATTTTTGATTTTTGACATGAGCAGTTGAACATTCTCATCAGTATTAGGGTATTTGTCTGCAATTGCTACATAGGCAGGACCGATTGTTTGTCGGGTTTTATTATGACAAGCCTTGCAATCGCTCTTAGCAATTAGCTTTAGCCCCTCATGTGCATTGACATCATTTTCTTCCTCGTCATCTGTTTTGACACCATTTTTATTTTCCAGAACAGGGGTCTTTAGAAATGTAGTATTAAATGTAGTTTTACCATTAGGTTTGAGAACAAGAAATCCGTCTAAGGCTTTTGAAGGCTGGTTTTCAAATACAATATCTGTTGTGTTGACTATATTCAACTGTCCGTCCGTTTTGATATCCGCCTCCGAACTCACTGAATTCAGATTAAATCTCAATGCTACCTGATACCCTTCCGGAACATCGGTTGTATAAAACGCCCTTTCAAATATCGGTCGATCACCTTTCATACCTGCTTCTACTTCCTCTTCAATTTTGATTGGTTTGCCAGAGTTTTCGGGAATCAAACTATACATCAGTCTGACTTTTCCGTCCACAAACTTGTGTCCTCGATAATTATACTGAATAGCAACGGTATCCTGTCCATTCAGTACAAACCACGGTTTTTTATACCGATTTTCTGTATAACTATTACCTATACTAATGGGTTGAGGACCATGAGCGGTAGTATAAACAGGGCCATCAAAATACACTGTACCTTTCCATGCTTTATACAGTGATCCGGTCTCAACATAATAAGATGCCCATAATTCATCAGACAATGCCATTGTAATCATCCGAGGATTCCAGTCCAGTACTGATCGAAAGACCCAGTAATCCAATGGCCTATTTACAGATGAGGATTTGTCATTAGAACACTGTGCCAAAAATCCTATAATTATTATCAGGAAGAGCAATTTTACAGATCGCATATTAACTTAATTTACCTAAATTGTCAATTTTCATGTGAAGTTACTACGTTTTTATTATTCTAAACCTATAGAAAGCGGCATTTTTAAAAAACAAAGGCTTGAATGTCGGATTTAATACAGTCCTATCTTGAATAAAATAGTATTTAGTTGGAATATTTTTATAAATGCTATATTTGTTACCTAATTATTATTTATGACAATCATGCGGTTCAATTTTGTGTTGTTTTTATTTTTTGCAACAACCGGATTCGGTCAACCCATTATCCTCAACGATCAATTTGATGACTGGGAGAGCATCGGTGCGCGTTTTGAAGATCCAAAGGGCGACCAAAGGGCAAATAACGTGGATTTTACAGACATACGTATCTCTAATGACGACCGTTTTCTCTTTGTCTATTTTAACACAAACAAAGAAATCAATCTACAAGAAAATAACAACATCACAATCTATATTGATATAGATAATAGTGTGAACACGGGTCGTAAAATATATGGAATAGGAGCTGAAATTACCTATAATTTAGGTCAAAGACAAGGATTTTTGCATACAGGGTCCAGTACATTCTCCGTTAGTCAAAGTAATATTGGACTGGTAACATCGCCTACTGTGACTAGCGATGTATTTGAACTGGCCATTAGAAGAGAATTTTCGTTTAGTGGCAATTTTTTCAAAATGGGTGATATTGTAAAAATCACTATTGTGGACGAAATCAATAACGGTGATCGTGCCCCCGATATAGATGGAGGCTATTCATATCGTCTGCAAAACTATGTGTACAGTCAACCTCTTGAGCTAACAAAAGCCAGTGATAAGCACTTGCGTATAGTTTCCTACAACGTACTTAAAGATAAATTTTTTAGCAGTAATGTCAAACAATATTATGACCGAATATTTAAAGTCATTAACCCGGATATCATAGGGTTTTGTGAGATATACAATAATAGTTCTGCTCAAACAGCGGCACTTATTGAGGAATATTTACCTTCCGGTATAGGTCAACAATGGTATCATGCTGCTGCCGGTGACGACATTAGAGTAGTAAGCCGATATCCCGTGATCAATACGGCTAGTATCGATGGTAATGGTGCCTTTTTGATTGATCTAGGTAGTAAAAAATTAGTTTTCATTATGGCGCATTTGCCCTGTTGTAATAATGAAAGTCAACGACAAGCCGAAGTAGATAAAATCATGTCGTTCATTCGAGGCATAAAATTTGGAATTTCTCCCTTTACCGTTCCAATAGGCAGCCCGATTGTCCTTGCCGGAGATATGAACCTCGTAGGTTTGAAACAACAGCTGGTCAGTATGCTCACTGGTGATATCGTCAATAATAACGCCTATGGACCCGATTTCAAACCCGACTGGGATAATTCCGATCTTGAAGATGCTAATCCGCTAACAACAGGAGTGCCCATGACCTTCACCTGGAATAGCACAGGAAGCTATAGCCCCGGACGACTAGATTACATTATTTATACCGGTTCTGTCATGAGCATATCCAATAGCTTTGTACTTTATACACCCGGTATGTTGCAGAGTGATTTAAACAAATACGGGTTGAACTATTACGATGTAGATCGTGCTTCTGACCATCTGCCGGTAGTAGTAGATTTTGATTTGCAAGGTACAACTTCTACTGAAAGTGCCAGTTCTTCATTGCCATTTCGATTTATTCGTCAAGGAGATTCCTGGAGCTTCGACTCGGAACTCATAGGCCGACTTACGATTTCCGAATTATCGGGACGATTGGTTTATACTATGGATAAAAATCTTCCAGGTAAAATGGACGTAGAATTACCTCCTTTGTCCGGATTGTATATTATCAGTTTCTATACAGGACGTAAGTTGTATAGTTTGAAAGTGTTTAAATAGTCTTTGGCATCTGGAAGCAATTAAAACTCCGGTTCAGCCACCAAGGTTATCGTTTTTCGGGTGATAGGATGCGTAAATTCTAGTAGCTCTGCATGTAAATATAGCCGATCATATCTTATACCATAGAGGTCATCACCTTTGATAGGTACATTGAGTCCAAGGGGATGTGCTGCATGAACCCGTAGCTGATGTGTGCGTCCGGTCAGTGGGTAAAAGTACACTCTATGCTCATCTCCTTCTGAATGTTTTAGCTCCCAGTAGGTTTGAGCAGGCTTACCGTGATCAAAACAAACCACTTGTCTAGGGCGGTCATCGAGATCCACTCTTAGTGGCAGGTCAATTATACCGGACCTTTCTTTGCACCTAAAGTTACCCTTGAGTATGGCAACATATCTTTTTTTAACTCTTCGTTTGATAAATTGTGCTTGCAAGTGCTGATGGATCTCCTTGTATTTTGCAATAAGTAGCAATCCCGATGTGGACATATCTAATCGGTGAACTAGCAATGGCCCCGAAGCATCCGGATATAAAGTTTTGACTCTAGTCAAGACAGAATCAGTAATTGTTTTGCCCGGCACAGATAAGAATTCCGCCGGCTTATTGACCACGAGCATATAATCATCTTCCCAGATAATCGGAAGTTCCTTACCTAGTGCCGGATTTATCAACATAGGATTATCCTCCATCGGCACATCTTTGAGCATATGTACAAGTATCGGTTTGCATTTACCGGTACAAGCTGGATAAAAATATCCATGTTTTCTGACTTCTGATGAAGGTGATTTTCCCCACCAGAATTCTGCCATTGTTACTGGTCTCATGCCATGTGTCCAAGCATATTGAAGTAGCTTAGGAGCTGCACACTCTCCTGCACCTGATGGCGGTGTCAAATCATCCGTGATCTGGAATATTTCTATAAGATTTTTAGCATCACCATACTGATTGAGAAAATTGTAATTCTCAAAAAGCCGACGCTGTAGCTCTGCTGACTTGACCTTTCGAAGTGACTTTAAATCATTAACCTCATTAAGGTATTTTTGTGCTTCCTTTTCATAAGCAGCAACGATATCATCCCATTTTCTTTTGGTCTCTTTTAGAGAATAATGCCATTTGATACTTTCTGTGTTGAGGTGTTCATCTAATCGACGATATGACTCAGGTGAATGTGTTGCCAAAGCATCAACCCTCAATTGTTTTCTAAGTTTTTTTTGGCGTTTAATCTCTTCTTTTAATTCTTGAATTGCGGTGGCCGCTTCTGCTCTTTTAGTTTCCAGTTTATCAAAGGCGCTTTTAAAGCTTTCGGCTGCTTCAAGTTGTTCGATTTTCCGGTTGATAATATTAGTCTCGGCCTCTTCCTGCTTATAAAATCCATCCGGATCTAGCGTGTCAAAAACAGGAGGTACAAACCCCGGATAAAAGTTGCTGTCTCCTATTTTTCCCGAGAACGCAGCGAGATACCCTAGATTGTTATTTTCATCTTCAACGACCAATACACCAAACATTTTACCTATACCAGGCTCCGTTTCAGACCCAAAAGGGTGCAGACAAGCTAACTCATTTTGAATCCTCTTTTGCAGGTCTTCAGCAGCAATAAGGGCTAGCGGATGCGGTTCATAACTAAAGGGAAAGTTAAATTTTTCAGGCAGTCGAACATCTATTGCTTGCAACGGAATAAAACAAGTGTTTGTATCCTTTTTAATAGTTGCTGTTGAGAGATTCTGATGTGCTTTTTCTGAAAACATGTAACAAATTAATGTGAAGTAGCCTTGACAATTTTTCGGGTGAAAACCTGATTTTCAGCGATGATCCGAAGAATGTATATTCCTTCTTCCATTCCATCAAAATCTGCAAAATATTGAGATAATTCGGTATTTTTAACGGGTATTTCCATCTTCTGACCATTCATATTAAACACTTCTACTGCCTTGAGTTGTATTGGTTGATGTAGATCGATGATGGCTTCCTTGACAATTGGATTCGGCCATACGTGTATAATATTACTAGTTTGCTCTTGCATAGTTGACGTAGAGATATACCAAACTCCATCGAGGTAGTCCAATCTTCTCATAATCCAGTCTTTCAAAAAAGCAACTTCCTCGTCGTGAGTAGCGCCTACAAAATAATTAGGCCATACATACTGATTTAATATAGGCCATTTTTTAAAGTTTCTGAACTGTGCTTCATTCAGCAGATTGGCTAGTGAATCAACTGTATTGAGAATGTTTTCTGTGGCAAGTTGGTGTTGTCGTAAGTATTGCCACCTTTGTTTTAGATCATTATAAAATGTGGTATCTTCCAGAAATTTATTCCACCAAAAATGGACAACCCAGTCATCATCAGGACACACCTGATTAAAATCCGTTATTACCAGTCCTTCAGGATTCCCATTGGTACAGTAATCAACATTGCCTAACCCTAAGTTATAATCCCACACCGGACCAAACTTTATTTTTCCACCTTCACTGTCTCTTTGCTTGTAAAAATAGGTGCTCAGCCGATAAGCATCCACATTCTTAGTCAACTCATTGAAAATAATATAATCCATGATGCTTTGCTCATCAATATACTTTCTGAATCCTTCTAATGGATCATTAAATCGATTACTATGAAGGACATTTTCAAAATGGGTCACGTATTCCCTGATATACTTACGCTGCTGCGGAGTAATATTCTTAGCTTTGGGATATTCATACTGAAAAAAAGTAGTTTGCGCTGCTCCTTTAAAAGGTGCAAATGGTGACACCCAACCTTCATCAATATTAGGCGTAGGTGCTCTATCTATTTGAATGAGATAACCTCCGGTAAGTGCATCTCCATCGTTATCGCTTTTACCTATTTTAGCTATCTGTACACGATTTTTACTTCTTTTGATTTTCTCTATCAGTAAGTAAATACCTTGATAGTCTTCATTAATCACGAGCTCAATATATCTGACCCTTGGCGCATATTCCATCACCCGACCGGCAAGTATATAGGTGAGGCCGTCTCTCATCAGTGTTTTGTCATTATAGGTTGCATTGAGCGTCCAGTCTTCTTCTTCTGGCATTCCGAGAAGAGCAACTTCGAGTTTTTCTCCATTTTCATCTTTCGTTTCAAATCCGTAGGGCTTTTTGGGAAACATTTGTGAAGAAGAACCTCTAAATTCAATGCCTATCTTATTATTGTACTGAAAGACGGTATCTGAAAGGTGGTTTCTTTTACCTGGTCCATTATTTATTATTTTCATTTCTGCTTCAATCTTAGGTTCGTCCACAATCTGTCCACCTTTGGTGTCTATAATAATGATTGGAAGATTAGAATCAGAGAATGGCGGCTGTGCCTCTAGATGAAGACAAGCACAAAATAATAGACTTAAAATTACCGCTATTCGATACATTAGGTAAAAGTTATAAAAGTACGCAAAGATACAAATACTATCAGCATGGGCGAAACGAATTCAAATCGAATACCTTTAGAACTGTTGTATATTAATGAGTTGCTATTTCTAAAAGTCTATCTTCATCAGAAGCGTTTATTTTGCATTTTAATATAAAATATACTTTAAGTACATTAAAATATTATCGCAAACTCTTGATTATAACAATAATATGTAATTTTATAGCAAAATAATTTGGTTTTACATAAATATTATTTTAACTTTGAGTTTAATTTTTAAAAATATTTCCATGGCTACTACCACATCTGAAAACAAAGTATTAAAAGGAGGCGAGTTTCTAATTAAACCTTCTGACCATCAGGAATTATTTATACCTGAAGATTTTAATGAAGAACAACTCATGATTAAAGAGACAATTAAGTCCTTTGTCGATCAGGAAATCATGCCGTTGACAGACAGAATTGAAAAACTAGAAGAAGGACTCATTCCGTCGCTCCTTGAAAAATTCGGTGAGTTAGGTTTACTCGGCACACACATGCCTGAAGAATTGGGTGGAAGTGATATGGATTATATCACAAATACCTTAATTGGCGACGAAGTTGGCCCTTCTGGTTCTTTCACCGTCAGTTATAATGCACATACTGGAATCGGAATGTTGCCTATTTTCTATTATGGAACAGAAGTCCAGAAGCAAAAATATCTGCCAAAACTGATTACCGGAGAGCTTAAAGCCAGTTACTGTCTGACCGAACCTACTAGTGGTTCTGACGCTCTAGCAGCAAAGACGACGGCAATCCTCAATGCCGAAGGCACGCACTACATTCTCAATGGTCAGAAGATGTGGATCACAAATGCCGGATTTGCAGATATTTTTACGGTCTTTGCACAGGTGACCGGAGAAAATCTTCCAAATGGAAAATCTGGTTTTACCGGCTTTATCATCGAAAAAGGAATGGAAGGCTTTACCCTAGGTGCAGAAGAGAAAAAGCTAGGTATCAAGGGTTCGTCCACTCGTCAGATTTATTTTGAAAACGTCAAAGTACCGGTAGAAAACTTACTAGGTGAGGTTGGTAAAGGACATCATATCGCTTTTAATGTACTCAATACAGGTAGATTTAAGCTGGGTGCATCTTGTGTCGGTGGAACCAAAAAGTTGGTTTCAGAATCGTTGCATTATGCTATGGAGCGTGAGCAGTTTCAATCGCCTATTGCTGCTTTTGGAGCTATTCAATACAAGCTTGCAGAACAGGCTATACGTAGTTTTGTCGCAGAAACAGCGGTATATCGAACAGCGCAATTAATTCAGCAAGCTGAACAGCAATTTAAATCCGATGGTCACGACCCTGCCAGAGCAAAAAGAGAAGCTGCCGAACAATATGCGCTTGAGTGTTCTATTGTAAAAGTAGTCGGTTCAGAAACACTGGACTATGTTGTGGACGAAACCGTGCAAATCTACGGTGGTATGGGTTATTCTGAGGAAGGCCATGTAGCAAGAGCATACCGCGATTCCAGAATCAATAGGATATTTGAAGGCACTAATGAGATCAATCGACTTGTAATCTTAAACACAGTCATGAAACTGGCGATGAAAGGCCAGCTGGATTTGATGTCGGCAGGCATGGCAGTTCAAAATGAGCTGATGAATGGTGAAGCTGCCTCACCAACTTATGATGGTTCATATGCACAGGAGCAGCTACTCATCGACAACTTCAAAAAAGCATTGATTATGGTACTGGGTACAGCAGCACAGCAGGCCATGAGTGGCAAACTGGATCTAAAAAATGAGCAGGAGATTATCATGAATTTATCTGACATCATCATTGATATATTTGATGCTGAAGGTGCACTACTGCGCGTTATGAAGATAGCCGAAAATTATCCTGAAAAAAAATATTGAAGTTTTTAATGCCATCATTCATACCTTCCTATATGATGCTGCTGCAAGAGTTCTGAAAAATGGTACAGATGCGATTGCCTCATTTGTTGCGCCTGAAATGCAACCTATGTTTTTAAGTGGTCTTAGAAAATACACTAAGTATCCACTACAAAATATTAAGGAAAACCGCAGAAAAATAGCCAACTACATGATAGAGCAAAAGGAGTATGGATTTTAAAAACGATTCCTTTATGAAATAAGAGAGGAAAAATGGAAAGATAAAAAGAGAAAATAGCATCATGTTGTTTTCTCTTTTTTGTTAAAAACACTACGCAACCATAATGGGACAACAATGGCTCCTGCAAATAGATAACTGTAATAGCCAATTAATCTCCATAAAAAAACAATCATCACCGATACACCAGCAGTGACATAATCACTGTAGAAGCCACTGAAAAGTACTTCGGCAACACCTGAGGCTCCCGGTGTTGGACTAAAGGCTTCAATCGTGTACATTGCCATGCCACGAGCAAAAACAATTAAATGATCATACAAATCTTGGATAGAGCCCACAGTAAATGCAACTATCAAAAAATTAATGGCAAGAAATCGCACCGACCAAGCTCCCATTGTACAACCCATCGCTTTAAGATGGAAAGAAATAGGCTTATGTTTGATCTCTGCAGCAGCGGTTTCAATATCGTAAGCGGTAGTTCGCAGTGTCTTTTTAAATTTACCTACAATCTTCCACTTGCTAACCCAAAACAGCAACCTTTTGATTGCTCTCGGTCGAATAAAAAGTCCATAAAAGAATAAAGAACCATAACCAATCATAAATGTCAGCACAATCAAAAAGGTAATACCATAACCATCAATATCAGACAGGTCCACCATGCCCGGACGAATCATTACAGGACCCACAATCAAGTAGAGAACAATCAGCGCTACTGTGATAAATACTGTATCTGCGATCATGGTGTAAAGCACTGCCGTTATGGTTTTAGCACCTCCCAGTTTTTCTTTTGACAACATAAAAAATGCTACTCCTGCCCCTCCTACACTCGTAGGAGACACCGCCGTAGAAAACTCCCATATGACAATTAGTTGAATCGCTTTTAACCACGAAAACGCATAATCCGTTACTACTCGCAAGCGCATAGAATAAAATAAGTGCCTGGCTATATACATCAAAACCGCCATCCCTATCCAGAATATGACGTGGCCGGTACTATGTAAATCGCGGAGCACAGTTATATCAAACTGTCGTGTCAACATCCAAATCACAACGCCTATACCAATAAGAATAGGCAGATAGATTTTGGATGTCTTGAGATATTTTAAAGCAGCGGCTTCATCATGCTGATAATCTTCTCTCTTGTCTGCATCATTGATTGGCGCTGGTTCCATAATTTGATATTTGAGTATGAGAAGAATTTAGGCTATGATCAGCGTATTTTGAGGCATAATAGACTAAAATCGCTGCATTGAAAAAGAAAAACGGACCAACTTTGTCTGTTTCTATCAGGTCATTGATGAGGTTCATTGCAAAGATAATGATAAAACCCAAAGCGGATGCCATTATAATATATTGGTCGTGCCGATCTGTACATCGATGGTATAGGTTTTCGGCTTGGATAATGAGTATAAAACAAAGTGTAATAAAAATAATGAAACCTATCAGCCTTGTTCTACCCAAGTCATAAGATAATAATTATGAATTCCAGAATGCTCAGGATTATCACTGACATACGTCTGAAATCTGGAAATGGAATACGCTTTGTAATTAGAATAAAAAGTACCCGGACCAAAACCCATCCAGAATCTGTCTTTGATCATTTCAACACCTGCCATCCACCGATACACTCGCTCCATAGATGAAATATCTTCAAGCTTATAAGTAGCTTCTATTAGATTGTCAAATTTATAATGAGTTACCGTTCGCTCAAAATTGGGCGTAAATTCCATGTATTTATTATTCCACGAAAGGAAAATAACACCCGCGATAGCAACCATACTACTCAGGGTCAATGCTTGTTTGACCCATCGCCTTTTGATAATATACCATGCACCTAAGGCTATGAACATAGATAAAATGGCTGCACGAGTAAAACTAAAATAGATGCCTATAATAAACAGTATAAACACAACAATCAGCCATCCTACAGGTCGATGATTTAACATACGGATGCGCATAAAAGCCCAAACAAAAGGTAGCGTAACCACAGAGATTGCAGCATAATTAACATGATTTCTAAAGAATGGCGTCACGACCTTATTGGTAGTTGCAAAGGAAAAGCCTTCCATAGCATGCCGTACCAAAACAATCAGAATTGCTAAAAATAAGAATCTGTAAAGGATATCGTAAGTTTTTTCAAAATCTACTCTCTCTTTAAATGTAATGAGAGGAAAAATAAAAAAAGGAAGGACATACCATATTTTGGCAGTAAATACCTTAAAAGAGATAATTGGATTTTGTGATTGAATAGCCGTTATCAGTATCCAGAATAAATGTAGAAAAAGTAATAGAACAATAGGGTTTTTCCAATAATCTACCTTAAGAGATAGATGTTTCTTCATCCACACCATAAGGGTAATTCCCGTCGTTATTATCATCAGCGGCTCAGAAGGCAGATCCGTTCCTATACCTAAAGTATCAGAGTAATACTCAATTGAAAATGGAATACTTAGGAAAATAAGGTAAAAAAGTCGTCGATAATCATCCAAAATAAACCCCAATCCTAGAGCACCTACAGGTGCCAATAAGAATAGTGGCGATTCCAGTATAATAGCTGCAAAAATACTTGTCAGAATTAGACCAATAAAAGAGCGGAATATCCTCTTGTCCTGCAGCCAAACTGGAGTGCTTTTCATCATGATATCCGATTTATCTGATGATACCCGCACTCTTAATATTATCGATAATCAACACGCCAAGTACTGAAAACACGACGCCCGCCAATGTGGATAATAAAACAATGATACTGCGTTTAGGCCTCGACTTTTCTACTGGAACAATCGCACTCTCTATCAGATGAATGGCCGTAAATGGCGCACTATAGGCGGCATCGAGCTGCTTTAATCTTTCCTTGTCAAAATTAATCTGCTCAATAATGCGTGATTGCTCCTGCTCTAACTGTCTTAACTCTGTCGCAATCGGAGCAAATTTTTCTAGTTCTGCCTGTGCATTTGCCTTTTTGTTGGTTGCACCCTTTTCCTTGGCCATATATACAATCAGCGAATCTCTCATGGATGGATAACCCTTATAAAAAGCTATTTTACCTTTTGCATCCTGAAGTTCAGACTCTGCATTAGCAAAGATTTTATTGTACAAATCCACCTGATTCCATGTGTCATATACTCCTGCTGTGGTTTTGATATTTCTCAATCGCATTGACACACTATCCACCAGTTTTTGCTTTATATTAATGTTTTTCTCATAATTTTCGATCAAAAATTTCTGGCTTTTTTTAACTACCATCTGCGCTTTCTCTTCGATTTTTTCACGGGCAGCATTAGCCATAGCCGCTGCCATTTCAGGGCTTTTATCCTCAACAACGAGCTCTAGTGCACCGTACTTTGTCTTGATGGTTTTATAATTTTCTAAAAGGTTTTCTATTACCTTAAATTTAGCTTTGGCATCATCTATATCTATTTTATAGTGATCATACAACTTAAAAGAATCCACAAGGAAAAAGAGCACTTCATGAGAATTGGCAATGGTAAACAATCGATCAAGATCATTATCATCTCCATAGATACGCATATCCTTTTCGTCACCTCCGATAGGCACCGGCTTAGCAAGATCCGGGCTGGCAGCATAAAAAGTGGTCTGTGCTTTATAGTAGTTGGGTAGAAATAGGCTGGCTACAATACTAACAATCATGATCAGTAGGAAAGCCCAGAGCAGTTCTTTCCGCCATTTATATAATTGTTTGATAAAATCAGTAAAATTGTATTCTCTATCCATTGGTTTTAAAACTGTCAAAAACAGCAAAATTTATTAAATCACAAAAGTATCAAAATAATTGGTAATGCCTTTACTTAAATTCATTGGATACATCTGCCGATAATGGCCAATGAATCCATGATCCCTCAAGTCATCAAACATGTATTACCGCACCATCCTTCTAATAACGATAATCAACCAAAGAATATTACTATTATGAAGATAGCTGACCTATCCTTTTTGAAATACAATATTTTCTAAATAAAGTTGATGCGCTGTCATATAGCCTCTGACATCTTGTGTTTCAAATAATGTGCCGTCTTGTCTTATGATATACGCTTTATATTGAAGTGATGTCATAAATTTGATACATTGATCATAAATACTATTAGAATTAACAAGATACTCTATTACTACTACGGGGCTTCCTATCGAAAGATGGTGCTTCATTCCTGACAAGACACTCCACTCTCCACCTTCAACATCTATTTTTATTAAATTGGGTATGCAGCCTTCTTCTGTAAAAAACGTGTCCAGAGAAATAGAAGAAATCTGATGCACTTCATACGGCACCTTTTTTGCCCATTCGCTGTGGATAAAGCTTTCCTTACAAGTAGTATTATACTCAGAGTATTGACTCGGAAATTCATAAAATTCCTTCGTCATTTGCTCATCACTGACGATGTAATTATAAGTCTTGACTTGATTTATATTTTTTGTATTGTTATTTAATAATTTGAATGTCGAAGGTGTAGGCTCAAACGAAAAGACTTTACCTTCTTCACCAACTAACACCGCCGCCAGTCCCGAAAAATATCCAATATGTGCGCCCACGTCAACAAAAATGTTGCCCGACCGTAGAATGCTAATCATAAAACGAGCAAGCTTAATTTCCGATGAATGCGCCTTGCCTGAAGTTAAATAGATATCTGTAGAAGAGGGCAAATGAATGTGTAACTCTTTTCCATAAAATGCGGTAGTGGTAGTAGTATATGGTTTTCCCGTTATTTTATAAAAAATATTACGATAAACGAGTGCAAAAACATACTTGAATGGATGAAAAAGCATGCGATGGAATTTATGTGTCGTCGCAATTAATTCTACCTTTTTCAATGCTCTTAATAATTGCTCTTCCCTATAATGCATTAACATTATTTACTTAAGTAACGACAATAGATATTCAAAAATGTTGTCCATCACCCGTTGTTCTGCTTTTTAAAAAGTGGACAACGTCTCTTTTATCCAATATTTGTATCAAAAATGCAAGAATAGCAGATACTATACTACTAGCAAAAAACAATAAAATCCACGGTAATGGGATAAAATATTTGATAGCAAAAGTAAAGGACATACTTAATACAAAAAAAACAAACAATCGAATGATTACCATTCTGCTCAAACGAATATAATAGTCTTTGGACACAATGTAATAATGACCACACATAATGAGTATTTGGGTAATCATAGTAGTAAACGCTGCACCAGGTGCTTTAAACCGTGGAATCAAAAGAATGTGCAACAAAAGATTGATTACAATAATGGATAAATATAATTTGTAAAGTCTAGCAGGTCGGTTGACCGCAAGAATAAAGGCGCCACCTATATTAGCTATACTAACTGCGATAAATGCAAATGTTAGAAAAAATAACACAATACTACTGTCAAAAGTATAGGTACTAGGGTAAATCAGCTGTAAAAACTCGGTATTAAATCCAATAAATAAAATAGCAATAGGCATACTCAATAATGCTGCAAGTTTAATTCCTATATCGTATAGTGTTGTTTGTTTCTCTTTATCATGAACTATGGACGAAAACATAGGAAGTAACAAAGCTGCTATCAAAAACAGCATCATTTTGGCTGCATCATAGAAGCGGAATGCTCCCGCATAAATGCCGGCACTCAACTGCCGATCATCGAGCAATTTGTCTAGGAGAACGCCGTCTGTTTTTGTGTATATGCCGATAAGTACTGCCACTATTACATACGGAACACTGTTACGAATGATATCAACATATCGGTTTAAACTACTGTAATGAAATGTTACTTTAACTTTAGATACAATCCATAAAAAGACAATTAAAATCGCTAGAGTAAATGAA
Organism: Bacteroidetes bacterium OLB9; assembly: GCA_001567255.1. Classification (GTDB taxonomy): domain Bacteria; phylum Bacteroidota; class Bacteroidia; order Chitinophagales; family Saprospiraceae; genus OLB9. The sequence continues at coordinate 28,510 of LNBW01000003.1, read as the reverse complement.
CATGTCTGGCCAATGGCAAAATTCATAATATTAAATGTCTCCCGATCTGGTGCTAACCACACAAAATACCCTATTATAAAAATCATAATAAATTTATCTAGAGCACTAAACAGGCTGTCCGTTCGATAAAAACCAAGCCCTGAGACATACGTTCTAAGTAATTGTAATATTGAAGCCAGCACTAGATTAATACTAATTACGAAAAGTAATGCAGTATAAGAATAATCACTTAACAGTGAAAATCCAGTGACCAGCATTAAAAATAAAAGGCTGAATGCGAGTTTGACCGAAAAGAGTTCGATGATTTGCGTTCCTACTTTATCTCTATTTTTAGGTATATACTGAGCATTCCAGTTTTGAAGCCCTAGATCGTTGATAAACTGAAAAAGAAAAGCAAAATTAAAATATGCAAAATACAGCCCGTAAGATTCATTGCCCACAATATTTTGAATGCGCGTCTCCACCCCGATGATATAAGCAGGCTTGATCAGCAGATTGATGCAAATCAATAAAATGATGTTGATAATAAACTCACGCTTCATCTGCAGGCAAAGGTAATCATATTTAAGCTGTGATTTTTAGTAGTATGAATATAATATGTTCATTGACAGTGGAAACAAGCCAATATCAATTTTCCTCATCATAATACAGTATATAATACTTTCTACCTTCTTCGTCAGTACCTTTTTGTATCTTGTTTTTATCTCCGTGAACATAAATATGAAAGTTTTTATCTAGTTTAATGACACTGCGAAAAACCCGTGACTGTCGCTTAACGGCTGATGGGGAAATGTCAAATACATCGTCAAAAGATAGTGCTTTGATTTGTTGATATTCCTCTTTGTAATCTTGAAAAGCCTCAATCACTTTGTCATCTTTGAATACTTTTTGTTCATACTCAAAGGTATCGAACTTTTCATTATTTTTAAAATAATTTTGAGATCGATTCATGACTGCTGCTTCATCAGCTGAATCAGTATCAAATTCACGAGACATTCGATTCTTGATAAAAGATTTAGTCGCTTGTATATAGGATTTTGTCTGAAAATATTCATCAGAAAGCGGTGTGAGAATTAAAAAGTCATCCCGCCAATACTGAGCTTCCTTAAATCTATTGCTATGGTCGATATTACAGATTTTAAACCCGTTATCTCGTCCGGTATTGAAGATAATACAACCTTTGTCTAGCTTTCCTATATTACTTCCTTCTAATCTTTGGAGTGAAAAATCATTGCCAACTTTGATAAATACATCTTTGTTTTCTGACTTAAAAATTCCAACTCCATCTACCATTTCATCATCAACAAACAGATCAGTAAAATAGACAACAAATAGTTCTCCAGATTTAATATTAGGATGACGAGATTTTTCAAATAAATGCCTTGCGATTTTTACAGATTCTTCATAAAGGCAGGCCGGATCATCAAAAATATTGGCAATAAAATTATATACCGGATTGAGCTCCACCTCATCGCTAGAAAAAGTAAATCGAAAAAACTCCGGCTCTTTGAAGTGGGTCAAAAAATATTTTAATAATGTATCGTACAGTTCACTATCCTTAATTTGGAGCAATGAGGGCGAAAACTTAACGTCTTCGCCCTCTATTTGATTTCCTATAAAATGAACTGTTAATGCTTCAAGTTGTGTCTGAATATAATTAATCATGCAACAATTATTGGGAAATAATCAGTTTCTGTCTCTCTATCTTATCACCATGCTTAAATTCAAGAATGTAAATACCATTCGCAATATTATTCGGAAGTTCAATGGTAAAGTACTTTTCGTTGTGTCTGATGATATTCATAACATCACCGAATACCACATTTCCATTGATCGACAGTAATCTGACTGATGTAATTGGCTCCATTTCAGCATCAGCAACTACATGAACAACATCACTAGCCGGATTAGGATAAGTATTAATCGGTCTGAACATCCTGACATGTACTACAATATTTCTACTTGCTGTGCACTCAAAGCAATCAGTCACTGTCACTCTATAAAAAGTAGAAGTATTCGGACGCACGGTTATAGTAGGTGTTACCTCACCAGTTATCCACAAATACTTGAGTTCATTGGCTATTGGATTGTCCTCATCACAAATACCTTGCCCGATAACATTAGGAACTAAGGTAATTGAATCCCCTAAGTTGATAATCTTGTCACCACCTAAATCAACAGACATTTTCGATACACTAACTGGATATTCAGTTGATGTAGCACATCCATTACAGTCAGTCACTGTAACGGTATAAACCGTTGATGATGTAGGGCTAACTTCTATATAAGGAGTCGTGGCACCATTAGACCATTCGTATTGAACGGTCAATGGCGTAAGTGAAGAGCAACATCCACCAAGTACCTGGATTTCATCAATATCCCAAACAGATTCTGAACTGCCATTATTCACTGGACAGTATGGCGCGATTTCAAAGAAATAGGTTGCCGTACCCATTGTTCTGAATAGAGGATTATTGGTGAAGTCAAATGTTTTTAATCCCCAACTTCGATTAGTCGGTATTTCATCTTCATAATAAATCACTTGACCATTCTTAGAGATTCTGATAAGGTATTTCAATGCGTAATTATTCGGTCCGGTTGGTCCATTTATATGGTCAAAATTCAATGGTGATTGCTCATAAAACTTCAGTCCTGTAATTTGTCCTGTCGCATCGGCATTCATGGTAACCTGGAATTTCACTGCCTTATCAAAATCAATTTTAGCAGGATTACAATTAGTTTGCGGATCTATACATAGTGCCGGACTACCATCAAACCCTGGTGTGCATGAGTGTTTCAATGGTTGATCCCTATATACATTACTAGCTGAAACACTTGCACAATTTGCTTTATTGATTTCAGGTATAAATTCTGAATAGTCCATATGAGTACCCAGTTCCATAACAGAATGACACGAGTCTAGATCCCAGGAAACTAAAACCTGAGGATCAACATCACAGACTTCATCACAAGGACCTTCTATATCCGTGTTTACAAGTAAGAATGAAGTCATACCGGCACAAATCTTATTCGGTCCTGAAATATACACTTCAGGTGCTGGAATTACTTCAACAGTCCATGAGGCCACTCCTTCACAACCTAAACTATTAGTAGCTGTAACTGTATATGTAGTAGTTGTAGCAGGGCTTACAGTCGTTGAAACACCTGTTTCGCCATTACTCCATATATAATTAACACCACCTGATGCAATCAATGTTGCGCTATCTCCTTTACAAATAAGGTGGTCGCCGTCAATCGTAACTGTTAAAGAATCATACACCGTTACTGTTACGGTCGTGGTCGCGGTACAGCCATATGCACTCGTTACTGTCACCGTGTAGGTCGTCGTCTCATGTGGGTTGACTATCGCTACTGATGTTGTATTTCCATTGCTCCATGCATATGTGTTGCCTCCTGTTGCTGTTAAGGTCGTTGTTTCTCCTTCACATATTTCAGTGTCACCTGTTACTTCCGGTTCCGGTAGCTCGTGTACTGTTACTGTCGCACTCGTCGTCGCCTCACAGCCGTTGGCATCCGTCACGGTTACCGTGTAGGTCGTCGTCTCCCTCGGTGTTACTGTGATCGCTGTTGTTGTACTTCCTTCACTCCATGCATAGGTACTTCCTCCTGACGCTGTCAGGGTGGTGCTTTCGCCCATACAAATTTCTTTTTCTCCAGAAATATCGGCAATTGGCAAAGCATTAACGGTTACATCAACAGATGTCGCTGCTGTACAACCATGCTCATCCGTAATGGTGACAGAATAGGTTTGTGAAACATCCGGGCTTATGGTAATAGTTTGGGTTGTTGCACCTGTATTCCACAAATAGGTTGCTGCTTCAGAAACTGTAAGCGTACTGTTTTCTCCTTGACAAATGACATTATTGCCGGTTATCACCGGTGTATCGGTATGATGAACCGTAATATCAATTGATTCAACTGCTTGACAACCATTACAATCCGTAGCAGTAACTGTATAGACTTCAGATGAAGCAGGTACTACGTTTATAGAGGCGGCAGAAGCTCCATTTGACCAAAGATAGCTAATACTATCGTTGGTATTAGAAGATGGGCATTCTCCACCATAAATTTTAATATCATCAATTTCCCATCCATCCATGCCTCCACGATCTGTAACACAATAACCTCCCATTTCGAAAAGAAAAGTACTTGTCGATGTTATAGTAAATTCTGGAAGGTCGGTAAAATTAAATGATACCTCGTGCCAGTTGCGCTGAGTCTCGTTATTGTATTTTTCATAAACGAGCACTCCGTCTTTATATACTTTTATCAAGTAGTAGTCATTAATATTATTAACTCCGGTAGAACCATCCGTTGTAAGGAAATTCTCAGGAGATTTTTCAATAAATGAAAGTTGGGTCAGTCGTCCCTTTTGAATTGGGTCTAAAGTGACACTAAATCTTACCAGCTTCTCAGGATCCATTTTTAAAGGATCACAATCCCTAGAAGTACTCATACACATACCTGTACCTCCCTGGTCATCAGGAGTGCAGGAATGGTCTTCGTGATTTCTAAAAACTTCTGTTGCTGTAATATCTTTTAAGCCCTCTGTACTGACAATTTCTGGTTGAAACTCTGAATAATCACCTGCATGATCACCCTCTGCATCACAACCGTCCAAAGACCATCGCAACATTAAATTATCCTTACAGTCATCAGAGCAAGCAGTCAAACCTGTAACTTCTGCAGTAAGGGTTGTTTGGTCTCCAGCACATAATTCGTTGTCGCCACTTACAGATAATTGAGGATTCTCATATACCTCGACTCGTTTAGAAGCTATTCCAGAACATCCATTGTCTCCCGTAACAGTCACCGAATAAATGGTTGTAACAGAAGGATTTACCTGAATTGAAGATGTTGTCTCTCCAGTACTCCATGAGTAATGGCTTCCTTCATTTGCAGTCAGTGTGAGAAGCTCTCCTCTACAAACACCGTTATCGCCATCAATGACAATGGTCGGAAGGTCTTTTACAGAAACTGTTTTGGAGGTAGATGCAGTACATCCATTATGATCTGTGACCGTCACTGTAAATATCGTATTTATTCCCGGTTGTACCAGGATAGAGGTTGAGTTTTCACCAGTATTCCACTCATATTCTATTCCACCACTTGCAGTAAGTGTGGTCAAATCTCCAAAACAAATATCATTATCTCCCGCAATTTGAGGTTCTGGGAGGCTATTCACAGTCACTGACTGACTACCCACTGCTGTACAACCGTTTTGGTCGGTTATCGTAACGTAATAGGTGGTATTTACCGAAGGTGACACCGTAATTTGAGCATCTGAACTCCCTGTAGACCAATCGTAAGCAACACCTCCTGAAGCAGTTAAAACTGTAGATTCATTTAAACAAATCGTATTAATGCCTGAAATAATCGGAATAGGTAGTGGATTGACAACCACCTCAGCTTCCGTCGTGTTTTTGCAGCCGTTGGCATCGGTTACTTCGACACTATAAGTTGTATTGACTGTTGGGGATACTGTAATTTGAGCGGTTGTTGCTCCTGTGGACCAAAGGAAGGACGTGCCTCCTGAGGCGGTTAGTGTGGTAGATTTCCCATGACAAATAGCAAGATCTCCTTCAATAACAGGATTCGGGAGTGGGTTAACTATCACAGTAACTGAAGTTGAGTTATTACATCCGTGCTCATCTGTAACTGTCACTGAATAAGTTTGATCTTCTAATGGATTAACCGTAATTGACGGTGTTGTTGCTCCTGTGGACCAAAGAAATTCTTCGCCTCCTGATGCAGTTAACGTCGAGCTCTCACCATAACAAATTGTTGTATTGCCATTGATAATTGGCACCGGTAGTGGATAGACCGTAATTGTAACATCATCTGTACTGACACAACCGTTGCAATCTGTTGCCGTAACGGTATAGGTAGTGGTTTCTGTCGGAGAAACAACGATCGAAGCACCTGTAGAGCCGTCTGACCAAACATAAGAAACATCATTATAGGTAGCGATTCCAGTACAACACCCTCCATAAACCTTAACATCGTCAATTTCCCAAGTGGACATCGTTCCACCTACTTGATTAACGCAATATCCTCTGATTTCAAATCGGAAAGTAGCCGGCTCAGAAATAGCAAACTCTGGTAACCCGCTAAAGTCAAATTCTTCAAGCTTCCATGTTCTCTCAAATAGTCTGTCGTTTTCAGAGTAGATAAGAAGATTGTTTTTATATACTCTTATCAATAATTTATCACTGTAATTATTAGGCCCTGTAGAACCATTGGTCGTTAACCAGTTAATTGGAGACATCGTATTGAAAGTAAGTTTGGTGATTCTTCCTGCTTCTGCCGGTGTCATTGTTACCTCAAATTTCACCGCATTAGCAGGGTCATAATCCGCCGGGTCACAGCTTTCCATTGAACTCACACACATTCCAATATTGCCCATATAACTAGACAATACAGGAATACATGAATGGTCTCCTCTATCTCTGTAAACATTTGAAGCAGTAATATCAGTACAGCCACCTTTTGAAGGATAGTTAGGAACAAATTCGGCATAGCTGAGACTTTGTGTCACCGTAGATGCATCACAAGCATCGAGACTCCATACTACTAGGAGCGAATTCAAATCAGATGGACATGTAGTCTTGCATTCTGCCGGATTAATGGCTGTAGCATTGAGGGTTTTGTTGTCATTAAGACACATGGCATCATCTTGTCCTGCATTTACCGAAAAATTACCTACAATTAATTGAATACTTGTCTGTGAAATACATCCAGCTTCATTAGTATATTCTATAGTATAAAGTCCGGAGGCTGTCGGTTGTATATCCTCAAACGACCAATAAGAACTACCATCCGGAGTACTACTGCTGAATCCGTTGGGTCCGGTAATCGTTAATCCGTTTATGCCTAGTGATTGCACCCCAAGTTGTATAGCATCACCTTTACATACTGTTATCTTATTAGCCTGATAAAATCCATCACCAATGTTTACATAAGGTGTAAGCTGTGTAGGATTTCCTGCAAAAAGGGTCACTGTTGTAGCTGATGAATTGATGCATCCGCACCCAGGATCGGATACGATTTCATAAAGACCGGCTCCTAAGCCACTCACCACAAGTTGACCAGAGCCTTGTCTAATAAGCGTATTATTTTTATACACTTTTATCGGTCTGTCACAACCTCCATTTTGTGCAGATATTTCGATATAGCCATCATTAGCATAACACGATGATGGGTCTAACTTATCATCTATTTTTATTTGACACTGACTATTCAAATCAATATGAAAAATCAACATAAACATCAGCAGTGAGAATGCTGATTTGAGATGGAGTTGAGTCGGTAAATTGGTCATTGTAAATTGTTTACTGCGTTAATTTGGGTATAAATACAAAAGCTCTGAAGGTTACATTTCAGAACAATTTTTGGTGTAAAGATATAAATATGTAAAACAAGTTACTAACAATAGTAGGTCGGCTTAAATATAAAATATTCTATAAAACATAAATCATATGACTTGCTGTTGGATATAAAACAGAAAATTTTTCATGTGTATGAATACAGTTTCAAAATTATTGATTCCATCCGTTTAATTAAGGATAGCGAATTTTGAACTAAAATGAATCAAACCAGAGCCATGCTTGGCTTATAATTAGATTGAAGCTTCTAAATTTATTATACCTTCGCAATAAATATATCATCATTGCTTTTATTTTATCAAATCATGAAATATATTTGCAAAAAGAGACGATCTAAATCCTAATTAGTAGGAATTAAACTTCATTTCAAAGAATTTTATCTCTTTGTAGTTGAAGCCAGAATCTTTTTCCGCAGTGCCTTTCATAATTAAAAGCTGAAACCAGACAGAAAGCAGTGCTTTGCACCTAAAACGAGAATTATGCAGGATTTAATATATGTAGATGCAGCTTGGTTAGGTATCGCTTTTATCATGGGCTTTATAGCTCGTAGATTAAATTTGCCTGCTTTGATTGGCTTTTTGATTGCCGGTCTAATTCTTAATTTGCTCAATCTACACAAGGGGCATATCAACGATATGATTGGAACTTTGGCAGACTTTGGTGTCATGCTCTTACTCTTTACCATCGGCCTAAAGATTAAAATCAAAAATATTATTTCTAGGCATATCCTAGTTACGGCCACTGTCAACACAATTCTGACCATCTTGGTGATTGGGTCCTTGTTGTTTTTGTTGAGTTTTACCGGACTTCAGATGTTTTCAGACCTCGACTTAAAAGCCTGTCTGATGATAGGTTTTGCCTTGAGCTTTTCCAGTACGGTATTCGTGGTCAAGGTGCTTGAAGAAAGAGGAGAAATCTCTTCATTTCATGGTAAAATTGCCATTGGTATTCTTGTCATTCAGGATATTTTCGCTGTGCTTTTCATGACATTTGTATCTGATTTAAGACCAAGCTGGTTTGTCCTGCTTGTACCCTTCTATCTCTATGGAGTCAAATTTTTATTGTCTTATATTCTTGACCATCTTGATCATGGTGAGTTGCTAACGATATTTGGTTTTTTTGCCACATTTATTACAGGTGCACTAGCCTTTTATCTTGTGGGGCTGAAACCGGACCTCGGGGCCTTAATTATTGGAATGTTGCTCGTAAAACACCCCAAGGCGGATGAACTTTATGATCGAATGATGACCTATAAAGACTTCTTCCTAGTAGCATTCTTCATTAGTATAGGTCTCACCGGTGAAATTACACTGACAACCCTGGTACTGACACTTCTATTGATTCCATTTATATTTTTTAAGGCTGCGGTTTTTATTATGTCATTGTCTCGATTTAAAATACAGGCAAGAACTGCATTTTTATCTGCAATGAGTTTAAGTAACTACAGTGAATTTGCGTTAATTATTGGGGTTCTGGGTGTCAAAGCCGGATGGTTGCCCAATGAATGGATTATGGCTTTTGCCTTATTGATGTCTTTTTCTTTTTTAATAGGTTCACCGCTCAACAACTATGCACACGAGCTATTTGACAAATATAAATATCTAATCATGAAGCTCAATACAGGTAGGCAATATGTGGATGAAGAACCAAGATCTATCGGTGATGCAGAATATCTCATACTAGGTTTTGGAAGCATTGGAGAGCCTACCTATCACTATTTTGCGGATGAGATGAATGCTCGGGTGATGGCCATCGAATATGATCATGAAAAAGTCAATAGTTTCAAAGGCAAGGGTATCAATATCAATTGGGGAGACCCAAGTAACAGTATCTTCTGGGAAAGTATAGATTTGTCAGGTGTGAAGCTTGTCGTATTGACCATGACGGATATCAACAGTAGCATCAATATTCTAAAAGAAATTCAAAAAATTAAAGTTCGCAATTTTAAGGTCGGAGCCTATGCCATGTATCAGGATGAAGGAGCGCTCTTGCGAGAATATGATGTTGATTTTGTATATGAATACAAGGTGAAGCGAGGTTTAGACTTTGCCAAACAAGTATATGAACGATATAATCAACCCAATATTGAAAAAAATCCTGATTTATCGTTGCCGGCCATTACTTTGTAATATGGCTGACTCTTATTTAATGAAAATTATTTCATTGATTTTATCTCCTTGCTGAATTTTATACACTACATCCATACCTTCCACTACCTTGCCAAAAATCGTATAATTACCATCTAAGTGCGGTGTTGGTGACATTGTGATAAACCATTGTGTACTCTCCGTATGATTGCCCGCAGAAGCCATTCCTACATATCCTTCCTTATTATAGTAAATTTGTGGCAACTCTGATCGAATAGTAAAAGGTTCTGAACCATATCCGTCTCCTCGAGAACAACCAGTTTGTATTACGAAGTTGGGCACAACACGATGAAACACCTTGCCATTGTAATATTTGTTATTCATTAATTCTACAAAATTCGCCACACTTCCTGGTGCCGTATTCTTTAAAAGTTGAATTCGAATCACTCCCTGAGTGGTTTTCACTGCCGCAATACTCGAATCCGTCACCGTGGAGAGTAAGTTCCAGTTGATCGGATGATTATATTCAGCCCTTTTAGGCTCATACTTTGTATCGCTCAGTAGTGCAATACATTCTCCAAGTATATTATATGTTTCTATATCTTGTGGTAGTTTCAGCGCGGATTGCGCTTCTTTAAGAAACGAAAGGTCTTTCAGCCATTCTTTCCATGCCATTTTAGGAGTTTTCAATATCTCAGCTGCTGTCGCCATCTGGCCTACATCACCACTATTGACAGCTTCAACCAGGATAGAGAGAATTTCCGCCTTGACTCTACCATAATTATTGCCAAAAGCTTTAAAAAATTGAGGATTCTTAAGGATATCGCCCAGTCCCTCCAAAAAAGCTATTTTTACAATAGTATTTTTCTCTTGCTTAAATTGCTGATTGATAAGTGCATAATTAAAAGGATCCTTACTCAATGCCCGAGCATAAGCCGCCTTAGCATAAGGAGAGTCCGCTTCTTTGAGGTTTTTGAGAATACGTTCAGAAAATGCATTTTTACTAACAGTGTAATACAAAGCTGTATGTGCTAGAACTGCTCCATTCATAGGTGCTTTGACCTGCCAGGGTAGCGGCATGGTGTCATAAGAAGCATAAAGTGGTACGTCTTCAACAAAGCCGTTCTTTTGAAAAACGTCTGCAGCTAAAGAAGCTATATGAATATTGTCATTTTTAAGTTCAGGCAACAACACATCTCTAATATCAAAATATGGATAATTGCCCAGAGACCGTATGATATTGCATTTGACTCTAAAATCGCTCTCATTATGAATTGCTGATTTCAATGGTTGTAAAAATAGCGAATCTTTATTGTTGCCCATCGAGGTAGCTATGGCCATACGGATATTTGGATCCTGATCCTTTTTTAATAATTCCTGTAACTGACTATAATACCGACCCAATGATATATTCTTAACTCGTGCTAGATAATTTGCTGCATAGAGCCTAGCTTCTTGAGCGATGGATGTATTGCTCACAACCTCCACCATTCTTGCCGTACCTTCTTCTGTAGTGACACCTCTCAAAGCCATACGATAAATGGCCTTTGTTTGCCCTTGTAGTAAAAGCGTATCAGTAGCGCGGTACGTCTTTACTGTACTCAGTGCTTTCAAATCGGGTAAAGCTCCTGTTTTACCCACCGCTTCGAGTATATTAGCATTGTATAGATTGTTGATATCCAGTGTATCTTTGCCTCGAAAAGAAGCTATAAGCCTATCCGTCACTGTAGATGAACCATTCTGCCCAAGTGCATACGCAGCAGCTGCACGTACCTGCATGACTGGATCCTGGAGCATGCGCATTAATGAATCTCCTGACAAACTGTTTTTTATGGAACTGAATGCTGTCACTGCAAGGTATCTGTATGTAGGATTCTCATGGTTAAAATAGGCGTAGAGTCCTGCCATATCCTGTTTATCTTGTAAGTCTGCAATCTTTTGAATTTCAGGGTCCGAATAGGAAATTTGAATATTGGTTTCTACACTTTTATTGTTCGGGACGCAGGATTGAAAGCATATTATTGTGGCAGTAACTGCAATCAAAAATAATCTATAGGTTGTACTCATGAGCATATGGCATATAAAGTTCAAAATTAAAGCTTTTTTACAAATTTCACTTAAATTCATCTATCTTTGCGATCCATATCTCAAAATACGATGGCTAAAAAGATTGTCACGAAAGAAATCATCAACCGTAAGGCGAAATTTGAATATCACTTTATTCAAGTGTTTGAAGCGGGTATTGCGCTGACAGGAACAGAGGTCAAGGCGCTGCGTCAAGGTTTAGCCAATCTCAATGATGCTTACTGCTTATTTGACAATGGAAATCTTACCGTAAAAAGCATGTTTATTGCCGAATACGACCACGGCACCATCTACAATCATGACGCTAGACGTGACAGACGACTCCTACTCCACAAGTCCGAACTCAAAAAACTAGAAAGACGCGTCACAGAAAAAGGGCTTACCATCATACCTTATCGACTTTACTTCTCAGAAAGAGGTTTTGCCAAGTTGGAAATAGCACTAGCTCAGGGTAAAAAGGCCTATGATAAACGTGAAACGCTCAAAGAACGGGACAATAAGCGGGAAATAGACCGGTTAAAGAAAATCAAACTATAACCACATCGTTATGATGCAAGAAAGGCGCGGATAGCGTTTTTAGCAAAGTCTGACAAAATAAGTTTGCCACTCATCTCTGCGCGCTCTTCCAGTAATTGTTCCCAGTGTTCTGTACCGTCCCAGAAGATTTTCTTGAGTTGTCCCAATGCTTCCGGACTCTTAGTGATGAGTTCAGCCATAAAATGGTCAATGTAAGCATCAAGTTGTTCGGTCGATTCAAATACTTCAGTAAAAAGTCCTTTTTGTTTTGCCCATGCAGCTGTCTGCCACTCAGTAGCGTTAAGTGCCATCTGACTAAATGCGGATAGGCCAATCTTACGCTCTACTGCTGGACCTATTACAAACGGGCCTATGCCCACTGCCAACTCTGATAAGCGCACAGATGCATATTTATTAGCCATCGCATAATCACATGCCGCCGCTAGGCCTACGCCACCACCCACAGCCTTGCCATGAATGCGACCGATCACAATCTTAGAACATCTTCGGATGGCATTGATGACATTAGCAAAACCCATAAAAAAACGTCTTGCCGGTATCAAAATCCTCAATTGCTGTTAACTCGGTAAAGCTGGCCCCTGCACAATAAGTGCGATCACCACCACTTCTTAGCAATATCAGCATGGTTTTTTCATCTTTGCCGGCTATCTCTATCTCGTGAGCCAGCTGCCTGAGCAAATCTCCCGGAAGCGAGTTTTGTGCAGGATGAAAAAAATTCTATTGTTGTCACTCTATTAGAATATTGAGAACGAATATAACCTGAAGACATGATTTTGTAATTATTGCAATTTAAAAATATACCAAAAGTATTAACCCGATAAGGCTCATAAGATACTCCTATATCCGTATTTTATGGCCGATGACAAAAGTAATTAATTTATCAAAGTTACGGGTGATTTTTGTCAACTTTGACTTGTTTTTATAGGGAAAGTGTTGATGAAGCAAGGTGTAGGTTGGTTATATAGCATTAAAATGACATTGAGTAGTATTGTAATCATATAAGTAAATAAAAAGATTTAGAAAAAACTTGATGAGAGCATTGTTGACGATGAATTATAACTTGCAACCCCTGACATTTTGACAGAATAGAAGGTAGATGGCTTCGATTAAACTGTTCCGACAAAGCAAAAATCAGTTTCTCCATTTAAGTGGGTTAGTACTAATTGCTGCTACCCTAAACACCATAATAATCAAATACCTCCATTTTCATCGCTAGCCAGTGCTCTATTCAGAAATCTCTGCAATGGGTATATTGTTCTGAAGATATCAGCAACCACCTTAATCAGATCCGGGCTAGTAATAAGATCATCTCTCAGGGGTGTTGTGACAGTAAAACTCTTCAGTTTTAAATACTCGATCGCTGGATCATTGGCATCATAACCTTTAGGTGGACGGCTGAGTTGCGCTCCCGGATCCTTGTCAAAACCAGCAAATAATTTTTTAAAATCCCTATCTTCCAAGATCGTTTTCAGTTCATCATGAAAAAAGTGGATTTCTCGCCGTATCTTATGTAGTTGAAGTCTTTCCGGCATCCAAACGCCACCGCCGGCAAAACTCTGTCCTTCTTCAATATGTAGGTAATATCCGGACCATTGGCTGTTTTTGCCACCAGACTTCAGAATTACAGATATATGGGTTTTATACGGTGTTTTGTCTTTTGAGAACCGTATGTCACGATAAATACGAAAAATACAGTCTTTAGCTTCTAGTTGTTCCAAAGCCGGATCAAATTTTACAATTGCATCCAATAAATCACTAGCCAATTGCAACTGTTCTGCTTTTAACTTTTCGTATCTGTACCGGTTATCGTCAAACCACGATCTATTGTTGTTGAGCCTAAGTTCTTTTAAAAACTGAATGGATTCTGTACTAATCATACCTCGATCTTAGAATCGAAAACCAAGCGAAAACTCAAAACCCACATTTCTGTCGTAGTGATTAGATCGAATGTCAAGGGCATTTTGCTCATCGTATTCCTTCCGGAGAAAATCCATCTTGTTGTTTGTGATATCTAAGAGTCCAAAGTCATATCTGGCGCCTATATAAAACCCACGATTGATAAAAAAATTAACCCCGCCGGTCAACCCAAGGTCAAAAACCCGATATAGATTACCATCCTTTTCGTTTTCAGACAGATTGTAATATGCACCGGCATCTCTGGCCAGAGACACTACAATTCCATCTACCCACACAGAAGGGCCAGGATTGGCAGTAGCAGCCTGCTTCGCTTCGTCAGAATAGTAGTTGTGGATAAGAGATTGCTTGAAATATAGGCTGTCCGCATTATGTACAAACTCAATGGTACCATTGCCGCGTGGCCCCACTAAAAAGCCTGCATAGGCACCACCAAAAAATTCAAATTTCTTAGATGCCTTCCATTGAAAAGTCACCGGAATACTAACATATGCATTGGACACTTTCATATCAATCTTGGAGGTACCTTTTTTATACACAAATGCAGAACTGACCGGTAATTTATAGTAGGATTGGCCGTCATAGTTATATTTAGTACCGATTTGGGTATATAATAATTCGCCACTGACTGAAAATTTATCGGTAAGCTTATAAGCATAGTTGATGCCAAAGTGGAAACCATTGGATAAAGAATATTTTTCATTAACACCAGCCTCCAACGGACCACTAAATTTTGTGTAATTCAAACCTGCACGAATACCAAAACTCTGTGCATTTACAAAGGAAGTTACCACTATTGTCAGAATGACCGATAAAAGGAATTTTCTCATTAACAATGTTTTATTTTTAAACCCGGCACAAAGATAATTATTTTTTGGCCAATCCAGCTAATGACCTTATTAACGCATGATCTCCCCATAATGTGTGATGTAATCCTTAAATTTTTAAGTTAACATACATATTTATGGTAGGATTATAGCTAAAACATTAGTTTTGTGGCCCAAAGTAATCTGTTCATGGGCAGGAAAAATAAATTAAAGAAATTCAGAGAGCTTTTGGGTTATCCCAATGTATATGAAAATTATGATCCTAAAAATCCGCGATTGCTAGTCGGTCCGGATCAGGAAGTAGATATGAAAGGTCGATGGGCTGAAGGTCATTTTCAAAACACACAACCTATAGTGCTGGAATTGGCCTGTGGCGCCGGTGAATATACAGTAGCTCTTGCAGAAGCATATCCTGAACAAAACTTCATAGGTGTGGACATTAAAGGTGCAAGAATATGGCAAGGTGCAACCAGAGCCTTACAGCTTAATTTAAAAAATGCTGCTTTTCTACGTACTCGAATCGAACAAATCGCTCTATTTTTCAATCCGGGTGAAGTTAGCGAGATATGGATTACTTTTCCAGATCCATTTTTGCGTGAAAGCAAAGAAATGAAAAGACTTACTTCAAGTCGATTTTTAGATACTTATCAACATATCATCAGAAAAGGAAGCATTATCCATCTCAAAACGGATGACACTACGCTGTATGAGTTTACCCTAGAAACACTGAAAAGTTATCCAGGTGCAAAAATCTTCTATCACAATGACGACATCTATGCTGCACCGCTCGCATTTCCAGAACTAGAATATAAAACCCGATACGAAAAAGAACACCTTGAAGATGGCCGCAAAATAAAATACGTGCGATTTTCTATCAATTAATTTATCCAATCTACATTTTGGGGTGGCTTGTATGATGATCGTTCCTTGCCAATTGGTCCTTTAAAGTAACATAACAAAAATCTCTTTCCACCCCAATTAAGCCCAAATTGCGCATTAGAATTATATTACATGACAATGCGCCTTCTCATTTCTATTTTGGTACTCATTTTTCTTTCTTCTACATATTAAAATTATGCCTGCAGAATAAAAACGCTGAGCTCCATCGCTCTTTTATGTCATTTCCATTCGTCACAAAGTCTTATGAGCAATCTCGGTTAAACACTACACTAATATCAGCTTTATAGGTCAATCTTACCATCTTGAAACTCAATATTTACCGGTATCCCAGATTTCAAGTCGGCTTTTCGACTGACGATTTTATCCTCTTGTCGGATGAGAGTGTAGCCTCTACTCAAAATAGTCTTCGGATTTAAAAAATGAATTTCTCTGTCTGCAAAATCTAGTTTATCCTTATGGTTCTGAATCCTAGCCTCTGCGGTTGAGAGGATCTGATGCACGACCAACTGAAGTTGTGTGCGATGGGTATTCAATTTGTCTTTTGGTATTAAGCTTAGTAATTGGGTGATATGAACCAATGAAATTTCATGCGACTTTAAGATGCGTTGAGCTAACTGGACAATCCACTGCTCAACATTGATCACTCCTGATTCAAATTCGGCATTGTGGTTAATCAGATGATCGGCGACTGCAGTTGGGGTTTTGAGCGATATTCCCGCAACTACATCTGCTACAGTATTATCAATCTCATGACCAATACCGGTAATGACAGGAAGTGGGCTTTTAGCAATCTTTGCACCTATATTAAAATTATCAAACCAGGCAAGATCTAGTTTAGATCCTCCACCACGAATAATCACTGCTACATCAAATTTTTCAGCTTGTTCAGCGATCGTATCAAGGGCTTTGCAAACGTCGCGCTCCGTGTATTGTCCCTGCATGGAGGCCGAAAACAATGTGATATCATATCTATACCCATAAATATTATTAGTAAGCTGCTGTACAAAGTCTATATATCCGGCGGCATTGTGGGCTGAAATCACTGCAATGCGCTGAATGACTGATGGAATCGGTCTTTGTCTGTTGACAAATATGAGCCCTTCATTTTGTAGCTGGTGTAGGATCTTCTGACGGTTCATCTCCATTTGACCGATAGTAAACGAAGGATCAATGTCCTCAATGACCAGTTTCATCCCGTACCGTTCATTAAACGCTACAAAGACCTTGATCAATACGTGAGTTCCGCCGCTCAGCAATGAGGGTAGTAACGCACCAAGTTTGTTTTTGAGAAAGAGATGCGTCTTATACCATATACTGGCTTGCATCTGTGCCGTGACTTCATCCGACTTATCATCGTGATATACCAGGTCCAAGTAAACATTGCCTTTTACTTCTTTTACAGATGCAATTTCGCAATTTACCCAGATCAGTTCAGGAAAATTGAGCGCAATCACTCGCTTGATGTACTCATTGAGCTCGTACAGCGTATAGGATTCGGTCATTCTTACCAGGTTTTTACTTGATAAGGATAACGGATGGTGTATTCATGGGCAATCATTTGGGTTAACCTTGCTCTGAGTTCATCAATATTCTCTCTTTGAGTAGCAGATATCAGTACATTTGGATAGTTGTACACATTATTAAATTTATCTTTTATTTCCTGCATGATTTCTAACTTTGTACCTAAATCTAGGTAATCATCAAAGTATTTCTCTCGATACAAATCTACTTTATTAAAGACCATCAATGTAGTTCTGTCTGAGGCACCCAGGTCATGAAGTGTATGCTGCACTGTCATAATATGGTCCTCATGTTGCGGATGAGAGATATCTACTACATGCACCAGAATATCGCTTTCGCGGACTTCATCTAGAGTAGATTTAAAGCTCTCTACGAGGTGGTGCGGTAACTTGCGAATAAAACCAACCGTATCTGAAAGTAAAAACGGCATTGTATCCCAGACAACTTTTCTTACTGTTGTGTCCAGGGTGGCAAATAGTTTGTTTTCTGCAAAAACCTCGGATTTACTGAGCAAATTCATTAGTGTGGATTTGCCTACATTGGTATATCCTACGAGAGCTACCCGAATGAGTTCTCCTCTATTCTTTCTCTGCGTCTGAGTTTGCTGATCGATTTTTTCAAGTTTTTTCTTCAGTACAGATATTTTGTCCCGTACTATACGCCTATCGGTTTCTATCTCTTGCTCTCCCGGTCCTCGCATCCCGATGCCTCCTCGCTGCCGCTCTAGGTGGGTCCACAAACCTCTCAGTCGAGGCAGAAGGTATTGCATCTGTGCCAGTTCTACTTGTGTCTTAGCCTGGGCTGTTTGTGCTCTTTCGGCAAAGATGTCGAGAATCAGTGTACTTCTGTCCACAATTTTGACTTTGAGATATTCTTCTAGATAGCCTGTTTGTTTTCCTGTCAGATCGTCATCAAAAATGGCAAGTGTGATGTCTTCATTACGATCAATGAACTCTTTGATCTCATCTAGCTTTCCCGGACCAATAAAAGATTTTACATTGGGATGTTCCATCTTTTGAGTAAATACTTTCCTAGTCACAGCTCCTGCTGTTGATGCCAAAAATTCCAGCTCGTCCAGATATTCCATCACCTGGGCTTCGCTCACTTCCTTAGTGATAACCCCGACAAGTACACAATATTCTGCTTCTACCGCTATTCCTTTCTTTTTCTCTTTACCTACCTTCCAGGCGTCAGACATAAAATATATTTTCTGCAAAAATACACACTTTTGTCTAATTCATTTCAAAATGGTTATAAGCAATTGACATATAACTATTTAAGATTTTATTATTATCCTTTAAATTTTAGTTAAATTACTGTTGTTGTTTCTTTCACTTACTGTTTATCTTATATCTTTGCATCGCTTATGAGAGTTATCGCTTTAATACTGGCCATTGTGATATTTTATGATACCATGGGTACCTGTGGTCATCATCTGCAGTTTGTGCCAAAGGCGGAATCACATACAGTATGTAATATGTCAACTGAGATGGATCATAGCACTCAGAAAAGCTGCTGTAGCAAAATGGATCATGATCAGCAGAAGAAAGATAAAAAGCATCAGCAAAAGAAAGGCTGTTGTGGAGATAATTGTGCATGTTTTCCTTGTGTTCAGTTAGACTTACCCAAAACAGTGGAAACGGTGTCGATCACACCTATCAATGCACCTTTTATCAACAGAGATATCCTCCAGCAGGTATTTGCTATTTCATTTGATTTTAAGAATTCTCCTATCATTCCTCCAAGGGTTTAGTTTTTGAATTTTACAAGGCTTAGTGTGCCTTGGCGTATTTGAAAAACTTTTTAAATCAAAAACAAACCCTTTTATCATGTATAAATTATTAAAGTACATTTCTATATCTGTAGTTGTATTATTACTACAGTCCAATCCTCTTTTTTCACAAGACAAAGTGACCCTTCAGGTGAGTGGCGCTTGTGGTATGTGTAAAGATAGAATTGAAACTACCTCAAAAAAGGTAGCCGGCGTTCAATCAGCCGAATATGATATTGAAGCTCAGCAACTCACGGTTACCGTCAATGACAAGAAATTTGATAAAAATAAATTAATTGCAGCCATCCTAGCGGTTGGTCATGATGCAGAAGGTCAGAAAGCCAGTGACGAAGCTTATGAAAGTCTTCATGAATGCTGTCATTATCGTGAAGGTCACGAAAATGAATCAGACGATCATCACCACGACAGCATGGCCGAACCCACTACTGAAACTCAAGAAGAACATCATGAAGCGGCCAGTACATCTTCTCCATCTAATAAGCTTACCGGTACTGTTTTTGAGAAAAATGATAGTGGTGAATTACTGCCAGTTATCGGTGCTGTTGTGCGATGGATGAATGACAAAAATGGGGTTTTAACCGATATTCAGGGTCAGTTTGAAACCAAAATTAAAAAGAAAAGTGACTACCTCGTAGTAGATTATATAGGCTACAGTCCGGATACGATATTAATAGAAAAGACCGGAAATATCAATATTACTATCTCTACACTGAATGTACTGAATGAAGTACAAATTGTACATAAAAAGAGAAGCACGGAGGTTTCTTATCTCCAGCCTGTCAAGGTTCAGCAGATATCAAGCAAAGAATTGCTCAAGGCAGCATGTTGTAATCTAGCTGAAAGCTTTGACACGACTCCGGCTATCGATGCTGCTACTACTGATGCTGTAACCGGAACCCGTAAAATTGAAATGCTTGGACTGGCAGGACCATATGTGCAAATCACGCGTGAAAATGTACCAGCCATTCGAGGTCTAGCCGCTTTACAAGGACTGACTTATATACCCGGACCATGGATTGAAAGTATGCAACTGAATATGGGAGCAGGCTCGGTCGTCAACGGTTATGAAAGTATCACCGGACAGATCAACGTCGAACTAAGAAAACCCGCTCATGAAGACGAATTATATCTTAATGCCTATGGCAATCAGTCCGGTCGGCTAGAATTCAATCTATTCAACCGCAATATTGTCAATGATCGTTGGAGTACAGCCAATCTTATCCATGCTTCTACAAGAAATGTCAAGAGCGATGGAAATAATGATGGATTTTTGGATATGCCTCTTGGAAGACAATTTGAAATTTTAAACCGATGGAAATGGTCTAATAATGAAGGTCAGGAAGGTCAGTTTGGTGTCAACCTGATATATTCCGACAATGAAAGCGGCCAGAAGGGATTTGACCCGGGAAGATCAGACAGATCTAAAATATGGGGTGCTGACATGAGAACGAATAGAGTGGAGTTTTGGGCAAAGCGCGGATTTGTCAATATTGATGCTCCTTATAAATCACTCGGCTTGCAGGTTTCCGGTAGTTATCACGATCAAAAATCACAATTTGGCCTACGCAGATATGATGCGATAGAAAAATCATTGTACTTCAACATGATATATCAAAGCATTATCAACAATACTGATCACCAGGTAAGAATGGGTGCAAGTTTTCAGATGGATGATATCACAGAAAATGTGGCACAAAATGAATATCTTAGAAGCGAATATGTGCCAGGCGTTTTTGGTGAATACACTTATATGGGATCTGAAAAGTTTACAGTTTTATTGGGTGCAAGAGCCGATTATCACAATAATTATGGTTTGTTTTTCACACCAAGAGTCAATCTGAGATATGCTCCTGATCAGCGCACTGTATTCAGGATAGCAGCGGGACGTGGTCAGCGTACTGCAAGTATCTTTGCGGAAAATATTGGATTATTTGCTTCATCTCGGGATTTTATCATCGAAGGAGGAGACAAGAGTAAAACGCCTTATGGATTGAATCCTGAGGTAGCTTGGAATTTAGGCCTAAGCGTCACTAAGGAAATTCCAATAGGCAAACGAACGCTAGCCCTATCAGGTGAATATAACCGAATTCAATTTACTAATCAGGTTGTGGTGGATCTGGATAGAACTGCCCGCCAAGTTATCTTCTACAATCTAAATGGTACATCCTTCTCTAATAGTTTCCAGGCTCAGGCTGATTTTGATGTGGCTGACTGGATGGACTTAAGACTAGCATACCGATACAACGACGTGCAAACTACTTATGGTGAGGAATTGTTGAGAAAGCCGCTGACTTCTCCTCACCGAGCATTTGCCAATACAGCCTTAAAATTCGGAAAAGGTTGGGTGCTGGATTATACAGTCAACTGGCTGAGTGCCGCCAGAATACCTTCTACACTAGCTAATGATGAGGCGCATAGACTGCCTGACACTTCTCCTTCTTACTTTTTGAGCAACACTCAAATTACAAAGTCCTGGAAAAACGGATTTGATGTTTACGTGGGTGGTGAAAATATTTTCAACTATAAGATGGACAACCCTATACTAAGCGCAGATAATCCTTTTGGAACATATTTTGACAGCTCGCTAATATGGGGACCTATATTTGGGGCGAACTTTTATGTCGGCGTCCGATATGCTTTGAAATAATATAACTACTAAACCAGACAAAAAAATCCTGAATGATCTTCAGGATTTTTTTTTGCTCTATTCTTATTGATTATCCGGATTATTCATCAATTGCTGCCGGATTCTCTCTTGTTCCATAAATTCATAATATCGTTGCAATCGCGTCTTTTCAAAGGCATCTCTAGGTAAAAAATAGTGCCTGTCCTGTGTTTCAGTAACCCACTCAGGATCTGCCTTTTCTTCATCCAGTTCAACAACATTTTTTAGTACAAAAGCAACAACAATTCCTACTAAAGCGCCAAATAAGTGGCTTTCCCAAGAAATATTAGGCTGTACATTAGGGAAAATGCCTTCCACACTACCGGAGTATAAAATTAGTATAATGGCAGATAGAATTATTGACTTTTTGTTTTTCTTAAATACGCCTGTCCAAAATATAAATGAAATCAGTCCATATACAATACCACTAGCACCTACATGATAAGATGGTCGTGCAAATAACCATACAAGCAGGCCAGATCCCACCATGACACTAAAAAACGCATGAAAAGCCACTTTTCTGTAAAATATGACCAGGATTGTTGTCAACACAAGCATGGGAATGGAGTTAGAGGCAAGGTGTCCCCAGGAAGCATGAATAAACGGAGCGGTAAAAATGTGTAGAAATGATGATGTGTCTCGGGGATAAATACCGTATAGCGTCAACCCAAGCCCAAAGGCAACATCTGCCACTCTGATGACCCAGAGCGTCAGCAAAAGCAGTAATGGGAATCGAATCTGATATATAAACTCCGAAATATCCCGACGCATTTTTTGATCTTCTGTTTAAATAAATTTTCGCTTGACTAACTTAATAAATGTAGCGGCTTTTTTAACCTTGTCTTCCGCCGTCCATCCAAATACTGGAATAACATCAGCTATTAAATATGCTTTGGTCTCATCAAAGCTAGTAAAACCATTGAGCTTTTGTAGGATCTCATTAAAGGCTTGTGCATTATTGCCAAACAATTCCTGTTGAGTGAAAATCCGTTCGTTGATACCCATTGATTTGGTCAAATCTTTCACCGGACTTAAACTTAATTTGCCAGATAAATCCTCAATTTTATCTTCAGCAAATAGCTCTTCAATTATATTTTTATTAGTTGCAGAAGATCCATTGGTTTTCTTAACCAGTTGATCCACTACACTTACCGCTTCTGTATTCTTAGATTTTGTCAATGCCACTGCTACGGGTACTTTCTCTTCTATGATAACCGAAGGTTCCGATACCTTTACTTCTGGCTTATATTCTACCTTTTCTATCGTCGCCTCCGCATTTCTTTCCTCCTTTTTGATTTCTACTATAGGTGCTATTACAGGTTCAGGTATCTGAACGTTTGCAACGGATACGGGTTCTGCAATCTTTCTTGCAGGTATGGGCTTACCATCCAGTGCAATATCGTATAGCTCTCTAATATAACTCAGCAGAAGATCTCTTTCCAGATCTGAAAGTAGGCCATTGTCATTTGATTCTGTAAGTACTGAAATTTTTTGAAGTTTCTTGTTAAAACCGTTGATATCCATAACTATGCTTAAAATACTAATTAATATATTATACAAATAAATAATATGAATCAATTTTTATACCAAATCTACTTTGTCAAGGCATAAATTATAAAATTATTCATTTATAACGTAAAAATTGTAACTTGTCATATCAAATGAACAAAAATATTAATAAATACATTTACTTTGCAGTAAAATAGATTATATGTTTTTAGAGCCAAGTTTTAAAAGCCAGCGCAGTGGTTGGATTGAAGTGATATGTGGCTCTATGTTTTCTGGTAAAACAGAAGAACTCATCAGAAGGTTGAAAAGAGCTAAAATCGCTAATCAGCGGGTTCAAATTTTTAAACCGGCCAAAGACACAAGATACGACGATATTAAAGTGGTATCACACGACGAAAACGCACTGGAGTCTATTCCAGTACAGAATAGTGTGGATGTCCTTAACTATATTACTGAGGTCAATGTTATTGGTATTGATGAAGCTCAATTTTTTGATGATAAGCTAGCAGATGTATGCCAAAAACTTGCCCTAAAAGGTATCCGCGTGATTGTGGCAGGACTCGATATGGACTTTAAAGGGAGGCCCTTCGGACCAATGCCCCACTTACTAGCTGTAGCAGAATACATCACTAAAGTACATGCTATTTGTCCACACTGTGGCAATCTTGCTACCCATTCTTACAGATTAACCTCTGATCAAGCTACTGTTGTGTTGGGAGAAAAAGATAAATATGAACCCAGATGCAGAGTTTGCTACGAAATGGGAAATATTCTCAATCTTAAAGTTTTATAAAAATTGCCTAAAACTGTAATTTTTCACTTTTTATGGCAGTTATACAATTATGGTGAAAACATTAAAATTAATCCTTTCGTCCGTTTTGATGGCGATTATTGCATTGATGTTTATCAATGCCAGTGAAGGTGTTTCTGTGAATAATGATACTGATTGTCGTATAGCCAATACGGCCATCAAAGGGGGAGAACGTATCGTCTATAAAGCTTATTACAACTGGAAGTTTATCTGGGTACCTGCCGGTGAAGCAGTTTTCAATATCAAAGAAAATAAAGATACCTACGTAATCACGGTAGTCGGCAAAACCTACAATGCTTATGATCCTTTCTTCAAAGTCAGAGACTACTTTTATAGTGAAATTGATAAAAACACAATGTATCCACGCAATTTTGTGAGAATTGTTGAAGAAGGTGATTATCGCAAATTTGACAGCCTGGCATTTAATCAGCATTCGCGCTATGCTGTCAGCTATAATGGCAAAACTCGAGAAACAGCTCAAAAAAAATATATTGCTACGCAAGATTGTACGCACGATCTACTTTCTGTTCTCTATTTCATGAGAAATACTCAAGTATCACAATACAAAGCCGGAGACTATATCCCTACCCGAATCCTTTTTGATGAAACCATCTACCCCATAAAAGTCAGATATGATGGACAAATCGATAATTTCGATATCAAAAATTTGGGTACATTTGACGTGATCAAAGTTATTCCGGATCTAGTGACTGGAACGGTATTTAAAGATGGTAATAAAATGAATATTTATGTATCTAATGATGGCAATAAGTTGCCACTACTTATAGAATCTCCGTTAAAAGTAGGAACTGCTAAGGCTGTTTTAAAGTCATATTCCGGACTCAGATATCAACTTGAAAAGAAATAATCCATAGAAATCCTCCAATATTATAAATATGCCTACTGATATTTTACAAAAATATGCCCACTTACTTGTCCATTATTGTCTTGAAATTCAGCCGGGCGAAAAGCTGTATATCAGCACTACAACTCTAGCAGAACCGCTGGTTCGGGAGATTTATCGGGAATCAATACGTGCCGGCGCACATGTGGACTATCAAATGACCTTCAGAGAGCAAAATAAAATCTTCGTCGCAGAAGCTGGACAGGAACAACTCGCTTTTGTCAATCCTGCTTATAAAAACATGATGGAAACCTATGATGCATATCTAGTTATTCGCGCACCATTCAATCTTCGAGAGGACCAGTCCAACGATACACAAAAAACAGCTATTCGCCAAAAGGCAATGGCCGAAGTAGGCAAAATATATTCTGAACGTACTGCTACTAGAAGCCTAAAAAGGAGTCTTTGTCAGTTTCCAACCCAAGCGTCTGCACAAGAAGCCGGCATGAGTCTTGAGGAATATGAACGATTTGTTTATAGTGCGTGTCATCTGTATGCCGAAGATCCAGCTGCAGAATGGATGAAAGTACGTCAAAGCCAGCAAAAAGTAGTGGATTACCTCAATCAGTGCAGTAATGTTCAATATAAAAACGATAAGACAAATATAAGTTTCAGCGTTAAAGACCGTACTTGGATCAATTCAGATGGGCGTACCAATATGCCAAGTGGAGAAGTCTTTACAGGACCGGTCGAAGATTCTGTGGAAGGGCATATCTTTTTTGATTATCCGACGATATATATGGGCCACGAAGTAGAAGGTATTTTGCTAAAGGTCAAAAAGGGTGAAGTTGTTGAGTGGCATGCCGAGAAAGGTCAGTCTGTTCTTGATGAAATCATGAAAATACCAGGTGCTAGATATTTTGGTGAAGTAGCCATCGGCACCAATTTTAATATCCAGCGCACTACAAAAAACATCTTATTTGACGAAAAAATTGGCGGTTCGATCCACATGGCTATTGGTCAATCTTACATCCAGACAGGCGGCCTTAACCAATCTCCTATTCACTGGGACATGATTGCCAATATGAAAAATGGTGGTGAAATATGGGCTGATGGTAAGCAGATTTATAAAAATGGTACTTTTTTGATTTAAGCTTTACCTGTCAGTGATTCTATACCGTTGATAAAGGATTCTGCTTTTTCAAGGATAGAAGGCATATCTCCAAACTGGCCTGCAAATCTCGCCAGTTCTGCCTGATGATGAATCTGGTTGTATTGTTCTACAAGCACTTCAGGAATATCATGTTCTTTTAACCATTCTTTGATTTTTGAGGCTGAAGCATCAATATGAGGAATTTTGAATTTTTTAATCACGTAGCCCGTGGTGGCTGCCGCTATTTCCTCGTAAAATGCCGCTTTTTGTCCCGAAGTAATGTATTCCGTAGCTTTATTGAGATGTCTTTGGGCTACACTCGCTGCTGCCTGAAATCGGATATTTTGCTTTTCGGCAGACTGTATTTGGTTTCTCTTAACATATATTCCTCCCATCGTTAGCAATGCAATAGTCAATACTCCTCCTGCTTGCAATGGCCAATATGGCATAGCCGGTATTTTGGTATATAAGTGAGTGTCTTGGGATATTAGACCGGTGATGTCGCTCTCCTTTTGCTGGTCATAAACAGTACCCTCTCCTTTCACAACGTGTATGACAAAAGGCTGGCCGTCTGCTATCTCATAACTGCCTTTTTCAGGATCAAAATAACTTACTTTTGGCTGGATGTTAAAAATGGTGTCCTTCTTTGGAACAAATACATATTCAAAGGTTTTTTTGACCAGAATTCCATTGTTTTGTTCGATGGTCTCATCGTGTGTAACTGACGGATCATATTCTTCCAGTCCTTCGGGTACTTCAATTTTAGGTGCAAGAACGGTTTTAGGGTCCACATATCCTTCTAATTCCATTGTCATCACCACAGATTGTCCAACCGCCACTTTAGACTTTTGTACTACCGCTTTCATGTTGAGTTTTCCTACTGCTCCGGAAAAAGACACAGGTGTAGGTTCTGGCAAAGAGGATATTTTAATCTTTACTTCATTTGATTGGATATTAATGCTGCGCGTATCTCTAAAGAAGAATCCTGAACGTCCATTGTCCATCGGTATGTCAACTCGCATTTTTACTGGTTCTAAGGTAAACATTCCTGCCTTCTGGGGAAATAGGATGTATCTTGCGATAACTTGCGTGTAATAATCTTTCCCATTAATCGTCGATCTCGTGGCACTCTCTCGCAAATTATTTATTGGCTGAATAAAAAATCCATCCGGCTTTAGCTCATTTAAAAAACCGTAAGAACTTATATTTTGTCTAGTATAAATGACATAGTCCAGTACTATTTGCTGACCGATGTATCCATCTCTAGAGGAAGCGACCAGACGAAGATTGATATCGTCTGAAAGATTTGCATCCGCCGCAACAGGCGCCTTAGCATCAGTCACTTCTATTTTGACTTCATTTGTCTTAATTGTTCTACCTCCTATCTGACTGGAGGCCGGAGGTATCGAGTAGGTACCTTTCTTTGTCGCCATAACATAGTACCGATAAGAAGCAGAACTTGTTCTTTTGCCATTGATAATCGACATCGAGGTAGAAGTGGATGGTCCACCCACGATTTTGAAAGGAGCGACATCTGGCATCTCAATGTGCTCAGTATTCATATTTTCCAAAACCACTTCAAGTACGAAGGTCTCTCCTTCTTCAACTTGATTGCGATCAGCCTGCATATAAAATCGAGGAGTCTGGGCAGCAATGCCTGCCACAAAACCTATTGTCACACCTAGTATAGCAAAGTATCTGCTCCAACCTCTCATTGTCAAACTATATCTTTTTTATCTCTCTTTTCACCCTTTTGATGGGTTCAGACCCTGACTGTGGCGTATAAATAAAGGACTTTTGTCGTGAAGCAATTGTCCTTTCTGAAATAGATTGATCAATCACATAAATTTCAATGGGATCAGTCACAATCTCGTCTGTTTTGCCGGAAAAAATGGCAGATCCAATAGTGAGTGCCCCTGCTTTAATCGGCATAATGATATAAGAATAGGATTTCTTTTGAGTAACTTTTCCATTCATCATTTTAATCTGGGAAGAAGTATTGGGACCGGAAACGATTCTGAATCCTTTAAAATCCGGTTCGGAAAACATTCCATCGAGGTTGTCAAGCATAAATTCTACTTTCACCACCTCATCAAGATACAAGGAGTCTTTATCAATATGAATCGTAAGACTTTCTTTTTGGCTTTTAGCTATCAAGGGTAGAAAAAACAGCAATACAAATATCAAAAATCTCATTTTCATACAAAATTTATTGATATGTAAAATCAAAGTATCAAGTTAACAAAAATGTGATTACATGGTTCAACTCATACCGCTTGTCTTAATAATAAATTAACGGTTATCGCAGGTCACCATTTACTGGGATGTGTTGAACCTGAATTATGCAATAGAATTTAAATTTCGTATCTAATTGCTTATTTTTGTTTTGTTTAATTCATATTTTAATTTCACCATTATGGTTAATCTTCCCATAGAGTATAGCGACAAGTCTGTTACCC
>LNBW01000002.1 GCA_001567255.1 Bacteroidetes bacterium OLB9 | reverse complement strand
TCGTTTGGGAAATCCCAAACCGGGTATCGTTATAAATACCATTGATTTGTCCGTATTCACCAAAAACATCCGTTACCGGAATTGCTGTTCCCGATTTTATCAATTTTTGATGGTATTCATTTCTCAAGCGTTCTGTTTTGACCGAAAGATTATTGGCCAAAGCCGTGTCAATCGCTTGTTGTAGCGTGATGGGTGTTTGAGCGTTCATTTCCTGAAAAGAAAAAGCAAAAAGTACCACAAGCATCGCAACCAGTTTTTATTGACAGCTATTTTTCTGTGCGTAAGCATATACAAAATGGGTAAAACAAATAAAGTTAAAAAAAGTGGCAATCAATAAACCGCCAATCACTACAGTCGCTAATGGTCTTTGCACCTCAGCACCTTCGCCTGTGCTGAGTGCCATAGGCAAAAATCCAAGTGAAGCAACCGATGCGGTCATTAATACGGGACGCAAACGGGTTTTGGTTCCCATAATCACGATGCGTTTCAGGTTTGTATAACCTCGCTTTGTCAGTCGGTTAAACTCTGCCATCAATACAATTCCGTTGAGCACCGCCACACCAAACAAAGCGATAAAACCAATGCCGGCACTGACACTGAATGAAATATCCCTGATTGCTAACGCAAAAATTCCCCCAATGGCCGAAAGTGGAATTGTGCTGTATATGAGCAAGCCTTGTTTCACCGAACCAAAGGCAAAATACAGCAACAGAAAAATAAGTGCCAAAGCAAGCGGAACGGCAACATATAGCCGGTCTTTTGCCGCTTCTAAATTCTCAAAAGCTCCGCCATAGGTGATGTAATACCCCGGAGGCAGTTTTATCTGTTCTTCCACCTTTTGCTGCAATTCACTTACTGTGCTTTGAATATCTCTGCCACGAACATTAAGCCCTACAATAATTCTGCGTTGCGAATTATCCCGTTGGATTTGGTTGGGTCCCTCCACAATGTCCACATTGGCAACAGTATTCAACGGAATTTGTGCCCCTTGTGGGGTAGTAATCAATAGTTGCCGGACATCTTCTAAATTTTTCCGTTTTTCGCCCGCCAAACGCACCACCAAATCAAAGCGTCTTTCGCCTTCGTAAACCATTCCACTGCTTTCTCCTGCAAAAGCGGCATTAACCACCCGGTTAATATCGCTGATGTTCAAACCGTATTGTGCAATAGTAGTGCGATTGTAATCAATCACTATTTGGGGCATTCCGGTTATGGATTCTACATAAACCGCCTCACTGCCTTCTACTGAATTACTTAATCTCCCCAATTGAGCTGCATAAGTTGCCAGTGTATCCAAATCCTCACCAAAGATTTTCACCACCACATCCTGCCTCGCTCCGGACATCAGTTCGTTAAAACGCATATTCACAGGATATTGAAAACCGAAGGAAACGCCCGGCAAGGCTTCCAGAGCTGCGGACATTTTAGCTTCCAGTTCGGTATAGGTTTTAGCGGAAGTCCATTCTTTGCGTGGTTTCAGAATAATCATCATATCTGATGCGTCCACCGCCATCGGATCGGTTGGTACTTCACTGCTTCCTGTTTTTCCGACTACTTTTTCCACTTCCGGGAATTTTTCGAGGATAATTTCAGATGCTTTTGAGACCGCTTCAACCGAAGTATTCAGATTACTACCCGGCAAAACCCGGGTGTCCACTGCAAAATCGCCCTCGGGCAATGCCGGTATAAATTCTCCGCCTAATCTTGTGAATATGAAAACGGCAACCGCAAACAATCCTAAAACAGTTGCCAAAACCATTTTTTGACGACGTAATATTTTTGGTCAGGTATTTTTGATAAAAACGTTCCAAATGGTTCATCA
>LNBW01000001.1 GCA_001567255.1 Bacteroidetes bacterium OLB9 | reverse complement strand
CGAACTAGACCTCAAAGTGATCGTGGCTTCTTCATCTTCAAAATTATCGTAAGAATACTCCATCGCCATCTTTCGCAATGCAGATTCACTTTGAATTTCAACAAACTTATCATACCTTTCTACATCAAATGCAGCTTTGTAGGTATCCTTTACACGCCAGACGACAACAGCTGCAATCATGATAGGATTACCCTGTTTGTCATTCACTTTCAGCTGTGAGGTTTCCAGATTATACGCCCTTAGGGAAATGTTAGTTTTCTGATAAAATGGGTTCACCCAAAAAAACCAGAATCCTTCACACTACCGACATACTTTCCAAACAAGTTCAAAACCCTAGAATTGTTTGGCTGCACGGCCATAAAACCTGCTAGCATTAAAAAACTCAAAAATCCACCTATCGCTCCAAGAATGCATTGGCAGTCTCAGTGACTATCAAATAAATGCTCGTACCAAGTAATACCAGGCAAATGATTAATAAAAGATACCCAGACAAAGGCTTAATTACTTTTTCCATTTTTTTATTTTATAATAATATCAATTTAATATCATTTTAATAACCAAAAACGACAATAATTAGTTCCATAAAAGTTAATTTTTTTCTAAAAAATCAAACTTTAAGGATAAATTATCGGTTACTGCGTTACATATTGTACTTTTGCCAAATAAAAATGCAAATTAACGAATCAAGATTATGAGTGTAGAATACAAGTCAGATGTAGAAGCAGTAGATGCTATGAAATCAGCTTTTCAAAACCTCAGACAAGAAATTTCCAAAGTTATCGTTGGCCAGGATGATGTTATTCAGGCAGTAATTATATCTCTTTTCAGTAATGGTCACAGCCTATTGGTTGGAGTACCAGGTCTGGCAAAGACCCTATTAGTAAGCACAATTGCAGATGTACTTGATCTGGATTTCAAGCGGATACAGTTTACACCTGACCTCATGCCGTCTGATATTACTGGTTCTGAAATCCTGGATGAAAACCGACAATTTAAGTTCAATAAAGGTCCTTTGTTTACAAATATACTGTTAGCTGATGAAATCAATAGAACTCCACCTAAAACACAGGCCGCCCTACTTGAAGCTATGCAGGAAAGAGCAGTAACAGTATCAGGTGCACGCCATACACTACCCAAACCGTTTTTTGTATTGGCGACCCAGAACCCTATTGAACAAGAAGGAACCTATCCACTACCGGAGGCTCAGCTGGACCGTTTTATGTTTAATATTCCACTAGATTATCCATCATGGGCGGAAGAAGTTGATGTGGTTAAAAACACAACGTCCAACAAACAATTTACCTTAAAAAACATCCTCAGTGGTGACCAAATATTGCATTTTCAATCATTAGTTAGAAAGATACCGATTGCTGATAACGTATTAGAGTATGCAGTATCACTGGCTTCAAAAACACGTCCCGGTACAGACCTAGCGACAGCCGAAGTCAATAATTACATATCATGGGGAGCAGGTCCGAGGGCGTCACAATACTTAGTTCTAGGTGCTAAGTGCCATGCTGCGCTTCATGGAAAATACTCCCCTGACAAAGAAGATGTACAGGCCATCGCCAATTATGTGCTAAGACACAGAATCGTGCGCAACTATAAGGCAGAAGCTGAAGGTATCAGTGAGGATCAGATTATAAAATCTTTATTTTAAACATATTTTCGCCAGAAAACCAGTCATCATTATAATTGTAAACTTCAAACGATTTTAAAAAATGAGATACCTAACAATACTGCTGACATCACTGATGCTGGTTTCATGCGACCCTAAAGATTTACAAAAAGTACTAGACGCTGTGTCCAATGTACCACTATCCAATGCAGATATTGCAGCCGGACTCAAAGAAGCACTAGACAAAGGAGTGGACAATAGTGTCAAGACACTGGCTGTTAAAGATGGTTATTATGCTTCTATTTATAAAATTTTGCTCCCTGAGGAGGCATCTAATGTCATAGACAAATTAAAATTTATACCCGGTTTTGCAGATTTAGAAACTCAGGCCATCAAAAAAATCAATCAAGCAGCTGAAGACGCAGCATCAAAAGCAGGTCCTATTTTCCTCAATGCGATCAAACAGATGACAATCGAAGACGCTATGGGTATTTTGATGGGCAATAAAAATGCAGCTACACAATACCTGCACAACAAAACATATACGCCATTATACAATGAATTCAAGCCTGTCATGATCAATTCACTGAACAAGTTTGGTGCTTTGGATTTGTGGAGTGACGCCATCAATCAGTACAATTCACTACCGTTTGTGTCAAGAATCAATCCTGATCTTGCAGACCATGTGACCAATAAAGCACTAGAAGGTCTCTTTAATCTGATCGAGAAAAAAGAACTAGGTATCAGAAGTGACATCTCTCAAAGAACCAGTGACTTGCTCAGAAAAGTATTTGCCAAGCAGGATTGATACTGTTAGCCTTTTTACCTGAAATATCAGCATTATTGGTAACTTTGCTGCTTCAACTATCATAATTTATGCAGCACTGGGGAGAGTGTATCTCATATAAAAGATTCGGTTATCAATCTACTTTGTCTCTGGGTATGAGGTCGGAATTCATCCGAGACTACGATCGCATTATTTTTTTATCTGCTTTCAGAAGGCTTCAGGACAAAACTCAGGTTTTTCCTTTACCTGGCAATGTATTTGTGCACAATCGGTTGACACACTCTCTAGAAGTAGCGTCAGTTGGTCGCTCATTAGGAGCACTTACCGGACTAAAACTAACCGAAACTTTGGGGAACACCTTTTCCGAGGAAGAAAAATCATTCTACAATTACGAACTTGCCGGCATAGTCGCTTCTGCTTGTCTGGCACATGACCTAGGCAATCCTGCTTTTGGACATTCTGGTGAAAAAGCCATTGGGCATTACTTTGAAACGAATGCAGATACACTGATTAATAATACCACCCTTAAATCAATGTTTTCTGAAGCAGAATGGCAGGATCTCACCCATTTTGAAGGAAACGCCAATGCACTTCGGCTCTTAACACGGCAGTTCAAAGGTAAACTTGGAGGCGGCCACCGGCTTATGATGGTCACACTCGCGTCTATTCTAAAATATCCATGTGCATCTACAGAAGTGAATCATAAATTTAGCCACACTAAAAAATTTGGCTACTTTCAGTCAGATAAAAGTGCATTTGATGAAATTGTACAAGAATTTGAAATGACAAATGAAACAGGTGGTCATTACAGACACCCATTTGTATATCTTGTAGAAGCTGCTGATGACATTTGCTACCGAACCATTGATATGGAAGATGCGCATCGTATTGGGATATTCTCCAGGGAATTGATGGAAAATCATCTTCTGACACTACTTTCCGAGCTCGGTGATCAATTAGAAAGAACAAAAGGCACACTAAACAAAATTGAAGATAACAATGAAGCTATCGCATACTTACGTGCAAAAACCATCAATGCAATGGTTAAAAGGGCTTCTGAAATTTTCATGGACAACAAAGATGCGATCCTTAACGGCCAATTTAACAGCACTCTTGTTGATGAGATAGAAAAACAATGCCCTAGCCTCAGTAGCATTACCGACATTTCAGTAAAAAGGATTTACAATCATCCGTCGGTTATTCAAGTAGAGTTGGCAGGGTACAATGTGATGTCAGAACTGCTATCTGTATTTATTGAAGCCATTCTATCCAAAAAGCGAACAGCTCTGCAAAAAAAATGTATTCTTTTGATACCTCATCAATATAATTTTGCTGAAGACGACGTAAGTGCGTATGAAAAAACGATGAGTGTTCTGGACTTTGTTTCAGGCATGACTGATGGTTATGCTACTGAAATGTACCGTTATATGAAAGGCATTGACCTTCCCGGATATAGATAATATGAAAACAATGAATTATTCAATTTCGTCCGTTAATTTCACGTTAATATGTAATGAGATGAAACAAACAAGTTGTCAGCATCCGTTGTTTAAAATATAGTAATAAACATTGTCAGTAAGAATGATTCAAAAAAGTTTATTAGCAATTATCATATTTTGTTGCACTGTGGTAAGTTCCTTTGCCCAGAGTGATACTATATATCTGAATAACCCTAGTTTTGAAGACACTCCAAAACGAGGTGGTGACGGTAGCGGCCCAATAAAAGATTGGTTCGACTGTGGCGCAATTAATTTTCCACTAGAGACACCACCTGATATTCATCCTAATGGTTTCTGGGAAAACAACCTTCCGGCATCAGATAAAAAAACATATCTGGGCATGGTAGTTAGAGATAATGGTACTTACGAAGCTGTGTCCACTAGACTGGTTGGAGAGCTAAAAGCTAATCAATGCTACAAGTTTTCAATTCACCTTGCTCGTGCATCTTCTTATGTAAGTCACAGCAGGATCAGTATGGCTGTGGCCAATTATACAACACCCGCTGTGCTCAGAGTTTGGGGAGGAAATGGCTATTGCAATGAAGCTGAATTACTTGCAGAATCGACACCCATTAATAACACTAGTTGGCAGATTTTTACTTTTAAAATTAGACCTAAGACCAATATCAGATCCATTACCTTATCTGCCTATTATAAGACACCGGTACAATTTCCTTACAACGGGAATATTCTAGTTGATGGAGCTTCTGCTTTTGTTAGCATACCCTGTCCGGGAGATACCCCTGAAAATGATATTGTAAAATCGAATATTCCACCACATAAGCAGAGAAATAACAGGAAAGCAGCAGGTCAGCAAAAAGGGACAATGGATACGACTACAAAATCAAGTGACACTTTTAAACCTAAAGTACTTCATGAACTTGATAAAAACAAAGTTAAAGAAGGACAGATTATAGAAATTCGAAGTTTACAATTTAAAGCTGATAGTTCTAAAATAGAATCATCATCGTATGCTGTACTTGATGATATTTATGGCTTTTTAATGTCCTCTGATAAAGTAATTGTTGAAATCGGTGGCCATACTAATAGCATTCCATCTATTTCCTATTGTGATGAGTTGAGTACTGCCAGAGCTAAAGCTGTTGCTGAATACCTTATCAATAAAGGTGTGGACCCAAGTAAAATTCAGTTTAAAGGATATGGCAAACGACAGCCAATCGCTGATAATAGGACGGCTACAGGCAGAGCCAAAAACCAACGAGTAGAATTAAAGATACTTAGCTGGAAGTAGATCATTTTAATAGATGAGTGATAGTGAGGCTTGGGTATGTCAGACAAACAACTGACTAGTTAGCAAAGTGCAATAGAAAGTTTGTATTTCTAAAGTTGAGTCTTATTGCAACCATCAAACCAAACAATAGTATTACGCTTATATCTGCTCAAATATCATCTTTTGATTTAGGTCGTTGGCTCTGGTTCCACTTAAAGCCTTTAATTTTTAGTGTCTCGTGAGCTGCAGTACGCATCGGAAAAACAGTGGATCTGGGTTCCTTATAGTTTTTGATGTCTGTAACTTTTTTATCTTTGAAATCGAATTTCATAGTGCTTGCTTCGGTGACATTCACACCAATGTAAGCTTTGTCCTCATCCTTGAGATAAAAGACCATTTTAGCATCACCACTTACATCCATTGATTTCATCTTGCTATCTTCAAATCTAATCAGTAATGCTCTACCCTGAATTTGGTCAAAGAACAGATTGTCCTCAGTACTTAGAATGGTACCGTTGCGAAAGGCACTCAGATGGTCAATCTTTTTGTCTTTCAAGGTAAGAGTAATGGTATCGCCATTAATCTGAGTACTATCCGACCATAAAAATGGCGATCGCATTAATGTAAAGGTCGAATCAAATTTGCTAAAGACCAGTGAATCACATACTGCCTGCATATCCGATTTGAATATTCTCACTGTGTGATAGCCCACAAAGTAATCCATGGTGTCCATGATGCCAGTGTAAATCGTATCTGAATTGATCCGAGAAGCAATGCTGTCTGCTTGTGTCAGCGAATCCATATCAGACTTAGGTGTATCATTCATTTGAAGCGTATCTTTTGACACTACTGCTGTATCTCTTTCTACCTGTTGGCTTCGTCCTGACCGACGATCCGGTAGGATAATTCGCTCTCGAATCACTCTAAAAGATTTAAAAGTATCTGCTTTCATGTACAGTGAGTCATGATCCATAACAGTGATGAATAAAGGTCGCCCAATATCGTTAGTCACCAGCATGTCGTTAGTGTTTCCGTGATAAAGTACATGGTCTGCCACGATAGTCGTCTGTGCTGAAGTGTCCATCCATATTACATTACCATCGGCTTTACCATATTGTATAGTTTTATCATAATCAAGTGTATCGGCTTTTATAATCATCGGTGGATCGCTCACCTCTGACCTTCCGACGACTTTAAACTTTTCATTCTTTTTATCATAAAAGATATCCACACCCTTTACTTCATTGGTCTTGTTTTTATAATGTGCGTTCCCATTAAGCGTATAGGTCTCATTTTTTCTGTCATAAGCTATAATCTGAGCTGAAGCCGTATCCTGATCAGAAGTATAGGTACTCAGTGTTTTACCACTGATTAATCTGACGATATCATGCTCACCTTCATAACGGATGGTATCAGCATGAGCAATGGTGTTGCCTTCGATATACTGTGCGTTGCCGGTAAATTCTCCTTCTTGTATCCCGAGATTAAACCATCCATTTTCGCTATAAATCAAAGCGGAATCTTTGGTAATTTGAACCGGTGCTAGATAGTGAGCGATTTGAGTCTCCGTATTATACGCCAGCGAATCGGTTATAAGTTCAAACTGATCTCCTAATACTTTGACATTTTCATAAAAATAGGCTGTCTTATCATTCAGTACATAACGACCGCGCCGACTGATGAGGCTACTTCCCTTGTCTTCCATACGTGCATTATCATTATAATATGCAATCTTTCGCCCCACATCATACTTCAGTGATGTGGTATAAAGTTTACGGTTGAAGCCATTCTCCAAAATGATATTACCATAAAGATAGGCGATTAAAGAATCTCCATTGTATTTAGCAGAGTCGGCAAAAATCCGAATTGTATCATTTTGTATAAAGGAGACATTATTACGCATTCGCAACACATTACCACGAAGCACTGCGGTGTCACAATACATAAATGTGTGTGCATGGTATATCCTCACATTGCCGTTGAGAAATTGTGTCGGAGGATCCTCTCTTGCATCTATGATTTGATTATCCTCACTGTGAATAGAAATCTTAGTCTGTGCCACAACCTTAAGCGACAAAGCCAGTAAGATGACCATTCCTAGTAAGCCTTTGATGAGGTTTTTTATAATATACGTCTGTCTCAAGATGCTTATATAAACGTAAAACTGCACTGAATATTTCTCTCCATTCAAGCAGAACGCAAAGATATGTAAAATTGTATTTTCAGTACTATTTTGCTGTAGCTATATCCATTGTTGTATTTGTAGTGATAAAATTCTATGTCTTGGCACATGAATCCTACTCACAAAATCAATGAATTCCACATTGTTTTTTACTCCCATATTACAGATCATAATTTCAAAGACTATTCATGTATTTCAAATTAATTATACAGGAAATTAGGTATAGATAATGTTAAATTAAAAAGAAGTGCCTATTTTTCAGCCGTATTTTGATATATGGTGATTAAAAATTGATATATGCAACTGGCAAATCTTGACTGGGGTATTATCCTCCTTTATTTCATTGTGACCTTAATTTTAGGAGTGGTCGTCACCCGAAAATCAGGCAAAAACAGCGAGGAATTTTTCCTTGGTTCGAGACAAATGCCATGGTGGTTGCTAGGTATATCAATGGTGGCAACTACGTTTTCAGCAGATACGCCTAATCTCGTTACAGACATCGTCAGAAACAACGGTGTCGCTGGCAATTGGGCTTGGTGGGCATTTTTGCTAACCGGTATGTTGACTGTTTTTGTGTATGCAAAGCTCTGGCGCAGATCAGAAATCACTACTGACTTAGAATTTTATGAACTAAGATACAGTGGTCGAGAAGCTAGTTTCCTAAGAGGTTTTAGGGCCATCTATTTAGGCGTATTTTTCAATGTAGTCATTATGGCAACAGTGATGCTAGCAGGTATTAAAATAGCTGGCATTTTACTAGGATTATCTGCCATCAAGACCATTGTCATTGTTTCCATAATCACGGTTATTTATTCGGCCATAGGAGGATATAAAGGTGTACTATATACCGATTTCTTCCAGTTTATACTGGCGATGATAGGTATGGTATGGGCTGCCATATATATTGTCAATATGCCAGAAATCGGTGGTTTAGACCAGTTGCTCTCACATCCTAATGTACAATCCAAAATGAGTTTTCTGCCCCGAATGGACGATATGAGCACCGTTGTACCCTTACTGATCATCCCACTGGCAGTCCAATGGTGGAGTGTCTGGTACCCAGGCGCAGAACCTGGAGGTGGTGGATATATTGCCCAGCGAATGCTCTCTGCCAAAGATGAGAAAAACGCGGTGATTGCTACCTTACTTTTTAATGTAGCACACTATGCACTTAGACCGTGGCCATGGATACTGATAGCTTTTGCTTCGATTGTCATATTTCCTAATGCAAGTGATATCGCTGCAAGATTCCCAGCCATTGATGCTTCATTTGTAAAAGACGATCTGGGATTTCCGGCTATGCTTTCTTACCTTCCTGCCGGACTGATGGGACTTGTTATAGCTGCTTTGATTGCGGCACTGATGTCCACTATTTCTACCCATCTCAACTGGGGCAGTTCGTATATTGTCAATGATGTCTATCAAAGATTTTACAAGCCAAAAGCATCAGAAAAAGAACTGGTAGCAGTAGCAAGAATCAGTACTGTATTGCTGATGATTCTGGCTTCTGCACTTTCGCTTTATCTGACAAGCGCCAAAGCTTCTTTTGACATTTTACTCCAAATCGGGGCTGGCACCGGGCTTTTATTCATCCTAAGGTGGTTCTGGTGGCGCATCAATGCACTCAGCGAAATCACAGCGATGGTCGTTTCATTTGTGGTCGCACTTATTATGGAACTCTATGTCAAAGACGGTATGGCGAGCCATG
The DNA here is from genome assembly GCA_001567255.1 of Bacteroidetes bacterium OLB9. Taxonomy (GTDB): domain Bacteria; phylum Bacteroidota; class Bacteroidia; order Chitinophagales; family Saprospiraceae; genus OLB9. Next base: position 19,049 of record LNBW01000001.1, on the reverse strand, counting down.
AAAAAATGATCTTAGGTGTGCTCATCACTTCTATCGCCTGGATAGGAGTTACGATTTTTACTCGACCTACTGATAAGCAAGTGCTCATCAATTTCTACAAGAAGATCCGACCTCATAGTGCCGGATGGAAACCTGTCATTCAAAGTGGCATTGCCTCTGGTGCACTACAAAAGACAGATATCACACAAGGTAAATTTGTATCAGAACTCCTGATGATGTTTCTCGGATGTATAGCCGTTTATGCATTGCTTTTTGGCATGGGATACCTTATTTATGGTATGATCATGCAGACCTTGATTGCACTTATTGTCGCTTTAGTTTCAGGCTGGTGGATATTTAAGGTATGGAATAATATCGAACAATAGTCATCCGTTGCGTGAGGGATAGCAGCGGCACGAAGTACAGCGGATAGCCCGACAGCAGCCGGAAGAATGTAGCTGGTGGCACGCCCTAAGATAAACATTCATTATGAGCATTTGTTAATTTTCTATGGATTTTACAATAAAGATACTGGGTTCAAATGCTGCACTGCCAGCACTCAATACCATCGCCAGCGCTCAATTGGTAACCGTCGGTCATCATTCCTACCTAATAGACTGTGCGGAAGGTACGCAGATGAAAATGATGCAGTATAACATCCGTCGTAATAAAATCAAAGCTATATTTATAAGCCACTTACATGGAGACCATCTCTTTGGATTGCCGGGTCTGCTTACGTCTTATGCCCATTTTCAGCGCGTGGATGGCCTGACGATAATCGGACCTCTGGGCATTGCAGAATTTGTAGAAACGACAATCCGGTTATCCGTTTCTCATCTCTTGTTTGACATTGTGGTAAAAGAAATATCGAGCATTGACAATCCTGTTTATGAGGACAATGTGGTAGAGGTTAGAGCTGTGCCACTTCATCACCGAATACCTACATTTGGCTATGTGATAAGTGAAAAACCTAGATTGAATATCCGGCAAAATTTCATCAGTGAGTATCATCTTTCTTACGATGAGATTCGTCAACTTAAGCAAGGCAACCCGGTGCAACGTCCGTCGCACCTAATTTACCCAGAAGATGCACTTTTTACTAAACATGCTATTCGAAGGTATGCCTATTGTTCTGATACGGCGTATGATGAGGCGATTATACCATATATTAATAATGCAAATGCACTCTACCACGAATCTACCTATCTATCTGATATGCAAGAGCTAGCAGCTGAGCGTATGCACAGTACTACATCGGATGCAGCAAACATCGCTCGGAAAGCTGATGTAGATCTTCTGCTCCTCGGACATTACAGCACCAGATATGCGGATAAAACCGAATTCCTACGTCAAGCAAAACAAATTTTCCCTAATACGATGCTGACACAAGAAGGTACGGAAGTAGTGTTGAAAGAAAAAGATTAAAATAGTGTTTGCACCCTGCAAAATCCCCTAGCAGAATCCTCCGTGAAAACCCTTTATTATAATTCATACCTATGCCTATTCTTATGAATCATTGTAGATTTTATTTTAAATTCTCTATATTTGCAAACATCTATTAAAAATTTAAAACAACATTCATGACTAAACATATTTTCTTAGCCTTGATTTCTATTTTTATGTTTTCAACTGCAGAAGCACAAATATTAGGACGTGTACTCGATCAGGTACAAAGAAGAATTGAAGATAAGGTAGTGGATGCCATCGCTGATGAAATTGTAAAACGTGCATTCAGACCAATCGAAGTATCTATGGATTCCATCCTACGACAAAAATATCAGGATTCTGTAGCGCATGGAGAGCGTGTTGACTGGGATAAAGTAGGCAAATCCTACAATGACTTTCTGAATAGCATGAATGAAAAGGCAGACTTACCTGACAAATACACCTTTGATATTGTGCAGGAAGTAGAAATCACAGATTATGACAAGTCCAAATCTAATGTGCGACTTTACTACTCTAAAAAAGATGCAATCTTAGGTTTTGCAAGCCTCGAAAGCAAGAAAGAAAGTCAGCTCGTTGTTTTTGATGTGCAACGAGATGCTATGATTATGTATAAAACAGATAAAGATGGTATAAAATCTGCCCAGGTTGTGTCTAATATTTCTAAGCTGACCAAAGGCATTATGGATTCTTTTACTGCAAGTGAAGATGAAGAAAAAGATGATTACACCTTTGCTAAGACAGGTAAAACTAAAAAAATAGTAAGTTATATCTGTGATGAATATAGAGGCACATCCTCCAAGGAAGAGACTGTATTTTACATAGCAAAGAACTTCCCTATCAATGTGTCCAAAACGGCAGAAGCCTACCTTAACCGATTTACGCCATCCACTTACAACGATAATATGTCCAAAGTATCCTCGGGTCCTATGATGGAGTATCAAAGCACATTAGTGCAGGATAAAAAGAAAAAGACGACCTGGATTACTAAAAATGTGACAGAGAAAACGGTTGATTTTGTCAATGCGGAGTATGGAATAGGAAAACAATAAGACAAGATTCTAAGACCTGTCTTTCATGTTATACAATACAAAAAAAGGAGAAAGCCTGCAAACAGACTTTCTCCTTTTTGTATAATGAAAAATTTAAAAATTAGAACTGATATGCATAACCCGCTGACAAACCAAAAGCTCGATTGGTCGTCTTGAAGTCAATGATGGTATTGTGTACTTTGGTATTGAAACCCATATCATAACGTACATCACCGAATATTTTGCCAGGGCCAGCTTTGATTTCGCCACCTACACCGATAATACCACCAATCTCCCATCTCTGAAAGTAATCGCTATCAACAGGAATATTGATCTTAGGCAATTTGATATCAACAATAGCAGTAGCTACAGGTCTAGTATGAGCATCAAGAGAAAAACCCACTTTAGGTCCGGCGATAACATACCACTTAGCAAGATCAGAACCTCTGCTGTATTTAATCAAAAGTGGCACATCAAGGTCGTTCATCCTTGTTTTCAACTTTCCACCCACCGGTGTATTTATACCGAAAAGATCTAGATCGTCTTTAGATACTTTTGCTATAAATCCTTTCTGAACAAAATTGACTTCAGGACGAAAAGAAAATCCATTCTGCATAGGGATTTCGACCATCGCACCGGCCACAAAACCTGGATAAACACTGATATCAGGTAGGAATTGCTCTGCAATACCTTTAATTCCTGCAGTACCATAATTGACACCGATTTTCACTCCTGCTGCATATTGAGCATTAGCTGCATAAGCAAATACAGAAAAGAGTATTAAAAGCTGGATTTTTCTAAAGATTCTCATAACGTTACTTTTTAAACGATTAAAAATTGAATTTGATTTGATAATACTAAGACGTGATGACCACAAGCTGCACTGTTAATCTCGGCTTAAAAAAAACAAACCTCTATGTTAAAAATTTGCTAATGGCTAAACACAAAACTTAATAACAAAGGTAGGCTGAGAATGTTTGGCAGTTATTCAACTATAAAAGTAGAAAATATTAACCTTGCCATTGTGTAAAATGAGCTATTGAGAGTACAAATTTACATCAGATAAATGCTAAACAGATCTACCTATCAAGAGACGACCTTCCATTATCATTGAGAATCGAGTATTTCCTTGACACCAAGATAACTTAGCCTTTCATTGGGGTGAAATGCAGCACTGATCATCGAACGAGCCAGGGTGGAGACCTTTATCGGTCTGTAATGTTTAAGCAAACCCAAACGATTGATCCATTGCATCGCTTTGACACCTAGCTTTTCTCCTATTCTATCCGTACTGGGGCGAACCAAAGGTGCTGGTCTAAAAATAATAGTATGCTGAAAATGGAGGTTTTTTATCTGCTCTTCCAGTGTACCTTTCATACGAGGATAAAACATGGCTGAAGATGGATTTGCACCGATACTGGAGACCAAGACAAAAACTGGCACACTGTTATCGGCTGCAACCTGAGCAAAGCGGTACTGAAAGTCCACATCCACTATCCACTGATTTTCTTTACTTCCTGCTGCTTTTAAGGTTGTACCCAAACAAGAAAAAGCCACATCACCACGTATTTCACTGGCATAGTCCTCCAAGTGGTTAAAATCCACAGTCACCTGACGTAGTTTAGGGTGTCTGACCAATTTTGGATGGCGTACAAGCGCTATGACCTTATCGACCTTTGGATGGTCTAACAACTTGTGCACTAATGCTGAGCCTGTTGCGCCTGTAGCGCCAATAACCACTACTGTTTTGCCTGAAGAAGTCATTAATCCATTTTTTAATTTTTCAACCTTCTCACTTCGTACAAGTCGGTTCGTCTGTCCTTGATCGTCTGTACCGAGCCATAATGATGCAACTCCCTCAAGAGATTCAGATCTACATCAACTACAAGGGTCATCTCCGTGTTAGGTGTTGCTTCTGCCTTGATGGCATTGGTAGGAAATGCAAAATCCGATGGAGTAAATACGGCCGCTTGTGCAAACTGGATATCCATATTATTTACACCAGGCAAATTGCCCACACTTCCTGCAATAGCGACATAACATTCATTTTCTATCGCACGCGCCATAGAGCAGTTCCTTACCCGCATATAGGCATTTTGAGTATCGGTATGAAATGGCACAAACAAAATTCGCATACCGTCAAGAGCAAGTAGTCTAGCTAGTTCTGGAAATTCTACATCGTAACATATCAACATTCCGATTTTACCACAGTCAGAATTAATGACTTTAATAGTCTCACCACCTGAAAATCCATGATACTTTACTTCATACGGTGTAATATGAATTTTTTTGTATTCATCACGCTGCCCATTGCGATGTAGCAAGTAAGCTACATTGTACAATTTATCATCTTCTACTACCGGAAGTGTACCTGTAATAATATTGATATTATGCGAAATAGCTAACTCACTAATCCGATTTAAGATCTCATCAGTATGGCCAGCAAGCGCTCTCAATGCTTCGGGAGTATCTAGATGATTATAAGCTGCAAGCAATGGCGCATTAAAAAACTCAGGAAAAAGTGCAAAATCTGAATGGTAACCACTCAGTACATCTACAAAATATTCTACCTGTTCCATAAACTGATCTACGTCAATGAATGGCCGCATTTGCCACTGCACCAGACCCAATCTAATGATGCTTTCGCTAAATGACTTTTTCCTGCGCGTATAGTATATATTGTTCCACTCCAGCAAACATGCATATTCTTCAGATGCCGCATCTCCGGGTAGATAGTTTTTAAGCACCTTTACTACGTGAAAATCATTTGACAATTGAAAATTAAGTACCGGATCAAAAATCTCCTTTTTTCTGACGCCTTCAATATATGCTTTAGGAGTGATGTCATTACTGTATTTGTGGTAGTTTGGCAGACGTCCTCCAACCTTAATTTCCTTGAGGTTGAGTTTTTCACACAATTCCTTACGTGCATCATACAGTCTTCTAGCCAGACGCAAACCACGAAATTCCGGATCAACAAAAACCTCTATCCCGTATAACACATCTCCATCATCGTCGTGCGTATCAAAAGTATAATTGCCAGTTATTTCCTCATATGAATGGTTATCGCCGTATAGTTTGTATTCAACAATGATAGATAGGGCACATGCTGCTACCTTGCCATCTACTACTACACAAAACTGCCCGTCTGGGAATTTATTGAGCAATTTATGAATACTGTCTTTTCGCCATACAGACCCAAAACCCTCATATGCTGCAACCATGGCTTCACGCAAACCATGATAATCTTCTTCCTTGAGCAATCTTACCTTTACTTCCATATTTTCATATATTCAATATATTATCATCATGATATTTCTAACCATAAAATATCATAATTATCTTTAGATACCATTAATTATATATATTAAATAATCTCTATTAAATCCAACAAAGGCACAGAACGAAAGTTTATAATCTGCCTTTTGAAAGTATTATACAAAAAAGGGACTCAGGTAAAAACAATCAAAAAAAGGCCAGCTAAAATACCGTCAATTTTATCAATCAGCACTTTGACTTCATCTGTCTGGTCTCTTGATGCAAGATTTTCTTTTAATTGATTTAAAAAGATCATGACTGCATACATTTTATACATATTACCTGGCTGTAATTTTATCAGTTGACTATTAAAATCAACTGCCCTTTCAACAGTTTTTAAATCTTTGTCACTCATAAAGTGGCCATAAGCCTGATAAAAGTTAAAAATATGCTCTCCGCTGATAGTTTTAGCTTTTGTCTCAAGATAGTCCATATGCTCAGGAGTGGCATCTTCCATAAAAGTAACCATTAAAGCAGTCAAAGCATTAGAATCATCATTTTTATATTGATTAAAATAATGTGAACGCATTTCAGGCTCAGCATCACCCAAAATAGAGAGTGCCACTTCAAGAGCAGGATATGCTGGTTCAGAATTCACTACTATTTTGCACAGAGGTAACACATCGTAGTCAGCATACTCTGCAAGCTTAACGAGCGCTTCCATTCTTACATCAGCATGCTTATCTGTCAGCACCATATTCTGCAAAATATCTATATACTGTCCCATCTTTTCTTCAGGAATAGAGTTGATAGCCATCTGTCTGATGTAATAAAAATCATCATTGAGTGCCGCATCTAAGACACTGGCTGTATTTTCACCTAATGAGCTAAAGGCGCTGATTCGATCTCTGAGGTGACCTGATTTTAAGAATAGTTCTTTTTCTTGCTCTTCTGTTTTATTGTCAGTAATGATGGCCAACACAGCATCTTTTCCATCCAGTTCAAATGTCACCGGTATGTTCTTAAGGTCATGGATATAAAAAGTTTGCCGGCCTTCGGTTAGCCGTATTGGATGATAAGTTACAGCGCCGTCAGCATCATAAAGTGCGACTTCAAAAGGAAGATTAAATTTCATATCAAAGGTTTGTTCACTGCCTTCCTGACTCAGTTCTATCTTCATCGTTTGTGCCAAGGTATCATAAGCAAATTCGGCTTCTATAATCGGATAACCTTCGGAATGATACCATTGATCAAAAAACCAGTGTAGATCTTCCCCCATTGTATCTTCAAATGCCATTCGCAATTCATCAATTTCAACAGCTGAATAAGCATTATCAGTAAGATACTTATTCAATGCTGCAAAAAAAGCATCATCACCTGCATAAGCTCTCAGCATATGTAAAACTAACCCACCCTTACTATAACTATGTACGTCAAACATTTTTTCTCTGTCTGTGTAATAATAGTTGATTAATGGGCGTAGGTTGCCTCCTGTGACTGCCCTAAAAAAATTACCTGCTTCTTGTAGTAAGAGGAAATCCGCTCTATCTTTTCCGTATTTATGCTCATACCACATATACTCTGCATAGTTAGCAAAACCTTCATTAAGGGTAAGATTAGACCAGTCTTCACATGTGACAAGATCACCAAACCAGTGGTGAAACATTTCATGCGCTACAATGAGATCATTGTCATTATCAATCAACTCACGTGCGGTTTTCTCAACAAAATCACCGAATACCACCGCACCTGTGTTTTCCATAGCTCCTGATACATATTCTTTGACAGCTATCTGAGCATATTTATCCCAAGGATATGGATATTGTAGCTTCTCACTAAAAAATGACAACATCTCCGGCGTATTATTGAATATCTGCTTAGCATATTTTGAATAGTTTTTATCTACCATATAGTGGAGCTTGATACCATTCCAAGTGTCAATATCTTCATGAAAATCACCTACAGCCAGCATTACCAGATAAGGAGCATGGGGTTTGTCTTGCTTCCAGTGGTCGGTACGTGTACCGTCAGCATGCTTCACAGAACTAACTAAAAGACCGTTAGATAGCGTTTTATACTTATCATCCACTGTCAGTGTAATCTCCTGTGAAAATCGTTCATTAGGCCTGTCAAAAGTAGGAAACCATCGGCTATTGTTCTGTGATTCTCCTTGTGTCCATATTTGTCGCGGCATATCAGGATCAGAACTATCAGGATTAATAAAGAACAATCCTTTATTAGAACTGATAGCTTCACTGCCTGAAATACTATTTTCATCCGGCTTTGCGGTATAGTCAATAAAGACCACAAAAGTATCTCTTCTAGTAAAAGTTTTAGGTAAATATACCGTCATCTGATTCCCATCGTATTTGTACTGAATAGGTCGATTATTGAGTTTTACCTCATGAATATCAAAGCCAACAGCATCTAAACTGAGGCTATCTATCGGTTTGAAATATGGTTTTAACTGAAGAGTGGCTTTTCCTAATACATAACGCTTTGCCCAGTCAAATTTCAAATCAAGCTTGGTATTGATTATATCATAAGTCATCGTTGCTGAAGGCTGGTACACTTTAGGTTCTGAGATATCTTCAGCATATTCTTCATCATCAGAGGGATAAACATCGACAGAATCCAGCAATCTTCCTGCTAGTCCTTCATCAGCATAAACCATATCTGTAACCATTTCCTTTTTGGTGCTACATGACCATAAAGAAACCATTAGAATAACAATCCAAAAACTCAATGATAATCGCTTCATTTTCAATAATTTTAGATAAGCCGACAAAAGTACATAACTTAAAGATATTATTTCACTTTATTTTGCAATTATATCAGTGATAAATGTGTTACCATTAGAAAGAGCCTTTTGATAAAAATATACAATACCATAAAAATGCAACGCTAATTATATTCCTTTTCAATCAGCTGATGGCCATGATATACTTCACTCAAATATCATCTTTATTTCAGGATTTGTTCCGTAGCTTGTTTCCTGATTTATGCCTCGCCTGCAATCGGGAATCCAGGTCTCAAGATGCTTGGTTTTGCGTACAATGTCTGCACGATCTCCCATTTTCAGATCACTTTAAAATTAAAGACAATACAGTGATGAAGCACTTTTATGGTAGGATACCTCTACATCATGGAGCCGCTTTGTTGACTTTCAGACAAGGCAGCATGGTACAGCATATGCTACACAGATTGAAATATACAGGTAATAAGGAAATAGGAGAAATACTCGGTGTTTTAGCAGGTCAACGACTATCAACGTCAACACTTTTCTTACAGCCAGACATCATCATTCCGGTTCCAATCCACTATAAAAAACAGCAGAAAAGAGGCTATAACCAAAGCAGTGTATTCGGTCAAAGTGTAGGTAAAACTTGCAATATTCCGTTTCATGAAGATGTACTCATCAAGACCATAGCCAATGAGTCACAAACAGGTAAGACTAGATCTGAAAGAGTAGAAAATGTGTCCGATGTCTTTGTCTGCAAAAGACCTGAACTAGTACACCTACGTCATGTATTGATTGTAGATGATGTAGTGACCACCGGCGCTACACTAGAGGCTTGCTGCCATAAAATCATGAGTGCCTCTCCTGCATCCATTTCAATCCTAACCATAGCCGCTACGAAGAGTTAATTCAATAAATATTATAAATAATTTAAAATCAATATCTGAAATATGCTAAATATTAATAATATGTATTAATTTTGCACTGTATAAATTCAAGTGTTATGTCAGAAGATCACAGTCCTTTCATCCGCGAAGATAAAACGCACCGTATTCAGCAAATCATTGAGGAACATGATGCACCATTTACGCCTAAGAAACCTACACTATCTCCCGGTGAGGCCAAGCGCATAGAACTCATCCGCAAAATGAAGGAAGATACAGATAAGAAAGAATACGTAATCATGTTCAATGCACTGATGATTACCTTCTCAGCCGTCTCATTGTATCATTTTATCCGTTTCGGAACCATATTGTCACTGGTTTGCATACTTCTGGGTCTTGGATACTTTATATTTATTAGAAAGCGACTCACCGCAGAAACACTAAAGCTCACCGAATATAAAAATCAGTTTGACAAATATCTTTGGGAAGGGTTTCATTTAAAAGAAATGCGCTATACAGCAGTAAAACTAGCTTATATCCTCTTTTTTCCAATGATGATGGTCTTTATTTCAGACATTATAACAGGAAGCAATCAACAATTTTCGTTTTGGATTGCACTAGGTGTGGCTGTTGTAATTTCAACTATCGGATGGTTGATATTTTTTGCAGATGATCAGTCTGCTCTCAAAAATATTGAAACAGATTTAAAATCTCTCGAATATCTATAAAAGTCCACGTTTACTCCTGGGTAAAGTAAGTTGCGCGGTTGTATGCGCTTTCAAACCGATTCCAGGGCGTAGTTTTGTGACTATTAGTAGCAAAATAGGCAATCATCTTCTCAAAATCTTCAGAACTCTGAAAACCCGGAATAGCCTGGATAACATTGAAGTTTTCATCCATAAAGACAATAGAAGGATAGCTCAGGCGACCTTGCAATAAGGCCAAAGCCAACTCATGGTAACCCCGTTTACCATTTTTAACATATCGATATTCTTTGCCTTTTAGCACTATAGGATCTTTCATTTCAGCATTAAACTTGACAGCATAGAAATGGTCATTAATGTACTTAGCTATGTGATTTTCAGAAAAAGTCATCTTTTCCATACGCTTACACCACCCACACCAGTCGGTATAAACATCGACTATTATCATCTTTTTATTCTTCTGTGCCTTGTCTATCGTTTCTTCCCAGGTATTCCATCGAATAATGTTCTGCCCCATCAAGTCCACTGTGGTCAGAATACTAAAAAAAACTAATATGAATAAATGTCTGAACATCTCTTAATTGCTATCTGTACTGAAAACCGGTTTAGAAGATCAAAAGATTCAAAACCATTCAGTTTTAAAACAGAATTAACATTTCACCTTGTAATCGGGCAGGATTGCCGATAAAAGACGGTGTTGAGCGGTTATGATATTAAAAATATTTTAAGAGAAAAAGATCAATAGCCTCTTAAATTGTGCATAATGGCTTTGTCTTTTTCAGAAGGTGAAGCCTTAGGATTAAAGGTCGGCAATGAAGTTTCCCAATCGCCATAACCGGAATTAGGCAAAACAATAAAACGAACACCAAATAATTTTGACAGTTCGTTGACTTTTTGATTGCGCACTGCCTGAGGTTGCTTATAAAAAACTTCAGCAAAATCTCCAAGGTTATCACCCAAATACATGATTACTTCGTAATTTTCCAGTATTTTCCGTCTTCTTGCTTCCTTATTGGACGTGTCGGTCAGTAGCATCAAGTGTTCTTCATCCGCAAATGGAAATTCAAGGTTAATCAGATTTTTGAGTGTTCCTTCTTTTTCCCGAATATCTCTATTAGTTATATAAAATATAGATACTCCTTTTGAAGCTGCATAATTGAAAAACTCATTTGACCCTGCCAGCGGTAATGCACTTCCCTTCGATGTCCAATCCATCCATGACTCCAGGTCAAACTCATTGCCTCTTTGTGCCTGGGTAACAGCATAAGGTGAATTATCTAGAAATGTTTCATCCACATCAGTAATTATAGCCAGCGGTCTTGTATGCGCTTTTTGCAACTCCAAATCAAGCGACATCCTAGCAGCATTGTAAGCTTGATAGCACAATGCTCTAAATTCACCGGCATTCTGCTGCCACATAGCTGAATAAATCTTACCATTGAGTGCTACATCATGAATCACACGCACTTCAGATGATGTCATCTGCTCATCCTTAGCTGTATGGACTACCCTTTGCGTCTTACAAGAAGTCAGCGAAAACAAGATTAAACCTAATAAGGCAGGAAGAAAGCTTTTCATCTATATCGAAAATTAAAGGTCAAAGATAACTCAAAATTTTACATAACCAAATGACCTACGGACGTAACTGACAAGACTAATCGCCTATAATATCAAGCTTTATCAGGGACGTACTGTTAAATTCTGACATACTGTAAGATGATTTTTTTAACCCATTTTACTCATTAGGTTTTGTTCCGAAGAGGAATGATACTAAATCGCTATGAGGCACGGCGTTTTTTATTCCGCAAGCATAGTTTTACTTTGTCGAGGACAGAAAAACAAATACTGGTATAGACTTGAAGCAACATTTTCATGTAGTAAATTTCAAATGCGTAATTTGGGTTTAGCATGTATCTACAGGGTTCTTGCTAGGCCATACTTATATATTTTTTGCAAAAACTGTTTCAAGAAAGATGAAAATCGATACATTCCATTCTCCTAAAGATGTAAAATAGCTCGTTTTAATCGAGCAATATTTTACTTAATCCAGATATTAAAATTCATTCAAAGCGATTAGCCGATACCGTTAAATAGCCGGAATGGCTTATACCTTTGAATAATCAACATATTAAAATCCAAGGTGACTGGAATCTATTCTTTTAATCAATTCATACCGAGGTCTTTCAGTAACTTAATAATCTTATCTGCTTTGAGAAAACCATTGCTAATCATATACATATTACCATCAATTCTGGCCATCAATGTAGGAAAACCTCTGACACCTAAAATTTCTGCCCTATTAAAAGCTTCATCAATAGCATCCTTTGAGTCATCACTATCAAAAGCTTCCATAAAATCAGACGCTGCTATACCAAATTGTGTTGCAAGCTGAGCATAAGTATCCGCTTGTGGCAGTCTATTTTGAGCATAAAACGAGCGTTGTACAGCCTTAAAATATTCATACATAGACTCGGGTTTAAGCTGACCTACAACCATCACCGCTCTACATGCCGGCTCAGTATCATAGACAAGCTCAGACTGATCCAGGATATCGTATTTGAATGGCTGAGCTGTAAGTTGAGCAATTTCCATCCAATGTTCTTTTAGAAAGTCCTTCAGGTCGCCCATCGTTTCGGTACCATGTGCACGTAATCCGCCCATGATCATCTCAAAGTGTGTATTAGGAAATGCGGCCTTGACCTTATCCAGTTCCGGTGCAAAGCCATAACACCATGAGCACATCGGATCTCCTACATAAATGATTGCATTTTCCTGTGCCCTCATAGAGTAAGTTGCTAAAGTCGTCAAAATTAAAACTAACATTGTCTCATAACATCCAATTTACATGATTATAAATGGTAACATAACAAATTTACAAAATAATTCCTAAATCATTTGGATTAATTATCTGATGCATCTTTGTCAAACAACCGGCATATTGGGCGTTATTTTTTCTTTTTAAAGAGTTTTTGGAAGAAGGTCTTTGTTTTGGTTGGTCGATGTACAAATACATACCTCAAGCTCAACCCTGATGTAGTGGTAAATCGTCTGTGGCTGTCATTTCCACCAAAATATACCAGCGGCACATAATCAGCCGCAATACTCAAATTGCCAAGTGTAAGTTCTCCACCTAAGGTAAAACCTACACCAGCTGTTTTGTTGAATACAGACGCATCATTAACAATGGTCTCAATATTTCGAGCATATAAACCACCACCCAAAAAAAAGTTGAGTCTTTTGGTCAATAATGATGAGTGTTGCTTAACCATCAACATGGCCAGTTGTCTTCCCGCAAATGTTCCCGGCTGCACCGTTAAGTCAATAGTGGTTTTATCAGCAATACGTTGTGCTGCTGATATACCAAAATCATCGCCTATGCGGATCCCTGCCACTGTATTATACATTTGAGCATTGAGATTTTGCCCAGCAATCAGAGATAGAGCAATTACACAACAAAAAGTATAAGTAAAAAATCGATTTTTCATGCTGTCGTGGTCAAAAATTATTGTGTTCTATAGTACCTACCCTAATATAGACGCAGAAATGTTGAAAATAGTGTACAAAAATGAGTAAGAATTATTTTAACAGCGGAAAGTGAAAGTGAGCGTAACCAGCTATTGTGCATATTTCATATGTAATTTATCATCTGTTTGTGCAATTCCAACCTTTTAACCGATGTATTTATGAATGATAGATACCAATAGATATCAAAGTTTTGACTAGATCATCCCTATTAGCTACTTCGTTACAAAATGGAAAAAGCAATTCAGATCACTAAAAAATTGGGGTCAGGATGCTCCATTCCTCCATTTTATCCGCATTTATACAATGCAATAAGCATATAACTCTCATTCCTCAATTTAGGAATAATATATATGGCTTCTGCGTAGCATTGGCTTTTATATGGTCAAATCAATATGATTAGCCCTTTAACCGATCATCTTACACCCTACAAATCACCGAGCTGAGGTCGAATAATGATTTCTTCAACCACAGCAGATGGCCCCAACTGGTATGCAGCCCACACCGTATCAGCGACGTCTTCCGGCTGCATCAAGCGATCTTCTGGATAATCGGCACCTTCCCAGGAATGAGTCCAGGTAGCGCCCGGCATGATAGCAGTGACTTTGATACCTTTAGTTTTCATCTCTTCGCGGAGTACTTTAGAAAAACCCAGCAGTGCAAACTTAGATAGGGTGTACGATCCACCATTGGGATAGGCCATAAAACTAGCAATACTGCACATGTTAAAAATATGAGGTTGCTCTGATGATATCATACATGGTAGTAAAGCGCGTGTGAGATAGTAGGCACTATAAAGATTAGTTTCCATCATACGTTCCATCTGGCCATCTGCTTCGGTGCTAATGGCTCCAGGAATAAAAATACCACCATTATTAATCAGTACATCGACCACACCAAAATGTTGTTTAACCTCTTGACCAAAACGTTGCACTTCCTCTTTTCGACTGATATCAACCGCCGCTATCAAAACATCAATGGATGGAGAAAGATGCAATAATTCAGATTTAAAATCACGTAAATCATCTAAGTGGCGTGAACAGATGGCTAGCGAATGACCGTGTGAAGCAAACTTGATCGCAAGTGCTCTGCCTAATCCTTTTGTTGCTCCGGTGATAACAACATTCATATTAATTTGACTTTAATAAGTTACTTTTATTATAGAAAAGCAAGAGATAAACATTTTGAATAGGTTAAAAGTTAAGAATATCGTTTATTTTTGCACAACAATTGACACAACTTGCTTTTGAAATCTACATAATTTGCATCAGCGCTGTGCAATGGTGACGACTGTAAGGAGTAAGCCCATAGGGCCGAACCGAAAGGTGAGCCATGAAACATAGCGACCCAACGGGTGATGCCCATATTATTTCTATTATGTACAAAAGCCGGCTTTAGTCAGCAATCAATAAGGAAATGAATTTCAACATTTTTCATCATTTTGGGAATTTTATCCAGTGGCAGGGGCAGATTTATCGCCGACCTGAAAATGGTAAAATGTACTATAAAGAGACGATACGTCAGATGTATGATATCGGGATCGGGTCATTTCCGATTGTGTTTCTAATTTCAATATTTATCGGGGCTGTGACGGCAGTACAGTTTTCTTACCAGATGACAGGCACCCTTATACCTGCCTATTATATCGGATACATCGTGCGCGACATGGAAATCATCGAGCTGGCGCCAACGATAACATGTCTGGTTCTAGCCGGCAAGGTCGGGAGTAATATGGCAGCAGAGCTGGGTGGGATGCGTCAGAAGGAACACATTGATGCGATGGAAATCATGGGTGTCAATACTTCTGCTTATTTGGTGATGCCCAAAGTCATCGCAGCATTGCTCATGGTACCTGTGCTGGTTTGCGCATCGGCTATCATCGGGATTGCAGGTGCATATATAGCAAGTGTACCGGTCGGACTTTTTACCTCCTCAGACTTCATCAAAGGTATTCGATCCTTTTTTGAACCTTACAATGTCTTCATAATGCTGGTCAAAGCAGTGGTCTTTGGTTATATTCTCACGAGTGTATCGTGCTATCAGGGTTATTTTGTCAAAGGAGGCAGCATTGAGCTAGGCGAAGCCAGTACCCGTGCAGTGGTGTATAGTAATATCCTCATTTTGCTGGCAGATTATGTAATTGCAATTGTATTAACAGCCTAATATATGATTAGAGCAGAAGGTATTTACAAGCGTTTTGGAGATCATGAAGTACTGAAAGGTATTGATTTTGTGTTTGAACAAGGAAAGACCAACCTAATCATCGGTAAATCAGGTTCTGGAAAGACGGTCCTATTAAAAATCCTGGTTGGGCTCTTCAAACCCGAATCAGGCCATGTGTGGTATGGCGATACAAATCTAGTAACAGCCAGTAAAGAAGAGCTTAGAAAGCTGCGTATGCAGGTAGGGATGCTCTTCCAGGGTAGTGCGCTGTTTGACTCAATGACGGTGGAGCAGAACATTAAGTTTCCACTAGATATGTTTACAAAACAAACGCATAAAGAAAAAATCGACAGAGTCAATTACTGTCTGGAGCGTGTCAGCCTTGAAGGTATCAATAAAAAATTCCCTTCTGAACTATCCGGAGGAATGCAAAAACGAGTTGGTATAGCAAGAGCAATCGTACTTAATCCAAAATACTTGCTGTGCGACGAACCCAATTCCGGTCTTGATCCTCAGACATCCATCACTATAGATGAGTTGATCTCTAGTCTGACCAAAGACCATAATATCACAACGGTAATCAATACACATGATATGAACTCTGTGATGGAAATCGGCGAAAATATCTGTCTGTTACATCAAGGCCATTTAGCCTGGAAAGGCAATAAAGATCAGGTACTCAATCACAGTAATGAAATTCTACACGATTTTATTTTTGCCTCGCCATTTTTGCAAAAACTCATAGATAATAAAAAGTAAAAGTTTTTGTAGAATTTCCTAAAAAAGGTCAATTCATCTCCATAAATCGACCATCTTCACATTTAAAGATACGCTCTGGAAATTTCTGAATCAGTCGATAGTCATGGGTGGCGATGAGGATGGAAGTACCATGTTCTCTTGCCAAACCTGACAATAGATATAAAATCTCATCACTAGCGCCTGGATCGAGGTTGCCTGTAGGTTCGTCGGCGATGATGATCGGTGGATTGTTGAGCAATGCACGTGCGATGATGACCTTCTGTTGCTGACCGCCTGAGAGCGCATTGATAGCTTTCTTCTCATAACCATTAAGGCCGACCATATCTAAAACCTGAAGAACTCGTGCCGTCATTTTAGCCCTATCTTTCCATCCAGTAGCTTCCAGAATGTACCATAAGTTACGGCCTACTGTCCAGTCTTCAAAGATGATGAAATCTTGAAAAACCATGCCCAGTTTACGCCTAAGTAACGGAATATCATCGTTTTTCAGGTCGTGCAGATTAAAGCCAGCTACGGTTCCTTTACCGGATTTGAGTGGGAGCGAAGCGTAGATCGTTTTGAGCAGACTGGACTTGCCACTACCTGACTTACCGATGATGTAGCATGTCTCTGCAGGAGCAAGCCTGAAATTGACATTTTTCAAAACGAGGTGATCTCCCTGCCAAATATCGGCATTTTCAATGTGTATGACTGATTCAGGTTGCAAATGAATAAAATGCTTTAGTTATGCAAAGATATAAATTTTATTAATATGTTGAAATGGGCTAGTAGTAATATTTTAACAGTAATGGGTGAATGATCGATATTGAATAGATTTGTTCAAATCACGACTCCTCCTGATTGTGCCCTATCATCTATTTCAACAAATCTGTAGTTGTATCATAACTTCAGCCTCTTGAGAAAAAAAAATAGATTAATTCTATTCATTTTAACATAAACCATGTTCCTATTCTTTTCAAATCTAATATTGACAACAAAATATAGTGACACCTGATTTTTAATACGTAATTGAAGCTGCCAATAAAAATGCTAGAAATATAAATGTCTTCTGCACCCATTCCATCACTTATATGAGTGTAATCAATCCCTTCAATATAGGTATAAACAAACCATGAACCATCCACTTTTACTAAAACCTTACTTCCTTTCTACTTCAGTAAAAATCTAGTAATTCACGAGTAAATATAAATCAACATACATTTATCTTCACAATTTTTAAACCTCACGCTCCATTATATTGTATAAATGCATACCTTGTGATATATAGTAATGATGAACTGGATCACTCCTAATAAAAAACATACATTTATATCCGGTCCCTGCAGTGCAGAAACCGAGGGCCAAGTTATTGAGACAGCGTTGAGGTTGAAAAATACCGGCAGTGTTGATGTATTTAGAGCAGGCATATGGAAACCTCGAACACGACCCGGTTCATTTGAAGGTATCGGCGAGATTGGGTTATCATGGCTAAAGACAGTCAAAGAAGAAACCGGATTACCGGTAATGGTAGAGGTAGCTAGAGCATCGCATGTAGAGATGTGTCTGCGTCAAGGTATTGACATAATGTGGATCGGTGCACGCACCACGGCCAATCCATTTGCTGTGCAAGAGATAGCTGATGCTTTAAAAGGAATAGATCAGCCTATTTTGCTAAAAAACCCTATCAATCCTGACCTCAATTTGTGGCTTGGTGGTATGGAGCGGCTATTGAAAGCTGGCCTGACGCATATTGGCGCCATTCATAGAGGGTTTTCATTTACCGGTGAGAAGATCTACCGTAATCGTCCGCAGTGGCAGATAGCGATCGACTTTAAGACTGAAATGCCAGACGTACTGATGATATGTGATCCAAGCCACATCTGTGGCAATCGTACTATGTTACAGCAAGTAGCCCAAAAAGCGCTCGATTTGAATTTTGATGGCTTGATGATAGAAAGCCATATCACTCCTGATAAAGCCTGGAGTGATGCCGAGCAGCAAGTCACGCCCGAAGCGTATGCTGCTATGATCGACAATTTGGTATTTCGCGATCCGCAGGCCGCACAATCCGGCATAGACCCCATACTTGAGCATTTTCGAGGTCAGATTGATCTCATTGATGAAGAGATTGTGTCTATTCTAGCCTCTAGAATGCAGGTGGTCCAAGCTATAGGCAATTACAAAAAAGATAAAAGAATGACGATTTTGCAAGCAGAGCGATGGAAAGAAATATTTCAAAAATATGTGGACAGTGCCAGACAATACGGATTAGGCATTGAGTTCATCACGGATATAGTCAAGGCCATTCATAATGAAAGTATTGATCAGCAGGAACGCATTTTGTCTGCATCTAATAAGAAAATTAGTTCTACTACGAAAAAATAGCCTTTTCAACTGCTGCTTTTAATGCTATGACCATCAGCCTAAAGCCTTGTTAGCCTTTTCAGTTGCTGCATATTAACATTAAATTTGCACAGCTAATCAAAAAAATGGAACTTAAATTTAAGACCTTTGCACCTTTATTCATCAAATTGATCATAGACTTAGTATGAAATATAATTTTATGCGACCGGCTATACTACCTCTA